>JANNWJ010000041.1:0-5643 GCA_031414755.1 Pirellulaceae bacterium | reverse complement strand
CACGATCCGATCGTTGTTATCCCTGGCTCTTTTGAGAATTGGGTCGAATCCAGTCTTCAAACTCCTGCACTTATTGATACTTTTTTCCAATGAACATGCTTCAGAAAATTCGTTACCGGTTTCTGCCGGTGCTTGCCGACCTGGTCGACGACCCACAGCCATTGCTCGCCATGATCCGGCCGGCACAGGAAACCAGGTTTGGAGACTTTCAGGCTAACTGCGCGATGCCTCTTGGAAATCAGATCAAAAAACCGCCGCGACAGGTCGCCCAGCAATTGCTGACGTCGGTGGACCTTGCAGGAATCGCGTCCAAGACCGAAATTGCCGGACCTGGTTTTATTAATATCACACTCGATGACTCGTTTATCAAACAACACCTGCAGCGGGCTTATGCCGATACCGCGCGCATGGGAGTCGACACGACTACCACCCCTCGAACCATTGTCGTTGATTTTTCGTCACCCAACGTCGCCAAGCCCATGCATGTCGGGCACATTCGTTCGACAGTCATCGGAGACAGCATTTCGCGCATCTTGCGCTTCCTTGGTCACAACGTCATCACCGACAATCACCTCGGTGATTGGGGCACGCAGTTCGGGATGATCATTTACGGATACAAGCACTTTCTTGATCCCGATGACTGGCGATCGGCTCCAGTCAAGGAACTGACGCGACTGTATCGTTTGGTTCGCAAGTTGATCGACTACCACCAATCCCTGGCCCAGATCGGTGAAGCACACACGCTGTTGAAACGACAACACGATGTCCTGTCCGGGTTGAAGGTAGCTGACAACAGCATTGATACCGCTGCCGAAAAACAGCGAAAAAAGGAGATTAAGGGACTTGAGTCCAAAATTGCGGCACAGTCGGAAAAGATCGATTCCATTAATACATCGATCGCCGCAGTTGAAAATGATTCGAAGCTTGCTGAACTGGCGAAACAACACGTCGGGATTGGCGAAGCCGTGTTACACGAAACAGTCATGCTGCATGAAGGGGACCCCGGGAATCTGAAATTGTGGAACGAGTTCATGGTCCACGGCCGGGCTGAAATGCAAGGCGTTTATCGCCGCCTGAATATTCGATTCGATCAGGAACTTGGCGAAAGTTTTTACCACGATACCCTGGCAACTGTCGTCGATGAGCTTGAGGCAAACGGTCTGGCACGCGAAAGCGACGGGGCAACCTGCGTTTTTCTGGACGAGCATGACGCACCCATGATTGTACGGAAACGTGATGGTGCTTACTTGTACGCCACAACGGACCTTGCCACCATTCGCCATCGAATGACGAACTGGAAACCGGATGCGATTTTGTATGTAGTCGATTTTCGGCAAGGAGATCATTTTGAAAAACTGTTTAACGTAGCCAGAAAATGGGGTTACCGGGATACCGAATACCAACATGTGAGTTTTGGGACGGTGATGGGAGAAGATGGCAAGCCACTGAAGACCCGCGCTGGAGACAACGTCGGTCTGGAATCATTGCTCGATGAAGCCGAAGCTCGGGCACTTGCTGTTGTCTCCGAAGTCGACGATTCCAAACCCGTTCCGGAATTTGACACGCAGCAACGCCTGGAAATCGCCCGAATTGTCGGAATCAGTGCGCTCAAGTACGCCGACCTTTCGCAGAATCGAAGCAGTGACTACACCTTCAGCTATGACAAAATGGTCAGTCTCAAAGGGAACACGGCCACCTATTTGCAGTACGGTTATGCGCGGGTCCAGGGGATTTTCCGCCGCGGGCAAACCGATCCGGAAATGGTGAGGGCTCATGCCGTTCCCTTTGAGTTCAGCGAGGATATAGAAAGACAACTTGCGGTAAAGCTGCTTCGCTTCGAGGAGGCACTTCAGGAAGCCATGGTCGATTACCGACCGAATCTGTTGGCGAATTACCTTTTCGAATTGACACAATTGTACTTTGTGTTCTTTGATCGTTGCCACGTATTGAACCAAACGGGGTCATTGAGACAATCACGATTGCAGTTTTGCGATTTGACGGCGCGGACTCTTCGTCAAGGACTGGAACTGCTGGGAATCGAAGTTGTTGATCGCATGTAATTTCGCGCAAAGTTGTCCTGAAATATGAAACAACTTGACTTGCCTGACATAAATCGATTCGTCAACGAGATCATCTGCGGCGATGCCTTGTCGTTGGCCAAAGAGTTGCCGACGGGACATGTCGATACGATTGTCACCAGCCCCCCTTATTTCCAGCAGCGCGATTACGGTGACGAGCGGCAGATAGGAAGTGAATCGACCCCTGCACATTACGTGGAACGCATCGTTGCGGTCTTTGACGCGCTGCGGCCAGCGATTAAGTCAACCGGCTCGATGTGGCTCGTATTGGGAGACAAGTACTCGGATGGCGAGTTGCTTGGGATGCCGTGGCGTGTCGCGCTGGCAATGAAAGACGCCGGTTGGCACCTTCGTTCGGAGTGTATCTGGCACAAACCCAATGCCATGCCTTCGGCTGCCAAGACACGACCAACTGTCGACCACGAAACAATTTTTCTGTTCACGCGAGAAAAGGACTACTTTTACAATGCCGATGCGATTCGTGAACCGCATGTGACCTTTTCGGAAAAGAGCAAGATGAAAGGTGGCCGAAAGCATCTTGGCAAGCGAGGGGGAACTCCGGAACAGGGGAAGAATTCCGGAAACAACAATTTGCACGATGGGCGCTGGGATCAGGCCTTTCATCCCCTTGGTCGCAACAAGCGAACGGTCTGGTCGGTGCCACTTTCAAAATTCCGCGAAGCCCACTTCGCAGTATTTCCCGAATCGATTGTCGAGACATGTATCAAGGCAACCTGCCCCGCATTGGGACTGGTACTCGATCCCTTTTCTGGCAGTGGAACCACAGCACTTGTCGCCAAACGGCTGAAGCGAAATTACCTCGCGTTCGATTGTTCCGCCGAATATTGCATGCTCGCCTGTAGACGCCTGGCAACGATACCATAGCTTGCCGATTTCGAAAGCAACTCAGTACGAATTCGTTTTCAGGAATCTTTTTTCGCATGCGGTCGTTCCCAAATCGAACCGCTTGATTCTTTATGGTGGCTGGCTACGTGAGCGGCGGCGTCAATCAGAGTTTTTCCCAGCATCAATAACAAAACCAGAAAAATGGGTGCCCCCAGCAGTCCGACGAGAATTCCCCCAATCAAAATGCAAACGTGAAGCAGCACAATACGCCCGTAAGGCCGGAACATCTCTTGCATTGGCAATGACCGCCGAAACTGGCCGTTACCAATATAATTTCTAAAGTACGATATTCCGTGACTAAAGAAAATTCCGGCGATTGCGACGACAAAGCTCCACGAGGCAACGGTCCCAAAATCGCCAAACAGTTCCCCGAAAATACGAAAGAGGTTCCCCACTCCCAAAGAACCGTACCCAGACTGTTCGGCGTTGAGAAATCCCGAGAAAATGACTCCGATGAATATGCCGTGGCCGAGGCAGAACCCGTAGTAATGCAAAACAAAAAACGGCACCATGAAAAACTTGCCCCCCCGAAGTGCGATCGGCATCGCACTACTGTTCGCCATGATGATCCGCCAAATCGACCAAAATCCGATAACCAGGTTTTCGATCCAGTAGAAAATCACTACGCTGGAAACATCCCATCCGAAAACTACGGCGAACAGGATTGGGAGCATGTTGGCGATTAGCAAACTGACGAGCGACATTCTGTCTGCTGCATTCAAGATCGCCGTCAGGTTAATATTCCGTAGTCCGGCCGGTTGGAATGGTTTATTCACTTTGCGACTCCTGATTTCGGAATGCCCACCCGCGGCCCCGTCGCCGGGTGAGAATCGCGATGACACAAATCGCAGCCAGGGTCAGTGGGGGCCAATCGCCGACAACCCGGTAAATGCTGCCGATTTGAAGCTCGGAAACAACGATTTCCAGCACATCCTCCTGCCTTCGTCCTCCCTGAACAACGATTTTTCCTGAAGAGTCAATGTATGCCGAAAGCCCCGTGTTGGCAGCAACAAGGACTTGTTTGCGGTTTTCCACGGCCCGCATCACGTTGCATGCCAGGTGATGATCAAGGGCGGCGGAACCGTAAAACCAGCCGTCGTCTGTCAAATTAACAAGAACATCCGGTTCTTCGCCGCGCGCTGCCAGTTGATTAACGGAATCGCGAATCAGATGCGACACGACACTTTCGAAACATATATTGGGTGCGAACCGACACCCTCCAACAACAAATGAAACGGGCGCATCACCCGCCTTGATTCCCCGACCAATCGGCGACTTCTCCAGTATCGGAAACCATTCGTGAAAGGGGACGTACTCGCCAAAGGGAACCCGTTGCATCTTGAAGTAACGATCTTCAACTTCGCCTTCAGAATTCAACAACAATGCGGAATTGTATTCCTCATTTTCCGATGAAAAACTGGTTCCACCCACGATCATTGTTGGCCGAACGTCATCTCGTTCGAACAGCATATCGTGGAACTGGCGAAACGTCGCTCGCATTGATTGATCATCGGGGCCGTTGGACCACGGCAACACATCCGGTATTGGATACTTCCCCTCCGGCCAAATAACCAGCTCCGGTATGAAATGCCCAGTCATATTTACGCCCCAGTAATGCCTCTTTTGCAAGTCTGCATACTCGGTGAACCGTCTGCGCATATATACGTCATACTCCGACTGCGTTTCCGGAAAACAGGTGTCAATGTTGCCTTGAATTACCATGACGCCGACTGCGTTTGGCAACTCATCGCGGTATTTGGATTCGGCTAGCTGACGCTCTCGCCAATCCTCGGACCAATTTCCGTAGAATATCAAGAATGCAAAGGCAAATACGGCAGCGCCGATACTTACAACACGAAAACTGTTACGACGAATAACCAAAACCATCAAAAAACCGATACTCACCATTACCATCAAAAACGTCAATCCGTAAGCACCAGCCAGGTCGCAGACCTGAATGATGTGCGTCCACTGATATTGCGAGTTGGCGAGCATCGATACGCCGAAACCACCAAGTAACTGCGCACGCACCCACTCCAATGCCGTAAATACAATTGGCGCAGCGATGACCAATGGCACGCGATGATCGTGGACAAGGATTCGGCTTATCCAGATAAACAGCAGCGGGTAAATCGACAAGTACAAAAACAGCGCAACCCAGGCAAACCAAAGCAACCAGTGGGGTATCGCGACGTAGTACGTTTCCGCTGCCCAAAACAATAGTCCGCCGATCCAGATCTTCAGCCACGGTCGATTCATTTTAAGCTGTGGTGTCTCGATCAGCGCCAACCAGGGAATTAACGCCATCCAGGCCAAGGGAGCGATCCCAACCGGAGCGAATGAACAAAACATCAATAGCCCGCCAAACAGCGTCATCGTAAAAGGTCGCGCTGAGGCAAACTCAAGAATCGGATTGCCGGTAGTCTGCTGCGGTTTCTTCATTCGTTTCGACCCGTTAGTCCTCGTTGTATTTCACTAATTAAACCTGTTCTGGAGCGCGGGCGTCCTCGCCCGCTTATTGCGAGTGAGCGGGCGAGGACGCCCGCGCTCCAGGACAGGTTTAATTAGTGAAATACAACGAGGACTAACGGGTCGAAACGAATGAAGAAACCGCAGCAGACTACCGGCAATCCGATTCTTGAGTTTGCCTCAGCGCGAC
>JANNWJ010000040.1:0-14131 GCA_031414755.1 Pirellulaceae bacterium | reverse complement strand
GCGCCGCTTGTAGCGCCAGCAGGCCGCTGGGAACGGGGCGGACTTTATAGCCGCGATCCTTGAGCATTCCGGCCAGCATCTGGAGATTGGCGGGAGTGTCGTCCACGACCAGGATGCTGGCGGATTGCTCGGCAACACTTTTAGGCTTCTCAAGATTCATGAGAGACCCCCGTGCTGAATAAATCCAAGAGTTTCTGGTATTGGAACCCTTCGGCCAGGCGGCGCAGCGCTTGAGCAACGCGGGGATCGCGAGCTTCAACTTCCTCGATCTTCTTCAGCAACTGATCCAGATCCGCTGTGATGACGGCTTCACGCATCGGGTCAATGAGGTCTTGCGGCAAGCCCGCCAGAGACTCGGGTGTTAGCTCGGCCGTTTCTTCCGGGTCCGCGGCGGCGGGCTCCTCGGCGTAAACGTATTCCACTCTCACATGGGTGTGAATCTTTTGGAATAGCTCGACTTCCCTGAACGGCTTGCTGATGAAATCGTCGGCCCCGATCTTCAGCAACTCCTGGCGGTTTTCGTCCATCGCACTGGCAGTCACCGCAATGATTTTGGTTTCCATGCCGCCTGCCATCGCCCGAATGCGGCGGATCGCCTCACGGCCGTCCATCACCGGCATCCGGAAATCCATCAAGATCAGATGGGGCCGCCACTGCTCAAACTCATGGACGGCTTCCGCTCCGTTGGTCGCTAGCCGGACCTCGAACCCGACGGGGACGAGAAGCTGCGCCAAGAGCTGGCGGTTATCCTCAATGTCGTCGGCAATCAACACCCGGCACGTTGCCTGCTCAGGCTGGAGCCTCAGGACATGCCGCGGCTTATCTTTCGCTTCAACCGCCTCGGCTTCCCCCACCTTCAAAGGCAGGCGAATGACAAACACGCTCCCTTTGCCAACTTGGCTGCTCAACGTGATGTCGCCGCCCATCAGACGCACAAACTCCCGGCTGATGGCCAAGCCCAACCCCGTGCCAGTCCCCGTCTGTTGCCCGGTCTTGGTCTGCTCGAAATGCCGGAACAGCTTGTCTTGTTCGTCGGGCGAAATGCCCGGTCCCGTGTCTTCGATCTCGACCCGGAGACGCGGTTCCGTCGCGGCCTCGCGGTCTACACGCACGCGCACGCCGATGCCCCCCTGCTCGGTAAACTTGACGGCGTTGCCCAGCACGTTGATAAAGACCTGACGCAGCTTGTTGATGTCGGTCACGATGTATTGCGGCACATCGCCGATCATCTCCACCGAGAACGACAACTTTTTCTCATCCGTGCGGACGCGAAACATCATCTCCAGGTCTTTGAGCAGCACGGGCAAATCGAACGTGGAGGGGTTCAAGGTCGTGCGTCCCGCTTCGATCTTGGACATCTCCAGGATGTCGTTGATCAGGGCCAGGAGATGCTCGCCGCTGCGGTTGATTGTTCCCAGGTACTGACATTGTTGGGTGGTCAGATCCCGGTCGCGGAGCATCAGTTGCGAGAACCCGAGGATGGCGTTCATCGGCGTGCGGATTTCGTGCGACATGTTGGCCAGGAAGACGCTCTTGGCGCGGTTGGCTTGCTGCAACGACTGCTCGTAGCGTTTGCGTTCGGTCACATCGCGAGCGGCGGCGAACACTCCTTGCAACTTCCGGTCGCGGTCGTGGAAAGTGCTCGCGTTGTAGGAGACCACGGTTTCCTTGCCGTCCCGGGCCCGCGCGGTGAGTTCGTAGTCGGTGAGTTTACTCTCGCCCAGCACCAGCTTGATGCCGGCCTCGGCTCGGTCGGGGTCGGTGAAGTAGTCCTTGAACGGCGCGCCGATCAATTCATCCCGCGTGCAGCCGGTGAGCGCCTCCATCTGTTTATTAACGTCCGTGATGATGCCGCGCGGATCGGTCGTGATCAGCGCATCGATGTTCGATTCAATCAGCGAGCGGGTGTAGAACTGCTGGTCACGCACGCGCTGATCGAGCAGCATTCGCTCGGCTTCCACCTGCTTGCGCGCCGCATTATCGGTGCCGATCAGCAGATAGCCGATGATAGCGCTTTGATCGTCGCGGAGTGCCGTGACCGAGACGACGGCCGGAAAGCGGCTGCCATCCTTGCGGATATAGGTCAATTCGTAGATGTCCTCGATCCCGCGAGACGCTTTGAAAACCAGGGCCTCGAAGCCCGGCGTGATCGTGGTTCCCAACTCGGTGCTCAAGGCTTTGGCGCGCGTAATCACTTCCTGCGGATCGGAAATGTCGGCCGGCGTAATCTTGTTCATCACTTCGGCGGCCGTGTATCCCAGCATCCTCTCGGCACCGACGTTGAAGATTTGAATCACCCCCTTCTCGTCAGTGGCGATGCTTGAAAAGTTGGCGCTGTTGAAAATGGCGTTCTGCAAGGCACCGGCCTTGAGCAACGCCTCTTCGGCCCGTTTTCGCGCGGTGACGTCTTCCATCGCCAGAACCAGCAGCTCACCGTGATGTCCTGCCTGCAACTTGCGGGCGTTGAGCAGCATTGCCCTGCGGCCAATTACCGGGAAAGTATGTTCGAGCTCGAAGTCGTCGAAGACAGAACTTTTGGGGACGATATCCTCGAGCAAAATCCGCAGGTCGGGAATGTCCCACTGGCCGTTGCCCAATTCGTAAATAAGACGGCCTTCGGTCTCCCCAGGCGAGACATGGAACGTCTGGTAGAACGCGCGGTTGGCAGACTGGACACGGAGCGTGGCGTCTAGAATGAGCAGGGGCTCGCGAACCGTATCGACGATGTTCTGTGCGTAGTTCTGGATATCCTCGACTAACGGTCTTTGTTCAATCAATGTAATCCCCTTCCCTAAATCGCCGCTCCCGTCGCAATGAAAAAAGCCGACTTGGCGAAGCAACCAGAAGTTTTCGCCCACGTCAGCTTACACAATAACATATTTCCCGAAAGTGTTCGGATTGTGTTCGAATTGCGCCCCATCCAGTCACCCGAAAAGCTGTGGAGCAACGTGTTGGTTAACGCAACTTCCAGACAAACACAATAAATCATTTTCATTTGGGAAGTCCAGGACCAACCGACTGGCAGAGCGGATCTGCGAGTGGCCGGCCCTCGACTATTGGCTTTTTGCGCCGCCTGGCGAAGGAGGTCTGAATTATAGTTAAAGCGCAATACAGCATCGCCACTGGGCTGGCGAAAAGGATTGGTAGGGGCCACAGGTTTTTTTCACTCGCCAGGTTGAACATCGCGATGGCGAAAACCGGAACCATGACAAACAGTGGCAGGACAGCGGCCCATCGCGCGACACGGGAAAATCGCATCAACGCCACGACTTGAAGGACCAGATAGATCGGGAACGACAGCCAGATCAAATCAAATGGCATACCCATGTTGAAGGGACTCCGGCATTGTTTTGCATGTGAGCATCAAGAACAGCATTTCAATTGCCAATTTCCACGACTTGCACGAATAACAAAAAGAGAGCCAAGACCCCTGCCCGAACTTGCGCTCCGACCGGGGTCTTGACCGAATGTGTTTTTAGCCGTATCCAATCGCGCTGCTCGCGTAAAGCGGACATGATTTTACCGGACAAAAAACATTCTTGATGACATACACTATCGCGCTGTCATCGGCTTGTGGATGGCGATGGCAAAGCACTATTTATTGTCCTGATTGGATCGAGGAATGGCGTCGGGAACAACACCATTATTTGACTGGTTACTTTTGAACCTTTACCTCAACGGGTATTTCCCTCGTGGACGTTCCCGACGAATTGAGCTGAGGGCTGGTCTGAAACGTTCCATCTGAATTCCTTAACGTACCCGATTGCTGAAGTTCCAAAGTACCTTGCTGAATGGATCCGTCCGAGTTGGTGTAGACGCGAGTTTGGCCCGAGGATTGAATCGAGTTCTGCCAATCGGCATTTCCCTGATTGTACATGTTTCCGTCAAGAAGTTGCCCGGACTGGTTTGTGTAGCCATGATGGTTTTGGTGGTTGCCGTAACCGTTGTGGCCGTAACCGTTGTGGCCGTAACCTGATGTATGGCAGCACGTGGAAACTGGCGGGCAACAAACGGCCCTTCCGCGGCCACGTCGGCCGAATAGTTGAGCCGACGACGTGTCGACAAACACTGTGGAAATGAGTGTCAGGGTCACCACAAATGCGACCGCACGAATTGGTTTAATACACATTTTTCATTCTCCTGTTAGGATGTTTTTTCGGGCGGTTATGGTCTGTTACGACCCACGGTGGTCAACACTCGCCCATGAAAAGTGCCTCCCGTGGAGAAATATCGAATCCATATCCAATTCGCTGAATCAATACGCGGTTATTGGATAGTGTCGAATCCATCATCTCTCGCACGCCGAGGTAACTACGCAAGTTTCGGGCCACAAAAAACATAAGCGCCAAGAAAATTCGTTTTTGCGGAACTTCTTGACATTCAGAGATTCCTTCCTCCAGTTGCCGCAAAGCCGCCTGCGCGGCTTAACAAAAAAAAGGGCTCCCCTGTCTTGCGACGCGGGGAAGCCCTGTTTCTGGATCCTTTGAGAATCAGCCAAAATCTAGCGGCTGCTTGTCTCGTTCTTTTTCTGGTCATGATCAAGTGACTTGCAAATGCTTACTGCTTTTTGCATGTGCCCCTCGACCGAGGCTGTCGCTTCACGAATGACGGATTGAAAGTCTTTTGGCGATCGACTTTCCAGCGTCTTTAGTTCGGCAACAAGTGCCATATGTCCAACGATCTGCGATCCCATGTATGCTTTGTCGAATTCGCTGCCGCTTTTTTGCGACAACATATCCTTGCAGGCAGCCATGTGATTCACATGAGCGGCCTGACATACTTCGAATAATCGGTGCAAAATCGCAACGTCACCCGTATGCGACCCTGTTTCCGGATGGGCATTGGAGTTTGCGTCCACGGGATCTGGTTTGGCATCGGACTTGTCAGCCACAACAGGCTTTTTCGCTGTTACTCGATCGGTTGCAGTCGCAACAAGCATATCGCTGTAACTCGCGACAAACGGCTTAAGCTGCTCATTTAGCTTGTCCGTCGCGCTCAGCGCGCAATGTCGACGACTCGTCCACCATCATTCCGCAAACAGGATCATTGGCAATCGTAATTTAACGTTTCCAGTTACTTCGTGGCGGATGCTGGCAGCGATGCACTGTGACCATGGTTGTTAATGAAAACGAGGGGATTCGGCGAGTGAAAAGACCACCATTTCCTCGCCGGTCACGGTGCTGATGTCATGGTGCATGCTCAACACTTTCTCGCCGGCCGCTTCATGGACCAATGATTCCAGCATCGGTCGGGCCAACTCCAGCAGTTGTTTCCGGGTCTGCTTGATAAGGTCCCGCCCTTTTTCTGTCGATAACGATTTGCCGATTTGTCGTTCGGCGAGTGTCAAGGCGCCGCGAATTCGGATCAACAACAATTCCTTGATAAAGTGTGCTTGAATCTGCTCGGACCTCCATCCGAGGTACTCTTCCTGAAAGCGAACGACACCATCGCAGATGACCGCTTCGCTTTCGGCCTGGGTCAGGGTTTTTGATGGACGCGAGTTTCGGATTCGCCGTGCTTCTTCGATCGGCATTCGTCGTACATCGCCGTGGCTCAATCCAGGTCGTGTTGGTACTGGCGGCGGGCTCGACGAGATTTCTGCGGGAACGATACTTTCGAGAACGGCTTTGATTTCGTTCAAAGTCGCCGGTTTAACAACAACCGAATCGCACCCGGACTTTATGGCAAAGGCTCTGTGCCCTTCGTCTTTAAGTCCGGTGACGGCCACGATTTTTGTGTTTGCGAAGGCCGGTATCTGGCGAAATTGCATCACGAGATCACACCCGTCAATACCTGGCATCACCAAATCGACGAGCATCAGATCGGGCCGGAATGCCATCGCCACTTCAAGTGCTTGCCGCCCTCCGTACGTTACATGGACCTGGTTTCCGAGTTCTTCCACAAGCAAACCCATGGCGTCGGCCCCGTCGCGGTTGTCGTCAACGATTAAAACCCGAAGTGGTTTAACGGTTGTTGTCATCGTATTTCTTCCTTTCAAACTAGCATCGATAAAACCAACCGGTGTTTGCATCACGTCCCCTTTTCCAAAACGGTCGCCAGAATTTTCTGCAACTGTGCCAAACGAGCGGGCTTGACCAGGTGGTAGTTGAACCCCGCCTGAAGCGCAATCTGTCGGTCGGATTCCTGGCCATAGCCCGTCAAGGCAACCAGCACGACGTTTTTGAAATCGGGATTCTCCCGCAGCCTTTTCGCCACTTCATAGCCGTTCAGGCCGGGCAAGCCAATGTCCAGCAAGACGACGTCCGGTCGGTAATCGAGGGCCACTTGCATTGCGGTTGGCCCATCGTGAGCCGTTCGAACATCATGCCCCGATGTTTTCAGCAGCATCGTGAAACTCAAAACCGTATCGGCGTTGTCATCCACCACCAGCACGCGGAGCGGAGTGACGAGTGGCGAATGGCGAGTGGTGAGTGGGGAAGGAGAAGTAGCGTGTTTGTCCTCGTCCTGCTCGCCACTCCCAAGCGGCAGACGCACCACAAACTCGCTCCCTTCCCCAACAACGCTGGACGCCTCGACCGTTCCTCCGTGCAAGTCCGTGAGTCGATGCACCAAAGCCAGTCCGATTCCCAGTCCCCCTTGTGAACGGGCCAGGGATCGTTCCGCCTGTGTGAAAAGATCAAAGATGCGCGGCAGGAGCTCCGGGGAGATGCCGATGCCTGTATCCCGCACCCGGATGACGACTTCATTTCGTTTGAGTGGCACGGCGCCAGCCGCCGGTGTTGTCGCCGCGATATCCCCCGGTGAAGGACCGGCGGCTAGCGCCGTGCCGCTCGCCAGCTCGACCGTCAGCCAAATGTGGCCCCCTTCCTCGGTGTACTTGGCGGCGTTGGTGAGCAAGTTTGCAATCACTTGTTCCAGGCGTGCAACGTCGGCATTCAGCCAAATGGGTTCCGGCGGCAGCGATACCGTGAGTTCATGATGGCGTTGCTCGATCAGCGGGCGAACGGTCTCCACGGCACCTTCGATGATGGTGCTCACGGTGACCTGGACAAGTCGAAGCTGAACTTTGCCTGTGGTAAGTCGGGAAACTTCCAGCAGGTCATCCACCAGGTGTTGCAGTTGTCCCACTTGACGTTCGATGATGCCGCGAGCTTGTTGCTGGATCCGGTTTTCGCTTCCCCGCTGAAGACCCAGCAATTGCACGGCGTTGGCGATGGGAGCCAGGGGGCTGCGCAGCTCATGACTGAGCATCGCCAGGAACTCATCCTTGCGGCGGTGCAGGTCCGACAACTCGGAGGCCTGCGCAAGGGTTTGTTTTTCCAAGCGATTGCGAACGCTGATGTCTCGGATGTTGCATTGCGCGACGCTGCGGTGATCCCATTGATAGACGTTGCTGACGAACTCGACTTCGACCGGCTGCCCGTTCTTGGATTTGAGCGGTAAGTGGTCGTAGCGGACATAGCCGTTGTGTTGCAGATCCCGAAAGGCGGCTTCGTTGGCGGGTTGGTCGCGAAACAGGCCGATCTCCCACAGTTCCTTGCCCACGAACTCGGCCGGTTCGTAGCCCGACAGCTCGGTCATGAACGGGTTGGCTTCGAGGATTCTGCCGTTGTTGGCATCGAGAACGAGGACGCCGTCTTTAGCCGTTTCGAAGAGCCGGCGGTACATGGATTCCGAGGCGTGCAGCTTCTCTTCCAATTGTTTGCGATCGGTGATGTCTTCGATGGCCAATAGGATCTGTTCGGTCTTTCGCTGCGGGTCGAGGATGCGTCGGGCGTTGAGCAGCATGATGCGGTGGCCCAGTTGCTCGAAGTCGTGCTCGACCTCGAAGTCTTCGACGGTTTTACTCTGCGGCAGAATTTCCTCCAGCAGTTCGCGCAGGCGCGGGATGTCCCACTGGTGGTTGCCCAGGTCGAAGACGAACGTGCCGATCGTCTCGGCGGGCTCGACGCGGAAATCGCGGTAGAAGGAGCGGTTGGCGCTCTCGACGCGCAGTTCATGATCGAGTACGAGCATCGGCTCGCGCACGGTCTCGACGATGTTCTCGGCAAAATCGCGCGCGGCGGCGACGGCTTGCTCGCTTTGCTTGATCTCGTCGATTTCCAACAGCAACAGCACCACGCCGTCGATCTTGTGGTCGAGCGTCGTGTAGGGCCGCAAGCGCAGCGAGTGCCAGCGCCCGGCTTTGTCCAGGACTTCGCGCTCCTGCTCGCGCACGGAGGCGAGGACTTCGCTACACGCTTCTTCCAGGTCGAGCGGCGTTTTCGGACCTTCCGCGAGGAAGAGGTCGTGCCGGATGTGGCTGATCAGCCGCCCCACGTCGGTGGCCCGCAGATCGAACCGCTCCTCCGCCTCTCGGGTGAAACGCCGGATGGTCAGGTCGCGCCCGAGCAACAGCATGACCAGCCGGGTCGAATTCTGGAAATTAACCAGGTCGTTGTTGAGGACATTCAGCTCGGAGTTCCGATGGGTCATCTCATCGTTGACGGTGGTTAGCTCTTCGTTGGCGGATTCGAGTTCTTCCTTGGACGTCTCCAGTTCCTCGTTGATGCTTTGCAGCTCTTCGTTGGCGGACTGGACTTCCTCGCTGGCCGCCTGAAGTTCCTCGTTGGCCGCCTCGTGTTGTTCCTGCAATGTCTGAAGGTAATCGCGCGTTTCGGAGAGGTCGCTTTCCAGCTCAGCGATGAGGTTGGCTTCCTCCTGTTTGCTGATCGGCGGCTTGGCTGGCTGTTCGGGCAACGGCGCGCTGCAAGTCTTTTCCTCCTCCTCAAACAGAATCAAGAAACAGGGATCGGGCAGGTTCTTGAGCGGAATAACTTGCAGGTTGACTGCGTGGGCCTCGCCGTTATGCTGGATGCGGACGTTATCCCGGCGCGTGGTCTTGTTTCCCTTTTTCGCTTCATCGATCGCAGCGCGGAGCGGAAGCATCAAGCCCTTGCGCGCCATCTTCAGCACATGGAAGCTTGCCTTGCCCACGGGTGGTTCGAGGAACGCGCCGGTCGATCCTCGGAATTGCAGCACTTGCAAATCGGCGCTGACGAGTACTCCAGGCGGCGCAAACTGGTTGACAGTGATGCGGTCCGCCTCGCGCTGAGCGCTCAACTCGCTACTCAAACCGTCCGTCGGGTGCGGCTGCTCCAACTGAGGAGCGGAGGCCCGCCGAACAGACGTAGCTCGCTCACCGCGCTCACGGTTGGCCGGCAGGTGAAACGCCGGGGTCGGCGAAGTCTTCCTGGAATAGATTTTGTATTTCCGGTCAACCGGCTCAAACAGTTCGGAGTAGCCGCCGACCGACTCCGACGCGCCCAGCAGCAGGAACCCTCCCGGCTTGAGCGAGTAATGAAACGTGGGGATCGCTTTCTTCTGCAAAGTCGGGCCGACATAGATCAGCAGGTTGCGGCAACTGATGATGTCCATCCGCGAGAAAGGTGGGTCTGCGAAAAAGTTTTGCCGCGCAAAGACGACCATCTCACGCAGCGACTTGCTGACGCGGTAGCCCCCCTGTTCCTCGACGAAGAACCGGCGCAGACGCTCGGGGCTGATTTCCTCCGAGAGATTCTTCGGGTAGAGACCAAACCGGGCCTTGTCCAACAACTTTTCGTTGAGGTCGGTGGCAAACACTTGAAGATTGCGTCCGCGAGGCGACTTCTCTGACGACTCCATGAAGGCGATGGCGATGGAATATGCCTCCTGCCCGCTGGAGCAACCGGGCACCCAGACGCGAATGGGATCGTCGCCTGGCTGCTTCAGGAGTCCGGGAAGAACATCGCGCTGGATCGCCTCGAACGCCTCCGGGTTGCGGAAGAAGCTCGTCACGCTGATGAGCACGTCGGTGCAAAGCGCATCGAGTTCCTTAGCGTTGCCGCGCAGAAAAGTGGCGTAGTCCTCCAGCGTGTTCTGCTTGTTGATCACCAATCGCCGAGTGATCCGCCGCTGAATCGTGCTGGACTTGTAGAGCGAGAAATCCACACCGGAATGACTCCGCAGCAGTGACAGAGTTTTGATGTAGCCGTCATTGGAAAGTGGTGAGTGGTGATTGGTGAGTGGTGAGTGGGAACCGGGCAAGTAAGCGTCACCGTCCGTCTCTTCCTTCTCACCACTCGTCCCTCGCCACTCGCCCCGACCCACGTACGGATGCTTCGCAATCCGGGCGAGTTCGAGCGCAATATTTTCTGGCGAAAGCACGAGATCCACGCATCCCGCCGCCACAGCGCTGCGCGGCATCGAGTCGTATTTGGCCGAATCATCTTGCGCGAAAGTGATCCCTCCCTCAGCCTTGATCGCTTCCAATCCCAGCGTGCCATCGCTGGCCGTGCCCGACAGCACCACGCCGATGGCCCGCTCGTGGTGATCCTGCGCCAGCGATTCAAAGAAGGAGTCGATCGGCCGATGCGGCGTGCGCGCCTTCGGACGGGGCTGAAGTTTCAACACCCCCTCGGCGATGCTCAGGTTCGTGTCGGGCGGAATGATGTAGACGTGGTTGGCCAGTACCGCCTGATTGTTCGTGACATCGCACACCGGCAGCGAAGTGGCCCGCGAAAGAATCTGCGTCAGCGCGCTCTCGTGCTCCGGATCCAGATGCTGCACCAACACGAACCCCATGCCCGTGTCCAACGGCAGCGCTTTGAGCAACAGCGTAAACGCCTCCAACCCGCCAGCCGAAGCACCGACACCGACAATCGGAAACGACGCTACCGGACTTCGCTCGCTGCGCGCGACCGCAGCATCGACCTTTGGTGTGGGCGATTCAACAGGCACTTTCGATGGAACAGAATCCTTCTTCTGCTTCATGGCAAAACCTCGGTTGTCGTCGGTGTAATTAGCGGCACGGCGTCAGCCGGCGGTTCTTGCGTTTGCTTTGGTGCGATGCCACCGGTGGCTAGCGACATTCCGCTCACAGGAACGGTCGCCAGGATTTGTTGCAACTGCTCAAAACGGGCGGGCTTGACCAGGTGGTGATTGAAGCCCGCTTCGAGTGAAGTCTCGCGGTCTGAATCCTGACCATAACCCGTCAAGGCGATCAGCATGACGTGCTTGAGATCTGGATGCTGCCGGATCCGTTTCGCGACCTCATAGCCGGTTAGGCCCGGCAAGCCGATGTCCAACAGCACCACGTCCGGTCGGTAATCAATTGCCGCTTGCACAGCCGCCAGGCCGTCGTGAGCAATCCGAACATCATGCCCCGATGCGCGCAACAGCATCGACAAACTAAATACCGTGTCCTCGTTGTCATCCACTACGAGCACCCGCAAAGGAGTGGTAAGTGAGGAATGGGAAGCGGATGGGACGAGAACAGGAGTGGCGAGAGGGGAAGAGGAAGCGAGAGGGGCGTGTCCGAGATTTTCCTGCTCACCACTCGCCACTCGCCACTCGTCACTCCCTAGAGGTAGACGTACGACGAACTCACTGCCATGCCCCAAAACACTGGAAGCCGCGACCGTTCCCCCGTGCAACTCCGTGAGCCGATGCACCAAAGCCAGTCCGATACCCAACCCGCCTTGCGAGCGGTCCAAAGATCGTTCCCCCTGTGTGAACAGGTCGAAGATGTGCGGCAGGAGTGCCGGGGAGATCCCGACGCCTGTGTCGCGCACGCGAATGACGCAACAAGGAGTGGCGAGTGGTGAGTGGTGAGTGGTGAGTTTCAGAGCTTCGCTTCTAGCGCCCGCCGAAGCCCCGAGAGCATCCGACTGATTTCGTCCGACATTATCAGAAGCCCGTCCAGTGTCTGTTGATGGAGCAAGCCCACCCGTTGACTGAGCAGTAAGTGCGTTTCCACCTCCATGAGCGATCCCCGTGCGATGCTCAGATAATTTAGGAATTCTTTGGTGTGCTGTCGGCCCTGTCCCTCGGCGATGTTGGCCGGCATCGATGCTGCCGCTCGGCGAATCTGGCTGGTTAAGCCGAACAGCTCTTCCTTGGGAAAGCTCTTCGTCGCCAGGTAACACTGTTCTGACAAGTTCATTGCCGCTTGCCACACCTTGAGTTCCCGATAGTGTTGCACGGTCATCGTTGTCCTCCGGAGTGGTGAGTGGCGGGTGATCAGTGGTGAGAGAAAACCCGGCTGCACTTTCTTTCTCAACGCTCGCCTCTCGCAACTCGCCACTGTTTTCACACGTCCCTCGCCCCTCGACACTCACCTCAAGCCAGATATGCCCTCCTTCGTCGGTGTATTTGGCGGCATTGGTGAGCAGGTTCACCAGCACTTGTTCCAGCCGCGTTGCGTCTGCGTGCAACCAGATCGGTCCCGGCGGCAGCGACATCGTGAGTTCATGCCGTAATTCCTCCATCAATGGGCGAACGGTCTCCACCGCACCGCGAACGATGTCGCTTACGACGAGCCGTTCCCGGCGAAGTTGAACCCTGCCCGTCGTGATCCGGGAAACTTCGAGCAGGTCATTTACGAGATGTTGCAGTTGTCCCATTTGACGTTCAATGATTCCGCGGGCTTGCTGCTGGATCAGATTTTCAGTTGCTTCCTGGAGACCCAGCAGTTCCACGGCGTTAGCGATCGGAGCCAGGGGACTGCGAAGCTCATGGGCCAACATAGCGAGAAACTCGTTCTTGCGGTGATCAGCTTCCTTGAGCGCCTCCAGGAGGGCGTTCATTTTTTCATGGTGACGATGCGTCGTAAGGTCAGTGACGAGAAGTCCGACCGATGCTCCACAATCCGGCGGAAGGGCGTTGAGCGTGAGAAACACAGGGACCAGCGTACCGTCGGCATTCTGTACATGACTCTCACCCTGACTGCAACCAGCGCGGCCTAAAAGCAGCAAACTTTCATAAAGAGTCTGGGCATCGAATGGAACGAAGTTGCCGAACGCGATGCCCGTCAATTGCTCATGCGGCCTGCCCACCAGGTTGGCAAAACGGCGGTTGCAATAAGTGATCGTACCGTTGTCGCTGAGCGTTAGAGCGCCCTGTTGCATTTCCTCTACCAGCAATCGGTAAGGACGGTCTGCGGTTTCGAGTGTGTAAACCCGTGCCCCGTTCGGCACCTCGATCACAAACGCATCCACGGCACCGCTGCGAATGGCCCGGATCGTCTCCTCGGCCTCTTCGAGCCGCATCTGCAGCACGGTGATTTCCGCTTGCTCGTTCGTGACTGTCATGCAAAGTCTCGGGTTATTGTTTGCGGCGCAGGTCCAGGCCCAACAGCACTCGATCCTCGTTGGAGAGGTCTCCGACCAACCGCCGCAGAGGTGCGGGCAGTTTCTTGACCAGCGTGGGCACGGCGATGATCTGCTCGTCGATCGCCAGTTGCGGGTACTGGTAAATGTCGATGACTTCCAACTCGTAGCGTCCTTGCAGGCGGTCTTCGCAAATGGCCTTGATGGAGGCAAATGCTTCCGTGCTGCGCGGTGTCATGCCGGTGACGTAGAGGCGCAAGACGTAATGCTCCTCGGAAGCGGTTCCAGCCATCAACTTTTCAAACGCCGCGGTCGTGTCGGCGTCTTTGATCGGCATCTGATCGGTCATCTGAGCGGTCCTCTCTCACTTGTCCGTGTGGCGGGGCGCAATTGCAACCCCACCAGTGTGCGCTCGGTATTCGACAGGTCGCCAACAATCCTGCGCAGCGGCTCCGGGAGCTTCCGCACCAGTGTAGGGATTGCCACGATCTGGTCTCCCGCCGCCAGATGCGGGTTCTGTATGAGGTCGATCACTTCGATCTGATACCGGTCCGGCAGATGTTCCTCGCACAGCCTCCTTAGGTTGGCAAAGGCGACAACGGATTTAGGCGACTTTCCAGCAATGTAAAGTCGCAGTTCCCACCTTTGCGGCTCCTCGTTGCTGTCCGAGATGTGGGAGGGGGGGGGGACACCCCACGCGCCCACTGCGGATTGCAAATGTGGCTCGCATCAGTCAACCTCCTGGGAGCACCCCTCGGGAGGAGCCTACTGCGCTATGAGTTGGCGTCCCGCTTTTAAGCGGAGCAACACGATCCGTGGCCCGGGCTGCGACGCTGAGCCTGATCCTCCGCTTAAAAACGGGACTCCAACGCTTGTTCCAGTTTGGCGTGAACCCATCGCTTTGCATGATTTCCGCCACTAGCCTAATCTGGATTCAGGAGTTTGGCGTTAGGACTCCTGCGAGTCAATCACCCCCCCCAAAAGCCTATCGCATTGATGTGCGCTATGCAGATCGTCAATTCACGTCAACCTTGCCAGACTCA
>JANNWJ010000039.1:0-70968 GCA_031414755.1 Pirellulaceae bacterium | reverse complement strand
GTCGCGTCCCTCACGGGACGCGTGGATTGAAACGAGTGGTTGGCGATGGGCACTGAGCACAAATCCAGGTCGCGTCCCTCACGGGACGCGTGGATTGAAACCACGAATAAAGTATTGCGTCGACTGTAGACGTCGGTCGCGTCCCTCACGGGACGCGTGGATTGAAACATTTTGTCGTGACGCGCGACGAAAAAGTTATCGAAGGTCGCGTCCCTCACGGGACGCGTGGATTGAAACGTTCGTTCGTTCGATCACGCCGTACTTTGCCAATGACGTCGCGTCCCTCACGGGACGCGTGGATTGAAACCGCTTCTGGCCGTCGTGTTTACAACCGTTCGTGGTCGCGTCCCTCACGGGACGCGTGGATTGAAACGTCGCGTCGATGATAAGACTTTGGTCAGCCGGGTCGTCGCGTCCCTCACGGGACGCGTGGATTGAAACACAACCGTTCGTGCCGTTGGTGCTGTATTAATATCGTCGCGTCCCTCACGGGACGCGTGGATTGAAACTCGCGACCTGCCGATCTGCCTACCTGCCTCCGCGTGTCGCGTCCCTCACGGGACGCGTGGATTGAAACAATGGGGACGTGGTCAATTCTGTTCGGCACAGGATTTACTAGCCGGAACCTGAAGAGTCTGGGAAGAATAGTCAGACTTGCGCTTTCGTCGTCGATGGAGCATAATTGGCGACATGACACAGGAAGCCACCAACAATGATGCTCATGCCTCGCGGCGAAAGTTGCGCAGAATCCGGTCGCCAAGTCTCAACCGCCTGAGCCGGAAACGACGCAGCCGGGACAGGCACAATCATCAGCGATGAAGTCGTCAGGTTCTCCAACGGAGTGGTCACGGATCGGCCCGATCACAGACTGCGAGTGATTTGCGTTCGTTGCAACCCGCATACAACGCGTGATACCTATGATTGTTAAACGTCCCTCAATTACGTTTCGCGTTGCAATTTATTGTGAGAAACTTCGTTTGCTGTCCCGAAAAACGGGCGTATTCAGGACACGTCAATTGTATTCGGTATGCGGACTCAACACCGCAATCCAACACTGGAAACTTGCCTGTTTCTGTCAACGGACGACAAATAAAGCCTTGGTTTTCCAACGAAAATCAACTGAAACAACTGCACACGAAACAGGTACCAATGGTCGAACTGACATCGCGGCAGGGACGGTCAAAACCTGGCGCGAAAAGCACCCCGACTCTTTATCCACACACGATGGGTTTATGCAGTGGCAACCACCCGGCCCGATAGTCAGCCTGCCTGTCGTTGACGGTTTAGAATGCGTTTCTACTCGCACTCGCCGACTACGAGTGTGATGTTCTGGCCACCGAAACCGAAGCTGTTGTTCAGAGCGTACTTGCACTCCGCTTCGCGCGCCTGATTTGGAATATAATCCAGATCGCATTCGGGATCCGGATTTTCGTAGTTGATCGTCGGCGGCAGGACATTGTCGCGTATCGCCATCAGACAAACAATCAGTTCTGTAGCACCCGCCGCCGCGATCAAGTGCCCCATCATGCTTTTGGTACTCGAAATCGGTACCTTCATCGCGTCGGCGCCAAAAACTTCCTTGCAACTGCGCGTTTCGACCCGGTCATTGACGGTCGTGCTGGTACCATGAGCATTAACGTAGTTGATATCCGACGGGTTCAGGCAGGCATCCTTGATCGCCATTCGCATGCAAGCGATGGCGCCCCGGCCTTCGGGGTGAATATCTGTGATTCGATAGGCATCGGCGGTCGAACCATAACCAAGAATCTCGCCGTAGATATGAGCGCCGCGCTGGCGGGCGTGTTCGTATTCCTCGAGTACTACCATCGCCCCCCCTTCGCCAAGGACAAAGCCGTCGCGCAGGCGGTCAAACGGTCGTGAAGCACCGGCCGGGTCTTCATTGTTGGTTGAAAGTGCTGTAAGCAGGTTGAATCCTGTCACACCAAATGGATGGATCATGCTGTGTGTGCCACCGGATAGCATCACATCCGCTTCGCCGCGGCGGATGATCTCGGTCGCTTCGCCGATTGCCTGGCTACTCGCCGCACAGGCCGTTAGACAATTCGCATTCGGTCCCTGAGCGTTAAACATGGCGGCGATGTGACCAACGGGCATATTTGGTTCTTGTTCAAGTTCCAAAACCGGGTTGAGGACTTCCAGTCCACGATTCATGAATTTGACGATATCCAGATTTCCATCGTCATCCAGCCCCGCCGCCATCATTGTGGCAAAGCTCACGAAGTCCTGATTGCCTTCGCCGCTTCCCATGTAAACTCCGAAACGGCGCGGGTCCTTGATGGAGTCCTGCACACCGGAACTTTCCATAGCTTGCTTGGCGGCTCCGGCAGCGAACCTGGTATGCCGGCCACGGAACTTCCACAATTCGTGGGGCTCGCCGGTATCGGTAATATCCCAGTTCTTGATTTCGGCGGCGATTTTTGTGGGAAAGCGACTGGCGTCAAAGATCGTCGTGTAGCCAACGCCACTACGTCCTTGTTTGAGCTGATTCCAAACCGTTTCGACGTCGTTACCCAACGGATTGATGACACCAATTCCGGTAACCACGACTCGACGGGAATGAGGTGAAACCATCGTGAAATCAATCCTGAAATACAGAAACGGCCTGGTTTTAATGGGCAAACGAATCAGAAACCTGGCTCGGTTACCTGAGTCAAGACTTCAAGTCTAAATTACACGATGGCTACATCAGCAGCTTCGGCTGCAAGCATATATTCGGGGACAGCGATTGGGTTGCCATCCATGTCCCTGCCAAATTCAAACAGTTTCAAAATACGAAGCGTCCGACAAAACGTGGCGGGCTCGAATAACTGAACGCCTTCAAAACGACCGTCGAGATAGGCGAATGTCAAATCGGCCTCGCACAACAACTGGTCATCAATATGGACTGTACCGGTTGCAATTCCGCCACTGTCCTGAAGGCTGACAATGTCCGTTCGAAATACCATTCTATCGCCAGGACAAGCTTGCATATGGAACTTGCTTCGCGTCACCTTGGCCAGCACAACGCGCTTTTTGAAATCACTAATTTGACCAATCAACAAGCCCGCCGTTTGCGCGAGCCCTTCGACAATCAACGAAGCGGGATAGTAGGGCCGGCCTGGACTGTATTCATCGACCGGTTCGTCCGACAACGTGACGCACTTGACAGCGACGGCATAGCTGCCGGAAACAAATTCGTCGAATCGATCGATCCAAAACCATCTCATATTTTACAACCGATTTATCCGGTACTAGGTTGCGTTGACTTTGGTGACAACGTAATTGCACAAGTCCTGAACGGTTAACAGGTTGCCGAAATCCTGCACCAGGGGATTTTTTTCAAATTTGCTTAAATCGGCAAACTTCATTCGATCCTTGAGCTTGATCAGGCCATCCGGAGTAACTTTGCCATTCTGAACGTAAACGGCGTTGGTCAGAATATCGTCCGGAAACAGTTCGTCACGGGGTATTTGGATTCCAAACCCTTTTTCCAGCTTGAAGACGATGTCCAAAAAGTCGATTGATTCGGCACCGAGGTCTCCCACCATGGTAGCGCCAGGTTGTACGTCTTCGTCATCGACGCCGAGCGCGTCCACAAGGGCCTCGCGCACCTTGTCAAAAACCTCTTCTTTACTGGGCATTGAAACGTCTCCAAATTCTAATTTGTGTCAAAAAGTCAATAGTTAAATCAAAACGATGCGGGCACGAACAGTTGCCAGGGGAAACTTCCGCCAAGGCCCTAGTGTTGGCTGCCGTTAAGGTTAGTTTGCCTGGAATAAGCGATGGCTGGATTGTACGCGTTTCTGGGATCTTGCAAACGGCGAAACTGGCCAACTCGTTCCTTGATCAGGTATTGATCGACCGCCCGGTCGGCCAGGTTTCGATCGGCAAGGTTGAACTGCTCAAGCACAAGCCGCCCGCGTACGGCAATGGATTCGCCAATCATGGCACTTGTTTGCAACGTGTACATTTCGCCGTCAACCGTTCCCCATTCAGCGGTGACTGTCAATTGCGCCCCGGGTTCGACGAAGTCATTGAAGCGGACTTGTCTCGATTCACTCAGCACAATGGAGGAATGACTGAACTGGTTGGTAATGTAGACAAGCCACATCCCGGCCTGAAACATGGACTCAAGCATCAAGACGCCTGGCATGACCGGAAATCGCGGAAAATGGTCTTTGAGATAATCCTCGGCCAGGGTGAGCCCCTTGACCGCCACGAGCTTTTCGCCGGGCACAAGCTCCCTGATCCTATCAAGTTGACAAAATCGCATTCCGGTCTCAGTTGCAAATGTTTCTTGGGGACGTTTGATTGTACATAGTCAACCAGCACCTTGCCGGTGTCCGTGATTAACGCGGTTCCCTTTTCGACATAGAATGCTACCTGAGTGGCACTACTTCGATTTTGAGTCAACCAATCGTCGTAACTGATCGTTATTGGGGGCTGCGCAATATACCACTCGTACAAATCTGCCTCAATGAGTCGGAAATCACTGATTCCTGCCGTATTTGGGTAATTATCGACATTTGGAAACGTTCGATCGTCCAATTCGGGTTCATGGTAACTTCCGGCGGCGAGACCGATTGCCGTATCCCCGTTTGAATCCGCCAACAGTCCTTGCTAAATTTTGCACCATGCGAAAAGGAATTGCCGTATCCCCGGGCGTTGCCATTGGCACCGCGTACGTGATCCACGAGATATTCGTAAATCCCGGAACGAAACGCCTGGAGCGGTCGGAAATTACGGCCGAACTGGCCCGATATGAAACGGCCCGCGACCGGGCCAGTGCCGACTTGCGCGCGCTGGAACGCAAGGTTGAAGCTCAGGTGGGCCACGACGAAGCGGCGATTTTTGCGGTCCACCAGTCGATTCTGCGCGACGCTTCGTTCACCAATAAAATCCGTACCTGGGTTGTCGATGATCGAATGACAGCCGCAGCGGCCCTGCATCGCTTGATGGGTGAATACACCGAGTTGTTCACACGCACCCACGACATTTACTTGAGGGAACGACTCAACGACGTGCGCGATGTTGTCATCCGGATCAGCGGCCATCTGTCGGAAGTCATCCATCCAAAGAATCAGAAAAAAGTCCTCGAAGGACCGCTGATTGTGGTAGCCAATGAGCTTCTTCCCAGTCAGGCCGTTGCCCTGGGTGATATTGAAGTCATGGGCATCGCCACTCAGGCCGGCAGTCAAACCAGTCATGCGGCAATCATTGCCAGGTCGCGCGGCATTCCCGCCGTCTCCGGGATCCCGCGCCTGATGAGGTCGGTCAAGACGGGTGACACAATTATCGTCGATGGTCGAGATGGTATTATCATAATCAAACCGGACGCTGAAACTCTGGCCGCTTACCGCAAGCTCGAGCGCGAGTTTTTTGATCTCAAGGATCAGTTGGCCGAAAACCGCGATGACCCGGCACAAACTCGCGACAAGGTGAAACTGCATCTGCAAGCCAATATCAACGGAATCCAGGATGCACGGGCGGCTGTCGCCATGGGAGGCACTGGCGTCGGACTCTACAGGACGGAATACCTTTATTTGACGCACTCCGATGTGCCTGATGAACAGGAACAATTCGAGAACTACGTCCAGATCATCGAGGCCAGTCCGAATCGTCGCGTGACCATACGGACGCTGGATATCGGCGGCGACAAAACCGTCCCCTACCTGGGACACAGCCATCAGGAAGCCAACCCGTTCATGGGTTGGCGTAGTATCCGGCTGTCGTTTGAGCACCCGGAGTTTTTCAATACACAAATTCGCGCCATCATTCGTGCGGCCGCAACCGTGCCGGACAGCTACGTTCGCATGATGTTTCCGATGGTCACCACCATCGAAGAATTGAGGAAACTTCACGGCATGGTTCGCCGCGCCTACAAGACGCTTCGCGAACAAGGGAAACCGGTAGTTCGCATCCCGACAGGAATGATGCTCGAAGTTCCAGCGGCGGCAGTAATGATCGTTTCCATGCTGGATCTGGTGGACTTTGTGTCGATTGGTTCCAATGATCTCGTTCAATACCTGATGGCGGCCGACCGGGACAATCCGAAAGTCAGCGGGCTTTGTCAGCCAATGTCGCCAGCCGTATTGCATGTTCTGGCGTCGGTAATCGCGGCTTGCAACGATGCGGACAAACCGGTCACGTTGTGTGGCGAAATGGCCGGACAACCCAAGACGTTTCTGCTGCTTTTGGGGATGGGGCTTCGACGCTTCAGCATGAGTTCGGCCTTCATCCCGTCCATCAAGCAATTGGCCAGCCAGGTTTCCCAGGAAGAGGCCGAGTCGATTCTCAAGGCGGTCATGCGCTACAAAACGACAGCGGATGTGAAAAGGCACATGTCCAAAGTGCTTGATCAAATCGCGCCCAACCTGGCGATGCTCGATACGACTGACTAGTTGTCGCCGGACGGAATGTTTCGTTCTTCGATACGAATCGACTTGACGTTGACGCGCGCGACAGGACTGCTTGATTCTCCGCTGGCACCTGGAACGACTTTCGTTTTTCCGAGCGCCTCCAGTATTTCGTCACCAACAACAAGTTTTCCAAACGCTGTGTACTTGGTATCAAGAAATTTGGCGTCGCCCAGACAGATAAAGAACTGTGACCCTGCCGAATTCGGATTATCGCTGCGGGCCATAGATATCACACCGCGAACATGGGAACGATCGCTGAATTCAGCGTCGATATTGTAACCCGGACCTCCTGTTCCCCATTTCGCCTTTTGTGCTTCGTCCTTGGTTAACGGGTCTCCACCCTGAATCATGAATCCCTCCATGATTCGATGGAAGGCTGTTCCATCGTAGAAGTTTTCGGCGGCGAGTTTTTTGAAATTTTCGACGGTTTTGGGTGCCACATCATCCCAGAACTCGATAAGCATCTCGCCCTGGTCTGTTTCAATTACCGCAACCGTTTTGACGGCCCCATCGGTTTGCGCCTGAGTGACATTGGAAGCAATCAGGAAGCTGGCCAGGACGGTCACACCAAAAACCAATCCGCTGGCGGATCGGGGAAACAATGAACAGAACATGCGTTTACTTTCTATTAATTTGGAAATTGGATTCTGTCTAAAATACCGGCCTGCCAAAAAAGCAGTAACATTCGCCGAGTGGTACCATACGCCGCCATGATCCCGACGGTTCGCAATTGATTCCCGGCAGGCGAGCAATCCCATTTTGGCGAAAATAAAAAAAGCCGCAAACCCCGTATCCGCAGATTGCAGCTTTTGCGCTTTTTTGCACGAATCAGCCATCCGAGTGATAGCACTCAGCCAGAATGTCGCCAAATTCGTTGGTGAACCGACTGGCAATTCTAGATCGCTGAATTGATCATCTTCTGAAGTTTATCGGGGGGAACGAGTCCGACTTGCGTCTCAATCACTTCCCCGTTCTTGAAAAGCAACAATGTCGGCAAGAACTGAATGTTGTAGCGTTCGGCCAAACCCATGTTGTCGGAAATGTCGACCTTGACCACCTTGGCGGTTCCTTCGTTGTCTTTTGCTAATTTGTCGATAACTGGACCCAGTTTTCGGCATGGGCCTCACGTCGGCGACCAAAAATCCACCAAAACGGGTGTTTGGGCTTCGAGAACTTCCGTCTGGAAGTTTCCCTCGTTAAGTTCTTGTGCCATGGAAATGTTCCTCCTGGAATTCGAGCATTGCAAACGACATCGCTCGCGATTTACTGGTGTGTGACAGGAAACAGGATTGTAACCCGTCCCTGTTAACGGTCAATCGACTGGCAAATCTTACGAAGTCGTTGACAAATTACAGAAAAAACCCCAAATATTGCAACACAAACTTTGATCGGGAATAGGCATCTGATAATGCATCCCCATGACTCCAGCCAAACTGACGAATCCTGAAATATGAGCCTCCCTCCTGATCCACACCGTTCGTTTCTGTTCCTTTTCAACGTCGCCAAGCGCTCGAATTTCGGGTTTATGATTCGCTCAGCCAATGCCTTTGGCACGGAACCGGTAATTATTGGCAAACCGAAATACAACACGGTTGGCGCCGTCGGAGGAACTCGTCGAACTCCGGTGCACCACTTCTATACGCTGCCCGAGGGAATCGAGTTTGTCCGTTCCCTGGGATGCCGGATCTATGGTATCGAGATCATGCCCGAAGCGCGATCAGTTTCACAGGAGCCGTTCCACGGTCCTACCGCTTTTATGATTGGAAATGAAGGGGCGGGATTATTGCCAGCGCAAATGAAGTGGTGCGACGATTTCATCTACATCCCCCAGTTTGGATCGGCCGTTTCGCTCAACGTCAGTGTTGCCGCCGGGATTGTTCTGCATCGGTTTGCCGATTGGGCGGGACGAACAGAATGTCCGCGCAGCGGACTTCGGTTTTTGTCTGAGGACACACCTGAAACCATGCACGACAAACACCAGCAGCTGGCAGGCTGCGCCGAAGCGGAAGGCGGACTTGGTACGGGGGCAGACCCGGGTGAATCCGGCTAGTGCTGCGTTACAGCCTGGAATTAGGGTTGTGTGCCACTGGCTGTGCCAGTGTTGGTACTGATTGCTTCGGTCAATGAGGCACTGGCAAAGCCAGTGGCACCCTAAGCCTTAGGAGTAACAATGCACTGGATAGTGCTATTCAAGTTGCCGGGATGCTATGCTTCTGCGCCGATGGCGGCTCGCCCCATGCGGCGTCGTTCCGATTCGCGAAGTAGCGTCTTTCTCAAACGGATCTTGGTCGGCGTGATTTCAACCAACTCGTCATCTTCGATGTATTCCAGCGCTGCTTCCAGCGAAAGGATGCGCGGTGGTTTAAGCAAAATGTTTTCATCACTTCCTGACGCCCGCATGTTCGTCAGTTTCTTTTCCTTGGTCGGATTCACGGGCAAGTCATTGTCGCGAACGTTTTCACCCACGATCATTCCCTCGTAAACATCATCGCCCGGACCTACAAACATATCGGCACGCGCCTGCAAGCCGAACAAGCCGAATGCGACCGCCTTGCCGGATGCCATCGAGACCATCATTCCGTTTTGACGTCTCGGTACTTCGCCTTCCATCGGTCGGTATTCGGAAAAGCGATGATGAATGATCGCTGTTCCCTGGGTTGCGTTCAACAGACGAGTGCGCAGTCCGATCAGTCCGCGTGCCGGAATGGAAAACAGGACGCTGGTGTATTCATGACGCGGTGTCATCTCGACCAGTTCGCCCCGACGCGCGCCAACCATTTCCATGACTGGCCCGATTTTGTCACCGGGTACTTCGACCACGAGTGACTCGAATGGTTCACACAGAACCCCATCCACTTTCTTGATCAAGACTTGCGGTTTGCCTACCGACATCTCGAACCCTTCCCGCCGCATGGTTTCAATCAAAACGGCCAGATGCAATACGCCGCGACCAGCAACGCGAAAGGCGTCGGCACCGTCACCGGCCGTTACACGCAAGGCCACGTTGCGTTGCAGTTCCCGATCCAGCCGCTCCCGCAATTGGCGTCCTGTCACGTATTTGCCCTCGCGACCGGCAAGCGGCGATGAGTTGATCGTAAAGATCATTTGTAACGTCGGTTCGTCAACCTTGATTCGTTTGATGGGCGTCGTGACGTCGACGTGGCAAATCGTGTCGCCAATTTCGATTCCTTCGAGTCCCACCAGCGCCACGACATCACCCGCTGTTCCCACTTCAACTTCTGTTCGACCCAGCTTGTCGAATTCGTAAACCGTCGCGACTTTGGCCGTTTTCCGGACGTCCTTGTCTTGCAGGATCGCCACGGTTTGACCCTTTCGAACAACTCCCGACAGGATTCGTCCGATCGCAATTCGACCCACGAACTCCGACCAGTCAATGGTTGTGACCGGCATCTTAAACAATTCGTTGTCTTCAATCGTTGGTGGTGGAACTTTGGCCAGAATCAACTCCAGCAACGGAACCATCGACTTGCTTGGCATTTGCGGGCTGGGCGTTGCGTAACCCTCTCTCGCCGACGTCAGAATGTAATTAAAGTGCTCAAGGTAATGTTCGCCACCCAGTTCAAGAATCAACTCAAGGGTCTCATCGAGTACTTCCGGCGTTCGCGCGTCGGGCCGGTCGATTTTGTTGACAACCACAATCGGCCGCAGTCCCGCTTCGAGGGCCTTGGAAAGTACAAACCGGGTTTGAGGCATCGGTCCTTCCGCCGCATCGACCAGCAACAACGCTCCGTCGGCCATTTGCAAAACGCGTTCGACTTCGCCGCCAAAATCGGCGTGGCCAGGCGTATCGATGATATTGATCTTGGTGCCCTTGTACGACAGCGCAATGTTCTTGGCGAGAATCGTAATCCCGCGCTCACGCTCCAAGTCGCCGGAATCGAGGATTCGCTCCCCCTGAAGTTGCGATTCGCGATACTGGCCGCTTTGGCGCAACAAGCAATCAACGAGAGTTGTTTTGCCATGGTCGACGTGGGCGATAATGACGACGTTGCGAATGTCCGTGCGTTGGGTACTCAAGGTGGATTCTGCTTTGCTATTTTGCTTTGCTTAAGTAAGTGTGTTCCCGAAAAGCAATTGTTCGGGATTTGCCACCAAGAACAGGCTGAGCCTGGTAAACCGCCAAGGTATTTGGAAACGGGGGCAGAGCCCTCCATTTTCGGCGAAAAGCACGAGTAATACAATGGCAAACCGGCCATCGCCTTTCGGAATTACAGCTCGTACCTGCTTGCGTCGGACAAACACTCCCCGCCTTGGGTCGCATGATGCGAGAACCCAATCAGGTCCGGGTTACTTGATCGGCACCCCCTTCTCCATTGCCATTGATTGTCCCCTTGATTAGTTGCTGCGGCATCCGTTCTCGCCCAATCTGCAAAGCTCGGGCACGGGGATTTGATTAGGTTCAACATGACTTTTGAAAACCCTTCCGGCTGGCGATTGTTTATTCTCTCAGGCAAAGTGCTAGAATCTCCTTGTCATTAATTCTGTAACCGAGGAATCAACCCATGACCGATCACCGAACGACGTCCCGGCACTTGTGTTATGCTGCAATACTCGCGACGACGTTTTTTGGTTCGACAAGACTCGTCACGCAGGAGAATTCGGAATTTTCCGATAACTGGCCGAACTTCCGGGGACCGACATTTAATGGGACTTCGGAAACGGCCAAGCCCCCGATTTCCTGGAGCGAAGACAAGAACATTGCCTGGAAAATCGAACTCCCTGGTTCCGGAAATAACTCGTCACCCATTGTTTGGGGCGATAAGGTTTTTGTCCTCACCGCAATCCCGGCAACGGTCGACGGGGGCGATTCACAACCTCAACCGGCACCGCAACGACAGCGTGGCGCACGTGGCGGCGGTGCACCGTTGTTGCCGACCAAATTCGTTACCCTCTGTTTCGATCGCAAAACGGGAAAAGAGCTTTGGCAACAATTGGCTGTCGAGGCGACTCCGCATCAGGGAACGCACGGTGATCACAGTTTTGCCAGTGCCTCTCCTTGCACCGATGGCAAGCATATTTATTCTCATTTCGGATCACGTGGTCTGTATTGCTATGACATGGAAGGAAACCTGATTTGGAAGCGGGATGACTTTGGCAAAATGGAAACGCGAAATGATTTCGGCGAAGGGAGTTCGCCCGTCCTGCACGGTAACACGATCGTTGTTCCGTGGGACCATGAAGGCCAATCATACGTGATCGCGCTCGATGCCTTGACTGGTGAAACGAAATGGAAAAAGGATCGGGATGAACCTTCCAATTGGGTAACACCCGTTGTCGTGATAAATGGTGACCGGGCAATCGTTGTAACCGGTGGCGAAAATCATGGTCGCGGTTATGACCTGGAAACTGGCGAAGAGCTTTGGCACGTCGGCGGATTTTCATCGCGCCCCATTTCCAGCCCTGTTGTCTTTGGCGATTCAGTCATGCTTGCCAGTGGTCGCCAGGGCTACGTCATTTCGTCGATGAAGCTTGGGAGCGCGGGCGAACTAGGTGACGGAAACGGCTTGATCTGGAGTTCGAGCGAGAGTGCACCTGACGTCCCCTCGATGATGCTGTCCGGAGACAGGTTGTATTTCCTGAAGGGGAGCACCGGCATCCTCAATTGCTGGGATGCAGCCACCGGGAAATCAAAGTACGGTGAAACAAGGCTGGACGGGGTTTCCGGCGTTTATGCCTCGCCGGTCGCTGCAGATGGCAAAGTGATCATCGTCGGACGGGACGGAACGTCAGTCGTGCTGGAGGACAGCGATGTGTTCAAACTTCTTTCAACCAACACGCTCGATGATCGGATTGACGCTACCCCGGCCCTTGCCGGTAATCAGATCTTCTTGCGCGGCAAAAAGTACTTGTATTGTATCGAAGGGGAATAATGGCGCGCGTTGTTTTGGCCATGTCGGGAGGTGTCGATTCGAGTGTCGCCGCACACTTGCTGGTGACTGCTGGCCATGATGTAACGGGTGTCTTTATGCGGCACGGTGAAAAAGCAGTCACCGCCTGTTCCGTCGACGGCCTTCGCGAGTCGTCCCCGTTGCTCACCGTCCTGAACCCGCGCGCCGATCACAAACAGGGCTGCTGCAGTGCGCTCGACGCAGAAGATGGCCGGCGTGTCGCACAGCGATTGGGAATTCCCTGGTACGCGCTGAACCTGGAAGCGGAGTTCGGCGAGATCATCAATTACTTCGTTCAGGAATACACGATCGGACGGACTCCCAACCCTTGTGTGATGTGCAATAACTGGATCAAGTTCGGCAAGCTGTTCGATTACGCAGACAGCGTCGGGGCCGACTTTGTGGCAACTGGCCACTACGCACGAATGTTCCGCGATGAATACGACCAACCAGCCATCCTTCGCGGAATTGATGACGCCAAGGACCAGTCGTACGTCCTGTTCGGGATTCGGCGAGAATATCTGGATCGCATGTTGTTACCGGTCGGTCATTTTGAAAAGCCGGAAATTCGGCGAATCGCCGGCGAGTTGGGATTGAATGTTGCCGAAAAAAAAGACAGCCAGGAAATTTGCTTTGTCACCAGCGGACATCACGGCGATTTTGTTCGGGCACGTCAGGGAAATATGTCGACTGCCGGTGATTTCGTCACCTCCGATGGTCGTGTCGTAGGTCAGCACACCGGAATTGAGAATTTTACGATTGGGCAGCGCAAGGGGCTGGGAATCGCGTTGGGCGAGCCCCGTTTTGTGATTAAAATCGATCGCCAAACGAGGCGCGTCGTTCTAGGGAAAAAAGAGGAACTGGGGCAATCGTCGTTGACGGCACGCGATACGAACTGGCTGGTGGATCCACCTCAGGGCCGATTCCCGTGCCGCGCCCAGATTCGATACAACAGCAGCGCCCAGGCCGCCTCAGCAGAGGTCCTCGCCGGTGGACGGCTGGCAGTGCATTTTGACCAACCTGTCGATGGTGTGGCTCCCGGTCAGGCTGTCGTTTGTTACGACGACGAACGGGTTCTTGGGGGTGGCTGGATCGAATAAGCCAAACGCCGCCGGGAAACGCCCGGGATTTCGTGAGGACGGATAACTTTTGTGGAACCTCGACTTCATATAGAATAGGGTCGACTGGCCCGTGGCGAACAGCCGCAACCCGTCAATAACATTCCGACAGAATCCAAAACAGCCCGCTGGCTATTAAGAAAAGTTTATGTCGATTCTTGCAAAAACATTTTGGGAAAATTACGGGCCATTTATCATTATTGGCATCGGCATTTTCGGCGTCATCTTTCTGCTGATTTTGCTTCTTGCAATCGTGACCTTTGGCAAACTCTGGTTTCAGGCCTACATGTCGGGCGCTGACATCAGCATGGCGAGCCTGATCGGGATGCACTTTCGACAAGTCCGCGCTTCGGTGATTGTGTCGGCCAAAATCATGGCTTCCCAGGCGGGGCTCGATATCGATCGTCGCAACGGCATTAGTACGTCACGCGTGGAAGCCCACTACCTCGCCGGCGGCGACGTGATGCGTGTCATCAATGCGATCATCGCCGCGCAGCGTGCCGGTATCGACCTGGACTTTGATCGCGCTTCCGCCATTGACCTGGCAGGCCGCGATGTGCTGGATGCCGTGCGGACCAGCGTGTATCCGAAAGTTATCGACTGTCCCGATCCGCAACGAAGTGGCAAGAGCTTTCTCAGCGCCATTGCCCGCGACGGTGTGGAACTCAAGATTCGGGCCCGCGTCACCGTTCGTACCAACCTGGAACAACTGATTGGGGGCGCGACGGAAGAAACGGTGATCGCCCGTGTTGGTGAGAGTATCATTTCCTCGATCGGTTCCAGCGAACAACATCAGCACGTTCTTGAGAACCCCGATCGGATTTCCCGCGCAGTGCTGGAGCGGGGACTCGATGCCCACACTGCCTTTGAAATCGTTTCGATCGACATCGCTGACATCGACGTTGGCGAAAACATTGGCGCCAGGTTGCAAGCCGACCAGGCCGAGGCCGACATGCGAGTCGCAAGGGCCAATGCCGAGAAACGTCGCGCCGAAGCAATTGCCTATGAGCAGGAAATGAAAGCCCATGTTGCCCTGAACCGGGCAGCGCTCGTGCTAGCCGAAGCCGAGGTACCCAAGGCGATGGCCGAAGCCTTTCGCAAAGGCAACTTGCACGCAAACGGGTCGGATACCTGATCCGTTATATCATTCCTCGTCTTGATTGATGTTTTGTCCCAATTCCTGAAACTGGTTGTAGGACTTGCTCAATGGCGCGCGATTCCCGTTACTGGTTATTCAAAACGGAACCGGGTTCTTATTCAATCGATGACCTGTCTGCGGAAAAGAACCAAACCACGTTCTGGGAAGGGGTTCGCAATTATCAGGCCCGCAACCTGCTTCGCGACGACATGAAACAGGGCGACCAGATCCTCTTTTACCATTCCACTGCCAATCCGGCCGGAATCGCCGGCGTCGCCGAAATCGTCCGCGATGGATATGCCGACCACACTGCCCTCGATCCCGCCAGCCCGTACTACGATGAGAAATCTTCGGCGGAAAACACACGCTGGTATATGGTGGATATCCGCCTGATCAGGAAGTTCAAACGGCTGATCCCGCTCGATGAACTGAAACCGATCAAGGCCCTCGACGGCATGGTTCTGTTACAAATAGGCTCACGCCTCTCCGTCCAACCTGTGACGAAAAAGCAATTTGAAACGATTCTCAAAATGGCGAAATGAGAAACGTCGAGACTTGCGAATGTGAGAACTGGAGAGACATTCCATCGCTCATTCGATTACGAGCTATTTCTCAGTTGCGTTCACCGCATAACGGACAGTTTTAACATCGAGGACATTCACTCGATCAAAGTAAAAATCGATGGACACTTCGTAGGGTTCGGCTCCGCCAGCGCAATCGTTGATAACGAACTCAACTCGTTCGCCGGGGTCTATGTTGATCGGAATTGACCTTGAACCAAAGTCACATGATCGGCCTCAGCATGCGTTCGTGCCAACCAACCTGACGCGTGTCGCCGTTCGATTGACGGCCGCGACCGGGATTTGCCTCGTCTCACCTACAATCCGGTTTTCCAAAGCAGTCGGATCGGAAACGAACAAATCAATGCGGCATGGGTTCATGGCGACGTAACCCGCCCAGCCAACAAGCCCAATTCCGGCCACCAGGCAAGCGTTGGATACCCAGCGGGCAAACAGTTTCCTGGTAAACATTTAATATTGTCCCTTTCAACGGGCAATTTGGCCCGTCATTGCAGGTCGACACTGCTAAACAAGTTAGCAGTGGCACCCAAAGCTGTTCTTGACCTTTTGTGCGGGTGCCACTGCTGGCTTGCCCAGCGGTGCTTTATTGGAATATAGGATCAACTAACTGCTGATAAACAATTTGCCAGTGCCACTCACCAACTACTCCTCCCAGTTGGCGACTTCGCCTCCCGCCATCGTTGCCAATGCCGGGAACAGGAGCGGGTCGATTGAATAGGTGTGAAAATGAACGGCACCGTCGGCATGAACGAAGTGGGAACCACCGGGATGCATCGACCAAAAATGGAACAGGTCACACTGTTGATCAATAGAACCCGGCGAAAACTCATAGGGCCCCGTTGGGCAATCGTCGCAGTAGTTGGCCCCGTCGTTGATCTCCCGCGCCCCGAGCAACATGTCGGGCGAACCACTGGCCGCCTGGCCAAACCCGGCGTACCACCAGCCATACCAATTGTCAGCACTTGGTGGTCGCTCACCAACCATGAGCGTGTTAGAAAGCCCGTCGCGAATTTCGGCAGTTCGGGTTCGCGAATCCTTGTAGAAAATTCCGTCTTGCGTCGTGTAATTCGTACCACAGACACCAAGGTAACTGGTCAGGGCAACCAACCGGTTATTATGTGTAAATTGCGGGCCACCACTTCTCGGATCGGATGGACAACCAAACAGATCAACGTAAGTCTGCAAGGTCAAATGGGGACCTCCCACCGGATGGGTTCTCGTTCCGAACTCGCTCACGGATTGTTTGTGAAGGTTGTCCTGTTCGACGAACGACAGAATCTGCCCAAGCCAGCTCAGACTGGGGCGCATCGGATGATCGGGCGCGTTAGTGCCGGAGGGGAAGTGCCGATGCGATGTTTCGTAGGCGATCGTTGCCAGTCCAACTTGTCGAATCTTGTTATTGTACTCCGTCCGCCGCGCCGACTCCCGAACCGACTGGACCGCCGGCAACAAAATTGCCGCCAAGATGCCGATAACTGCCATTACGACGAGCAGTTCGACCAGTGTAAATCCGAATGTGGGGGTGCCGTTTGCTGATTCTGAGGGGCTATTGACTTTCATACCACTTTGCGTCTCAGCTTGTACCGTCACCATTCTACGTGTGCTCGTTGGGGAAAAACGGCTGGCATTCGAACGCACAGCAACCGAAAAATGTGCGCTCACGTCGTCATGTTTTTTCAACTTATTCGTTATTCAAGGTTCAGTGATTTGCTCTACAGGTACAAATCTCACGATTAAGATTTTCTGGTTCTCAAAACTGTTCCGAGTACAACTATCAAGACTGCAACGCCTACCACGACATAGATCCGACTTGGCGACCGTCCGCCTAATCCCATCGGTTCCTTGATGCCAAAATGCGCAAGTTGAAACTCCTGGTTAGTTAAACTGCTGCCATCAAGAGCCCACGTGAAATTTGCTACTGTCCTCTCTTTTCCAGAAGTTATCGTCATTTCACGCGGAAGGCAAAACGATGTCGAACTACCTTTATCTGGATAAACGTATGACCGTTTCGATTCGACTTCTATTCCCTGTCGGAAACGATTGACCATTGAACATTCGACTGGCATCCAGTTGTTTTCCGGATCAAGCTTTACCTTCCCCCTAACGGGCAATATTCCAAATTGATCCGCAACATTGTCATCAACCACGTTTGACTTGCGCGAAAACGAAAACTCTACTTTCTTGTCCTGGCAAATACTAACTTCAAAAACGTCATACTCATCTTTGGATAGGAAATCGTGGAATTTTATCCCGGGCACCACGTTTAGAGGAGATAGTTGTCCTGAATACAACGACACATCATCCAGCTGAATATTCTTTCTGTTTTCGTCAACCTCACCCGTCATCAGGGACTGCAGCACCCAACCATTTCCTTCGACAGCTGAAAGTACAAACCCATATTCAGGATTTAGGCATCTTACATAGCTAATGGATTTGGCTTGTCCCTTGTCCAACGGACCTGGAGGTAAATCGTACGCAACAAAAACCCGATCTGGACCGTTTGCCTTTACAGTAAAACTCTGCTTTGCGCCCGCAATATTTGCCCGTACAACAACGGTTCCATTTATGTTTTCAATACACTCCCTGTGGCACTCACGCAGAGACATTTGAGCATCTTGCCAAAAACTGGTGATTAAATCCTCCGTTTGCCATTTCGAGCTCCTCGCCAACTGACGATTAGAATGACGAGCATGACAGAACAAAACATACGCAGGTTGCAATACATGTCAGGGTTCCGTAGCAACCAATGTCAAGAAAAATCTTCTAACTTTATGCCAAATTGATTCCGGCTCCATTCGTCTTGCTTTCTACTGTTTCTCAACGGCCACATTAAAGTAGCCGATCATCATTTCTTCCCAGGTTTGATCCCCCCAACGGACCGACTTCGTCGCGTCGGGATTCGCCAAGTTTCCATCCGAGTTGTCAAAATGCGCGACGCACTGAAATCGGGTGCCCGCCGGAATCAACCGGGGCTCGGGCAACAGGTAGGCGTTTTGCCAATTGAAATCGTAGCGCGGCACGTCGAGCAGGATTTCTTCACTCCCGTCCGGGAACTTCGCTCCGTAACGGAATGATTTTCCTCGCAGATGCATATGCGGAAACAGCGACAGCAGCTCAGCGTCCTGTTCGAAATGAAACCGGGCCTCGACCCGATGATTGCCATCGCCGGCAGGTATGCGGAATTTGCGCTCCAGTGCCTTGAGCGTTAAAACCTGTTTCTTGACGTCCACTTCATCGATGAATTTGAGTCCGATGCTGCTCATATCGGTGGTCGCAGTTCCGTTTGGTGTGTAGTGCACCTGGAATAGCAGCTTGCTCCCGGCGGGAATGCGCTTGGCGTAGCCGTCCGGTAAAAGCATGGGAGGCGATCCGGGTGCCGATGCAGCGATCCAGTCTGATTGCAACTCGTTGTGAACGCCTTCTCCCTCGAACTCACCTTCACCCCGAATTCCAACAATGATGTGATGAATGACCGCTCGATTGCCGGCTCGACATTCTGCGGCGCTAACCCACATGTCGGTCGTGAATCCCGGATCGACCTGAAAATACTCGTACTCGACCGTGCCAGTCGCCGGAACCTTGTACGGCTTGTTGGCCATCGGTATCACCAGGTCCGGTTCGCCCATTTGCCAACCCGTTGCGAATTGTCGGGGCTCGGGCAATGCGGCGGGATCGCCCTGGGGGGCGCCTTCCTTGACCCAGGCATTAATCATTTCGATTTCATCACGGCTCAAGCGGCAGTCATTGCTAAAGGTCCCATGTTCCGGGTTGGCGTGCCACGGAGGCATCCGGCCTTCATTGACAACCTCCTGGATCATGCCGGCCCAGCCAGCCACTTCTTCGTAGCTGTTCAAGGCAAACGGTCCGATCTCTCCTTCGCGATGGCAGCTCGAACAATTGTCCTGAAGGATGCGGCTGATCTGATTGCAATATGTTACGGCGTTTCCTGTTCCGCTTTCATCCGTTTTCAATACACGACCTATGATGCAACCCGCCGGCTCCGTCGATTCCAGTGCAATTGGCTGGTCCTTGAGCAAGTCGCCAATGGCGTCGGCAAGATAATGCGTTGTCGCTCGCGCTCGTTGAAGACCCGGGCCATATTGGTCATCAATCTGGCCGTGATAACGAATGCGGCGTTCCTGATCGAGCAAAAACACTTCGGGCGTTCTGGTCGCTCCGAATTGGTCTGCGACCAGGTTGCCGGGGTCCTTGAGCATCGGGATCATAAATTCGCTCCGCCGAACGAATGCTTGTAACTCGGCTAAGGAATCATGTTGGTTGGAATTGATGGCAAGCCAACGAACACCCTCGGCATCGAACTTTTTCTGAAGCTCATTTAGTCGCGGCACATACAGTTTGGCCATTGGGCATTCCCAGCCCATAAAGACAATCACGACAGCGCGAGCGTCCGCCATTTCCCCAAGCGAATGTTCGGTTCCATGGATGTCGGCAAGCTGGAAGTCGTCGATGACCGAATTGATCGGCGGCGTGGTTTGCGCATCGATTGGTTCGGTGCAAGCAAATTGAAAACAGCACAACAATGCCGACAAAGCGACCGATGAAAGGCACTTGGGCTTTTTGGTGAATAAATTCAAAACAGAGACTCCCTGAATTCGAGGTTAACTGTGCATGCGTGGCATCGGACTGCCAGTAGCAAGGATTTCCGCTTCCCGATCCGCCAACTCGTACAAACGTTTCATCACGGTCGCTTCATTTCCGTACATTTTGGCCATTCGAACATACGAAGTGTAATGTCGTGCTTCTGACTCAAATAGCTCGTGATAGAATTGCGAAAGTTCGGAGTCATCGACATGCTTGCTCAACAAATCAAACCGTTCGCACGATCGGGCCTCAATCAAACCGGCAACCAGCAGCCGATCGATGGCTTTGTCGGGTTCGTTTTTGCGAACCAGTTCATTGAGCATCCGCCCATACGTGCCTGGTTTCAGCCGGCGAAACCGGATTCCGCGACGATTAAGCAATTCCAGTACCCGGTGAAAGTGCTGCAGTTCTTCATTGACGATCTCCGTCATCTCGCGGCACAATTCGTAATTGTCCACGTAGGCAAACAGCAGATTCATGGCACATCCGGCAGCCTTCTTTTCGCAATGCGCGTGATCGATCAGAATCTCGGGCAGGTTCGTGCGGACTTGTTCCAACCACCGTTCGGACGAATCGGACTTTAGTGTCAACATGATTTGATACGATCGGCAGAATTCGCAACAGGGCCCGGTGTGATGAGTTATAAATCCAGCCCACAGGAAAATCCAGTCGGCCCCGATTCGCCAGCGTTTAACTTTCCCTATTCCATGGGACAAGTGCTTGTTGCGCTATTGCTGTTGGCCATCGGACTAACCATTTGGAAACAATACGAAGCGAAATACATTGCCCCCAGGACAACGATTCGGTGGTCACCCTTCTCCATCGAAGCACTCAAGCATGCCGCGCGGCGACATATTGATGTCCTGGTTGTACTCGATCCATCTGACGCCAGCGAATTACTGAAAATGAATGAACGGCTCGCGGACCCCGAATTTCAAAAAGCCGTTTTTCTCGCCCGGCCCCTGCTGCAGCGCATCGATTCGTTCACATCACTCGACGAAGCGTCCGCGAAGTGGATCGATAGTAATTGGCCCGACGTCGTGCCGGGGAAACTCCTGTGGATCCCTGGCGGAGATTTGCTCAATTACAAAATGTTCAACAACAACGAAATTGGCGAAGTGCTTCAATCGCTGACATCGCGCCGTTGACGATTACGGCAAGTTCAAAATCGTCGACGGGAATGGAAGCGGATTGCTCAAGTTGTTAACCAGGGTATCGGCACCATTTCCAAAGTCCACGAACAAGGACATCAACGATGCCGTTGCCTCGATGGTGAACACGTCGTTACCGTTGAAGACCAATGCCGCGAAGAGCATGTTGCTGGCATTTGCCCCGAAAACCAACGTATCAACTACTGATCCGCCACGGTATGTTCCGTAGGTGCCACTGTAATTGCCCCTGAATATTGCCGTGTTGGCGGCAGTCGTTCCAGCGAAATTGACGATGACATCACCTGCGATACTGGTCGAGCTGCTGGTCTCGAAGTGGTTTCCACCAAACGATACACCGCTGATCACCAGCAACGATGAGGACGAAAACGTACCCGTCATACGAACAATTTGTTTGGCTAACGCGTTGTTCGAACTACCCAGGCTAACATAGGTCAGTCCACCAATGGTAGCACTGCCCGAATTGAATTTGACTTCATCAATTCCGCCACCACCAAGGTAAGTCACATTTCCGGCAACGTTGAACGTGCCCGTGTTGAGCAAACGAGAGAAAATATTCTCGAGTGATACAACCTGCGTGAAATCACCAGTCACTGACAACCCGTTCTTGTTTTCAAACGAGTTAATGCCGCGAAGGATCATGGCACCGCTGACATTGATGTCATGGGCACCATTTTCGACCGTGTCGTTGCCGTCACGGCCGTTAATGACCAAACTAAGTCCCACATTCAGATTGGCAGTGACCGCCAGGTGAATGTTCTGGATGCCGTCGGCAGCTTCGATTCGCAGCAATCCGCCAATCGAGTTGCTGGAACCGGTGAACGATACGTCCCGGTTACCGTTACGCAACTGCAGGATAAGATCCCCTGCCTGTGGCGAATCAAAATCAACAATGACATTCGATGTCGTTCCTGTCATCATGAACAAACGGATATTGGATGCCGGCGTCATCGCTGAAACCGTTCCATCGTTGAGCCGGACAGCATTGCCAACACCGTTGTTATCCAGTGTTATGTTACCCGTGCTGGCAATCTGGGTCATATTCAGGCTGCTCGTCGCGTGATCATAGATCCGGTCGAAACCGCGCCAATTCAACAAACTGGCGTCAAAGTCAAAGGCTCCGTAGTTATTGGTGAACGAATCATTTCCGCCACCAAAATCGACTCGCAACAAGTTGTCGATCGACGAACCCGCATTGAATACGAAAGTGTCGTTGCCGGTACTTAATTTGATATTCGGATCAACAGCCACACCTGCCAATCCATAGGTCACGTTATCTATTCCGCTTCCACCGTTGTACTTGACGCTGGAACCGCCAAACAATCCGAGAATCGCCGCATCGTTTGCACCACCACCGAGATTGATATCGATGTCACCTCCCAGCGCGGTTCCGGCGTTCGAAACAAACCTGTCGAGGCTCAGGGCTCCGGTGGAGCTAACCGTCAAGTTACCGGCAATCGAGGTCACGGCCGAATCCAGAGACGCCAGTTGCGTTCCGCCCATGGTATTGTCACCCAAAATGATCGCAGCAGTTCCATTGATATTCGTGCCGATTGAACCATCAAGCGAAACTGTATCGCGACCGCTACCTCCGGTAAACGCGAAATTACCGGCGATCGAAAGCGAGCTATCGTCGTCAAACAGTGTCGCATCCGTTTCCCCAATACTGTTGACGGTCAAATTACCGCCGACCGTCATCGTCCCATTGTTCTTGAAGGAATTCACACCGACAAAATCGAGGTTGCCGGTGATCGCTATGTTTTTGCCATCTTCGTCAACCGTATCATTGCCCGTGCCCAGATTGAACAAGGCATTTCCCCCGACCGTCAGGGCGTTGCCCACTGCTACTTCAACAGTTTGGGCACTACTGCCACCGGTAATCGTCAGATCGGCGCCGATGGAATTGTTTGATCCCGTCAAATTCAATGCGCGAATTCCATCGCCTAAACCGATGTTCAGGTTGCCAGCAATTGCATTGTCGAGATCGACGTCAAGGCTGGAACCCGAGCCATTAAGCATATTGATATTCAGGTGAGTAACGGGTGTCAGAGAACTGGTTCCACCACCAATAAAGCGGATCGAGTTCGATAAGCCATTGTTGTCGACTGTAATCGGGCCGATATCCTCGACCTGCGTCGAAGTCAACGTCGCAGACGCCAGATTGTAACTGTGGTTGAATCCGTGCAACCCGTTCAGTGTTGCATCGAAAGTAAACACACCGAAACCATTTACAAATGTGTCGGCACCCGTACCGAAATCAATCACCAGCGGGCCTGTAAAAATTGCTCCGGCCGGCAAGGTAAATTTGTCAGCACCAGCACCGAGACTCACGATCAGCGAAGGTGCGGATCCCGTCGTCCCGATCGTGACCGTATCGGTACCACTTCCACCCGTGTATTTGATACTTGAGCCACCAAGCACCCCATGTATCAAGGCATCATTAACTCCGCCGCCAAGGTTGATATCGATGTTGCCACCAATGGTCGCCGCAGGGTCGCTGATAAAACTATCGGGATTTAATGAGCTTGTTGAAATGACCGTCAAGTTGCCGCCAACCGAAGTTGTTGCCACATTCAACAATATGAACTGTGTGCCAGAGACAGTATTGTCACCGACATTAATCGTGGCATTTCCAGCGATGCTGGTCCCGCCAGAACCATTAAGCAAGACGTCATCGCGACCACTTCCACCCGTATAGGTGAAATCACCCGCGATTGTCATCGTGGCATCGTCATCGAAAATGCTTGTTCCAGTATCAGCGGCATTGTTGACGACAACATTTCCGCCGACCGTCAACGTCCCGCCGTTTTTGAAAGAGTTGACGCCGGCAAAATCCAGGTTGCCCGTAATGGAAATGTTATTACCGTCTTCGTCAACAACATCACTCCCCGTTCCCAAATCCAACAAGGCAAATCCGCCGACCAACAACGCATTGTTGATGGCAACTTCGACTGTCTGATCGCCACTGCCACCGGTAACTTGCAGGTTTCCACCGATCGAGTTACTCGTACCGTTCAGGTTCAGGGCACGGTTTCCGTTGGCCAGATTAACACTCAGGTTTCCGGTTAGCGCATTGTCCAAATCGATACTGAGATTCGTGCTTGTGCCATTCAGCATATTGACCGTGATATGGTTGGCCGGTGCAATCGTACTGGTTACTCCCGTGATGAAACGAATCGATTGCGACGGTCCGTTGTTATCAACGGTGACATTGCCCGGATCGGATACCTGCGTCGAAGTCAATGAACCGGAAGCAAGAACATAAACGTGGCTAAAGCCATTCAAGTTCAACAGATTTGCATTAAAGTCAAAAAGACCATAACTGCTGTTGAACGTATCGTTGCCACCACCAAAATCGATTGTCAACGGAGTGGCTATTTCGGAACCGGCCAGCAGATTGAATATGTCGTCCCCGCCACCGAGACCGACCGTCAGAACAGCATTGTTTCCAGTCATTCCGTAGGTGACGATGTCGACGCCTGAGCCGCCTGAATAGGAAGCGGTAATACCGGCGAACACCCCGAGAATGGTTGCCTGATTAGGACCTGCTCCCAGGTTAATGCTCAGATTTCCACCAATTTTCGTACCGGCGACCGCAACGTATTGATCGTTGCCTGCCGTACTCGTCGAGATGACGGTCAGTTTCTTTTTGAAGTCAGTGATGGCACTGTTGATCAATAACGACTGCGCGCCACCTCCGGTACTGTCACCAAGATTAATCAGCGCATCCTTCGAAATCGTTGTCCCGCCAATCCCATTGAGCCGGACCTCGTCACTGCCCGCACCACCGAGATAGGTAAATTTAGATGCGACAATCATCGAAGCATTGTTGGCGAAAACCGTATTTTCAACTTCGCCAGTCGTGTCAATCAATACGTCTCGAAAGACGGACAGAATCCCGTCATTCTCAAAGTTGTTCACACCCCTGAGGGTGAAATCTTCAGTGATGATCAGGTTGTTGGCATTGTCGTCAACGGTATCAATACCTGTTCCCAGGTTGATTTCCAGCGTCGCCACTCCCAGCGGATGATTTAACGACAGATCGACATGTTGCTGGCCAGCCCCCGCATTGATCCTGATGTCGCGAAGCGGATTGTTGGCAATCCCTGTAAACTGAACGAGACGGTCGCCGTCGCCGAGATTCATTGTGATACTGGCGATTACCGGGTTAATCAAATCGATCTCCAGGTTGTTACCGGTATTGGACATCAGGGTCAGGATCAGGTTTTCTGCCCGCACCGTGGAAGTTGGTCCGCCGATCCCCGAAAACATTTGCCAATCGAATCCCGTAATTCCACCATCATTGGCAATCACAACATCGCCCGTATTTGCCAACTGGTTCATCACGAGCGTGTCATCGATGTGTGTGTAGAAATGATCAAAGAACTGGAAATTGGTGATGTCGAAATCGAACTCGATTGGCACGATTACGTCATTTAGAAACATATCGCCCAGATCGTTGCCGAAGTCGATTTCCAGCAAATTGACTGGCAGGTTCAATTCAAATACGTCGTCGCCGCCACCCATGATTGCAAAAACATCGGCCTGAGCCCCGGTGAACGTATAGACAAGGGTATCAACCAGATTGCCGCCTGTGTAAGAAACGGTGTTTCCCAAAAACGACCCAAGAAGATTGATATCATTTCCCAGGTTGGAATCACCAGCCACAATAACGACGTTGCCCCGGACCGTCCCGGCAATTTCGACGTTTTGAGGATCACCAAAGAAAGGATTACCAACACCCAGATTGATATCAACATTTCCGGTTACGGCCGTTGATCCCAAGTCAACATGGTCGATGTTGACGCCACCCTTGTAAGTAAACTTCCCGAGAATGGTACCGCCACCGGCGGGAATCATAAACGATTCAACATCTTCGTTGGTTGTATCCATTGTTACGTTGCCGTCCGTGATTGGTGGACCGGGGAGTCCAACCATCAAGGAGTATCGGAATTCATTGACACCGATCAAGCTGATGTTTTTGTCAACGGTGATCAACTGGTCATTATTCAACAGGAAATCGAAGCCCTGTCCAAGGTTCACGTTAAACGAGCCATGGACCACAAGCGGGGCAGCCAAAATCGGGACGGCAGGATCGCCTGACAGATTAATTTCCTGGGTATTGGTTCCGCCATTAATTGTTAAATTGTTGCCAATCTCGTTTGATGTGCCAAGAAAGAACACATCGCGCACACCGTCGCCCAGATTCAACGTAACATTTCCGTTGTGTACGGTATCAACCAGAAAATCCAGCCGATTTGATGTGTTGCCAAGCATAGTGACCGAAATATTGGTCGCGTTAACGAACGTGAATGTCCCGGCATTATCGGTAGCACGCCAAACTCCCGTCGTGTTTTCAACAACGGCATCGCCGTTATCGGCAGTCTGAACGATATCCATCGTGACTCCGTTGAAAAAACCCAAGAATGCCAGGCAACGCTTTTCTTCCAATTGTTCAAAATTGCCAAACTCGCTGTGATTGCGGCTTGTCAGGGTTCGAACTCGATCGCGGACACTTTCATTCTTGCTGCGTTTGGCATTCAACCACTTGGGAATCATCGTTGGGCCCTCAAGGAAATCAGGAAGTTGTGGGACTGGAAGTCGAGTCAGTGCTGGATTTGTGAAATTCGTTTTGGGTGGGACGCCGAACCAGTCTGATAAATCAGATAATGGAGTTTATGCTAGTTGGTGCCTGACCAACTATCAATGCTTTGCCTAAAAACTCGTCCCGATTCGTGACAAGGTGCATAGGATAGCTATTCAAACGGATCCCGACTTTTACGGCAGATTTGGTGCCGTTGAGAAAACGAATACCTCCATTCGATCGTTTCCCACCGGTCCGGAAACGTTTCCGACCGCGAAACAAAGGGCAAAATGGGCCGTTTACTGATGTGGTGCTAGTAGGTTCCGCCAACACGAGGCTTTTCCAGCTTTCAAACCAGGCGTTAGCTGGCCAGGCATGCAAATGGCCGACAGCGAATTTATATCGTGAAACTTTTTGCCACTTCAGGTGGTGCGGGTTCGTATTGAAGTGGTTCCATGCTGGAACCGGCGCGACCTTGACTGAGAGACCGCATCGCTCCCGCATATCCAAACAATTCGGCCAGCGGCGCGTGAGAGACGATATACGTCATCCCGCCATGGTTGTCCGTGTGGACGATTCTTGAACGACGCTGCGCCAGGTCACTGACAAATTCGCCATAGTAATCGTCGGGCGTTGTAATCGTCAGCTTCATAATCGGTTCAAGCAAAACCGGCGTTCCGTCCCGGAGCCCTTTTTCAAATGCGTCGGCTGCCGCGATATTTAAAGCAATAACGTTCGATTGCGCATCGTTAATCTCTGATCCCAGTACGGTAACGCGAATTCCCGACAACGGAAAGCTGCCGATGAGTCCTCCTCCCTGTGCTCGTGATCGCAGTTCTTCCATTACTGCTTCGAGCCACTCGGCGGGCAACGTGGACTCGGGAATCTGGTTGACCACTTCGACCCCATCGAGGGAGGAATCTGGCTCGATGCGGACTTTCAGTTTGGCAAACAACTGGACGCCGTTGACGATTCGGTGGCATTCGCCTGTTACTTCAACGCGTTTGCCAATCGTTTCCCGATACGAAACACGCGGTTTATGAACCTTGACGTCAAGTTTGAAATCCCGCAGCAACCGGTTCTTGATCACTTCCAGATGCAACTCGCCCATGCCGGCGATCAATGTCTGGCCCGTCGCTTCGTTTTCTTCGGCACGAAATGTCGGATCCTGTCGCTTGAGCATTTCAAGTACTTCCGCCAGCTTTTTTCGTTCGGTTGTCGACTCGGGTTCAATTGCCATCTCGATGACTGTCGCCGGAAACTCGATCGATTCGAGTTCAATCGGTGCTTTCGGATCGCACAACGTATCTCCAGTCACGGCATACCGGGGACCGATCACTCCGACAATTTCTCCCGTCGATATTTCCGGAATCTGACCATCACGTTCTTTTCTGGAAGCGTGAATTTGCCAAAGCTGGGCCACGTTTTCCTTTTTGTCTTTAGATGGACAGAGGAGTCGCGAGTTTTCTTTCAGGACACCGGAATAGACGCGCACCCAGTAAAAGTCACCTGTTTTTGCTGGCAGGACCTTAAACACCAGTCCGCAAAACGGTTCGTTGGGATCGGGCTTGCGCTGTTCCTTTGCACCTTTCTTAAATGCGTTGGTGCCGACAACTGGCGGGCGATCGAGAGGACTGGGCAGGTATCTGGCAACGGCATCGAGAACGGTTTGCACACCGATCCCGTGTAATGCCGATCCACACATGACCGGCTGAATATGGTTCCCCAAAGTCGCCGATCGAACAACGCGATGAATCAGTTCGTCGGGAACCGGTTGCTCTGCCAGGGCAAGCTCCATCAACTCGTCCGACCAGGTACTTAGATCGCTGATCAGGCGTTCGCGCCATACCCCGGCATGATCCACCATGTGGTCGGGAATTTCCGTTACGGCGATGGACTTGCCCTCATTGCTAAAGGCCAACATTTTCATTCGAACCAGGTCGATGATCCCGAGAAATGGATTGGCGACATGCCCGGGTCCTTCGCCGACGGGGACGAACAACGCGACCGGGCAAGCTTGCAGCCGGTTTCGGATTTCATTAAAGACCCGTTCGAATCCGGCCCCTTCGCGATCAAGCTTGTTGATAAAGGCGACGCGGGGCACGTGATACTTGTTGGCTTGTCGCCAAACGGTCTCACTCTGCGCTTCGACCCCTTCGCGGGCACTGAACACAACAACCGCGCCGTCCAGAACGCGAAGACTCCGCTCCACTTCGGCGGTAAAGTCCACATGGCCGGGCGTATCGATCAGGTTGACGTGAACATCGACCCAGTTGAACGTGACGCAAGCGGAATAGATCGTAATCCCCCGGTCAGCTTCTTCCGGATCGTCGTCGGTCGTCGTCGTTCCCTTATCGACCATACCAACACGATGCTTGGCACCCGACAGAAACAACATCCGTTCGGTGACGGTCGTTTTTCCGGCATCGATATGGGCGATCACGCCAATATTGCGAATCTTGTCAAGCTTGCGGGACATGGAACGAAAATCCGTCGGGATTCAGGAGAGAATTTTGAGTGTTGGTAAGTGTATCGATTCTGTATTGGCGACTGCGCATGAAAAAGGCCGCAGTGGTAACTGATCCAGCGCGGCCCGATTGGTTCGTAATAATTACCAGGCGAAATGGGAAAATGCCTTGTTGGCATCGGCCATTCGGTGAGTGTTTTCACGTTTGGTAATCGCAGCACCTTCCTTGTTGAAAGCGGCGACCAGTTCATCGGCCAGTTTCAAATGGGTCGGACGCCCCTTTTTGTCGCGTACCGCCGTCAAGATCCAGCGAAACGCCAACGATTGTTGTCGCGATCGATTGACCTGCATCGGGACCTGGTAGGAAGCTCCACCCACCCGCTTGGAACGAACTTCGATGTGCGGTTTGACGTTTTCGATTGCGTCAGTAAAAACGGTAATCGGCTCCTGGGCAGGAACCCGTTTCTGGATTTCGGACAAGGCGTCGTAAAATACGCGCTGAGCTACGGCTTTCTTGCCGTCCCACATCATGCAATTGATGAACTTGCTCGCCAAAAGCGATTTGTAAACCGGATCAGGTTTGAGCTGGGTTCGACTGGCTGTGATTCGTCCCATTTTACTTCTTATTCAAATCAGAAAATTATTTCTATTAATTGGTGGCGACACTCGTCGCTCAAAACACCCATGACAACCCGGCGGCGGCAACGCCAGATTATGGCTTCTTGCGTCCGTATCGGCTGCGCGCCTGCCGTCGCTTGTCTACACCCAACGTATCCTGTGCGCCCCGAACCACCTGATAACGAACACCCGGCAAGTCGCGAACCCGACCACCTCGAACCAAAACGATCGAGTGTTCCTGCAGGTTGTGTCCTTCGCCCGGAATGTACACGGTGACTTCCTTGCCGTTGCTCAGTCGAACACGGGTGATCTTCCGTAAAGCCGAGTTCGGCTTCTTGGGTGTCATGGTTCGAACTTGCAAGCAAACGCCTTGCTTTTGCGGACATTTTTCCAGCACCGGCGACTTGCTGAATGTTCGCTTGGCCCGGCGATTCTTGCGAACCAGTTGGTTAATTGTAGGCATAAATCAATTGTTTTACGGTTATTGGTTTGGAATAGTTCCGACAAGAGTCGCGACGACCTGAGCGCGTACGTCGAGACGTATTTTTGGCCGTGAGTCGAAAGGTCTAAAAGTACCCGTTTTTGTGCTCCTGTCAACCGGGAAACACAAGCTTATTTTCGTTTCATGTCTGGCAGGTCAGCCTCAAAATCCCCCAGTTTCCAGCAATTCCACAACATCCGCCGCACACCCCCACCCGAGGGTAAATCCAGCACCCCCGTGTCCGTAATTGTGAACAACCCGTTTATTGCCAGCAAAACACTCGGTCTCCAGTCGAACCTCAGTACGACCAGGCCGCAAACCGACCAGGTGCTCGAGCACAGGAACGCCGGTAAGTGATGGATCAAGTCGGGCCGCCTTGTCCAAAATCTCTGCCGCCGTTTCGGCGCGTGGGTCGAGATTCCAGTCGTGATCGATTGCCGTACCTCCCACAATAATCTCGTTGCGTCGAGGCAACACGTAAGCGATCGCGTCCGGTCCATGATCGACCGTCAACGCCCTGCGGTATCCGGCCACTTGCAATCGGGCTATCTGCCCCCGAATCGGAAACACTTTTTCATCGCCACACAAATCCCGTGATCCCAATCCGGTACAGTTAACCACAACGCATTCCGATGCCACGACGTCGTCCAGTCGCTCGACTGCCGCCTGTTCAATTGTCCCCCCTCCATCGAGAAATTGCTGGACAAGCCAGGACATATACCTCGGCGTATCGATCATGGGTACTTTGGCAACCACGGCGTGAGTGTAGCCATCCGGAAGTTCTGCCGCAGCCGCGTATCGAAAACTGGAAACGGCACCGACCCAGTAAGGATCAACTTCAATCCCCGGCGACATATCAAAAAGTTCTGTTTCAAAGACTCCTGTGCATGGGTCGCTCATCTGCGATTCCAGAACTTTGCGTGTCATCGTCGCCCAGCGAACGGCTTTGTCCTGGGGTGAAACATGAAAGGGAAGCCAAACAGCCGCCGCAATATTCGACGTCGTATTCGGAGGGAGCTCTTTGGCAATAATGGAAACAGCGGAATCAAAACGACGCTGCAAAGTGATTGCGGTTGTCAATCCGATCACGCCACAACCGATTACCTTGAAGTGACTCATAGTAAAAATCCGGTGAAACACCGGTTGTTCCATGATTTTCCCACCATTTGCCGGGCAGCAATACCCTGTTCAAGCCGTCAAACTTTGACTGGCAATGCTCGACGCGGCAAGTGGTCGAATAGGGGCCACCGTTGACGGCAACCTTGCAGGTATTTGATATTCGGACTTGAATTTTCCTTTTTCCGATTTGAAATATCCAATTTGAAATTTGAGATCAAGAGCGCGCGGTCAAAACCTCAACAAACGCCGAAACTTGGGATAAACAGCCCATTTGGCATGTTTTGACCACCGGTTTTAAAGTAATCGTCAACGGCATCCACTGGATTTGCTGAAGGCCGACTTGCTTGACGAAAAAGGGTGCGACCTTGATAAGGATCGCACCCTTGTTTGAGGATGTTTGTTCGTGCAGGCCAAAGGGGTGCGATCGAACATTTACTGAGCTGACCTAGCGTTCGCGACCGCCGTCCAGTTGATCTTGCCAGGCTTGCAGTTCGTCCCAGCGACCTTTAGCGGCCATGGCAGCCTGGGCTGGCCAGGTTGCGGGATCGTGGGCGGCGAAACTGCCACCGGCATTTTCGAGAACGAATTTTACTTTTTCAGCTGTCGCCGCGGCCAGTTCACCATACGTGTGAATCCCGGCGGCATTCAGCAATTCCTGGATCTTCGGTCCAATCCCTTCTACTTTCGTCAAGTCGTCCGATGGCGCTTTTGTGGTGACTGCGGTTTCGGCCACTTTGCCACCTACCAGTTCGTCTTGCCAAGTTTGCAAATCATCCCATTGACCGGCGTTTGCCATCGCTGCTTGCTGGGACCAGGTTGTCGGGTCCTGCAAGGCCATGATTCCTCCTTCGGCTTCGAGCAAGCCTCGAATATCGCCAGGGGTGACCTGTGACAATTCGGAGAACGAATAAATTCCGGCCCGGTTCAGGACTTCCTGAGTGCGTGGTCCGATCCCTTCGATCTTCGTCAAGTCATCTTTTTTGGCGGGAGGTGCGGGTGCCGACGCGGTTCCGGAATCAAAACTTTCAGGAGCGGCCGACCCCCAGATGCTTTCAAAGTCGGAGCCACCGGCAGTGGATTCCGTCGATGGAGCCGAGGGTGACTTGTTTCCTCGCGACGCCAATTCGGTCGGCGTTGCCGATTCGAGTAGCGGGAACGACTCTTCGAGTGCCGTGCTGATTGTCGCCAGGCCAGGCGCGGCATCCAGCCGGAAATGGACTTCCGATTCCTGGAAGGTACGGAATCCGGTGCCCGCCGGGATCAAGTGACCGAGGATCACGTTTTCCTTGAGACCGACCAATTTGTCGACTTTGCCGGCAAGTGCCGCTTCGGTCAGAACCTTGGTGGTTTCCTGGAAACTGGCGGCCGAGATAAAGCTGCTGCTTTGCACGGAGGCTTTGGTGATCCCGAGTAACTGGGTGCTGCAAGTAGCCGGTTTGCATTTTGTTCCCTTGGCTGGCGTTCCGCCAAGAGCCTCGATATGCGCGTTGGTTTCCTCCAGTCGTTCCTTAAGGACAACTTGACCTTCTTCAAAGTCGCTGTCCCCTTTCCTGGTGATCTTCAGGCTCTTGCCGAGCGCATCGTTCTGGCGCCGGAAATAGAAGCGGTCGCAGACGAGTCCAGGCAGCAAAGACGTATCACCGGAAGATTCGATTCGCACCTTGCGCAACATACGGGCCAGGATGATCTCGATATGCTTGTCGTTGATCTCCACGCGCTGGCTTCGATAAACGTTCTGAACTTCGTGAAGCAAGTAAAGTTGAACCGCCTCTTCCCCGGACACACGTAGAATGTCGTGAGGCACAAGCGGTCCGTCAACGAGAGATCCACCTGCCTTGACGTGATCGCCGGCGTGGACAAGGAATCGTTTGCCTGGTGGAACCAGGTGCTCGCGTTCAATTCCGCTTTCACTGCGAACAATAATCGTTCGCTTGCCCCGTCGTTTTTCACCAGTGATTTCGACGACTCCGTCGATTTCGGCGAGAACGGCGGGATCTTTGGGCTTTCGAGCTTCGAAAATCTCGGTAACCCGCGGGAGACCTCCCGTGATGTCCGAAATACCTGTTGCTTCGCGCGGCGTTTCGGCAACGACCGAGCCGGCGGTAATTCTGGCACCGTCCTCAACAACAATGTTGGCTCGTTCCGGCAGGTAATAGACATCGAGTGGTTTCCCATCGCTGTCCTCGATTACGATTTGCGGGTGAAGGTCTCCCTTGTGGTCGACGATGGTACGACGGATCGTGCCACTGGTGTCCCTGGATTCCGCCATGGTCTCGCCATCGACAACATCTTCGAATCGGACCTTGCCGGTGACTTCCGACAGAATCGGGATAGCGTGCGGGTTCCAGCGGCAAAGTATCGTATTAGGTTCGATCATCTGATCGTCGGCGACGGCCAGGAGGGAGCCCATTGGAACTTTGTGATTTTCCAACTCGCGACCTTTGGTGTCGAGAATGGCAATTTCACCATTTCTCGTCAGAACGATGGTGTCGCCATTGTCGTTAGCGACGTAGCGCATGCGGGTCAGTTTGATCTGGCCACCTTTGGTCGACTTCTTTTCACTTTCTTCCGTTTGGGTACCGGCCACACCACCGATGTGGAAAGTACGCATCGTCAACTGGGTACCGGGTTCGCCAATACTCTGTGCCGCGATGATTCCGACCGCCATGCCTTCTTCGACCATAGCTCCGGTGGACATATCCATTCCGTAACAACGGCGGCAACAACCGAGTGATGCGTCGCAAGTCATCGGGCTGCGAACCTGGATTTTTTCCAGTCCCATCTCTTCGATCTTGCGTCCGATATCGGCGGTGATCATATCGTTCTCGCGAACGATGATTTCATCAGTTACCGGGTTGACGATGTTTTGGCGACTGACCCGTCCCTTGATAGCAATGGACAGTCGAACCTCGACGCTTTCGCCTCGATAAATAACGCCCTTGGTAACCCCCTGGGTCGTGCCGCAATCTTCCATGGTGACCACGACGTTTTGGGCAACGTCAGCAAGTTTTCGGGTCAAGTAACCCGAGTCAGCCGTTTTCAATGCCGTATCGGCCAGACCTTTACGGGCACCGTGCGTTGAACTGAAGTACTCGAGAACGGAAAGTCCTTCGCGGAAGTTTGCCTTGATCGGCGTCTCGATAATCTCGCCTGTTGGCTTGGCCATCAGGCCCCGCATGCCGGCGAGCTGGCGAATTTGTTCTGTTCCACCCCGGGCACCGGAGTTGGCCATCAGGAACACGGGATTGACGTAGCCGAGTCCACCTCGATCATCGGCTTCCATCGCCTGCATCATTTCCTTGGTAATCTGTTCACGGGCATGAGTCCATGTATCGAGCACCTTGTTATAGCGTTCCTGATCGGTGATCACGCCTCGCTCGTAGTGCTTGCGAAACTTGAGAACTTCCTTTTCCGCCGCCGCGACGATTTTTTCCTTGCTCTCAGGAGTTACCAGGTCGTCGGTGGCAAACGACAAACCGCTGCGCGTGCTTTCACGGAAACCCAACTGGTTCATATCGTCCAGCAACTCGATGGTCGCCCGTCGCCCAAGACTTTGGTAACAATCGGAAATCACGGTTGCCAGGTCTCCACTTCGCATTGGATAGTTGTAGTAATCCATGCCGGCCGGAAGCATCATGTTAAACAGGATGCGCCCGTAGGTGGACTCGATGATCCGTATGGAATTCGATTCTTCCTCACTGATTCGAACAATTCGACCGAGCGGCAGCCGGACCTTGATCTTGGCGTGCAAATCAATAACGCCATGGGAAAACGCCATATCGGCTTCTTCGAATGAAGCGAATGTCATTCCCTCGCCGGGGCGATTCGGCAATGTAATGGTGGTGTAGTTACATCCCATCACCGTGTCCTGCGACGGACTCATAATCGGCCGGCCATTGGATGGGGCAAAGATGTTGTTGGTTGACATCATCAAAGTATGAGCTTCGACCTGGGCTTCGATGGAAAGGGGCAGGTGAACGGCCATTTGGTCACCGTCGAAGTCAGCGTTAAATCCCTTGCAAACCAGCGGATGCAAGTGAATGGCATTCCCTTCAACCAGTACCGGTTCAAACGCCTGGATACCCATGCGGTGCAGCGTCGGGGCACGATTGAGGAGAACGGGATGGTTTTGAATCACCTCTTCCAGAATATCCCATACCTCTTCGTCCTTGCGCTCCAGCATCTTTTTGGCGCTTTTGATCGTATCGGCATGTCCTTTTTCCTTGAGCTTGCGAATGATGAATGGCTGGTAAAGTTCCAGCGCGATCTTTTTGGGCAAACCGCATTGATGCAGTTTCAAACGAGGACCGACCACAATCACGCTCCGCGCGGAGTAGTCGACGCGTTTACCAAGCAGGTTTTCACGGAAGCGCCCTTGCTTGCCCTTGATCATATCGGTCAGCGATTTCAGCGGCCGGTTGCTGCTGCCTAGTACCGGGCGCTTGCAGCGATTGTTGTCGAACAAGGCATCGACCGACTGCTGCAGCATTCGCTTTTCGTTTTTGATGATGACTTCGGGAGCATTCAAATCAACCAGTTTGCGAAGCCGGTTGTTTCGGTTAATGATCCGTCGATACAAGTCGTTGAGATCGCTTGTGGCGAAGTTACCGGAATCGAGCAGTACCAGCGGACGCAAATCCGGTGGAATGACGGGAATCACATCCAGCACCATCCACTCGGGCTTGTTGTCGCTGTCACGAATTGACTCGACGATTTTCAGGCGATTGGTCAGGTCCTTGGCCTTTTGTTTTGAACCGGTTTCAGACAGTTCAATACGCAGTTTGGTGGACAGTTCCACCAAATCGAGTTGCATCAGCAATTTGCGAACGGCTTCGGCACCCATACCAGCTTCGAAAGCGGTCTCGCCATATTGGGCCCGGGCAGCCCGATACTCTTCTTCGGTTAGCAGTTGTCGATGCTCAAGTTCGGTGGTACCAGGATCGGTAACCACATAATCCTGGAAGTAAATGATCTTTTCCATGCTGGTGGTTTTCATGGCAAGCAAGTTGCCGAGGCGACTTGGCATGGCTTTGAAGAACCAGATATGGACGACGGGCGCGGCCAGTTCGATATGCCCCATCCGTTTGCGGCGAACGCGCGAGTGAGTGACCTTGACACCACAACGGTCGCAAATCATCCCTTTGTACTTCATGCCGCGGTATTTGCCGCAAGCGCATTCCCAGTCCTTTTCCGGACCAAAAATCCGTTCGCAGAACAGGCCATCCTTTTCAGGGCGGTAGGTCCGGTAGTTGATTGTTTCCGGTTTTTTGACTTCGCCCATCGACCAGCTTCGAATGTCATGCGGTCGGGCAAGGCTGATTTTGACGGAAGCGTAATCGTTGATGCGATCGTATGCGGTGTCGGCATTGGCCATAGTCACCTGCTCCTGTATTGATTTAACGATTAATGTGCTGAAAGGAAAACGGGTTGGCGGGCCTCTGCGGCCCGCCGCGATTGTTGTGCAGCGCGGGTTAACCGCGTCGTTTCTCAAGTTGCATGTTTAGTCCAAGTCCACGGATCTCGTTAGTCAACACGTCAAAACTGGCAGGGGTGCCGGCCTCGAGTGTGTTCTCGCCCTTGACCATGGATTCATAGATCTTGGTACGACCTTCGACATCGTCGCTTTTAACGGTAAGTAACTCTTGCAGGATGTAGGCAGCTCCGTAGGCTTCGAGCGCCCAAACTTCCATTTCGCCGAATCGTTGACCACCGAATCTTGCTTTTCCACCCAACGGTTGTTGGGTAATTAGCGAGTAGGGACCGGTGCTTCGTGCATGCACCTTGTCATCAACCAGGTGATGCAATTTGAGCATGTAGATGAATCCGACCGTTGTGTGCTGGGCCATTTGTTCACCGGTCCGACCATCGAACAACTGGGCCTTGCCATTGCGGGGCAAGCCAGCTTCTTCCAGGCAATTGTTGATGGTCTCCTCCGAAGCTCCGTCGAACACCGGTGTGATTGCCCGGAAGTCCAGCTTGACACCTGCCCATCCGAGGTGGGTTTCCAGAATCTGCCCCACGTTCATCCGGCTGGGAACGCCTAGCGGATTGAGCATGATCTGGATGGGTGTTCCGTCGGCAAGAAATGGCATGTCCTCGATCGGCATGATCTTGGCAATCACCCCTTTGTTACCGTGTCGGCCAGCCATTTTGTCGCCAACGGAGATAACCCGTTTCGTGGCAATATAGACCTTGACCATTTGCAACACGCCACTGCGCAGTTCGTCACCACGCTTCATGCTGTTGACCGCCCGGTCACGCGCATCAATTGCCGCAGAGACAAGTGGCCATTGTTCAACATAGATTGCCTGGACCTGCTCTTTCCGTTCTTCGCTTCGCAGTGGCTCAGTGATCATCGTCAGGCGGAACGATTCGGCTTTTTCGGCGATAAACCGGGCATCGTGGTCGCGAACCAGGGGCGTTTCATCCTCGTCCGTCAGCGTCTTGCCAACGACTTTCTCCATCGACTCGATCATCTCGGTGAAGACACCGGCGATTCGGGCGTTGCCGTCGTTCTCGGCTGCCTTGAGATCCTTTTCAAAGACCTTACGCTCTTCTTCGGACAGGCTCATGCGACGCGAGAAACGTTGCGCGTCGATTACGATCCCTTCGATCCCGGATGGGACTTCCAGTGAATCGTTTTTGACATCTTCGCCGGCGCGACCAAAGATCGCGTGCAGCAGTTTTTCTTCCGGAGTCAGTTCCGTTTTCGATTTGGGCGATACTTTGCCCACCAGGATATCGCCTTGCTTCACGTAGGTACCGACCTGAATGATGCCGAAGGCGTCAAGATTACGAAGTGCTTTCTCGCTGACGTTGGGAATATCCCGTGTGAATTCCTCGCGACCCAGTTTGGTTTCGCGAATCTCCACGTCGAATTCCTCGATGTGAATCGAAGTGTACGTGTCATTGCGAACGAGTTCTTCGCTGATAATGATCGCATCCTCGTAGTTGTAACCATCGAACGACATAAATCCGACAAGTACATTGCGTCCGAGGGCAAGGATTCCGTTGTGCGTCGCCGCGCCATCAGCAAGTACCTGGCCACGAACAACCTTGTCGCCCGGTTTGATGATCGGCCTCTGGTTGAGACAAGTGCGCTCGTTCAGTCCGACGTATTTTTGCAACTCGTAGATATCGTTTCCGATCTCGATTCGTGTCGCATCAACAAATGTTACTTTTCCTGCGCGACGGGCCCGCACCACCATGCTGGAGTTTTCGGCAATGGCTTTCTCCATCCCGGTTCCTACAATCGGTGCTTCCGCTACCAATAAAGGAACGGCTTGTCGCTGCATGTTTGAACCCATCAACGCCCGGTTGGCGTCATCGTGCTCAAGGAACGGAATCAGACCGGCTGACACACCAACCATCTGGCTGGGCGCGACATCGATGTAATGAACTTCGTTCGGATCGACCAGCTCGAAGTCGGCGCGGAAACGGGCCAGAATGTTGCCGCCGAGGGCTTTTTGCCCGACGATTATGTTCCCTTCGACATACGTATCTGCCGGTGCCACAAACGCATCGGCTTCCTCGTCGGCACGCAGCCAGACGATCTCTTCCGATACCTTGCCCTTGACCACCTTGCGATAGGGCGTCACGAGGAACCCGTAGTCATCGACACCCGCGTAAATCGCCAGGCTGGAAATCAAACCAATGTTTGTACCCTCCGGCGTTTCAATCGGGCAAATACGTCCGTAGTGAGAAATGTGAACGTCGCGGACTTCGAATCCGGCGCGTTTTCGGTTCAAACCACCTGGGCCCAGTGCCGACAGACGACGCTCGTGCGTCAACTGCGACAGCGGGTTGGTCTGGTCGACCACCTGGGACAATTCGCCTCGACCAAAGAAATACTCGATCGCCGCCGAAACGCTTTTCGGGTTGATCAAGCTTCGCGGTGTCATGTCTTCCTGATCTTTCAGGCTCATGCGCTCCTGAACGGTTCGACGAAGCTTCAAAAAGCCCTTGCGCAACTCGTCGCTGGCCAGTTCGTCGATCGTGCGAAGCCGCCGGTTACCAAGGTGATCGATGTCATCGATTTTTGCCTTGCCACCCGGGGTCGATAAATCAAGGATGTACTGAATCGAAGCCAGAATATCCTCGGGCCGCAGTGTCATTTCCTTTTCGGAAACACCGAGGTTCAGCTTTCGGTTGATGCGAAACCGCCCGACTTTTCCAAGACGATAACGATTTTCGTCGTAAAATTTCTCGTGGAACAACGTGCGGGCTTTCTCCAGTGCCGGAGGATTGCCTGGACGGAGTCGTTGATAAATGCGCAGAAGCGCTTCTTCATGACTGCTGGTATTGTCATCGACCAGCGAATTGAAAATCAGCGGACTTCGCGGTTTCTCCATGATTTCGCAGGCGGTGACGCCGGAAGTGCAGATCAGTTCGGCGTCATCGGCCGAAATTCCACGACCGGCTTCGACGATGATTTCACCAGCCCGATCGGATGTCGATGGATAAACGATGTCATCGACAGCAATCTTGTTAGTCAACTTGGCCGCACTGCGCTTGTCCACCACCTTGACCTTTTGCGTTTCGTAGAATGCCCGCAGGATCTCGGAGTCTTCGCTGAATTTGGGCGACATGGCCCGCAACAGCGTCATTGCTGAAAATTTTCCGCTCTGGTCGATACGGACCTGCAAAAGTTCTTTCTTCGTGACGTTAACTTCGATCCAGCTACCACGCTCGGGGATGACCCGGCAGCTTGGAAATTTTCGATCGCTCGTTGTATCGGAATCAAGTACGAAATCGATACCCGGACTTCGGTGCAACTGATTGACAACGACGCGCTCCGCACCATTGATAATGAACTCGCCTCCGCCCATCATGATCGGGATATCTCCCAGATAGACTTCCTCTTCGATCGGTTGCTCTTTCATCAAGCGCAACCAAACCCGAAACGGTCGACCGTAGGTCAACCGCAGCTGGCGGCATTCGTTGGGTGTATAGCGGGGCTTGCCCAATTCATAGCGGACATATTCGAGCCGGGTATTCTTGTCGTACGACTCGATCGGGAAAATTTCACGAAGGACTCCCTCAATTCCAACCGGCTTTCGCTTGTCGGATTCGATCTCGTCTTGCAGGAACGCAACATAGCTGCGTGTCTGGATTTCTGTCAGATCTGGTGGTTCAGGGTATTCGCGACCGCATCCAAAGTAGCGCGTGTCGGTGGGCTCCAGTCGGCGTTGTGTTGGAGTTGCCATAGTGCAGGATTCCTCCCGGGAAATCGTTTGTGTAATTTCGGGCTGTTCGTATCGGGCTGTTCGTATTCAGGCAGTTTTTTTAGTCTGACATTGGCGTTCGTCAGAAGCGTTCGTCAGAAAATAATCTTGAAAAACCGCTGCGCCATCTGCGCGCACCGGTTCTGCGGTTGGGTCGCGAATCAAAAAAGCCCAGGTAATAAGGGGCGCGACGTTTCAAGTGCAAGTCAGCTCGGGCCAAAAATGGATACGGGACTTGATGAGGATCAATGAAGTCCGGCGAACGGGCTCGCCGGTCTTCATGGGGTATTAATGGTCGTCTAACAGGTTTTGGCTAGCCGAAGTGATTTCCAATCAACATGCAACAACCTGTCGCGGCTGGTAAAGCTGATGGACTCGTTTCAAACGGGTTACTTCAGCTCGACGCTTCCGCCAGCAGCTTCGACATCGGCTTTGAGTTTGGCAGCTTCTTCTTTTGAAACGCCTTCTTTCAGGGTGGCAGGAGCACCTTCCACCATCTTTTTGGCGTCCATCAACGAAGCACCGGTGATGTTTTTGACGACTTTGACAACGTCCAGTTTCTTGTCGCCAAAACCGGTAAGAATCACGTTGAACTCGGTCTGCTCGACGACGGCAGCAGCTCCATCAGCCGGTCCAGCCATCATAACGGCTCCACCAGCGGCAGGTTCGATGCCGTATTCTTCCTTGAGGTAGTCGCTGACTTCCTTGGCTTGCTTCAGGTTCAGGTTGGCAATTTTGTCGCCCAGTTCGCGGGCGGCGGCGGAAAATTCCATGGTTGCGGTTTCGCTCATTGTAATAACCCTTTCGTTATTTTCTGAACACGCTCCGGATTTGAAGCGGGTTCAACTGGATGTTTTTTGATGGAATGAAATTGAAACGATCAACGCGTTTCACGGTTATGTCAAAACCACTGAATCAACGGAACGAGGCCGGGCCGATTCAGCGATGGGTTACGGATAAAAAGGTTAGCTCTCGCCTTCCTTTGATTTCTTTTCGATTTGGCTGGCAAGCTTTCCACCAGGGCCGATCAGTTGCGACTGCAACAGGGTCCATGATGAAGTCAACTGGCCAGACAGAATACTGAGTTGTTCGAGGCGACTGGGCCATTTGCTGATTGCCTTGACCTTGTCGGCATCGAGTCGTTCGCCGTCCATGACGCCGCCACGAGCCTCAAACCGCTCGTAGACCGGATCCTTGTCCAGCTCAACAACTTCCTTGACGAGCGAGACAAAATCCTCGCCCCCCCACACGACCGCCGAAGCGCCGTCGAGTCCTTCAAAAGCCGGTGCCAGCGACGTACCTTCGGTCGCCCGTCGCGCCAGCGAATTCTTGATGACCATCACGCGAATGTTTTTTTCGCGGAGCCGTCTGCGCAACGCTGTAGTGGATATGGCATTCATCCCGACAACATTGGCAACCACACAGTCCGACACATCCGTCAGGCGGCGCGTCAGATCGCGGGTCAGCAATTCCTTGACTTGTCTACTCATTTTCGATTTACCTTGCGATGAAACGTGTTACTGGTTGCGGAACGAACGGCAAGCGTCCGATCAGGCAGCAACCGAAACTCCCGGGCTCATCGTGGCGGAAATCGAAATTCCCTTGACGTAGTGGCCCTTGACCGAAACAGGTTTAATTGACGTGATCCGGTCAATAAATGCGGCGATGTTCTCTTCCAGTTGTTTCGGATCAAAGCTGAGCCGTCCCACGATGGCGTGAACGTTGCCTCCATTGTCATTACGGAATTCGACTTTGCCCGCCTTGTATTCCTTGACCGTATTTGCCACATCGGGCGTTACGGTTCCGGCTCGCGGCGATGGCATTAGCCCTCGAGGACCGAGAACGCGCCCCAAGGGACCGACGACTCCCATCATGTCCGGCGAGGCAATGCAAACATCGAACTCTGTCCAACCTTCCTGAATCTTTTTGGCCAGCTCCTCCTGGCCCACAACATCGGCACCGGCCGCCTGTGCAGCGATTGCCGCATCGCCCTTTGCGAAGACGATAACCCGCTGTGACTTGCCAATACCATGCGGCAACACGATCGACCCGCGGACAAGCTGGTCAGCTTGCTTGGCATCGATTCCCAATCGCATATGAACCTCAACAGACTGGTCGAACTTTGTTCCACCAAATCCTTTGAGAATCGCGACCGCCCTGGCCAAAACCTGGGGGCCTGAAGGAACCTTTTCCGCGAGTGCCCGGTAACGTTTGGATCGTTTACTCATAACACTCTACCGCTAATTCGCGGTCCTTTTGAAAAACACTTTCCATCGACCTGACGACGTATCAGGCCAACACGTTCGTTTGCCAGCAGCCTGTTGCTGCCGGCCTGATTTACTAACCTTCAACAACCAGTCCCATACTGCGAGCTGTTCCTTCGATCATGCGACAGGCCGCTTCGGGACTGGCCGCATTTAAATCATCTTTTTTCTTTTGGCAAATATCAGCAATCTGCTGGCGCGTTACCTTTCCCACCTTTTCCCGATTGGGAACTCCCGAGCCACTGGCAATTCCGGCGGCCTGTTTCAGGAGCGCTGCTGCCGGCGGGCTCTTGGTGACGAATTCAAAAGACCGGTCGTTATAGACTGTAACCACAACAGGAATCGGCGTCCCGTTGTATTCCCTGGTTCGGTCGTTGAATTGCTGAACAAACTGACCGAGGTTGATACCGTATTTACCAAGCGACGTTCCAACAGGTGGTGCCGGCGTCGCCTGTCCGCCAGGTACCTGAAATTTTGCCATTCCGCTGACTTGTTTCTTTTTCGCCATTATCGAAAATTCCCGTTACCGTTGTTGGAGTGAGTTGTGTTTTGAGCCTGTGACTGGATGGCCGGCTGCCCGCATCAATAAAAACGGAACCCTTACAAGTCTTCGACTTGCCAATGATCGAGTTCCACCGGATTGGGACGTCCAAAAATACCGATCATGACCGTGATCCGGCCATTGCGTTCATCGATATTCGAGACTTCCCCTTCGTAGTTTTGAAAATAACCATCCTTGACGCGAACCCGGTCGCCGGGCTTGAACTTGATCGCTGTTTTGACTGTCTCTTCCGAATCGGGCACGGTTTCCGGTTTGGTCGACGCTACGATTCGGGAAATCTCTTCGGCCGACAAGGCCGCCGGCTTTCCGGCTGCTCCGGTGAAGTCGCCAATCCCCGGCGTTTCCCGGACGAGGAACCAGGAGTCGTCGTTGATTGACATATTGACGACAATGTATCCCGGATAGAGCTTGCGCTTTACGATCCGCTGCTTGCCGCTTTTTGTAAACTCGCGAACATCCTCTGTCGGAACCAGAACTTCGCCGAAATACCGTTCAATCCCGGCAACCTTGACTCGACGCATCAATGCATCGCAAATCGAAGTCTCGCGATTAACCTGCACCTTGACGATGTACCAGTCCATAGCGATGGACTCGGCTTCCGGTGCATCCTCGACCAGGTCCTCAAGCGGCGCCGCATCCTCATCTTCATCCAGATCGTCGTCTACATAATCGTCGTCCAGCAAATCGGACTCATCGAACCTGAGTGACGTTGGCGTCGGCGTTCGGGCACCCTTGCCTGTCTGATTCGAACCACCATCGGATTTCGATGTCGGCTGCCCATCGGCTGCCGGTAGCGACGTCGACACAGACGGATCGACCGACTCCACGGTTCCCGGGAGCGATTCGGTTCGATTTTCGTTTGTTTTGTTTTCGTTCATTAGCCTATTTATCCAGGCGACCGGTCATCACACCAGTCATTGCGGCTGCCAATCCGGTCAGCCAATTGCATTAAAGTCGCCGGTTATCGAATTCCAATCAGCCAGAACAGGTACGCCCAAACCAGGTCAAAAATCCATAGCGACAGCGACATGGAAAAGATCACAAAGATTACGACCACTGACGCTTTCCAAAGTTCTGGCCACGTTGGCCACGAAACCTTGTTCATTTCCGCTTCCACCGCGATCAAAAAATCAGCGAACGGTGGATGGTTGACGACCCGATACGCGATCCAGACACCCGCCACGGAAAACAAAAGACCAAACGCATAGGTCGCGCCACTGAACGCCGCGGTAATCAACGAGATTGTTGACATCTCGTAAGCAATCAACAGGGCAATAATCGCAACCGTGATAAACGTCACCTGCCGAACAATTCGACCTTGCAACGGTTTGTACATGGATGCCTGGAACATCGACGCCAGCAGGCCCGGTTGCACCATCGCGCCCCCGGCCCCTTTTTGACCTTTTGATTTTGCAATTGTATTCATCAATCAAACTCCCGACGGAAAGTCATTCCCTCGACGTTTCCAGCAACGACTCGACAAATAATCGTTACTCGAAACCCGCATTTATACTTGTACAAAAATCCCAAACCGGTTTTCAAAACGACTGCCATGCCGTTCAACCCGGACCAACAAGGACGGGACACGCGATCAACCAACTTTCAAGCAGGGGTGGCGGGACTTGAACTCGCAACCCCTGGTTTTGGAAACCAGTGCTCTGCCAATTGAGCTACACCCCTGTTTGGCATGCCTTGTCGATTCCGACAAGAAAAAAGGGTGCCGGGCTTTTCAGCCCGGCGAACCCTGTATTCATTCCAGACTAGTCGAGAATCTTGGTCACGACGCCTGAACCGACAGTCTTGCCACCTTCGCGAATCGCGAAACGGATACCATCGTCCATGGCGATCGGCTTCTGCAATTCAACCGAGATCCGGACATTGTCACCAGGCATGCACATTTCTGCGCCAACCAGACTGGCAGTGCCGGTCACGTCGGTCGTACGGAAATAGTACTGGGGACGATAGCCGCTGAAAAACGGCGTATGACGACCACCCTCATCCTTGCTAAGGCAATAGATTTCTGCCTCAAACTTGTAGTGAGGAGTGATTGAACCCGGCTTGGCCAAAACCTGACCGCGCTGGATATCTTCGCGCTTGACTCCTCGCAACAAGCAGCCAACGTTATCGCCGGCACGCCCTTCGTCGAGAAGTTTGCGGAACATTTCCACGCCTGTGCAAGTCGTCTTTTTCGGGGCTGCTTCCAGACCGATGATCTCGACCTCTTCGCCAGGACGAATCACACCACGCTCGATTCGACCCGTGGCGACCGTTCCACGACCTTCGATCGAGAAGACATCTTCAACCGCCATCAAAAACGGCTTTTGGTCTTCACGAAGCGGCTCGGGGATATGCTCGTCGATCGCGTCCATCAGATCCGAAATGCACTTGCTGGCCTCGGGGTCCTTGGGATTGTTGTAGGCAGGCAACGCGCTACCGCGAATGATCGGGATGTTGTCCCCATCGAAATCGTACTTGTTCAACAGATCCCGAATCTCCATTTCCACCAACTCCAGCAACTCTTCGTCATCGACAAGGTCGCATTTGTTGAGGAACACCACCAACGCCGGAACGTCCACCTGGCGAGCCAGCAGAACGTGTTCCTTGGTTTGCGGCATGGGTCCGTCAGCTGCTGAAACAACAAGAATCGCGCCATCCATCTGGGCGGCACCGGTAATCATGTTCTTGATAAAGTCAGCGTGACCCGGGCAATCAATGTGAGCGTAGTGACGCTTTAAAGTCTCATACTCGACGTGGGCAACCGCAATGGTCACCGTCTTGGTCGCGTCACGCACGGTACCACCTTTGGCAATTTCTGCGTAACCTTTTGCTTTGGCGAGACCTTTTGCTGCCTGAACAGCCAGGATCGCGCCTGTTGTCGTTGTTTTTCCATGATCAATATGACCGATGGTGCCAACGTTTACGTGCGGTTTTGTCCGCTTAAATTCCTCCTTGGCCATCGTTTTCTACACCTTCTTGTTTCTGTAGTAACCAAGTAAACGAAATCGTCGGCCAACGCGACCAACATAAACAAATCAAAATTCAGAGCTGCTGGTGGGACTTGAACCCACGACCTCGTCCTTACCAAGGACGCGCTCTACCACTGAGCTATAGCAGCACTGTCAAATCCTGTTCCTTGCGGAACTGGACTTGATGAGCGGGTGAAGGGAATCGAACCCTCACAACCAGCTTGGAAGGCTGGGGCTCTGCCATTGAGCTACACCCGCTTATCAATCCCAGCTTGTCCGGTTGCTTCGGTTTCAAATTCCCGGACCCTCCCCGGTCGTACTGTCGCAATTCAACTCTCTTCGATAAGAAAACCAACACCCTTAATTCAAAACTCTCACCCAATGGGGGGAGCAGGATTCGAACCTGCGAAGGCGTGAGCCAACAGATTTACAGTCTGTCCCGTTTGTCCACTTCGGTATCCCCCCAAAGTCTTGTCGATTGTTTCGCAAATCATCAAATAAGTTTGATGCCCTACAAAAAAACAGAGCCAGCGGAGGGGCTCGAACCCACGACCTGCGGTTTACAAAACCGCTGCTCTGCCAACTGAGCTACACTGGCCGAGATGCGAAAACCAGTAAATATATCCAATTGCGAAGGGCTCGCAATACGAAATGACAGTTTTCCACCCGTCCCGGTTCCCGTTTGGCATGCGATTTTCTAATGGGATTCCATGGGCAATATCACTCGCATTAACGCTGTTTTATGTCTCACTTGCCGCATTGGCTCCTCAACCAAACGCCCGCAATTTCTCCTGTTTTTATGAAAACGGGAATAATGTGTCCCGGCAGTAAGCTGCCGGCATACCACAAACTGCCGTTGTTTGATTTCCGGATGAATCGGGCGATTCCCCGACGTTTTGAAAAATCCTGAAAAACTTCTGTAACGCGAATACCGGTTTTTCGCTGGTGAAGTTGGCTCGCCAGCCGAACTTGAGTTGACCACCAAAGGCATTTTTCAATCCGTGTTCGGTTATTATGAAAGCCCAATTGCGTTCAAGGAAATCTCGTTGGAAATTGAAGGCCCGTTCGATGAATATATTAACACGCCGGTCCGTTGTCTTGTTGGCAATCCTTGTCTTGTTCAACGTGCGGACAGCATCGGCCTCCGCCCAGGACGCGACTTCTGAACCGGGATTGAACGAATGGCATCAGTGGCGTGGACCCAGGGGAACGGGCGAAGCCCCTCTTGCCATCCCGCCCCTCACCTGGAGCGAAACAGGGAATATCGTCTGGAAAACGCCCTTGCCCGGTCTTGGCCATTCAACTCCCATCGTCGTGGGCGACCAGGTTTTCGTAACAACCGCTGAACCATTTGGAGATGAATTTGAACCGCGCTACAGTCAAGCCGAGGGAGCACACGACAATGCGCCGGTAAAACAACCCTATCGTTTTCAGGTCATTGCACTCCAGCGCAATGACGGGAATGTCTTGTGGCAAAAGACGGTTCTTGAAGCGGTCCCCTTTGACGGTCGGGGGCACTTCACAGCCAGTCTCGCCTCGGCTTCGCCGGTGACCGATGGACAGTTCGTGTACGCTTCGTTTGGTTCGTACGGACTCTATTGCCTGGACTTTGACGGCAATATCGTTTGGCAAAAAACACTGGGGCAAATGCAAGTCAAACACGGGCATGGCGAAGGAGCATCCCCGGCGATTTTTGGAAACACTCTCATTGTCAATTGGGACCATGAAGGGGCGTCTTTCATCGTAGCGCTGGATTCGGCGACCGGCGAGGAGCAATGGCGGGCCGCGCGGGACGAACTCACATCATGGTCATCTCCAATTGTTTACCAACACAACGGGATCGCTCAGGTGATTGTTGCCGGAACGAATCGAATACGCGGTTACGATTTGAAAACGGGCGCTATCATTTGGGAGTGCGGCGGACTTTCAAGCAACATCGTATCGACCCCGGTTGCCGGCAACGGAATGGTTTTTGCCGGAAGCAGTTACGAGATCCGGTCGTTGTTTGCCATTCGACTGGATGGGGCCAGCGGCGATATCACCGACACGAAAAATGTCGCCTGGAAAGTACACGAGCGGACACCGTACGTTCCATCACCGTTGCTATACCACGGGTCCCTTTATTTTCTCAAGCACTACCAGGGAATCCTTACGCGCCTCGAAGCAGAAACGGGTGACGAACAAATCGGCCCATTTCGATTGAACGGTTTGCGAGAAATCTACGCATCTCCAGTTGCGGCAAACGGGCGGATTTATTTTAGCGATCGCGACGGCGTCACAATCGTTTTTTCGCATGCCGACGACCCGGAAAAAGACGTGCCCCGCATAATTTCGGTTAACAAGATCGACGATCGAATCAGCGCCTCCCTTGCCCTCGCCGGCAACCAGCTATTTATCCGAGGCGAAAAAGCCCTCTACTGCATCGCCGATAACGAAGGCGAATGACCCTGGTTGGTATGATTTTGCGTTTGCTGGACAGCGGCACCTTTTTGTTGGAAAGCGTCATTGTCGTTAGCCAATGCGGCGCTAGCCCCGGTTTTTCACCGACGAAACCGTGGCTACGGATTCGAATTGCGGTTGTTCAAACGCATTGCTTCAAGCTCGCGCTTCAATGGTCGCCAGTATTCCTCGTCGACCTGTTTTTCCGCCGCTTGTTCTAAACTCGGCCGCGCCGTAAAACACGCAGGCCTGACCTCCCATAAGCAGGTGCCGAACCTCGTGGCATAAAAGCGTCGAAAGGACTTTGTGGATCGGGTTCGGGATCAAGCGAGCCTCCTGCTCAGAGATGGAATTGCCATAGTTTCATCGACTCATGCCATCGTTCCAGTGGTTTCAGCCGGTACCATTCATCCCACGAATCTTCGCTGTCGCGAGCCTCGTCCAATAGTTTTGTTCGGTTCATGTCACTATTGTAAGCAGAACGGTTTGGATGAACCACCTCAAGTCATCAGGCAAATCGATATTCAAAGTGAGTTCAACAGGGCAATTACTTCGTTGATCCTGATCGCGGTTTTGTAAAACAGCATCGCCTGCGAGTGCCCCTCGAAATGCTGCTTGTTCGATTGAGCAACGACGAGCAGAATCGGGTGTTGGCGAAAGGCTTCCAGTGTTTGGAGCTTGCTCGTGAGGTACTCGGGAGTCCAGAATCCAATGACCTCCATCAGGACCTGGCGCCCGTCATCGTGTCGAAAGACAAAATCGGGGACAAAGACCTTTTGACCCGCGTGCAAAATCTCGGTTTCGCGTTCCAGCGTCCAGCCCGCGCGTGGCTCATCACCCCATTTCAAGGCAAATGCGGCTTCGACTTTGGAATCAAATTGGTTTGTCTCGGCGACCGGACTGGTCAGTCCCGAGTTGGCATTTAGTGACAACGTGACATTTCCATGCCACCGCGCGGGCTTCAAAAGCGCCCATAGCTGCCAGCCGCGGCATGAAAGCAGACCAGGCAGGAATCGGGCCATCGCAATTCCATAGCGCTGCGTATTGTGAAGCAGCGACGAAGGTCCATCGAAGTCGATCCGATATTGCCCCGTTTGTTCGCGGCGAACCGTGTGCATCAACCGGGCCAGCTTGGCATATCGCAAAATCGATTTGAAGTCTTCCGTCGCCAGAACCGTCATTCGCTGCGCATCAAATAGCGCGGCTTGAGTCTGGGCGACATTGTAACGCGATAGCAATGCGGCTGGCGAATCAAAGTCGTTGAATTTTTCGAGCCGATGAGATTCGGGAAGATCGCCGAACAGTCGTTGTTCGATACTTGACCAGTCCGCTCCCAACTCGGCGGCGATCCGGTGCTTTGCATCATGCTCCTGATTCTCAAACCATCGATCGGCGCAATTTACCAGGGGGTGCAGACCAGACGCCCGCCGAAATACCTGAATCCGCAGCCTGGCCGCCTGATTCGATGGGATGCCTGCATATTCGCTTGCGTCGTCCAGCAGTTTGCAAAATGCATCGATCCGCTGCGCAGGACAATCCAATTCCTCGCTGAAGATGGCATGAATTTCGCGATGCAGGTATCGGCGCATCCGGGTGATTCCCGTGCGATACACCTCCAGCATTCGCTCGGCCAAATCCCGATACCGGGCGTGCTCTTGCTGATTCAAACGATCGGGGATTGCCTGGCCATCTTCATAGACGACGATGGCGAGTTCCCGTGTAAGCATCGTTGTCTCTGCGTTGTCGTGATCGTTGGTTTTCGGTTGTGTCCTGGCAAACGACTTCGTACAGAACCGCTCGTTGATTGTTTTGCCGACGAAGGATGCGGCCCAGGCGTTGTTTGGCCTGCTTTTTGGATGCCATTCCGCCAATGACAACTGCGACTTTGACCGCTGGCAGGTCCACCCCTTCATCGAGAACCTGATTGGCCACGATGGCCGGATACGTATGATCCCTGAGACCGTCGAGATAATCCAGTCGCTCTTTCTTGCCGCAATGGCTCAACAGGCATGGTATCAGAAAACGTTGCGAAACGTCGCGCGCCATCGCGTTTGAACCGACGAAAATGATCATCGGACTTCCCTGATGCAATCGAAACAGATCCTCCAAAACGCGAAGTTTCTCTGTTGCCCGATTCTCGATCGCCTGCTTTATCCGATAGGCGTTCAAGGCCCGCCGCGAATCGGGATCGATCGCCGATTCGGCACATAGGTCCTTCCACGTAAACAACGGCGAGTCCTGGCGTCGGGTGTAAATATACTGGCTGATCTCCCCGGCCAGTTCGTTGTAAAGTGCCTGCTCCTGATCGCTCAAATGAACAGGAATTCTAACGATATCGTATTCAGCCAGCGATCGGCCGCGAACCTGGGTGATCGACAGATTATAAACGACTGGTCCGATCAAGTGCTCGAGATCCTGATGACGACCATCCGAGCGCTCGGGCGTTGCTGTTAAACCAAGTCGTCGGGTCGCGATCGACATTCGCGCCGAATCGCTGCGAAATCGACCCGGCAGATGATGGCACTCATCGAAGATCAATAGCTCAAATCGATTACCCAGTTTGGGCATATGAATCGCAGCGCTGTCGTAGGTCGTTACGGAAACGGGTCGAAGATTAAATGTGTTGTCGCCGATCACACCGGCATCATAACCGAGACCGCGAAGTATTCGTCGATGCCACTGGTACATCAAATCGCGAACTGGAGAGACGATCAACGCCGAGCACCCGGTCTGGGCCATAATCTGCAACGCGACCTCGGTTTTGCCCGTCCCCGTCGGCATGACGACGACCCCGACTTGCTTGACGAGCCAGGCGGCAACCGCTTTTTGTTGTTCATCACGCAGCGTTGGCAACTCGATCTTCGGCCACTCAACCGCCGTCCAGTTTGGAACAAGGTTGTCCAGATGCAAGCCGTGGCCCCCTGCCCGCTCGACCGCTTGCCATCGAACGATTATTTCGGAGTACCTTGACGCGTCGCAGCGCCACGCATCGACCCGCGCATCCCAGCGCCAAAGGTCACCCGGAAAGACCCGCTCGATCGATGCTCGGGTCCACCCCTTGAGCAGCAAAGTCCCCTCAGAAAACTCGATCGAGCCTCGTGTCATGCCAAATCACGCTTTCAAAAAGCAAACAGCAACTCCACTTCAAGGACTCGAGCTAATCCCCGCACCAGATTGTAGTACAACCTCAACAACAATCACCAGCCTTTGACCGCTGTTCTTATCGCAGGCTCCCTGCTGATTCCAGGTTGTACAGCGGCGACCCTCAGAGCAACCGACGGAATTCATCATTGGTGAGCCCTGCGTCTCGGACAATATTTCCCATTGTGATCGCGTTCACCGGATTGTGACGCGGGATAGTAAGTATCCGCGTCCCGTCGGTCATCACTATATGTTTGCCCTGCCGTTAAATTCGGAAGCCTGCCTTTTCCAGCGCCCGAACCGCGTTGAGGTGGTTGACACCCGCGAGTTTGGGCATGTTAAACCTCGACGGCAACTTGTTTCTTGCCGGCGGACTGGGCGAGTTCCTCCACGACTTCCAAATATTCGCGGATGGCCTCCTTAATGTTGGCAACCGCCTCTGCCTCAGTTGCACCCTGTGAGTGACAACCCGGCAGTCCTGGAACGGAAACGGCAAATCCCTCGCCCGATTCGTCGATGACAACGGTGTACTTCACAAAAACCTCTTTCAGGACAACGGACTAATGCCAATGATTGCCGAGTTGCTTCGCACAGCTTAAATATACAGCAACCAAATCGACCGGACAAGATTTAGTGTCAGCACGAACGTGGGGCCGAGACACCGCGCCAGCTCTTTGAACATACATCGCCTTGCCAGCTGCTTTGGCCCAGTTTTTGGCCTGTTGTTGGTGAAAGGGAAGACGCCTGACCACGGAGTGGTCAGCGACAGTCGCGGATCACTCCGTTGATTACCCGCCGGTTTCGCGGAACTTTGCCAACATACTTTTACCGAAACCAGTTCTTTCTCTCCAAACACCGGGACCGCTCAAATATCCCCCTGTTCGTTGATCGCCGAGAAGATATTGTTGGCCTTCGTCCGCAAGACAGTTTCCGTGGAATCGTTGGCGTCACCATCATCGTCCAAATCGTAGAGCCGACCATTGTGACTTCGCGCATTGACCGCCAGCAGCAGGTCCAGCACGGAAACCGAACTGTTGTTGGCAACTCCAAACGCCTGGCCAGAAGAGCCGACGTTGAATGTCGATGCACCAAGGCCGTTCTGGGTCACCACAAATCCGTAACCGCTGGCAGTCGATCCCGCTAATGTCTGGTTTGTTACGTAGACAGCCAAGGCTGTCGCAAATACCTGGGCATCCACCTTGGCAGGACCGGACAGCCCCAAAGCCTGGGCTTCTTTTTGCTTGCGGCGGAAAAGGGCGTTGTAAAAGTCCCAGACTTGTGTGTTGGTCTTTCCAGACAGGTTGTTGGCTCCTGCTGCAGATCCATACATGTTGGGGAAAGTCTGAGCGAGCCAAGTCGAGAGCTGCATCGATGTCTCGCCCCCGTTGAGCGAAAGAACCAGTGCCCGCCCGTTGTTATTCTGCCAGAATCCAATTGTAGCTGTTTGTCCCGGCGATACATTGCCACCATTCAACGGTCGTTCGGCGAAATTGTAATTGATGCCAACAGCACCGGTTCCCAGTACAAGACTGGCGAACTGGTCATTGCCAATAATGTTCCCGACTGGCACTCCGTTTATTGTCCCCAAAACCTCGGCGCTGTCGTTGAATTCTGTCGGCTGGGTTTCAATCAGGTTGTACGTTCCCGGGCGCAAGTCAAAGAACATGTATGCGCCATCACTGTCGGTATAGAAGTCCATATTTGTCGCAGTGCCACGATCGTCGGTGCCGGTCAGCGTAACAAGCGCGTTGTCGATCGCGTGTTCACTGAAGTTCACCTCACTATCGACATTAAAATCTTCCCATACCAAGCCAGAGATTTCGGCCGGGCGAATGTTGCCGAAAAAGTAATCGATCGCTGCGACACCATCGTTTCCAATGACAATCCCGGTTATTGTTTTGTTATCAATTGAGTTGTTGACCGTACCACCTTCGTTTCCAGCCGTCTCTCTGCCATCGAGGAAACCAATCGGGTGATCGCTAGTAAGTGAATAAGTCCCCGGCAAAACGCCATCAAAAATAAAACTGCCGTCGGCCAGCGACATGATTGATGTATTCACCGAGTTGTTTGAAATATCTGTCCCGACAAGGGTAACCGAAATTCCCGCGACACCATCCTCGCCAAAATCGACCTGGCCGTCGTTGTTCGTATCGTTGTAAATCAATCCGGAAATCGTCGTCTGTTGGACGTCACCGCCATATCGAGCGAGGGCGAAATCATAATTGCCATTCACATAAGCCAACCCTGCCACAACAATCTTGCCATCGAGTTGGATGGCAACGCTATGGGCGATGTCGATGTCGCCAGCAAAGTCCGTAGTGACGATTCCGAAGGTGCCAAAGCTCGCGTCAAGACTACCGTCGCCGTTGTAAAGTACCACTGCAAAGTTGTCCTGCCCGGCAGTTCCTGATGCGACGATTTTGCCGTCGGATCGGATCAAGACATCTGTGGCAAAATCCGCACCCGGTCCTGTTGTGATGTCTGTGAAAACTATTCCGCCCACGCCAAAACTGGCGTCAAGAGTGCCGTTCGACTCATAGCGTACCAGTGCGACTCGGAAACCGCCCGTCCTGGTGAAACCCGCTGCCAAAATCTTGCCATCGGCCTGGATGGCCACGCTATGCGCCCGGTCAACCCGATCTCCGAAACCGGTCGTGAGTTGGCCGCCAACTCCAAAGCCAAGGTCTAGACTCCCGTCGGTATTGTAGCGTGCCAAAGCGAAGCCGACGAAATCGACGCTTCCCGCGACCACGATTTTGCCATCAACCTGTAGAGTGACTGCGTGTGCGTCTTCCGCATTTGAGGTGAAGCTGGTGGTGACCTTGCCGCCGACTCCGAATGTGTTGTCCAAACTACCGTCCAGATTGTAACGCGCGAGTGCCCAGTCCGCTCCGCAACAGACCAAATCCGATGCTACGCCAACCGCGATAATCCGATCATCGGTTTGAATCGCGATGCTGCGAATGGCATCTTCTGCGCGGCCAAAATCCGTCGTTACCTTGCCACCAATGCCAAAGCTAGAATCCAGGTTCCCGTCAGTGTTGTAACGCGCTAATGCGAAACTTGAATCTCTGCCGCCAAGCGTGGTGAACCCTCCTAGGACAATCCGGCCATCGCTTTGAATGGCAATCCCGTCCGCAAGATCGTCGTGCCCGCCGAAATCTGTGGTCACTCTACCGCCGACGCCAAAGCTGGTATCCAGACTGCCGTCGATATTGTAACGGATCAGGGCAAAATCATCATTTGTCCCGTTGAAAGCCGCGCCTGCCGCGACAATCTTTCCATCCGCCTGAACGGCGATCTCTTGAACTATGTCGGTCAATCCAAAGAAATCCGTCGTCACCTTTCCGCCGAATCCAAACGTCGGATCAAGGATGCCAGCCGCCAACATCGACCGTGGTTCCAGTTTTTCAAACTGAAAGTCGTAGTGTTCGTGGCTTGAATAGCGCGCGGAACGGCGAGTGCGACGACTTTGTTTGCGGATGTGAACCATTGGATGCTCCTGCGTGGTTTCTATTTCTGGCTGACTACTCTTGATACTGGCAGTGCGGCCACATCTAACTCAATTTTTCGATTTTCCAAAGAAATCTGCGGCCAAACAGACATTTAACGTGAAAGCTGTAACCTGAATCGTCTTTATCCCAGGTGACGCCCGGATTGGTTGATTGAATATTGACCTGGCTACTGGCAGAATGGGCGTCGGCATTTGCAACAAATGTGTAAGAAACTCTGGTGCAGGGGGTATATGTGGCAGACGAATCGGGGGCAACGCGTCGATCTTTGATTCTGCGCGTTGGTGCCGGGGATCAAGATGCGTGGCGAACTTTTGTCATCATTTACAAGCCCAAAATCGAACGTTGGGCGCGGCAATGGCACATTCGCGCGGATGAAATTGACGATGTCGTTCAAGAGGTCCTGTTGCGTGTCGCCAAGGGCGCAAGTGCGTTTTCATACGACATGGATAAAGGGAAATATCGGGCCTGGTTGAAGACCATTGCGCACAACGTAGCCATGAATGTTCTGAGCAAGAACTCGCGGCAACCGCGAACGAATGGACAAACGCACGATGCCGATCCGATGTCGATGGTCACTGACGATGCTGCTGGAGATTCATTGCTGGACAACCTGATCGAAGGCGAACTGGAAGCGAGCCGATTCGAAGCGGAACAATTCGTCAGAAGGCAATCGAACGAACGGGAATGGCAGGCTTATCATCAGTCGGTTTACCTGCAAAAGGAATCGCTGGAAATTGCCGAATCGCTGGGGATCAAAATCGGACACTATTACAAGTGCAAATCGGATTTCGTTGCAAGACTCAAAGAGTACGTCAAAGAACTTGATGAATGAACGGCAAGCCACAACCTGAGGATAGAGAGTGCCTGGGCGACGACGTGATTGCCAGAATCCTTGCAGGTGATGAGTTAACTGGCGAGCAGGAAATTCAAACCAACAAGCACCTTGAAAACTGTCAACATTGTCGCGACCTTCTGGACCAGCGATTGTCCAGCGCCATTGCGGGATTGCCGGCTCCCCCGCCCGGTATTGATGCGATTGGCGACGACAAAATCGACACGTTGGTGCGAAAACTCATGGAATCCGAGCGGCGCGGCGATCTGCAACTGCACGATCAGGCCATCCGCGAACATCTTGACCAAGGCAGTGGTCCTTATCCGTTCGGCGATTTCGATTTGACTCGCTATCTGGACAGCGGCGGCATGGGAAGCGTTTACGAGGCGCAAGACCAGACGCTCGGCGGCCGAATCTGTGTGGTCAAGTTGATCAATTCGGGGATTTACGCGAACCACGACGAGAAACAGCGATTTCTGCAAGAGTCCCATTCGGCGGCTTTGCTTGACCATCCGTCCATCGTGAAAGTTTGGCGTGCTGGACGACATTGCGATACGAAGGGGCTTGACCGCCATTACGTGGTCATGGAGCGAATTTTTGGCGAGAGCTTGAAGGAGAAACTCGACACCAGGAAGAAAATTGGCGAGCGGCAAATTGCATTGTGGATTAAGCAAGTCGCCGACGGGTTGGCACACGCGCACGGCGATGACTTGAAGCCACTTGCGCCGGTTAGTCGCAATCCAGCGTCAGATTGCGACAATCATGCGCATCGCAAACCAATCGTGCATCGCGACATCAAGCCGAGCAATATTCTGATTGACTTGGCGGGTCATGCAAAGATCATCGATTTTGGTTTGGCCAAATTCGTAAACGTGGACTCAGTCCTCACACGCGACGGAGCCAGGGTTGGCACGCCAGCCTACATGTCCCCGGAACAAACCGAGGGGGGATCGGACAATGTCGGCCCTCCCTCCGACATTTTTTCATTGGGAGTTGTATTGTACGAGCTGCTGACCGGTCAGCGCCCGTTTGGCGGAAAGACGGAACTTGAGACATTCAACCTGATCTGCAAAGAGAATCCGATCGCTCCATACAAACTGAATCGGGCGGTTTCGCTTGACATGGAAACCATCTGCCTCAAGTGCCTGGAAAAGGAACCGAAGCGGCGCTATGTGTCGGCCACCCTGTTGGCCGACGATCTGGCGGCCTTTCTGGATGGAAGGCCGGTCAAGGCCCGGTCGCCTACAGCCGTCGAAAATATTTCAAAGTGGTGCAAGCGCAATCCGGCCTACGCCATGTTTGGCGTGTTGTTGGCTGCATCAGGCGTGATGCTGCTGTGGTTATGGGCTGCTGCAATCTCGGCCCGCGCCAGCGATGCTGCGGCACGGGAGCTATTGGCCGAATCAACGAAACTACACGAGTTGGAAGACTATTTCTACAAGGTTCGAACCGCCAACTTTGCCTGGTACGACAATCGACTTGATTTGATGGATCAGGCTCTGGAATCATGCCCAGTCAATCGCCGTGAGCTGGAATGGGACTTGCTGAACAATTGCTGCCATCAGGAGTTGTTCACAATCCCCAAACTGGAAGATCGAGTAGGGGATGCGTTCTGGTCGCCAGACGAAAAGAACTTGCTCGTAATTCGCAACCAATCGGCTGAGCTGTGGAGTGTCGATGAACGTCGAAAAACGAGTTCGTTTCCCATCAAATCGCCCAACGGCATCGCTATGTCATGGGAAAAAGGGCTTTTTGGGGGTTTCAATATCGAGACCTCAACCATTGAATTATTCGACATGAGAAATGGAAAACTAAAACGATCGTTTTCCGGACCGGAATGGTCTCCACAGTTCAATCAGACGATTGCGATAGACTCCCAAAGTCGATGGCTGGTCGGAATTTCCGGCGAGACGGTTTGCATTTGGGAGCTGGAGTCGGGACGATTGTTGAATTCCTGGCAGGCCGATGACATGATGTTTACGAGCATGGCCATTCACCCACACGAGCCGTGGCTTGTCACGACGGGAGATGATTATTCAGGAATGTCAACGAGAAAGGGCGAAACGATTCTTTGGGAAATACCTTCCGGTCAACGACTCAAAGATTTCATCCAGACCGATCCAAACAAATGGGCCAAACGTTTGGCTTTTAGTCCTGATGGGAAATGGCTGTTGACGGGAACCTTTCGCGACCCGCGAACGGCAACGCAGGAAGAAGTTGCCCTTTGGGATGTCGCAACGGGCGAAAAGACTGGATCGATTGCGTTGCATCCGGGTGGAGTTACCACGGTTGCGTTTCACCCGACCCGGCGAGAGGTGATAACAGGGGGCAACGATTGTCAGGTTCAAGCCACCGGGTTTTCGGAAGACGGGCAATTTCTGCCGGAAACCACCCGTACCTTTCCAGGCCATTGCCAGATTTACAGTGCCCGAATGAGCCCGAATGGCTCTGATCTGGCAGTCTGTGGCAATGGAGCAGTTTATGTTCTGGATTACTTTCGGGACGCTGGTCCATTGCGATTCTGCGGACATCCCGACAGCGGGGTCTTTTCGGTTGCGATCAGCCCCGACGGGAAATTGTTTGCCACGGGCGGTTCAAATGGAATTGTCAAACTATCGGATATCGAGACGGGACACGTCGTACGTGAGTTTTTCGGTCTTGAAACCACTCAGGATTTTGTTGTCTTCGACCTGGCATTCAGTCCCGATGGAAAAAAACTCGCGGGTGTGGGGCGGGGAGTTGACAAACAAGGGGTGCTTTGGGAAATCGATTCCGGGAATACGATAGCCGAATTCAGTGTCCCGTTAAACGAAACAAACCCGCAGGGCAACAAATACACCGACCTGACAACTGTTGCGTTTCACCCCAATGGCGAGACGATTGTCACCGGAGGAACGGGAAATCTGCTTTGCGTCTGGGACGCAAGGAATGGCAAACCGATCCACCATTGGCCATTTGAAACTAGCAAAATTACCGACGTTGCGTTCAGTCCCGATGGACGGATCGGTGTGGTTGGCGAGCCCGTAGAACCTGGCGGCAACGGCTTGTTTACAATTGTCGATCCGCAGACCGGGACCGTCGAGTTCAACATTGAGACAGCAGCAACATTCAGTCGATTGGCATTCAGCAGCGACCCGATTGGACAGTGGATCGCATTGGCAGGTACTGCCCATACGATTCGCGTGATCGATTCCAGAACGGGTGAAGAAATGGTCACGCTTGTCGGGCATGAAAAGGCTATCAAGTCCATCGCTTTTCATCCCAACGGCACTCGACTGGTTTCTTGTTGTGATGACAAGACGGTGCGGCTATGGGACCTGGCAACTGGTCGTGAAATTCTTGTCCGGCATGACCATCCAGGAGCGGTAGAATCGCTGTGCATTTCGGCCGATGGCCGAAAAATGGTTACTGGCGGTTGGGGAAATACGACGCTCATTTGGGACATCGCAGCCGATCAAAGCGAATGAGTTTCAATGCTTCCGAAAAAAGTGACATAGTTCGGGACAAGTATTTGAGCCATTGATGAGGGCGGAAGAGTGGCAAAGTATTTGCTATTTCAGCTTGTCATCCGGATATGGACCGAGGTATCTCACCATTGGCAACGTCGGTTGCCATCACACACTCCCTGTCCGGTTTGACATAATTCCAAAGGGTGGACCCGATACTGCGATCAATCCACACGTTGGCAATCGGCAAATCAATCGAGTCCGGGACTCTTGCGGTGTAACGATCGCAATCATTTTGGATAGCCAATCGATTTGACGGTCGGTGGTTCGTACACTTTGATGCAACCCGCCTGTTAAACGCAAAACGGCCGATCTTGCGACCGGCCGCCTTGTTAATTGTGTTGTCGCCTGGCAAGCTGGTTGCCAGACAGGTCCTGCGCTAATCGACTTCTTCCACAAAGTCGATTTTTTCTTCTTTGGCTGCCACCCGGAGTTTGCTCAGGGCGCGGGCCTCGATCTGGCGGATCCGCTCTTTGGTGACTCCCATTTCCTCACCGACTTCTTTCAAAGTCAACGGTTCCTGGCTGTAGTCGAGGCCAAAGCGGCTGACGATGATCTTTTGCTCACGGTCATCGAGCGATTCCAGAATGCGGCTTACCTGTTGCAAACGGGCTTGTTGTGCCGCTTCGATGGAGTAGCTGTTGGTGCGATCGTCTTCGGTCGCCAAGAAGACTTCTTCTGAAGTCGGTCGGAATCGATCACGTTGCTTGAACTCGTCCGGAATGGTCCGGGCAAAGTTCTTCATAATCGCCCACGAGGCGTAAGTGCTGAACTTGTTGCCGCGAGCGTAGTCAAATTTTTCCGCGGCGCGGATCAGCGACATGTTTCCGTCGCTTACCAACAGGAAAAAATCCTCGTTGGCACCGACGTGTCGCTTGGCAATCGAAACGACCAGCCGCAAATTGGCCTGAACGATATGGTTTTTGATCTGAACCGCTTGCTCGTACAGTTTCTGAATTTCGTCCATGGTCGACGCCTTGGGCCGCGACATGTCGAGCGATTCTCGCAGTTTCCGGGCACGAAACTTGACGAAGTTGTACTTGCGGAACAAGTGGGCTTCCTGTTCGCGGGTAAGCAAGGCCGTTTCGTACAGCGATGCCAGGTAGCGAGGAAGTCCGGCAGGTGCCTTGACGCGACGCGGCGTGTGTTCCGGTTCCGGCAAATCTGCCAGAATTTTCTTGTCGGCAGACTTGCGATGAAATTCCGCACTGTCCATAAAGTCCAGCGGCAGTTCCATGATGGCCCGGGCCCGCATTTCATTGACGATGCGGTATACCGTCGTCCTGGTGCGGCAATAGCGTCGAGCAATCCATTCCACGTTCTTGCGCGAAAGGTAATCAGCGTAGATTCGTTCCTTGATTTCCAGATTAAGCGGGCCGGTCTGGTTTGGAAAAACCGCCTGGTCCGGGTGCCGTTCGTCAAACTGTTTGATCGTGTACCGAATCGTTTCAATGCTGCGACTCATATGATCGGCGATCCGCCGCGCGACTTCCGCCGGGCATCCACCGCTGCGGGCAAGCCGCTTGGCACGGTCGATGATTTCTTCGCGATCCGAGTCAGTCAACTGGCTGAATCGTCCCCCTTGTTTGACTTTTTCGCGGTTGTCCTTGACGAAGTGATCCACGCTCGAGTGCAGAAAGCCGACTCGTTTGCGGCCGCCATCAAAGATAATCTTGCGACTGACAAGTCCTTGTTGACGCCAGCGCGAAATGGTCTTGGTCGATACGTTGAACATCTTGCTGAGCTGCTCAACGGTATGCACGGGCTGCCCAAGTTCTTCAGCCCGAATATCGGCAGCTTCGGAAAGATCTTCGATCAAGTTCGCCAAATCGTGTTGCAATTCCAGACCGGTGATCGGAATGATGGGTGCCGTTTCCGGACGATAACCCGTGACACGATAACAAACGTACTCGTAGCTATATGTTTTATCGGGATCAATTTCGCGAAGGAGCCGTTCGGCCCGTTCAAGTTGTTCGATTTTCTTTTCGCGCGGCGCAAAACGGACCTGCTGGTCGCACAGCGCTCGCACGTTTTCGTGAATGTATTCAGAATGCATTTGGTAACCTCTCCTGATTCAACCTGCTCGCCGGTGTTCCGTGCCAGTATTTGGGGGAAACACTGACCCAACCAGCAGGTAAGGGTTTTGCAGCTTCTTGCTGCGGTTCGCCGGCCGACCGGGGGTGGTCAGTCGCGAACATGAACTTCCTTCCCGACAATAAACAAGGTGTTGCAAAAACAGTACCAAACTGTATAAAAATTTGTTGAAAAAAATTTCGCTTTGTATTGGACGGTTAGTTAACTGCATTTAATACGAGGATTGAGCGAATTCGGTTCAATGTGTAAATCGTGAGGTTTTTTGCGAAATCTGCTTCGGCAGACAAATTCCCGTGCATCCTGAACCAATAAGCGACTTTCCGCCTCAAATCAAGTGTACCCCTCTTCTCTATTAAACCGTTCTATTGGACGTAAGTTCGCTTCAAAATTGAACAAAAAAACTGGAGTTTTTGCGTTTTTTTTCGATCAGCCAGACTTTAGGGGAACAAATCGCACATTACCTGACCCTCCTTTTCTTACTGTCAGGCACAAACACACCGCAAACAGGCAAATCTGCGAAAGGAAGGGAAGCACTGACGAAAAGGATCAAAAAACCCCTGGCATTCGGTCGATTGATCCCAAAAGACCTGTTTTCGAAAAGGAATTCGATAATTCCAGCCCGTTATTGGACTGCAAAAATGAAACTCGCTCGTTCATTGTCTGTTGGTATTGTCGCTATTGCCGTGTTGTTATTTGCGACACCCCGTCTCATTTTGGGACAGCAATCAACCGCCGTCGATCTCGTTCCCACCCCCTCAACAGCAACAATCTATCGTGTGATCAGTCGCCTCGATGGTCGTGGTTCCGTTTCGACCGACGACGAAACAACGGTTGATTTGCGTCTTGATGCGCGGTTCAACTACGACGAGCGGGTGATCGCCCGCAAACAGAGTCTCAAGTCGGTGCGTAGTTATCAATTGGCGAAGGCCGAGATTCGACTTGGACCTGGTTCGGTTGTTAATGAATTGGGTGGCGAACACACAACTCTGATTGTTCAAACAACGCCCGCTGCAATTCCGGTCAAGTTCGCTTCGGTCGGAGGTCCCTTGACCCAAAAAGAACTGGAATTGATCAACATTCCCGCCAACACGCTTACCATATCCGAACTGTTGACAAAGTCCAAAGTCAATGTGGGTGATTCATGGCAACCAAACAGGGATCGCCTTGCGAATTTTTTGAACATCGACTTGATTGGTGATTCCGACGTCGAGTTGAAACTGGAAAAACTGGAACACGGAATCGCCCAGTTGTTCATTGGCGGTGATGTGACCGGAATGATTGATGATGCGGGGACGAAAATCAGCATCACGGGAACGATTCAGTTTGATACGAACCAGGGCTATACGCGGGGTTTTGATATCTCCATCAATCAGCAGCGAGACATCGGACGACTCGCTCCTGGGCTGGACGCGACGTTCAAGATCGCTACAAAAATCGCTCCGATCAGCGAAAATATCCTCCTGACTGATGAAGGCCTTTCCAAACTCCGCGAGAGTACCAGTCGCATCACGGACTTGTTGGCTTTTGCACCGCTCGACGAATCAATCCATCTGCTGCACTCGCGGCAATGGCGGGTGATTGCCGAGCAGTCTGATCGAAGCATCCTGCGCCTGATTGAAAACGGCGAGATGCTTGGTCAGTGCGATATTATCCCGCTGCCGGTCCGTGCGGCTGAACAATCGCAAACGATTGAACAGTTTCGTGAAGTGGTTGAGACGAAGTTAGCTGAACACAACGCAACGATTACCGGCGTCGATCAAGCCACCGCCAAAAACGGTTTGGAATGGATGAAAGTTTCGGCTCTTGGTTCGTCCAATGGAGTGAAACTGGTCTGGGATTACTATACCCTCACCCATGAAGATGGGCGACGAATCCAGTTGGTGTTTACCACCGAACCGGAGAGCGCTTCGCGATTTAGTTCGCAATACGATTCGCTGATCTCCAACATTTCATTTCGAAATGCTACCGCCGCTCAAAATGCGGGGTATCAAAAGTAACTGCTTCGACAGCGTTCGAGGCCGCATCCGCATTCAGATCACTCCCGGCAGTCGGGCAGTGGTTGTGCAACGAAAAAGGCGCAGTCTTTCGAGGCTGCGCCTTTTTTCGTTTTTTGCCACCCGCGAATCATATCGGGTGGGTACTTGCCCACTTGGGTCGACATGGTCTTTCGGTTACGTTGGCATCTTCTTTCAAACACCAAGCCGTTGGACTTTCAAGCAGGCAATCCTGTTACTCTGGCCGAAAAAACGCCCTCCTGGACGAATGAAACATGCTCGAGTTGTTTAATCAAATCAAGGATGCCGCAAGCTTTATTCAAAGCAAATGGGGGGAGCAACCCCGCGCCGGAATTATTCTGGGCACCGGGCTGGGATCGCTCGTTCAACATATCGATGTCGCGGCCTCGTTTGACTATTCCGAGATTCCGCACTTTCCTCGCTCGACGGCACTTTCACATGCCGGCAGGCTGGTTTGTGGCACCCTGGCCGGGTTGCCGGTTATGGCGATGGAAGGCCGATTTCATATGTACGAAGGGTACTCGTTGAAACAAGTCACGTTGCCCATTCGCGTCTTTCGTGCCATGGGCGCGGACTTGCTTGTCGTATCCAACGCATGTGGCGGGTTGAACCCGTACTTTTCTCTGGGCGACATCATGATGATTGATGACCAGATCAACTTGATGGGGGACAATCCGTTGATCGGCATCAACGATGATCGACTGGGACCGCGATTTCCCGATATGAGCGAACCGTACAATCGCCTGTTGATCGAGCGGGCAATGCGTGTGGGTCGCCGCGAGGATTTCGTCGTTCACAAAGGCGTTTTTGTCGCCGTCTCCGGTCCGAACCTGGAAACTGCCGCTGAATACCGGTTCCTGCGAACCATCGGAGCCGATGCCGTTGGCATGTCGACGGTGCCGGAGACGATTGTTGCTGTTCATGCCGGCATGCGCGTTGTCGGCCTTTCATGTATTACCGATTTGTGTCTTCCCGATGCGCTCAGCGCCGCCGACGTCCATGAAATCGTGGCGGTCGCCAAAGCTGCTGAACCGAAGTTGACGAAACTTGTCCTGGGAATTCTCGCTGAAGAGAACTGAGCATGACCGGGCAATATTGACTTGAATATATTTGACTTGAATATATCCCGGCCGACTTGATTTCAGGGCCATTTATGAACTGGCAACAGCAACTTGATGCCGCCAGAAAAATCGTGGAAGGGCATTGGCTCGCTCGCCCGCAATTTGGCATTATCCTGGGAACGGGTGCAGGTGCCATTGCCGACAGCATCCGGATTGAAGCAACCATTCCCTACTTTTCGATCCCCGGTTTTCCCTTGTCGACTGCGATCGGGCACAAAGGACAATTCGTTTGCGGTCAACTGGCCGGGCATCCCATCATTGCCATGCAAGGCCGATTTCACTTGTATGAAGGCTATTCGGATCATCAAATCCGCTTGCCGCTCGCCCTGATGCAGGAACTGGGCGTCAGCACCTTGTTCATCAGCAACGCGGCCGGTGGCCTTAATCCGCGATTTCGAAGTGGCGAACTGATGGTCCTGGAAAATCATCTTGACTTGATGTTTCGCTCCTGGAAAATTCCTGACCCGACGACAGGCCGAGGTGTATCAAGAGCCGATGCCTACGATCGGGCCTTGATCGATGCCTCGTTGAAGTTCGCCCGGAATAGCGATTTCGTTTTGCAGCGCGGCGTCTATGCCGGGGTAACTGGGCCAAACTTTGAGACGCGGGCGGAGTACCGGTTTCTGAGACAGGTCGGCGCGGATGTTGTTGGCATGTCCACAGTTCCCGAAATTGTCTTTGCAGCCAACCTCGGAATGCGAGTACTGGCATTTTCGATCGTTGCAAACGTTGCCAACCCCGATCTGCTTGAACCGACTTCCGGGCAAGAGGTGGTTGCGGCGGCGGCAGTTGCAGCTCCGCGACTTTGCGATCTGGTCACTAATGCCATCAAATATGTCTCTGATACCTCTGCTAGCAGTGATCACTCGACTCCTTGAATCAACCTACCGTCGATTCAACTCGTCCTGATACACTTGCGACCGGATTTCGCCGACAACATTCGGCAATCGCTGCGATCATCTTGTTGCCCGATCAAAAAAAAGCACTTCAGGGACGAAGACATGAAATCTCTTACGGCCGTTGCCGGTTTGTTGGCCATTTTTTGTGGGGCTTCCAATGTCTATTCATTGCAATCCGACTCAGCCGGATTGCCCGCAGTGCAGCAACAGCAAGCCGAACCGATGGCGATGCAGCAACCGCAACTGCCGCCCGGTTTTCCGCTTGACGCCGAGACTCAGCAGTACATCGAACAATTGCTGGCTTATTGGGAAGGAACATCAACTCAGGTTTCTCACTACCAGTGCAAGTTCACCCGTTGGCAATACGATCAGGAAGTATGCAGCTTTCGCAAACCGGTTACCAATGTATCGGGCGAAAACAGTCTTGTACTCGTCGCTGCCATGATTTCACGCGGCAGCATCCGGTTTTCAACGCCCGGCAAGGGAATGTACGAAGTTGACGAGAAATGGAGCTTTGCCGGCCCACCCGAGCAGCCGGGTGAAGAACCGAAATACGAACGTCGTTCACTGTCCAACCCCGATTTTCCGGAACAGGAAAAATGGATTTGCGACGGACTGGCAATCTACGAATACGACTACGAAACCAGGCGATTGTACGAAACAAAACTTCCGCCAGAAGCGCAAGGGGAAGGGCTCAAAAACAGCCCGCTTCCATTTGTATTCGGGGCCAAGGCCACAGAACTGCTTGACCGGTACTGGATTCGCGACGTGACTCCCGGAAATGTCCAGGACCAGTATTGGCTGGAAGCATGGCCCAAACGATTGAACGATGCGCAAACATACAGCAAGATCGAAATCATGCTGTCGCGCGATCCGTTCCTGCCAACCGCCATTCACATGTACGCGCCTAACTACAACGAAAAATCCAATCCGTCAAAAATGGTGTTCGAATTCCAGCAGCGCGAAATTAACGGAACACTTGCCGGCCTGTTCGACCGGTACTGGATTCGACCTTCCACTCCATTTGGCTGGCAACGCGTCGAAAACGACATGATGGGCGAAGGGTCTCCTGCCAATGTTCCCAAGGTTAGCGATACACCCTCGCAAAGCGACCCGAACCGATAAACTCGCAGTCCGGGCAGAGCTTGACGAATGAAATACGTCGTTCACGGCAACGTCCATCTTGCCCGCGTCGTTACGGCGATTTAGAATCCGGGCGATCTAACCTCGCTCCAGCGCGCAACGGCCAATGGATTTTCTTGTCGACTTTTTCCTGAACCTGGACGCCCATTTGCAAACGTTTGTTGCGCAATACGGGCTTTGGGTGTACGCTCTCCTCTTTCTGATCGTATTCGCGGAAACGGGTCTGGTGGTGACTCCCTTTTTGCCGGGCGACTCGCTGCTGTTCACCACGGGTGCACTGGCGGCTGGCGGGATCCTCAATATTTGGACCGCGGCTACGGTAATTCTCGCGGCGGCTATTGCGGGCGATGCCGCGAATTATTCGATTGGCCACTTCATCGGCCCGCGTGTGTTTCGCGCCGAGGACCGCATCAGCTTTTGGCACCGACTTTTGAATCGCAACCACTTGATGAAAACCCACGCGTTTTTCGAACGGCACGGTGGTAAGGCGATCGTTTTGGGTCGATTCGTTCCGATTATTCGCACGTTTGTGCCGTTCGTGGCCGGTTGCGGATCGATGTCGTATCGCCGGTTCGCGTTTTTTAACGTAACGGGGGCACTTCTGTGGGTGGGGGTGTGCGTCGGCGCAGGCTACGGATTCGGCAATTTGCCGATTGTGAAAGAGAATTTCGAACTGGTTGTCGTGGGAATTGTTCTAATATCGTTGCTGCCGATCCTTTGGGGGTATCTGCTTGGCCGTTTGGAACGGCGCCGTGTGGGTCATGCTCTGAACGAATTTGAGGATTAATTACTGTGGAGTTGTCCGCACTGCCAAACCCTGAGGAGTCGCCGAACGGCCAATCTCCGTCCTTATTAGGACGTGGTCCGCGCCTGGCGCTACAATGGCAAATTCTGATTGGTCTGGCCGTCGGTGCAATTGGCGGGCTGATCGCCAATGCCTCGTTTCCACGACTTGCCGACGGTTCACCGCACGAGTCACTGGAATGGTTCGTTCATAACGTGGCCGAACCCGTGGGGCAAGTTTTTTTGCGGCTGATCTTCATGGTTGTTGTGCCGCTGGTTTTTTGTGCGCTGGCCTTGGGAGTCGCCGGCATCGGCGATGTCCGCCGGCTAGGCCGGATGGGACTCACGACCCTGTTGTTAACGGTACTTCTCTCCGGCGTCTCTGTTGCAATCGGATTGGGTTTGGCCAACAGCGTGCAGCCGGGGTCGCAACTGCCCGAAGCAAAGCGGATCGAACTTCGGCAGAAGTATGCCGTGCGCGCGGCCACAACCGTGGAACAAGCAAAGAAGGCCAAGTCCGTTCGCGACACGTTGCTCGACATCATTCCCAGGAACCCGTTGCAAGAGATGGTCGGGGCGTTGGATGGGAGTTCACCGGGAGGTGGGATGCTGTCGGTGATGTTCTTCGCGTTGGTTGTGGGCGTGGCGATCGCCCTTGTGCCTGAGCGGACAGCCGCGTTGGTCGCTGTGCTGGAAGGAGTCTATGAGGTCGCCATGACGATCATTGGCTTCGCCATGCGTCTCGCGCCGCTCGGCGTGGCTGCCCTCGTGTTTTCGCTTGCCGCGCTGCTTGGCCTGGACATCTTCCGAACGCTGCTTTGGTATATCGTCACGGTGCTGGCTGGCTTGTCGCTACAGCTCGTGGTGGTCTATTCCGCCGTCTTGTTCGTTTTTGCCCGGTTGCGCCCATGGCGATTCTTCGGTCTCGTCTCCGAGGCTATGCTGACCGCATTTGCCACGTCGTCGTCGAACGCAACACTGCCAACGGCTCTACGCGTGGCCGAGCAGAACCTGGGACTCCGTCCAGACGTAAGCCGATTTGTACTGACCATCGGGGCCACGGCAAACCAGAACGGCACGGCTCTTTTTGAAGGCGTAACCGTGTTGTTTCTGGCGCAGGCCTTCGGCGTGGAATTGTCGTTCGCGCAACAGGTTACCGTGGTGCTGATGTCCGTTCTGGCTGGAATCGGAACAGCAGGTGTTCCTGGCGGTTCGCTCCCCCTGGTAGTCTTGGTGCTTCAATCCGTCGGTGTGCCCGGCGAGGGAATCGGGATCATTCTGGGAGTGGATCGATTGTTGGATATGTGTCGCACGACAATCAACGTTACCGGTGACCTTGTCATTGCAGCATGTGTGAATCGTTCGGTAACGGCAAGTTGAACAACGTCAAGATTTCAGTATGGAGAATGTCAATGCAACCTAGTCGATGGTGGCCTGTTCGGCGGCTCGGACAATTTCCAGTACTTCGGCGGGGGTTGTTGCAGTTCGCAGTCGTTCCGGGACGTACATGCTTTCATCAAGAATCGTCGCGATGACTACTTGAAGCCGCTGATGCACGCGGGGCTGACCGGCTGGCGTAAGCAGCACGAACAACAAATGGGCACGTTCATTGGTGTTCGGATAGGGAATTCCGTGCTCGGAGCGGATGATCATCACGAAAGGGCGTTTCAGTCCGACCAGTCTTGCGTGCGGCATGCCGATCTGCCGCCCCAGATACGTACCGACGCCACGTTCGCGTTCTTCCACGGCCTTCAAGATCACCTCTCTGGAAACAGGCAACTTCTCGGACGCCATCTGATCCAGGGCTTGGCGGACGGCCGAGATTGGATCTTCTGCCTCGATACCAAGCCAAATGCGATCCATTTGCACCGCTTCCGAAAGGTGAAACTGTTCCTCGTCCTCAAATTCGTCACGAATCGTGCCAATGATCTCTTCGATCACGTCTTCCAGGGTCAGGAACCCTGTCCAGTTGCTTTCGCTGTCCGTGACCAGTGCGGCATGAATTCGCCGCCGCTGCATCGTAGTCAAGAGCGTTTCCAGCATCGAGTCCTCCGGGATCGTAATCAATGGACGCGAAAGCGCCTTGAGGTTCGGTTCACCGGAAGCCACCATCAAAAACAAGTCCTTGAGATGCACGATTCCCACGGGCTGAAGTGAGTTGTCGACGACCAGTGGGTAGCGCGTGAAGCGATATTCGCGGATGGTCTGCAAGTTCTCGTTCCAGGTCCGTTGGGCGTTCAGGCACCGCACCTGGGCACGGGGCCGCATGGCATCCCGCACTCGCAATTCGCCCAGGTCAAACACGTTTTCCATATACAGCAATCGCCGAAAGGACATGAGCCCGCTCGATTGCGACTGGTCCAGCAGAAATCGCAACTCGTTTTCGCTGTGGGGTTGGTGATGTCCACTCCCTCCAAAGCCGATTAACCACAGAATTGCGTTGGCCGACCGATTGAGTATCGACAATGGAATGAAAAACAAGGTTCGAAACAGTCTCAAGGGGACAGCAGTGCGAAGGGCCGATGATTCTGCCCGGCGAATTGCCACGGATTTTGGAACCAGTTCGCCCAATAAGATGTGCAGAAAGCTCACCAGAAGATAGCTAATGCCAAAGGCGATTCCATGACTCGTCAACCAGGCCGCCTGCACGTCTTGCTCGAACCAGCCACTTGATGAAACGAACGGTTGGATCAACGCGACAAAAGCTGGTTCCGCCACAAACCCCAATCCAATGGAGGAAAGGGTGATCCCTACCTGGCATACTGACAGGTATTCGTCCAGATGGTCGTGAACGTGTTTTGCCGCTCGGGCTTGTCGGCCCCCTTGATCGATCAACTCTTCGATCCGTGACGGCCGAATTTTTACGGCGGCAAACTCTGCTAATACAAAAAAAGCGTTTAGCAAAAGCAGTAAAATTGCGCTCGCAAGGAAAATTGCTATCATCGTTGGGTTCCATATATCGGATTGGAACCTAATTTAACAGATTTCAACCAAACCATAAGCTTCGGAGGAAATGTTCACCTGACAGCAGAAAAAGGGTCAGGCTGGCTCTGTAGAAAACCTCTATGCGCCAAAGAATCATGACATTGTGCGTCAGGGCCATCAAGTGCAGCTCGCGGCAGCGGCTCCAGTAAGTTCTTCCTTTGCAGAAAGAACCCTGCCTGCGTTTGATCATGGATATGACGGTTTCAACCTGAGTTCGCTTGCAATAGTTTTCTTCGTCGAAGCGGGTCTGCATCAAGCGTCGATAATGACCTGA
>JANNWJ010000038.1:0-9019 GCA_031414755.1 Pirellulaceae bacterium | reverse complement strand
TACTGGCTCGTTCAAGTAAACGTCAAATTCAAATCATTTGGAATCGGCCCAAGTTAACCGCAAAACGTCGCCATGAACACACTCGCAATTCAACGCATCGCCTGGAAAGAATTCCGCCAGCAACGTGTTTTCTTTGTCGCGATGGCGACTATCACTTTCCTTGTGTCGATGTTGACGCTTTCTGTCTTCCGCGGAGTCGCCGGGTCGGAACAATGGCCAATGATGATTACCGGCATCTTTGCCGCGTTATTTAGTGCCGCTTGCGGAGGAACGCTTTATGCAACGGAAAAGGAAGAAGGGACATTTCTAAATCTGCAACTCATGCCACTTACCAGTCGCAGCCTGATGATTGGCAAAGTCGGAACTGCCAGTGCGATTTCGTTTGCGTTTTTTGCCATGTGCGTCCTGCTTGTCTGGATTGCAGGCGCAACATCCAGCGCGTCATTTTTAAACACGGGAGATTTCGGAATCGCGCCGGGCTTGTTTGAATTCCTCGCGCAGTTTGGACTAATGGTCACAGAGTTCTTTGCGTGGAGCCTGCTATTTTCGTTGCTACTGAGCCGCCCTTTGGTCGCATCCATTCTCGGCATTGTCGCGGCAAGCGTTGTTATTCAATTTGTCGCCCGTTTTGCAAACGACTTTCTCTATGAGCCCTTCCAACTTCAGACCTACATGCCGACAATCGTACCGCGTGTGGTTTTGGTCGTGCTGGTATTAGCAGTCGATGCGTTTGTTGCAACACGATGGCTTCAAGTACGAAAAACGGAAAGGCGATCAAGAAAACCGCTTGATGCAAACAGTGAAACAACTACCCAACCTCCATTGGAGACGTCCATCGGTCTCGCAATTGCGTCGCCAAGGCGTCTCGGGATGATTGGTCGATTTGTCTGGCAGGCACTCCGCACATCGTGGCCATACATGCTTGTTTACATTTTGCTGGTTCCCGTTGCGGTGATTGTCGGGTTCATAACAATTTCGGCTGGCCTTTTCTGCGTTGTTGGGGCAATCGTAGGCTCTCTCGCTTTTACGAGTGACAAGACGGGTAACCATGCTGCCTTTCTGGCGAATCATGGCGAAAGGCCAGGTGCCTACTGGTTCGGCCATTCGGTGTGCTGGTTTGCATGGATCGTGGTTGTCAATCTGACATGCCTTGCATGCCTGTTGATCTGGATTGCATTCAATGAGGGCCTCACCCGGCAAACTGCTTTCCTGAGCGAATTCATCGACTTAAACGGGGAGTCCGATTCGGAAATCGTGAATATTCTCGGTGTGTTTGGCGCGTTCATTTTTGCGTCGATTTGGTGGACAGGGAGCGCCTTGTTCGGTTGTGCGATCGGGCAATGGTGTTCGCTGTTGATCGACAAACGGCTATTGGCAACGCTGGCGGCGATTCTGGTTTCGGTTCCCGCCGGGATTTGGCTGATGTTGATCTTTGCCAGTGATACTCCGTTGTGGTGGACGGTGTTGCCAATGTTCGTCGGCCTGTTGTTTGCCGGATTCCTGGCAACGAAATGGTGGTTGGGAAACCGGAGAAGTGCCTGGCGCATTTCCGGTCTTGTACTGGCAGGATTGGTCGCTGGTTGTTTTATATCCAGCGCGGTTATGTGGAAACGGGCAAGCGACATCCCGGTTGGTGACTTTGATTTTTCCGTGGCACGTCCCAATGCATCGGATGTCGACGCTGCAATCGTCAATAAAATCCGTGTTCGCCTTGCGAATGCGTTTGAAAGTTACCCAGGGACCGATCAACCCTTATTTTCATTTATCGATCACCTAATGAGTAAGATGCTCGATGCCCGGCACCTTGGCCAGGGGTCGATCGATTTTAAGAAACTGTGCGAACAAAATGACAGCCTTGATTCGTCATGGAAAGCGTTTGTGGAATCGAATCCGGGTGCAACGATTGAGAATCAAATCGCGTTAGTTCAGAACCATGTTGCCGAAAGCCAGCCCCATCTGGACCGCCTTCACGAAGCCCTGCTGTTCGCCATCGATAATATTTCGCACGTGCAGAACTTGCCCCCATGGCAACCACTGGACGAGGTTAATTCGGCAATCATAACCCCGCCGATTCCCTACAAACAGGGTGCCAACTACGAACTACTGAGGGTTTCCTTTTTTCAGGCGGCACTGGACGGGAACAGCCACGAAACCTGGCTGGCCCTGAAACGGTTACTTTGGATGAATACGCTCCATTCACAAACCTGGGGATATAAAAACAGCACCGATCACTTTGTAATGATGTTCAATACCTGGTTGTCGGTCGGCGTTCCGAACGAAGCTGACTTGCGCGACGCGCTATCAATTACCCAACAAGAGTGGTTTTTGCTTACCGATCCACTTCGCGTCGGCGAGGCGGAGTACCTGAGTGCCAAATCTCGCGCTGTTCAGAATCTGGACTTGATGAAATCGCACCAAAACACGCTCAGGCAATTTGTCTACGACTGGATTCCATCGGAACGGATTCGGACCAACAAGCTCATCGATCTGTTATACGCCTATCGTGGTTCCCGACTGACAATGCAGCAGCCTGTAACCAGGGATCAGTTGGAAACATGGAATCGTGAATGGGACGAATTGCTTGGTGAAAACCGTGACGACGTGCTTCAACAATGGGTTGACACGACAATCCTGCCGCACGAAGTGTTTTCGGACAGCGACTTTTCCGCTTCGGCTTACAGCAAGTATGACTCGCGACATGATTACCATTTCCTGCGTCACTATTGGGATGAGAAATCGCGGCAGCAACTTGAAATCCTTGTTTTGAAACTCGGTGCGATGGTTTGGCAACTGGACCACGGAGCGATGCCCACAACCCCGGCAGAGTTAACATCATTAATTGGCACACAACGTCCCGTGGCGGTTCGATACCCGTGGCTACCCGATGACAAGTGGTACAACGAATATTTTTTTGCCAGCGTCGATGGTTTGGATGGCATCGAAATCAATTTGGTCGACGAGCAGAAACAAGCAAACATTGCCGGAATGAAAACGGAGCTTGCCCGCGTCCCGAGAATTATCAATCCAGACAACAACTGAACGCCGGTGACATTATCGCGTTTAACAACTCGCACACATCCGCAGTAGGTTGACATGAACTCCCTAGCTGTCCAGCGTTGCGCCTGGAATGTATTCCGCCAACTACAAGTTTTCGTTGTCGCCATGGCGATTAACCAGACATCATGGTCAATTAAAAGATCTCATCCGATTCGGAAAGCACTTGATCGAGCAACGCTGTTAAATCGAAATGCCTGGCCAGTTGGATGATGTGTGCTCTCTCATCAATCGATGCGCCGCGAACAATTCCGCGCAGAGACGTAGGCCGTAACAAGCGCAGCGACGTTACGGCAATGCCTGTTATGAGAGCTTTAATATCAATGCCGTAATATCAATGCCGTAACAGCGCGTTGCTTGTTACGGCCTACGACTACGACGCCTGCAGCTTCTGAGCGTTCCACGACTGTGGTGCATCGTGTTTGTACTATGTCGTCAGAACGCGGTTGCGGGCGGTAACTTGCCAGGTGTCGACGATCTTGCCGTCGGCAACGAGGGTTGCTGATTGGTGCAGAGCCACCGTTGGGCAGACGTGCCTTGGCAAGGCAATCAAACAATCGCCGATTGAAAAACGGCTTGCCTGATCGGTGGCAATGACGAGATGTTCCTCGGTGTGACTGACCTCGATCGCATCGGGAATCTCCGGGAACAGCGCGCGACGGCCGGCGGGCTGATCAGGCGCAATCGATTTGTGTCCGCAATCCAGCGTCAGATGTCCCTCCCGATTACAACTGACAACTCGCGTCATTACGGCGGCCGCGGGTCGGAACGGCAGGTCGGCAAAACTCGAATGGTAACCGGCATCGTATAACGTCGTTGTGCCAGGGGTCAGTTCGAGATTGGGCTCACCCATTTCGGCGAGGATCGGAAAGGAACCCGTTCCAGCAACCACGATCTTTGGGATGGGAAATCCGTCCAGCAACAGACTGTCGCGAAGTTCAATCAGCGGGTACCAGCCTTCTTCGATCGCCATACGTCGATCGTCCACATCCGGTTGGTGATTGTGTCCGTCGTACCACTGCATTCCTGCGGCGATGATTCCGGGTGAACTGCAGATCATTTCGTACAGCAACTTTGCCTGCGGCCCCGCCTCGACACCCGTTCGACCCATACCCGAATCGACATCCATCAAGACCCTTATTGATTTCGAGTACTGAGCCATGGCGGCGGAAAGTGCTTCCAGCGCCGCCTGATGGTCGATCAATACGGTGAACTTCGCGGCCGGAAACTTGTCCATCAACTTGATCAACCGGCCAATATTCGGACCAACCAGCTGATAAGCAATAAGAATGTCAACAACACCCGCGTCACCGAGCATCTCTGCTTCCGCAATCGTCGCACACTTGTGCCTGGTGATGCCGCGCTCCAGCATATGACGAATCAAGTCCAACATTTTGTGCGTCTTGCAATGTGGCCGCAAATTCTGTGGCCCGCCTGCGATTCGGATCATCTCCGCCAGGTTGTGATCAACGATCTCGCGAAATATCACCAGACCTGGAGAAAAGATCTTGTCCGGGTCGTTGATTCGATAGTCGACGATCGACAATTCCTGGCGTAGCGTGGTTGCCATTGCGTCCCTCCGTATCCTGTTTGCGTCATTGCACCAATAAAACCTGACGAACCCGTTCCTGCAATCGCCCCTAACGGGAAATGACTTGTGCGTTACAATTTCGACGGTTCCAGGATTCAAACACTAGCCAAAAATTAACTGAGAGTATCCGGGAATGGGGTGCCACTGTTTGCTGGTCAAACACTGTTTGTCCGCCAGCACTGCTGGACGAGCCAGCAGTGGCACACGAGTTTTCAGTAGTGATTGATTTGGAACCATCTGAATTCCCGGACACCCTCAATTAACTGCAAAACGTTGATGCGAAAAATACTGGTTACCGCCGCCCTCCCCTACGCCAATGGCCCAATTCATATTGGTCATCTGGTCGAGTATGTGCAAACGGATATTTGGGTCCGTTTCCAGCGTTTGCGAGGTCATCGCTGCATTTTTATGTGGGCCGACGATACGCACGGCTCGGCGATCATGAAAAGTGCCCGCAGCGCCGGCATCACTGAGGAAGAGTTCATCGGTCAAATGAACGCCGCTCATCAGCGGGACTTTCAGGGCTTTGGAATTAGCTACGATTACTACGGCAGCACGCACAGCGAAACCAATAGGGCGATTGCTGCCGAAATCTGGCAAGCCATTAAAGCGAAAGGGATGATTGACTGCCGGGCCGTGACCGAGTTATTCGATCCCGAAACGCGCGAGTCGCTACCGGATCGCTTTGTCAAGGGAACTTGCCCGAAATGCAAGTCACCCGACCAATACGGTGACAACTGCGACAAGTGTGGTGCGACTTATAGCGCGACCGATCTGATCGATCCGACCAGTACGGTCAGTGGCAAGACACCGGTGGTCGGCGAGACCGACCATTACTTTGTTCAAATTCGGAAGCTGCAGGATTTTCTGACGGAGTGGACCCAGTCCGGAAAACACTTGCAGGACGAAGTCGCCAACTATCTCAAAGGGCACTTTCTCAGCGAGCCGCTGCGCGACTGGGACGTTTCGCGCCCAGCCCCCTATTTCGGGTTCGATATCCCTGGCACGAATGGAAAACACTTTTGGTATGTCTGGTTCGACGCACCGATTGGTTATATCGCGGCAACTCGCGAATGGTGCGAGCAGACGGGCGAAGACTTTGACTCGTGGTGGCACAGCGATCAAACCGAGATTCATCATTTTCTCGGCAAGGACATTCAGTACTTTCATTGCCTGTTCTGGCCGGCGATGCTCAAGACGGCTGGATTCAATTTGCCGACGCGGGTCCACATTCACGGTTTCCTGACCGTTGGTGGTGAGAAAATGTCCAAGAGCAAAGGGACATTTATCATGGCGGAGACCTATCTGCGACATCTCAACCCGGCGTACTTGCGATATTACTACGCATCAAAACTTGGACCGCGGCTGGACGACCTTGATCTGAACCTGGAAGACTTTACGGCACGGGTCAACGCCGACCTCGTGGGCAAAGTCGTCAACCTGGCATCGCGTACCGCAAAATTCGTGGAGTCGACAGGGCTGTCGGCGACGTACCCGGACGATGGGGGCTTGTTCGAACATGCCGCCAAACTGGGAAGGCAAATTGCCGAAGCCTACGAAAACTGTGACTATTCGCGGGCCATGCGGTTGATTGTTGAACTCGCCGATCGCGCCAACCCGTTTGTCGAGAACGCCGCGCCGTGGACACTTAAAAAAGATCCCGAACAAGCCGGCCGATTGCAGGATGTTTGCACGATCGCGCTGAACCTGTTCCGGCAGATCGTAATATATTTGTCGCCGGTCCTGCCGGAACTAGCTCGTGAAGTCGGCGCTTTGCTCAACGATTCGGTCAATCACTGGGATCAGTCGCAGACTCCACTGGTCGGTAGCCCTATCAACAAATTCGAACACTTGATGAAGCGTATTGATGAAAAGGATGTGCAAAAGATGATTGATGAAAGTAAAGACTCGGTGGCGACAACCGACGCGACCATGTCGGCGAATCCATGGAACGATGGCGGGCAACCGATGATCGACGAGCCGTTGACCGGCGAGTGTACGATCGAGGATTTCGTGAAAGTTGACTTGCGCGTGGCCCGGGTGATTGCTGCCGAAGAGGTTGCCGAAGCCCGCAAGTTGTTGAAACTGACCTTGAGTCTGGGTGGCGAGCACCAGCGCACGGTTTTTGCCGGCATCAAGGCTGCTTATGATCCGGAAAAACTGGTAGGACGTCTTGTTGTTATGGTTGCCAATCTCAAGCCGCGTCAAATGAAATTCGGATTGAGCGAAGGGATGGTTTGTGCGGCAGGGCCTGGTGGCGAAGAAGTATTCCTGTTGGCACTTGATGAGGGTGCCAAACCGGGCCAGCGTGTCCACTGACCCGAATGTGCGAGCGAGGGATGGGCCCTGACATGTTCCCTTGCTTACGCTTCGGGTTGCGAATATCGGGCAATGCAGCGCATTGCAACCAAAAACAAAAAACCACTTGCCGGTGTTCACTGGGCAAGTGGTTCCTGGATGAATCAAGATGTCTATCGTTGTCGTTCGGATCGGGCTAAAACCTTATGCCGACTGACCAGCCACTTCCTCCGTGGCCCTGTCCGTAACCACCGTAATATCCTCTGTTGCAGGACGGATAATAATTTGAATGGTACACGGGGTAATGACTATATCCGCCATGCCCGCCGCCGTAATAGACAATGGGAGCCGGGTTGGAATAAACCGGTGCGTAGTATCCGCCATGGTGGCCACCATAATGGCCCCCTCCGTGTCCATTACTGTACGAAATGCCTACGCCTGGCGATCCCCCGTAATAGGCGAAACCTCCATGCCCTCCATGCCCTCCATGGCATTGAGCAGCCACGTCCGACGCGCTGAATGCGACCAGCGCAGCAGCAGCCAGAAACAGAAAAGTAAAACGATACATTCAATCGCTCCTTTGACCAGAACAGGGATTTGTCACGCGCAACCAGGCGCATCACTTGTTATCGACCTAATCTCGCAACAATACGCCTTGTCGAACCGTCTTCCCTTGCAAACGATTTGATTGAAATTTCCGGATCGCTTGTTCATCAAAGCACGATATGTGTGACCCGAAGCTTCAGAACATTTCCGTCGACGGCCGTTTTTATTACAATCGATTATATCGAATCCTGTCAACCTTTTTCCCTGCAGGTTTTGTCATGTCAGACGCCGATCGTCATTCGTTTGCAACCGGCCAAAACGACTCGCGACCGCGATTGCCGCCTAACCAACAACTTGTTGGGCAAGACCGTTGGCCTTTTGTCGGTGAACGAACTTGTAATCCTGCTAATGGCCCGTGGACGTTACACGTGACGGGACTGGTAAAGCGGCCGATAGCAATACAGTTGGCACAACTTGCACAGTTCCCGCAAACGCAAATAACGACCGACATTCATTGTGTTACGCGGTGGAGCAAGTTCGACGTAACGTTCAGCGGAGTCCTGCTCGGCGACTTGTTGGACTCAGCGGACATGGACCCCGCAGCGCAGTTCGTTTCCTTTGTCGCCAGAAGCGATCGGCAGCATAGTTCATCCATGCCGTTGGCAAAGTCATTGAAACTCGGGACGCTGCTGGCGACGTCAGTCGACGGTCAGCCATTGCCCGACGATCACGGCGGGCCTTTGCGCGGGGTCGTTCCTGGAAAATATTTTTACAAGAGTGTCAAATGGGTTGAGCGGATCGAACTGCTCGCCCAGGATCGACCTGGTTTTTGGGAATCGGATGCAGGTTATCACAACAGTGCCGATCCCTGGCTGGAACAGCGTTACATTGCAGGAAGCATCGACCGGCGGGAAGCTGCCCGATTGATCGAATCGCGAAATTTTGCCGGTCTGGATTTACTTAGTCTCGATGCCAGCCAGCGTGATTTGCGTGGCCTGAACGCGAACAAGGCCTTGTTGCGAAATGCCAATTTTTCCCGAGCGGATGTCGCGGAAGCCAGCTTTCGGGGTGCCAATTTGTCCAACGCAAATTTTCGCTATGCCGATCTGTATAGCGCCGACTTGTCACAAGCCGATTTGGAAGGAGCCGATTTTGCGGCTGCCGATTTGCGCTGCGCCGATTTGCGCGGCAGTTCGTTGTTCGGCGCGTCGTTTTGCGATCTTGATCCGGAGAGCGACTCGACTGATGCCGCCGCCCGGATGGATGGTTCCACCCGGGTCGACCTGGAGTCACTGGAACGGCTGACAAAACCGCAAAAGGAATTTGTGTTACGTCGCCTGGGTCGGTGAGGATCGTTTGAGAAACAATTGTTCCCCAGGTCGTGGTTGGGGAACGCCAGCAAAAAAGTTGTTATGGGGGGGGTGAAAGCCCCAATTAGGGACAAAACCCTGGGTTTTGTTTTCCAGCAATTTAATCTACTGGCCAAAACAAGTGCTCTGGACAATACTACTTTACCCCTGCTTTACAGCG
>JANNWJ010000037.1:0-44347 GCA_031414755.1 Pirellulaceae bacterium | reverse complement strand
AAGCTGGCAGCGAAGCCTGAGCAACTTGCAACGCCGTTACCAAAACAGCTTTCGGTGATTTACTCGTAATGCTCATGGCAAGCAGTTACGAAAGCCATCCATCGATGGTTCTTGTCAAATCGATACTTTTCTACAGAGCCGTCCTGACCCCTTTGAATTCCTTGAGGGCGCAGATCGCGCGTTTGAAGTTCACAACCCTGTTCGATTCTGCCAAAGCCGCATTCGGCTGACGACGGAACAAGCGGGTCAAACCGCACCGGACAATCGCAATCGTATTGGCAAGAAAGCTGACCAGGAAGAGAATCAACAACGCTGACTGGGTTGTTCCGTTGCCATACCATCGCAGGCTTTCGTAGCTTGCCAACCTGGGAAGAATCCCTGCTTCCGGGGCGACCCCCTCCTGTTTCATTTTGCCGATCTCCAAGGGTGATCGATCGCCCTCCAGGCCCAGTCGGTCATCGTTTGCAATGCACCCGGCGGATAACCAAGCGACTTGCTCTGAAGAGCGCCCGTTTCGGAGATTTTCAGATCGTGATTTGTCCGCGGCAGGATGATGGTCGTCCAGTTCTCATTGTTCGCCTGAACCAGCGAATTCTTTAAACCCGCAACGCTCTCACCGACCGGTACGTTTTGATCCAGTTGTCCCCACATCGCGAGGACTGGCCTGTTAACATGGCTCCACGCTGGATGCACGTATTGGTCTGGCGCTGGATAGGATCGGGGCGCAAAAGTACAGCGACCAAAGCCATTCTGTAAATTATGGGGCAAACTCATTTGGGCGAGATGCGCTTTCTCGGCGACGTCACGCAATGTGTCCGAAAGCCCATACCTCCGGAAGAGGTTGTTCCGATAGTAGAACATCATGCCGTCGGCGACGGATGTGCCCACGACAATGATAAATTTGATGTCTTCCGTTCGGGATGCCGCGGCGGCGCTGATGTAGGCGCCTTGACTGAGCCCCCAGATGCCAATCTGTGATGATGCGATCTCGCGGCGCTGCTTCAGGAAGTCGACGCCGGCAAGAGCGTCATTGACCAGATTCTCGTAGGGCTCGCGACTCTCGTAGGCGCCGCCGGATTGACCCGTGCCGCGCTTGTCGTAGATCAATACGGCAATACCCTGGCTGGCGAAATATTCACCCGCTTCACGGTACGACTCCCGAGTCTGTTGGCCTGCACCATGAACAAACACAACGGCCGGAACAGGTCCTTCACTTCTTGGCAAAAGCAGACTTCCGGCAAGCTTGACACCCTGGTTGTGAAACTCGACGCCGTGCTCTTCGAACCGGGAACCTGCCCCGGTTTCATTAGCAACCCCTTCTGTCTCGCTCATCCCAATTAGAAAAGCGATGACAACTATGATCGTCATACGTTATCTGCCTTAAGTTCTTCGATCCTGTTCTTCCACGCTGTCGGATCGGTCAAATACCAGGCGATCGAGTCCGACTGGCCGTCCACGGAGAACCGCACCTTTAACAGATCGTAGATCGTCGCCTTGCCCAGGTGGCTCTTGGTGAACGAGACCTCGGTGATCACCTCCAGGGGCACGCGGAGGTCCGCCCCGCGCACGAACCGGTAGAAGTGCAAGGAGTCCTTGGTGAGCACCAGCCCCCCGTTGCCGCGGCCCTGCCAGACGCCCTTGGACTCCAGCCCGAAACTGTTCGCCGCCAGGTCCTTCATGAGGATCTCATCCGGACCGTAGTGAGCGGCGATCCGAGCCTCGAGGGTGCCCTTCATGATGTGGAGGACCAGTTTGGACACCGCGCTCAGTAGGAGCAACACGACAACGACGCCCAACGTTACCAAACCCATTATCTCGAGCGTCGTCATTTAATTCCCTTGTTAGCTGGACGAACGGGTGCGATGCCCGATTGCGACAGGAGATGTGGTGGTGCGGGGAAAGGAATGCTGATCGCCCGAACCGAGAACACGAAACCAAGGGCCGCTACCAGGACACGAAGCCAATCGTATGTTACCCACTGCCTGACAAGTCCGATGATTTCGCCTTCGTCCTGAAGTGCGTTCGGAGCGGCTTGGGCAACGGCCCAAAGCGCTGCGTTGGCAGGCCAGAACCAAAGGATGGTGAAAATCAAAGTCACCAGAAGCATCACCGCGGGGAGCATCAGCAGCAGGCGAAATCTCCACGGCGTGTTCCAGCCAGCAATCAGGCCTCCGAATGAGCATAAAAGCAATGCGACCGAGCTCGGGAAAAAATAATCGCCGGTGTCGACGGGAAAACGAGGACCATACGGTAACAGACTCAGCGATTCTGGCGGGGAGAAACTCCAGGCACCAACCAACACCCGAAGGTCGAACAGTTTCCCTCCCAGGAGGATTCCCCAGGCAAGCACCGAAATCCAAAGTAACATCCGCGTCAGTCGCACGCGCCACAACATCACAGCCTCCTCAGTTCATTCCTTCGAGACCTCGGATGCATGGCTCCGGCAGTCTGTCGAACGCGGGCGATCACCCATGTCGCCGCCAAAAAACTATGATTCAAATTATCGGCCGACCGGCGACTTGGGTGCATCGCTTGGTTCGCCAGTCTTTACGTCAGCAATGGAAAGGCCACTGCACCAGCAGGAGATGCCCAGTTCTTGACGAGTTCCGACACAATCGCATTCGTGCTGGTCAAGTGAACGCCACCGGCTTCCATTCGTCGCCACGACATTTCCTCAGCAATCTGGTTGGTCGACCCGCAAGCATCGCACACAACTTTGACGGTGAAGCCCTCCTCAACTGCGCTGATTGCCGGGGACACCATACAGACATCGGTCGTAACGCCAGCCATCACAAAGTTCTTTTTGCCAGTGGCGCGGCATGCTTCAGCGAAGGCTGGATCGTCCCATGCATTGACGACACCCTGCCGTTTGATTCGCGCGCCGAATGCCTCGGGGAGAATCTCCTGAAGTTCCGGCATGAGGGGCCCCTGCACATTTACGTTTGTTTCTTGGCTGGAGGTCAAGACAACTGGCATTCCAGTACCCTTTGCAAACTTGGCCAGGATGATGACGTTGCGCTGCAGCAATGGAAGTGGTGTAGTGCTTGCCCAAGTGTTCGTTCCAACTTGGTGGTCAATCAGGATGATTGCGGTGTCTTCGAGGTTGAATGTTTTCAAACTAATCTCCTTAGTGAATTGACAATGTTCTTTAGCTGTCGACCGTCCTTCAACGGACTTTACTGGCGAACGACTCAGCTCAGCAGCCGGGGCCGCTCGGGTAGCTTGAACTCCGGAACCGCTACATGCGGCCCCGGTCTTCTGCAGCGTTTCGTTCGGCGTCTGCGCTGCGAGACGGGCTGGCGTCAGTGGGTCGCAGCGCAAGCGATTTCTGCTTACTTGCTTCCCTTGAGCAGCTGGACCATCGCTTCTCCCATGCCCAGGCCGACATTCATGTAGGTCTTGGCGTTGTTCCCGTAGTGGGCATTGGAGCTGCTGCCCATGCTCAGCGGGTGGGTGTAGACGGTGGCCACCGCGCCTACGAGTTTGGGGTATTTCTTCGGATCGCTGATTGCAAACTTGCCTTCGAGGATCGGCTTCTCGGTGCCCGTCGGATTATCCCTGTCGGTCTGGCCGAGAGTGGCGCAGACGAACTTGGCGTTCGGGGCGTTGAAGTCCTTGCGGAGCGCCGCGATGAGATTCGCCAAGTTGCGCTCGTACATCTCGGCGTGACCGGTGTTGTAGCGGTCCTTGTCGCCCTGCCACCAGAGGAAGCCCGCAACCTCGTACATCTTCGCGCCGGGGTAGTACTTGTCGAGGTTGTCGAGCACTTCCTTGGCGCGGGCAATGTCGCCGTCGTATTGCAAGCCGGCCTTCCAGGCGATGGCTTTTGGCTCGGTGCCCTTCTCCCATCGATCCGGGCTCTGGCCGGAGCCAGCGTAGACATAGGTCTTGCCGTCCTTGGGATCCTTGAACTCATAGGACGGCGAACCGGGCGGGAGCAAATCCCAGCCGAGGCTGCGGTTGCCGATCGCGCTCTTGAGGATCAACACCGGCTCCTCCAGCGCGTTGCCCAGGTGATGGCCGATGCCCTGCTCAACACCGATCTTGCCGCCGGAGACGCTGAGCCACTCGTTCTTGCGGACCTGGGTTTCGCCCGGGCCGCCGCTCCCCATCACTGCGACGTTCCTCACATCTTGCCGGGTGGTCCACTTCCCCTCGCCGTCGATCAGGAAGGGGTACAGGCCTTCATTCTTGACGGCATACTCCAGCGTCCCGTCCTTGTCACCCGCGACGTTGCCCATCTCCAGCATGTTCGACTGGCCCATAAGGACGAAGACTTTGACGGTCTTAGTCACGTCGGCGGGCTTGCCGTCGGGCGCTGGCAGTGCGTCGTTGACGCCTTTCGCCTTGGGCTTCGGATCCTGCGCTGACACCCCGGACGCTAGGCCCACGAGCAGACACAGCCCCAGCAACGGGACAGAGAGTTTGGTAGGTTTCAACATGTCGTTCCTTCTGTTCCTCAGGTTCGTTGAAGTCAATCCAGGTTAGCCGACGAGAGAAGCGCCGCCGAACGCTGGCGATCACGCAGTCGCCGCCAAAAAACTATGACTTAAATTCGCGGCCGACCGGCGACTTGCGTGCATCGCTTGGTTCGGCGACGACTGTATTCTAACGAATTCGGTCAGCCCCTGCGTCCGTTATTTCAAAGCGAAGGGAATCACATTGCATTGCCAGTGCATGCGACCATTCCCATCGTTGGATTGCTGTTCGATCCGTGTTTACCAATCGAATCTCCTCGGCTGTCAGCATCGCGCACATTGCGGTTAGGAAATGATCATTGTCTGCGAACAGGCGCTGAATCATGGAAGCGGGTAAGTCGCCACCGAGCAATTGGTCCAATGCTTCAAGTTCCGGTGACATGGCCTTTAAGTAACGCGTTCCAATCCGTCGTGGTTGAGCCCAAGGGAATGGTGTTCTACAGTCCCGGTTGGGCGAACCCAAAGGTAATCGATCCAAGGCACGCCCCAATCGTCAATCTCGGTGACGGTTAAAACGGCCGCTTCTTTTGCCAAATGTAGGTACAATTCCTCGGTCTCAGGATCTAGTCGATACGACTCAGGAGCAGACGAGAATTCCAAAGGGACGTGGGCAATACGTACGCGATCACCGATCTGGAGGGTACGCCAAAGTTGATCCATCAATTAATGCTCAGTCGCCGAACAAGTATTATACAAACCCGCTTATCTCCGGCGCGTGGGTGTCAATATCGGGATATCCGGATCGGGATATTATGGATTGTCGTTTATGCCTTTGCGACGTCAAGTAGCGTAATGGCAATAGGTTACAGCGATTTGTGGGGTTGGTTTGTCGGCCGGATATCCCGCTGGGTCGGCGGGATATCCTGCGCAGAATATCCCGCTGGAAACAACGCCAGGGCGTCGGCGGGGCTGCGCACGCCCCGGCCCCCCTTGTTCAGCACATGGGTGTAAATCATCGTCGTTCTGACATCGCTGTGACCGAGTAGCTCCTGGATGGTGCGGATGTCATAGCCGTCTTCGAGCAAATGAGTCGCGAATGAATGGCGGAAGGTGTGGGGCGTGGCGTGCTTGGTAACGCCGGATTTTCCCCTGGCCTCGGCGACGGACTTCTGGATGACGCTTTCGTGCAGGTGATGGCGGTGCGAGACGCCCGTGTCGCGGTCCAGGTAGTACGAGACGGCGGGAAAGACATATTGCCAGCCCCATTCGCGATTGATGTTGGGGTACTTGCGATCAAGCGCGTCTGGCAGGGGCGCGCGACCGCGTCCTTGGTGCAAATCCTCTTGATGTTGTTGTGTTAGCCAGGCTTTTTGCCAAATCGCGTTGTGAGACGAACAGTTCAGGTTTCGTTCGTGATTAACCGTCGAAGAAAAGCCAGGGTCTGGTCGTAAATACCGGGAGCATTGGATTCCCGTGGTCCCGCAATATTCAGGCGATTTGGGCGGATGTCGTTGAGCCAAAGTTTGCATCGGTCGATCTCGTCGTTCAGATCGATCGCAGCAAGGTCGGCGGTCAGAATCGGGCGGCTATGCCTTTTGGCGAAACTCGTTGTCAATTTTGTACCCCCACTGATGGACGAATGGAACAAAACCAGTGTCGCGTCCGAGTCGAGGACGTTTTGTTCCGTTCGAACGGCGTAGTCGCTTGTTCCAGTTTCTGTCAGTTGATAGTTGGTTGAAATAGGACCATCTTCGGCCAGTCGTCCGGCTGGGCACCAGCCGCCATGTTCCAGACCACGTTCCATCGCAAAGTCGAGTGCCGCCCGATCGACGCCGGTTTGCCCTCCGGAAATAAGCGTTTTTGGCAAGAATAAATCGCCGGGCGAACCCATTGAACCATCGGCTCTATTGCGATCCGCCGGCAATTTCAGGCTCTTTTGCCGATTCTGATTAGAGCGTGCGGAAGTCATCCAGCTCACCGGGGCATCAACGAGAAACAAACTCCCTTATCGTTGCACGGGAAGGGCGATTTGAACACCGGCTGGAATGGGAGTTGCGTGGCCGATATCGCGCGGAAGTTTTTCGGCGTTCAATTGCATGATTTCCATATAGCGGGACGCTTGTCCCAGTTGGTCGCGCGCAATGTCAAACAACGTGTCACCTTCGAGCGACGTATAGATGGAAGCGGCTTCGGTATTTTTCGCTGTGAAAAGGGAATCGCGAGGACAAAGCTGCGGCCATTTCTGTTGAAGCTCGGCGATGGAAGGGGTCGAGATCCGGGTACCGACTGGAACGTCATTGAACGTTTTGACCTGATTTCGATTGAATTCATACAAGGCATTGAACAAGCGACCATCGCCGTAGACACGCTGGGCAATCAACCAGAAACTGTCCCCATCCTGACTGACGATGCTGGTGGCTTGCTCGTCAACATTCGATTCAGGTAATTCAATTCGAAAGTCCGCGAAAGAGGAATTTGGCTCAATGGTCCGGTCCTGCGAATTAAATTCTGTCTCATCCGGTTCCGGTTGATTGAAGGCCACGGGTTCAATGGATTCGGCTTCGAAGTCGTTCGGTGAAGGGTTGCCGACTACTGAAGACGGGCGAAGTGAAGGAAGCTCCGGTAGCCCGTTGGTTGCACTGGTTGAGTCCACGAATTCGTGGGGGGTGAGCCGCGCAGGTTGTGGTGCAACAGGCTGGAAGGACCCGGTCCGGTCTACCGATAACGGGCCTTTTGTTTGTGGTTGGGAATCGGTTACGAGCGATAAGGGCTGGTTGATTGCCGGAACAGAGTCCGATTTTGCAACCGCAGCAAATGGCGAAAACGGTTGCAATGTTTCGACTCCCGTTTCGCTGTCGACAACTGCGGTAAAAATAACAGGGTCCTGTCGGTACCATCCGCTGTATTTGCCGAAAGCAACAAACAGAAAAATGCTCAACAGCACGGCGACCACGGATAGTCCAATGCGCGCTTCGCGAACGAATGCCGGGTCGAGTGCGGGTTGCTGGCTTGTCATCCTTGATTCACCGTTAAAGACTGTATCGGTTGGCTTCAACTAACTCTTTGGCTTCCACGCGTTCGGCAATTCGTAACCGGGCACTGCGGCTACGGGGATTTTCGGCGACTTCGGAATCAGTGGGGCGTGACGGTTTTTTTGTTACCAATTTCAGTATCGGACTTTCACGAAACGATTCCTTGACTATTCGATCTTCCAGCGAATGGAAACTGATCACCGCGATTCGACCGCCGATTGCCAACAATTCGGGCAAGCGGCGAATCGCAACTTCGGCCCACTTCAATTCATCGTTAACGGCAATTCGAAGCGCTTGAAACGTTCGTGTCGCCGGATGAATCGAATGGTTTTTTGATCGAGGCACCGTTCGTTGGAGTAGTTCTGATAATTGAGTTGCTGTTCGAATCGGGTTTGATTGCCGGCGTTCGACGATCTTTCGCGCGATCTTTCGACTGAATCGTTCCTCGCCCCATTTGTATATCAAGTCCGCCAAATGGCGTTCGCTCAATCGTTCCATCAATTTCCAGGCAGGAACTCCGCGGGTCGGGTCAAAGCGCAAATCCAACGGACCGTTGCTCATGTAGCTGAAGCCGCGCTCATGGTCTGCAAGTTGATCGCTTGAAAGTCCCAGGTCGAGAACAATTCCCCTGGCCGGACCAAGTTCCAGTTCGGAAACAATCTCCGGCAAGTCGGCAAAATTACCAGCCACCAATTTGACAGGCAATCCCGAAAGTGTGACTTCGCATCGTTCGATAGCAGCAGGGTCGCGATCGAGTCCGAGTACCAGCCCATTCGGTCCCACAAGTTCCGCTAGCAATCGCGTGTGTCCGCCACCTCCACAAGTCCCGTCGATCAGAAAGTCACCAGGACCCGGTTGCAAGGCATCCACGATTTCCTGTGGCATAACGGAAATGTGTTGTGACATGCGAAAATCGCCGGGCAAAGGTTCAATGATGGTTGGTTGATCGGACGAGCGATAAAAAAAGCAAGCATTTCAAATCTGAAAAGTTCCACGAATTCAAGCGGAACGACTTGCAATGCGATGGGCAGATCAAGTTTTTAACGCCACACAAGAATAGCGTATCGGGGCAATTGTCAGATAGGCATAGCTCAAAACGAGGCCCGCCAAAAAAAACCGCAGCAGGGGATTGCCGGCCTGGCCTGGCCGACAATCGTCACCTGATGCGGAATTATGCAAATTACGGAGGACGCAATCTGCGGACACCGACTAATGAAAGTCGGCGTGTTTCGGTCGGTCAATTCAGATGAACTGACTCGTATTGTTAAGTGGACTTTTGTACAGTTGTTATCGGTCAGGCTACGGCGGTTGGTATTTCTGATTTGTCCCGGCGAGTCAAAAGCTCAATCGGCGATAAACCGCGGATTCAACAGTTGGGATCGCAACAATCGCAATCCCAAAAACCCTTGAAAAACACACCTTTTTGTGGGGGAAAGGCTCAAAATACAGCGTTTTTGAGCCAACAAGACTTCCGTTTATCTTCCCAAAACAAACATATACAGATTGATCTGCCCGTCAACGAGAACTTCATCAAAAACCTCGCCCGGATGTCGCAAAGTATGCCTGGAAAACGATTTATATTTTTTTCCGGTCGGCTGGCGATTGGCCAGATAAGGGGGGCACATTGCTAGCGTCGTCTCAGGACAAACGGCACTTTTCCAAACCGGGAGATTTACCGACGATAGGTGTACAAGTCCCGTAACTGAAATCCGACCGATTGTAATGAGTGCGAACATCGAAACCTTGACGAAAACATCCGATTACGACTTCGTGCTTCCGAAACAATTGATCGCCCAGCATCCTCTGGCGAATCGTGAGGACGCTCGATTGATGTTGATTGATCGCAAAGCGGACAGCATCTCGCACTCCCATTTCCGCGACCTGTCCGACATTCTCAAGGAGGGCGACTGCCTGGTGCTTAACGAGACCCGCGTGATTCCAGCCAAGTTGGCGGGGTATCGTGACAAGACGCGTGGCCGGTGGCACGGGTTGTATCTTGAACATGACACCGACACGCAGGTCATGCGATTGTTGTGCAAGACACGGGGCAAGATTCAAGCAGGAGAACTGGTGACGTTGCAAGACCGTGATGGAATCGACCGGTTACAGATCAGGCTGGTTTCAAAAATGGTTGGAGGCTGTTGGGCGGCCATTTGTGAAACGGAAATCACCGTTGAAGAACTGATCGACACCGTAGGACGAATTCCATTGCCGCATTACATTCGACAGGGCAACATGACAGACGCGGATGTCAACGACTATCAAACGGTTTACGCACGCGAGCCTGGATCCGTTGCCGCACCGACGGCCGGGTTGCACTTTACAGAACGCCTGCTTTCACAATTAATTGACCGGGGTATTCGTATTTGTCGCGTGACATTGCAAGTGGGAACGGGAACCTTCAAACCGATTTCGGCCGACAACGTTGAACAACATGAAATCCATAGCGAGCGAATCGAGGTCGGTCAGACTGCGGTCAACATTATCAATGAAACACGGAGAAGCGGTGGCCGCGTGGTAGCGGTGGGAACGACGTCGGTACGTGTCCTGGAGACCATAGGGGCGAATGCTCGCTTAAAACCCTGGACGGGCGATACGAATTTGTACATTCGTCCATCTCATCAGTTTCAACTTGTGGACAGCATGATCACCAACTTTCATTTGCCGCGAACGACGTTGTTGGTGATGGTCCGCGCCTTTGGAGGCGACGCCCTGATCCGACGCGCTTATCAAGAGGCGATCGAAAACAGATACCGTTTTTTCAGCTATGGCGACGCGATGCTTATCGTCTGACCGTACCGCAAATTGCAGTTTTGACGTGAAAAAGCCCTTACCGGTTGATTCGAAAGCCAAACATTACATTGTGCGAATCGTAGCTGAAATCGCCAAAGGGTAACGCTGTAGCAGTGTCGATGACTTGCAGGTCGTCGGCCCCGAGGTAACGATACTCGGTGAACACGTCCACCCGGTGATTGATGGGAAAGTTCACACCGCCGATTAACTGCCAGGCAAACGCCGAATCGGAAATATCGTAGGTCGTTGCCGGAATTGTAATAGTTGAATTGGTGAGAAGGAGACCTAGTCCGCCCCCCCCATAAAGGTTGGCGCAACCGACACGGGGTCGCGTCAAGTCGTACATCGAGTTGAACATCATGGAATGGGTTTCAACAATGCCAGCGGCCGGATCGCGCGTCAGTGAAGTCAGCACGCCTCGATTTTCAACGCCTGTGAACCAGGCATCTGGCTTGTTGTTCCGGTACGTGTACTCCATTTCCAGCCGCAATTGCGGATGGACACGGTAACCAAGCGCACCACCCAATGCATGTCCGTCCAGCAACGCAGGACCCTGGGTTTCGATCCTGATCGCCGATAAATTAATTTGACGATGAAAATTTTCAACAGAGGTCGCGCCGCCAAACAATGAGAAGTACGATTTGCTGCAACAAGGATCGCAGACCTGCTCCTCCGAAATTGACTGGTGACAACATCCAAAAAAATCCCGGTCCCACGGACCCGTGTCGCTGCAACTTGCATCGGATGTGAATCCGCATTCCTGGCAGGCAGTTTGAGCGAAGACAGAACTGTAAAAGCAAAGCGATAGCGCAAGACAAGCAAGAGTGTTTCGCAACATCGCCAGGTTCTCCGCAGATCGTACGACTGATTTCACCGATGAATTCGGGACGCAAGGATTTTTCGGCACAACCGCGCGAGCCCGTCCAGCCGGGCTTTGGCAAACGTTTCAAATTGCCTCGTTTGACATTTTCACTGCTCGATCGGTTTCCAATCGATTCCATTGGAAAGCAAAACGAATGCACTGGATCGCATGCATTTATTTCGACAGCACGGGTTTGCGCTACTCAATGCATATAGAGACAACCAGTCGCGCCCGCTATACTCCCGCTCGAAAAGAATGAGTGTGGAGCCAATGGAATGGCATTGATCTGGACCCCTGTACCATCACGATCCGAAGCGGCTGCGAATTTCCGAATTCCGCAGCAAATGCACTTTCTATGGGGATTCCTGCATAGCGGACAGGAATTGCCCAATCAAGAAGCCCTAAACGTGGCGACCTGGAGAGAGTTGAACCAGGGATGGGACCATCAGGTTCACTTCCCATCCAGCATTGATCCATTTCTGACACCGGCGAACAGGAACCTGTATTCAGGCTTGCAGATCCCAATTCAGCGATGCGATGTCGCGCGACCCATTCTCCTGAATTCGATGGGTGGCGTGTACAGCGATCTGGACGTACAGCCCTATCGCGACATGAATTGGCTTTGCGGTTTGTATCCCAACGCCGGAGTCATTTTGATCGAGGAAGTGACTTTGACTCGCGCCAGTTCCCGTCGACGTGGCAATCGGTTCTCGATTCGCAACGGACAGCCGGAATTGAGATTGCGGGTCGCAAATTTTTGGATGGCATCGGTTGCGGGGCACCCGTTTTGGGAGGACGTGATGACGCTGGTCGAAGAGCGAAGCGTCATCGGCGTTCAACACGATTACGATGTGATTTACACAACCGGTCCCGACATTATCAGTGAAGCGTATGATCGGACACTTGGAAAATATCAGGACATTGCCCTCGTTCCTCGCCATATTGCCCGGCGATTTTTTCGGCATCGTACGCATGGAAGCTGGCGCACCGAAGGACTCCGTGAGCGCTGGGCCGCCTGATGCTGTCGGATTTTGGACAAGCGAATTCCGTCAAATTCCGAGTTCCGATTTCAGTTGCTGGATTTCCCGCTGATACCCTCCGGAGAGAATAGGGAACCGGCACCAGGTTTTTGGATCGAGGTTTTCGTCATCCAGGTGAAAGGATGGGGCAAACCGTTCCCGTTTCCATTGGTTGCGGCACCACAATTCAAAAAACCGGATTATCCACTTTCCCATTTGTTTTTGATCGATGGCAGGAAACTTGTTGACCATGTGCTGCAAGACTTCCTGCGGCATCAATTTGTCTCGAATCGACAATCGCTCGATCACATCGAGTATGATGTAGGGCATCAAATCGCCTTCGTCTGTTTGATGGGAACCTGGCGGTCGCAGTTCGGCAGTGGGTTGCTGTGCATTGACATGGCTGACAGCAGGAACGCGACCCAAATTCTCGGGTCCATCGGTTTCAACCCACTTCATCCACTTCCTCAAAAAAGCCTTGTCGATACCTGCCAACGGGGCGAGGCCGCCGCTGGTGTCTCCGTCCATGGTCGCGTAACCGACCGCCGATTCACTGCGGTTGCTGGTCGCCAGCAAAAGTCCGTTCTGAAGATTTGCCAGCATCCAGACCCCTGGTGATCGAACGCGTGCCTGAATGTTTTGCAGTGCAAGATCGTCGTTTTTCCACGTCAAGGGTCGTTCAATCGCAGCACTGATCATTCCCGTATACTGTTCAACCAATGTCTGGATATCAAAAAAGTAATGGGACGAGCGGACTTCATTAGCGACAGCCTCCGCAGCATTTCGGGTCGTACTGGAACTGTTTTTGGTCGCCTGATATACCGTGGTAAGCAGTGCCGATGTCAAATCTTCTGCGGATTTCGCATTCAATGTTCCCAGGTACTTGATGGTATCGAGTATCCCTTCGATGCCAATTTCCTGGCAAATTCGACGAAACATATACGTAATCAGTACAACGACGGCCGTAGAATCGACGCCACCGCTAAGCGAGACTACAAATCCGCGTGAACGGCTTTTCCTCATGTAATCGAAAAGACCAAGCCCCACCGCCCGAGTAAATTCCTCGAACTTGATTTCGCGGCTTACTTCCCATGATTCGCGTTCGATCGGGTTTTGTGATAGCTGACAATCGGGCCAATCAAAACTGAACTCGAACACATCCGATTCATTACCATCCAGTTCCGGTTCAAATGCTCCCATGCGAGCCCGTGTCATTTGAGTCGCTTCCACATCGATCGTTGCGCATGTCAACGAAACGGGTTGATAGGAAAATCGTTTGCCCTCTGCTAACAGCGTTCCCCCCGAAGCAATCATGGCATCTCCGTCGTAAATTGCCCGGCCTGATTCGTTGCCGACAAGGTTGGAATAAACGTAACTTACGTGGAAGGCACGCGAGCCATCGATGACAAATCCGCGCCGAACGGCATGTTTGCCGAATGCAAAATGGCTGGCGCTGGGGTTCAGGATGATGTCTGCGCCCCGGGCTGAATGCCGCGCGCCCGGTCGGGAACCTACCCACGCGTCTTCGCAAATTTCAAACCCAATCCGCACCCCATCGATATTAAAAATCAAATCACCAATGGGTATTGACTTGCCATCGATATCGAGTTCACCGACAATTCCATCGGGCCAGCGTTTGAACCAGCGAGGCTCGTAATGAATCCCGTCGCCTGCCAGATGTTGTTTGGCAACGAACCCTCCGATTTCTCCATCGATCAGCAAGCAAGCCGTATTGAATAGTCCGCCGGCGTACATCAGGGGCAATCCAACCGAGACGATAATGCCAGACGCTTCTGCAGCGACTTCATTCAGCACTTGCAAGGCCGTACGATGGACGCCTCGGGCATGAAACGCATCTTCGCAGCCGTACCCGGTGATACACAATTCCGGCAAACATAATATCGAAACGCCGTCGGCGCGCGCCATCCGAATCGCTTCCACGATATTGCACACGTTCCCGTCCCAATCGAGGGGTGTCTGGTTCAAGACACCGGCGGCAAGTCGCAACAATCTCATCAAGTCGTCCCAAATTACGAATGTTTTGCCGGCAATGCAGTCCGGTTGTGCCCGAACAAGTCTACAATGACGCCGATAGAGCAGGAAAATGGCAGTTAAAGATCATCAGCGACATGGATTGGTCATTCAAAAATGTTATTTTAACGGTATCCATGTAATTTTGGAATTGGCAGAGGGTTGATGGAACCGTCTCGACAACCCTTTTACCGGCGTTTCCCAAAACAGGAAGTTCAGTGAGCGACTCATTTATTAGTGTCCGTTGTCCCCGTTGTAACTCGCTCGCCAGCGTCCGCGCCGAACAAGCCGGGAAAACCGTCGCGTGCCGCCACTGCGAAAACGAAATGCTTGTCCCTGGTCAGCCAAAAAATGTCCTCGACAGTTCGATGGATGGCTTGATCAGCCTCGAAGACGATGTACTGGCTCCCATTGAGTTGACCGATTGGTCAAACTATCGACGTTCAAATCCCCGCAAGGAAGAAACGGACAAACCTGATGTCGATTCCAAAAAATCAGAAACCAGGGAAACGATTGATTCCGAATCCGAAGTCGCCCCGGTTGACGATTTGGACGAATTGCTGATTACCGTCACCCGGCCATCTGTGGAAACCGGTCTGGCGAGCGGCAAGGATCCATTTGAAGTCGACAAATTCGCGCCATTAAAAATTGATGGAATCACGCCGTCGGATTCCGAATTTTCCGTGACTTGCTATGTTTGCGGCACACTGATGCATGCTCGTCTCAGTCAGGTTGGAACCGAGATCAAATGCCACGACTGTTATTCGATGGTGAAAATTGCCGCACCACGAAAGGGACCGGAAGTCAAAGGCAAACCCAGTCCGGAAACACCGCAACACGAGTATCGTGAGGAAGAAGGTTACCGGCTGGAAGCAGAAACCAGACTTCAGCCCATGGATACAACGATCGATTTGTCGCTGGGAAAAATTGACTATGACGATGACGACTTTTTCTCACGCCGTCGAGAACTGGAAGCGGCCGATCCCGAGATTTACGATGATGAATATGAGCTTGCTCCTCCGTCGGATGACGCCGCGCCAACCCGGCCCTTGCAAACAGTATTTGAACCTATCGGCGATCTTTTAGCTGAATATCCCGCGCCTGCATCGAAGGGAGCGATAATAACGGACAGCCTTGAGACCGATCGTCCAATAACCGTTGTTCCGATTGATGAATCCGGGGACGCGGATAAATCAGAGGTCGGTCTGGATCGACGAAAGGAAGCGAAGGGCGACGACTCGAAACCGAAAGCCGAAAAATCCCTAAAAAAGAAAAGCTCATCTGCCAGCACCGAGGATATCACTTCGCCATTTGCTGGCCTGGGTGGCTGGATCGCCAGCTCTTTATCAATTGTCATGCAACCATTGAATCTTGCCCGAATCGGAATGGGAACCGTCGCACTCGGTTTTGGTTATTTGATGTTTTTTAGCGGACTCGGCAACTTTGATCCGGAAGCGGAAACCGAAACGATCAACAAGTTTGGCGGCTACCTGTTGATGGGGTTCGGCTCTGTTCCGATTGTCTTGACTTTTTTCCTGATGGCAGTTCATTCGAGTTCAATCATTCGCGACGCCATTGAACAGCGATCGAGCAAGGGAGAATGGCCGGATTTTTCGATAGCGGATTTCGCAGGGCAGTTCGTGTACGTGGGAACCAGTTTTTGGCTAGCGGCAGTTCCGGGACTGATTGTCGGCCAGATTTTGTGGATTGTCACGGACTTCGTCTATTGCCTGCCAGCGTGTGTCATGGTCAGTTCGGTGTTACTGGCTCCCTTTTTCATGTCGTCTGTCGTTTTCAATGGTTCGCCATTGGCATTGGTGTCTGGCGAGGCCTTTGTTTCAATTTCCAAATTTCGAAACCGCTGGATTAGGTACTGGATCGCAACGTTCCTGATTGCAATTGCGTTTGCAGGAGCACTTGCCGGTGCGTCGCTCGGAACCGGATTCGCCTTTCTGTTTTCCGTGATTCAGCTCAGTTTGGCAATCGTTTTATTCTGGATGGTTGGCGATATGACCGGCTACGTCATACGCTTGATGGAACAAAAGGGTGAATCGTAACTGCGGCACACGTTTTGTCTGGTGTCGCATTGGTTTATAATCATTCCGGCTTCAACAGCGGGCGGTCCCTTGTCGGTGGCGCACGACAATTTCAAGGTAACGGCAATGGCTGAAAAGGGTGATTTCGCGACAACGCACTGGAGTGTGGTTCGTCGTGCCGCTGACGGCGATGTCCAAAATGCGCGATCGGCACTGGAGGATCTTTGCCGAAGTTACTGGCGGCCATTGTACGGGTTTGTGCGGATGAAAGGATACGAGTCCCACGAAGCGGAGGATCTGACGCAAGCGTTTTTCGCCGACTTGCTGGAGCGCGACGACATCCGTCATGCCAACGAAGAGTTGGGTCGGTTCCGATCATTTTTGCTCGGATCGCTAAAGCACTTTTTGGCAAACGATTGGGCCAAACGGCGGACGCAAAAACGAGGGGGTGATCGCCTTCATTTCTCGATGAACTTTGCCGACGCCGAAATTGACGTCGCCAGTCATCGAACCGAAGGTCAGCCCGCAGAAAAAGTATTCGAACGACAATGGGCCTTGACCTTGCTCGAACATGTTAAGCGACAATTGCGACTCGATTGGGAATCACGTGGCAAGGCCCATCAATTTGCGCGACTGCAACCCTTTCTGGCTGGCAGGAGCAATGAAACCGGGTTGGCGAACGTCGCGTCCGAATTGGGGATGACCGAAGTCGCCGTTCGAGTCGCCGTTCATCGAATGCGGGAGCAGTTTGGTGAACTGATTCGACAACAAATTCAGTCGACGGTCGACATGGAAACCGATATCGACGACGAAATAGCCCGGCTTTTCGAGGCGTTGAGGACCTAAGAACATTTTTTGAAGATTTCCTGTAACAAGTCCGGGATTTTGCTTCATGGATGGACAGACCCCGCCTTTTAATGGGAAACAATCGATTTCGCAGTTGTTTGGCCAAAGCCAAAAAAAACGCAATTCGTAACTGCAAAAAAGCATTTGATCCGGCGTCGTAGTCCTTCCACAACTGACAAGAAAAAAGCGGCCGACCATGAAGTTGTTTCAAAAACAGGCAGCAGCCTCCCAATGTCCCGAGTGTGGCAGCGTCATATCTGCAAGTGGAAATCCAGGGCCATGCCCAGCTTGTTTGATGAAAATGGGAATGCAGGCGTGGCAGGAAAACCGCGCTGCGGTTGACCCGCGTATGGGTGCGACCGTCGGAATGACGCAGTCGCATGCGATGCAAATGGAAATTGACGAGCTCGCCGGCCGGTTTCCGCAATACGAAATATTACACAAGGTGGGTCATGGCGGCATGGGCACCGTTTGGTGCGCTCGCCAAAAATCGCTCAATCGACTTGTGGCGCTCAAGGTTATCCGGCCGCAAGCCAATCAGCGGAAGGAATTTGCCCACCGGTTTGCGCGCGAAGCGCAAGCAATGGCAAAACTCGGTCATCCGAATATTGTGACCGTACATGATTTTGGTCAACAAGATGACTTGTACTATTTTGTGATGGAGTATGTCGATGGAGTCAACTTGAGACAGTTAATTCGAAGCAATCGGCTGACGTGCAAGCAAGCGCTGGAAATCGTTCCGGCGATTTGCGATGCCTTGCAATTTGCCCACGATGGCGGAATTGTTCATCGGGATATCAAGCCTGAAAATATTCTGATTGACACGAACGGGAAAGTTAAAATCGCTGACTTCGGTTTGGCAAAATTACTTGATCAGGACAAGTCGGGCCCGCAGTTGACCCAGGCCAATCACATCATGGGAACGATGCACTACATGGCTCCCGAGCAGATTGAGCGGCCGCTGGATGTCGACCATCGGGCCGACATTTATTCATTGGGCGTGGTGATTTATGAATTATTGACAGGGGAGTTGCCGCTTGGACGGTTCGCTCCCCCTTCACACAAAGTATCGATCGATATCCGGCTTGACGAAATCGTTATGCACACACTGGCCAAGGAACCATCACTTCGCTATCAACGCGTCAGTGATGTCAAAACAGATATGCAGTCGATGAATACCGACAGAGGCAGGTTACCGGTCGCCGAATCACCCATCCCAAATAACCGCTCAGCGCTATCGATTCCTCACAAATATGCGATGGCAGGACAGCCGGCACCACGTCGAGCATGGACACCCAATCCGGCCTTACAGGGACCTGTCCCGGCGGCGGGAATTCTGGGATCGATTTTTCATGAACAGACATTTCGAAACGCTGCTTATTTATTGCTGGAGTTTCCGCTGGGAATTCTTTATTTTGTACTAACGATAACGGGGCTGTCTGTGGGACTGGGCACTTTAATCATTTGGGTTGGCGTGCCGATCTTGCTAATAACGTTTTTGGGTGTCCGAAGCTTTTTGCAGGTCGACCGTTTTCTGTTGAGGACACTGCTTCAAACTGACTCGGCACCTTCGGCTGGAATTGCCGGTGTTCAGGGAGATGGTCTGATAAGTCGCTGCAAGACACTGGCATTTAGTGGAGAAACCTGGCGAGGCGTCATTTATTCGTTGTTGAGACTACCCGCTGGTATCGTGTCGTTTGTCGCACTTGTGGTTGCCACTTCCATCCCGTTGAGTTTAATTGCGTCGCCGGTGTTCTGGGGTTTATTCCGGCTGGACTCGTCGATCGGCAATGTCAGAATTGACTCTATGCTGGAAGCAAACCTTTTATGCGTGGCCGGAATCGCCTTGTTGCCGATATCGGTGTGGTTGGTCAATCGGCTTGCGTGGCTGAATGCCCGGTGGACACGACTGTGGCTGTGATGATCCATGAATCAAATCAATCCGGCCGCCGCCAAAGTGTTTGATCTCAAATCACTTCACTTCGCACTCTGCAATGTGTCCAGTGGCCCAACAGAAACAGTCATGTTTCGGGTCAAGGGATATTTGGCGGCGACGTCCTGAATTTCTTGCAGCGTGACCGCTTGATAGATGTCGGAAATCTCTCGAGGCGTTTTGAATTCGTGTCCCCGCAGCCATTGGGACCCAACGGAGAACATTCGGCTTTCCGTGCGTTCACTGGACAGAATAATGTGCGAAGTGATTTTGCTTTTGGCGAGTTCCAGTTCCCGTTCGGTTGCCGGTGCAGTTAATAGAGCCGCTTGCAGGCTTGCGATTCGGTTAATGTTCTCCTGAGCCTGTTCCGGGGCACAGCACAGAAACGTCATGACTAGCCCGGCGTTGTCATATTCCTGATTGCCGACCGCGGCGGACTCGGCCAATCCACTATCAAGGAACTCCCAATAGAACCGGCTGCCGCTGTCATCACCGAAAATCGTTGCAAGAATTCGCGCGGCGTAGCGGTCAGGGTCATTGGCTGCCGGTCCATCGGCAAGCTGCAAAATGTATTGTTGCGTCGATTCCGGCCTGTGCAGGGAAACAAAACCGGAACGGGGAGACGCCTGGCGGTTGTCGCGAGAAGCCTTGAACGGTTTCCAGTCGCCACAACACCGGTCCAGGTCATCGACAAGCCGTTCGAAATCCACGTTCCCGGCAACTGAAAAGGCAATATTGGCTGGTGAATAGCGTTGGTCAAAATAGCGATGCATTTTTTCAGGCGTCAAGTCGCTGACCGTTTGGACGGTTCCCAGCACCGATTGTCCGAGAGGATGATCACCAAAGAACTCAGCCATGATTCTTTCATAACCGCCATAAGGCGGCTGGTCGTCGTACATCCTGATTTCTTCGATTATGACTTGTTTTTCCGTTTCAAAGTCATCAATGCGAAGTGCCGGACGAAGGATGTCAGCAAGCAATTCGACAACAGGCGTTTGGAAATCGGGAAGCACCGCTGCGTGGTAAATGGTGCTCTCTTCGCCCGTTCGGGCGTTGGAATGCGAACCCATCTCGTCGAGTTCGCGATTGACCTGTTCAGCGCTTCGGTTGCGAGTCCCTTTGAAGACCATATGTTCCAGAAAGTGGCTGACCCCTCCCATGTCGGGAGTCTCGTCGCGCGCACCTGTTCGCACAAAAAAACCACAGGCAACCGCATGTGCGGATGGATTGATCTCGGCCAGAATCTCCAGCCCGTTATCAAGTCGATGTTTGCGAAGCTGCATGATTCATTTCCAAAGGCTCTGGCCCGAGCGTTACCAAATTAAATTTTTCATAGGGATTTTCGTCGAGAAACTTGTTGACACATTCGACAGTAAGTCCGTTGATCACATCCGTAAGTTCATTGAGTGTTCGAACACGTCCAAGATGCATCCAGTCGCCCGCAATTGACCCGGCGCGCGAACGGGAGGATTCCTGTTGCATGACAAGTGAACTGCGGATCTGAATCTTGAATCGACCCAGTTCCGATTCAGAAACTCCCTCACGGAGTTTTACAAGTTGCTCGACCAGGGCATCCAGGGATTGCTGGGCCCGGTCCGTGCCGGTTCCAACATAAGCAACGACACAGGCCTGCGTCAGTACCGAATGCAGCGATGCAAATACCGAATAACAAAGCCCGCGCTTTTCACGTAGTTCGCTGAACAAGCGGGAACTCATCCCGTCGCTGAGCACTCCTGTCGCAGCTCGAGCCAGAAAGTAATCGGGATCGTTGTAGGTACGTGTGGGACAGGCGATTCCAATGTGCACTTGTTGACTTTCGAACGGGATATGCAAACTGCCACGTATTGGTGCCGTTTCAACAATCGGGTTAGTTGCCTTTCCCGTCCAGTCGCCAAACATCGTTTCAACCGATTTAACAAGAATTGGCCAGTCGATGTTTCCGGCAATTGTAAGAATCAAGCCGTCGGGTTGGTAATGACGTTCAAAAAATGTACCGATATCGTTTGAATCGACCGCATTGACACCTTCGAAAGTGCCGTGGCTCCATCGTCCGCTGGGTTGTCCGTATTGCCGCAATCGCAATTGCAAAAGTACGCGCTGAGATAAATCGTCATCAAGCGACCGTATTTCCTGAATACCAACCTGCCGGGCGTCTTCTATCTGATCGCCGGGTAACCAGGGATTCCGGATCACATCTCGATAAACGGCAAGGGCCTCGTAAATTCGTTCAGCAGGCATCGCCCCGTTGAAATGTGTATGGAACACCGAGGTGCTACTGCCGTAATCGACGCCAAGCGATTCCAGCCGTTCGATAAACTCGCGGCTATCGAGCGACCCCGCCCCCCGCTGAACCATCTCGCAAACGAAACTGGCAAGACCCAGGCGCTCGGACGGATCGTATTGGCAACCAGCCGGCACAGAAAACGAAAAAGCCGCCGATTCCAGCCAAGGCATGACTTCGCCCAAAACGGTCATTCCGTTTTGCAGCTTGTGAATGTGGATTTGCTGAGGTGCCTTAATCATGGATGGCGGAATATGACGATTTGACAAGGGATTTTGATTCGGACTGAGCGAATATCGTGACCGATCGTGTCCCGACACTCAATAGAGGGTGGAATTAGGGCCTTGTTCGTGAAAAAAGCACTGAAACAACGGTGGTCAGGATTGTTCCGGTTCTTACGAAACAGCGGTTTTTTGCTGGCTGCTTCCGAAAGGACGTGTGTTTGTAAAACCGATATAGGGTATACTGAATGCTCCACCTTTATTCCTACCACAGAAAATCTACAGGAGAGATTGCGATGAAGTGCCCCGGGAATTTATTAAGTCGGCGGAACTTGTTGACTGTTGGTGCCATTGGCGGGCTAGGGCTTAGCCTTACCGATTTTTTTCGACTTAAGTCTCTCCAGGCCGACCAAAAAGACTATGCATCTGTGGAAGGGACGGCCAAATCGGTCATCTTTATCTTTATGCCAGGTGGTATGGCCCATCAGGAGACATTCGATCCGAAGCCCTTTGCGCCTATTGAATATCGGGGACCGTTGGCGAGCATTGATACCAATGTTTCGGGCGTTCAATTTGGCCAATTTTTACCGCGTACCGCGCGAGTAATGGACAAAATAACGGTTTGTCGATCGATGACGCACGGCGAAGCGGCCCACGAACGGGGGACGCATAACATGTTTACTGGATATCGCCCCAGTCCCGCGTTGCAATTCCCCAGCATGGGGAGTGTTGTTGCCCATGAATTTGGGCCGAAAAACAATCTTCCTCCCTATGTCTGCATTCCCAATCAGCCCAACGAATTTGCCGGTCCGGGCTATTTGAGCGATTCATTTGCCGGATTCAGTATTGGTGATGACCCCGCAAATGCTGGCTTCAAGGTTCGCGACTTGAACATGCCCGGTAATATCGATGTCAATCGATTTTCGCGACGACGGCAATTGCTGGATCAAGTCAACCAGCATTTTCGATCGCGAGAAAAGGCCGACTCTTTGTTGGCTGTAGACACCTTTTACGAACGTGCGTATAGCCTGGTGAGTTCCGAAGCGGCTCGCGATGCGTTTGATATTGAAAAAGAAGATGCCGCGATTCGAGATGCCTACGGACGCAACACGGCTGGTGCTCGAATGTTACTTTCCCGGCGACTGGTTGAGGCCGGTGTCCGTTTCGTCACCATGACCTACGGTGGCTGGGATATGCACGACAATATTTATCAGGGGATGCAAGCGAACTTGCCCGCCTTCGATCAAGGATTCGCTCAATTGATTACCGACCTTGATCAACGAGGATTGCTGGATTCAACACTCGTTTGTGTGACGACGGAATTCGGACGAACTCCCAAAATCAACGGAACGGGGGGACGCGATCACTGGCCAAAAGTTTTCAGTACAGTGATGGCGGGTGGTGGCATCAAACGAGGCTTTGTTTACGGGTCATCGAACTCCACGGCCAGCGAACCGCAGGATGATCCTCTGACTGTAGAAGACTGGGCGACGACGGTCTACCAATGTCTTGGCATTGTTGCCGACAAGGAATTGATGGCTCCAGGCAATCGCCCGATAGAAATTGTTGATGGAGGCAAGATCCGAAAGGAACTTTTGATTTGACAATTTCGAACAAACATTTGCCAGGGATGGCCTTGATAACGACTTCGCAAATCGCCGGGACATTTTCCGGCATAAAAAAATAATCGATTAAATTCCGTGGAATTTACCCGACTGACGCCTGTCTGTCGCGCGAACCGGGTAACACTGTAACGGCGGGATTCGCTGAAACGGTAACGGATTGGATTATCACCTATCCCGATGTTCAAATCTGGCAACTTCCCATGTTATTTCGCATTTTGACACTAATCGTGTTGCTGTTGGTGCCGTTCACCGTGCAGGCTTCGTCCCCGACCCTGACGATCATTATGCCGCGCGGCGTTCAAAGAGGCGCACAACATGAACTGGTTTTCTCCGGTGCCCGACTGGAGGAGACGCAACAATGCCTTTTGTATTTCGATGGAGTTACCGTTGACAAACTGGAACAAGTCGATGCGAATCAAGTCAAGGTCACAATAACGGTTGCCGCCGACTGCCGCTTGGGTGAACACGTTGCCCAACTGCGCACGGCATCGGGCATCACAGAGTTCCGCAGCTTTTTTGTTGGACCGTTTCCATCGATCGCCGAAGTGGAACCAAACAATGAAGTCAGCGCTGCCCAGGTGGTTGGTTTCAATTCGACAGTCGCCGGAGCGATTGATGGTGAAGACGTTGACCGATTTAATGTTACGGCAACCGCCGGTCAGCGCGTTTCGATTGAAGTCGAGGCGATTCGCCTGGGAACGATCTTTGTCGATCCATTTCTGTCCGTGACCGGTCCCGACGGAAATGTCATTGCATGGCAAGATGATTCGCTTTGGTTAAAACAGGATTGCTTTGTTTCGTTTGTTGCTGCGGCCGATGGCAACTACCAGGTACTTTTGCGGGATGCCTCCTATGGTGGAAACGCAAGTTCGTATTACCGGTTGCACGTTGGCAATTTCGCACGGCCAACGCTTGCCTTTCCGGCCGGTGGTCCTCCGGGACAAGTCGTTCCCGTTGAATTTATTGACGTTGCCGGTGGTTCGATCAAACAGGATGTTACGGTACCGGCGATTGCACCATTGCGCGATTGGCTGGTAGTCACTGACGAACAGGGATCATCACCGAGTCCCGTTGCCTTTCGTGTTGTCAATTTGCCAAACTTGTTTGACGCCGAACCGAATCAGGACATTGAAACACCAACAGCAGTTTCGGTACCTTGTGCCGTAAACGGACGACTGGACGTTGCCGGAGATATCGACTGGTTTGTCTTCGAAGGAAAAAAAGATCAGGTATTTGACATCAACGTTTTTGCAAGACAGATCGCCTCGCCTCTGGATCCGATTTTGAATGTTTGGGGACCAGACAAAAACCATATTGCAGGAAACGATGACGGTGCCGGACCGGATTCGTATCTTCGATTCGCTGTACCTGCTGATGGAAATTATTACTTTAGAATTCTCGATCACCTTTCAAGAGGTGGATCGGATTTTATTTATCGAGTCGAGATCTCAACGGTTACTCCAAAATTGAGCGTGTCAATTCCACGAATTGACCGCTATTCACAAGGGCTTCAACAGATTTTTGTGCCCAGGGGGAACCGTTATGCTACGCAATTGTCGGCAACTCGTGGAGACTTTGCCGGTCAAATCAAGCTTCTGGAAAACACGTTGCCTGCCGGCATCAAGATGTACCACGAACCGATGGCTGGAAACCTGACGACCATGCCGGTTGTTTTTGAAGCGACCGCCGATGCCGCACTAGGTGGCGGTCTGCTCGATTTTCGGGCTGGCCATCTGGATGACAGCACCGGTATCACTGGCGGATTTACCAATTACGGTTCGTTCGTGCTGGGTGAACCAAACAACACCGATTACGTGCGTTGCGTTGTTGACAAGCTACCAATTGCTGTTATCAATCCGTTGCCGTTTCGAATCGAAATCGTCCAGCCTGCCGCGCCCATTGTTCGCGATGGAAGCATGTCATTAAAAGTGATTGCCCACCGCGATGAAGGATTCACGGCGGCCATCAACGTACAGTTCCCATTTCGACCACCTGGAATCGGGGCCGCCGGGCAAGTCACAATTCCCGAAGGTCAAACCGAAGTCATCTATCCACTCGATGCAAACGCGAACGCCGAGATCGGCAGTTGGCCGGTCTATACACTTGGGTATGCCGACGTTAATGGAACAGCATGGGTTTCCAGCCAGTTGGCCAAACTGGTGATTGCCGATCGATATGTTGTTGTTGAATTACAGCGGGCCGGGTGCGAACAGGGACAGGAAACGCAGTTCGTAGGCACGATCAACCACGTCACGGCATTCGAAGGAACAGCGACCGCAGAATTGCTTGGGATCCCGCCCAACACAGAAGTTGGTCCAATTCAATTTGACCAGTCAACGGGCCAACTTTCGTTTATTGTCAAAACAAAGCCCGAAACACCCGTCGGCAAACATACAGGCGTTTTCTGTCGCGTGAGCATTCCGGTTAACGGCGAAACGGTCATCGCGACCGCCGGGCGTTCGGAATTGCAGGTGGATCAGCCCTTGCCAGCGGAACAGGCCGTTGTCCCGCCCCCCCCGGTCCCTGCCGAACGGCCACTTTCCCGACTTGAAAAGTTGCGCGAAGCTGCCAAACAAGCGAAGGAACAAAAGCAATGAACCAAATATCCCCTGTGAATGCAGTTTCGTTTGCGACAAAAGTTAACGTGCGGACACATCGATTCATTTCGTCCGTTTTAATCGCATTCGTGTTCCTGATCAATTCGGCGATCGGAACGAGCTGCTTTGCGAAAAACGATGACCTTGTCGTCCCTAACGATGGTAAAATCGAACCGAATGCGATTGTCGAGATTCGATTGTTCCCCTCAGCGATCAATATCAACAACCAGATCGATCGGCAATCGATGGTGGTTCAGGCCACTTTGGCCAACGGCTTGACACGCGATGTCACCAACGAAGTTCAATGGGTACTTGATTCCGATACGGTTGCCCGCCTTGAAGGAACGCAAATTTTTCCAGTTGCCGATGGACTGGCAACGGTTCACGTAACATTGGGCGAACTCACGGCAACCGCGCCAGTCAATGTATCGGCAGCTACCACCATTCCTGGCGTGAGTTTTCGTTTGGATGTGATGCCGATTTTCATGAAATCCGGCTGCAATACCGGAAGCTGTCACGGCGCAGCGCGAGGCAAGGACGGCTTTCGTTTGTCATTGTTTGGTTTTGATCCCGAAGGGGATTATTTCCGTTTGACACGGGAAATTGCCGGGCGCCGAATTGATTTGGCGTTGCCAGAATCGTGTTTGATGATCAACAAGACGACTGGCGAAGTTTCTCATACGGGTGGCAAGGTCATCGATCCGGACGGGCCTCATTATGCAACGATAATGAAGTGGTTGAATGCCGGCGCCCCCAACGATGTCGGAGAAGTACCCAAGGTTGTTAAGCTCGAGGTCTTGCCCGATGCAGCCGTTTTGAATGGCACAGATGAAGCCCAACAGCTTACGGTTCGCGCGACCTATTCGGATGGAACGGATCGTGATGTCACTAACCTCGCGTTCTTCATGAGCAGCAATGATAATTCGGTAACGATCGACCAGTCGGGATTGATGAGAGCTACCAACCGAGGTGAAAGTTTTGTCATGGCTCGATTTGGAACCCATACCGTTGGCGTTCCGGTCATTACATTGCCGCGCGACCTGGAATTCCAGTGGCAAAACGCTGTGGAAAATAACTATGTCGATACGCATATCAACAACAAACTCAAAAAACTGCGAATTTTGCCCAGTGAGCTTTGCGGTGATCGGGAGTTTATTCGCCGCGCCAGTCTTGATATCTGCGGCGTGCTTCCAACGATCGACGAGGTAAACGCTTTTGTTGCCGACGCGTCACCGGAAAAGCGTGCTGCACTGGTGAATACCTTGCTGGAGCGTCCGGAATTCGCTGAAATCTGGGTGATGAAATGGGCGGAGTTGTTGCAAGTCCGCTCGTCACAGTTAGTCAGCTACAAGGCAACCCTGCTGTACTATGACTGGCTGCAGGAACAGATTTCGGCCAACGTGCCCATTAACGAAATGATCGTCAACTTGTTGGCCTCGCGTGGCGGAACCTTTACGTCGCCAGCTACGAATTATTACGAAAACGAACAGGACTTGTTGAAAGTCACGGAAAACGTTGCCCAGGTCTTTTTGGGGATGAGATTGCAGTGTACTCAGTGTCATAACCATCCGTTTGATCGCTGGACGATGGATGACTATTACGGATTCGCCGCGTTCTTTTCGCAGATCGGTCGCAAACCGAGTGGTAATGATCCACGGGAACGAATTGTCTTTAACAGCAATTCAGGCGAAGCAAGACATCCGGTGTCTGGTCAAAATATGCAGCCCAAGTTTTTGGGTGCCGAGGTGCCTGACACGACTGGAAAAGACCGCCGTCAGGTCGTTGCGGAATGGATTACATCACCCACCAACCCGTACTTTTCCAAAAACCTGGCGAACATCGTTTGGGCGCATTTTATGGGGCGCGGCATTGTACATGAAGTTGACGATGTTCGCGTCAGCAACCCGGCCTCCAATCAGGCGTTGCTGGATGCCCTTGGACAGAATTTTGCCGATTATGGATACGATTTCAAACGCCTGGTACGTGATATTTGTAATAGCCGGACCTACCAACTTGGCACAGCGACTAACGAGACAAATGAATCTGACGAATCGAATTTTTCACACGCCAAGGTACGGCGGATTCGAGCCGAGGTTTTGCTGGACGTTATCAGTCAGGTTACTGAAACACGCAATAAGTTTCGCGGTCTGCCGCTCGGCGCACGAGCAGTCCAGATCGCTGATGGAAATACTTCCAATTACTTCCTGACAACCTTTGGCCGGGCTTCCCGACAAACCGTTTGTTCGTGTGAAGTCAAAATGGATCCGAACCTGTCGCAGGCCTTGCATTTGATCAATGGTGATACGGTGCAGAACAAAGTGGCTGAAGGTGGCGTGATTCAGCGGCAAATCGATGCCGGCGTCAGCGAAACCGACATCATCAACAATTTGTACGTTCGAAGTCTTGCCCGGTCTGCCACCGACGAAGAGCTAAAGGATCTGCTGGCGTTTGTGGCGGAAAGCCCTGACAAGGCAGCCGCATTGCTTGATGTCTTCTGGGCATTGCTTAATTCCCAGGAATTTGTTTTCAATCACTAATTCTCATTGATGCACACATTGTTATGAAGTATCACCTTTTGAATCGGATCGCCCGGCTGCCGGGATCGGCATTAGTCACAACGGTGATTTGTTGCTTCGTCGTCGTCGCAACGGGAACCGGATCGGTATTCGCACAGGAGCAAGCAAGGTCAACGTTTGATGACAACGTCAAGACGATCTTGCGCCAACGATGTTCATCGTGTCACAGCCCGACGAAAAAGTCGGGTGACCTCGACGTGACCAGCTACTCGTCGTTGATGATGGGAGGATCGTCTGGAACGGTAATCGAGGCGGGCGATGCGGATGGAAGCCACCTGGTTTCCCTTATCAAACACGAAGAAGAACCGTCGATGCCTCCCGGCGGAAAAATTCCCGATCCGGAAATTGAATTAATCGCCAAATGGATCAATGAAGGTGCTCCTGAGAATTCGGGAAGCAAAGTCCAAACAAAAAAGAAAACCATGGCGGCGGTCGCCGATCCCCAGGTACGTCCGGAAACGGTCGCAGTTTGGCCGCGTATCCAAAAGGAACCGATACAGGTTACTTCCCTGAGTCCGGCAGCAACCAGTATCGCGACGAGTCCCTGGGCTCCCCTTGTCGCCGTTGGCGGCCAAAACCAGGTTTTGCTCTACAACGCAGACACGCTGCAGTTGCAAGGCGTTTTGCCATTTCCGGAGGGGTCCGTAAACGTTTTGAAATTCAGCCGAACGGGGGCCGTCCTTCTGGCAGCCGGGGGGAAAAGCGGAAGCAACGGTGTGGCGGTGTTATGGGATGTTGCATCAGGGGAGCGCATTGGTGTTTTTGGAGACGAACTCGATTCGGTACTTGCAGCGGACATTAGTCCCGATCATCAACGTATCGCGCTTGGTGGACCACAGCGAGTTGTTAACGTGTACTCGACTTCGACAGGCCTGTTGGAATATTCATTGACAAAACACACCGATTGGGTGACAGCGATTGAGTTTTCTGTAGATGGTGTGCTACTCGCCAGCGGTGATCGCAACGGCGGATTGTACGTATTCGAAGCGTTTACCGGTCGCGAATATCTAACACTCAAGGGGCATGAACAAACAATCAGCGATATTTCGTGGCAAAGTGATTCCAACGTCGTTGCCTCCGCCTGCAAGGATACAACTGTCCGGTTGTGGGAAATGAACAATGGAGGACAGATTCGATCGTGGAACGGTCATGGCGGCGGTACCACGTCGGTTGAGTTTCTACGCGACGGTCGGGTAGTTTCAACCGGCAATGATCGCGTTACCCGCTTGTGGAACGCCGACGGAACAAAAGTTCTGGATTTCCCGGCGACCGACGAGATTGCCTTGTCAGTCGCCTGGTGCAATGAATCGGCTCGATGCATCGCCGGCGACTACCTTGGGAATATTCGCGTGTGGAACGGTGTCGATGGTGCGGAAATGGGTCGCCTGACTCCTAATCCGCCGACACTTCAGCAGCGAATCGAATCGGCGACGGCGCAATTGAATTCTCATCAAATTGCTCTTGCCCCGATCCTTCAGGAACTGGCGACAGCCACCGAGGCCGCCAGCCAGGCAGCAGCGATTGTTGCTACTGCGCAACTGGAACTGGATTCGGCAACCATCGTGCGAAATGAATTGCAGGGGACGCTTGCTGCTGCCAATGAAAAACTGAGTCAGGCAACGACCCAGTCCAATGAAATGCAAACGTCGCTGGAAACAAGAACAAAGGCTCGAAGTTTGGTCGATGAATCGCTGGCCAAGTTGCGAGAGGCGGTTGCCAGCCTTCCTGGCGACGAAGCATTGTTGGGTCAAGTCAACGTCTTAACGCAACGCATGTCAGATTTCGAAACGGAAATCACGAGTTTACAAACCCAGGTTGCCGTACTTCAGCCGGTCGTGGTCGAGACAAGTTCGCAAGTGACTCAGGTCACACAAGTGCTAACCGTTCAACAGACTTCCATGGAAGCAATGGCGGCGAAAGTGCAGCAGGCGACGGATGTGCTGACACCCCTCGCCGCAAAACGGGACTTACTCACAGCGCAAGCAGCTCCCATCCAGGCGAGCCTGTCGACCGCACAGTCAGAGCTTGTTCAATGGAACGGCGAAATTGCCTTTATCGCGGCATTAAAGGATCTTGAGCAGCAACGGATTGCCGCCGAACTAATCGTTGCGCAACAGCAGGAAAAACTGGCGACTGCCAATGAAGCTCTTGCGGCAGCAACGGCTGCGGCCGAAGCATCGGTTGCCGCAGCACGGACAGTCGCCGACGCGGCCCAGGCCGAAGTCTCCGGCGCTGAACAGCAAGTGCAACAAGTCGAAACAAGTATCGATACCTTGCGCCAACGTCAGTAATTGATTCCGGAAACAATCGGATTCTGCCTGCGATACTTCGTGTCCATTCGTGGTTGATTGCCCGGTTTGTACTTGAAACTCGATGAATGTGGGGCATCGGGCTATCGCACTATGATCTGCACCATTGTCTTGAACCAGGGCAATCGCGGCGACCCCAGTCCGCTCTAACAATTGTGAAACTCTGTGGTCAGTCAATCGTGTTCCCCTTGTCCACAACATTCCATTCGGATTTGTTGCCAGCAGCAAACTTGGAGATATAATCGATGAAGTTCAGAATTTGGTTACCATGAACTAATCCAGCTTCCTATCCCAGTTAGGCTGACCGAATAGGCTGATCAGTCCAATAATTGTTCGCCACTCAAGGTGTTGAGAACAGGGCAACGGAACGACAGCAACCACGAAGGACACGAAGAGCACGAAGATGGAATTCGACGAGCTTTCGAATCGCGTGCTCGGTTGTGCCATGGAAGTTCATCGGCACCTCGGGCCGGGATTGCTCGAATCGGCCTACGAACAATGCCTGGCCCATGAGCTGAGTCGCAACGGGATCGCATTACAACTCCAGCATTCCCTTCCGGTACAACGCTTCAAAAGGTGCCAGCGATGAAATGTGGTGCTGAAGGATTGAATAGTAGCCTCGCGGTTTACCGCGGGGTGACGAAACGACACCCGGCACGCCCGTTTACGGGCTTTGTCCCGATCCAGACCCCCGGGTAGGGCAAGGCCCGTGAACGGGCCTTTGAATTAATTTTGTTCCTTGCAAACCCGTCGTAAACGACGGGCCTAATATTTGAGCGCCCAACGGGTACTGCACAATCGACGCAGAAATCGTATCGCGCCACAAACGGCCAATGGTGCTGAAGGATTGAATAGTAGCCCCGTGGTTTACCGCGGGGTGACGAAACGACACCCGGCACGCCCGTTTACGGGCTTTGTCCCGATCCAGAGCCGCAAGGGAAATTGCTGGGACAACGCTTCCATGGAAAGTTTCTTTGCGACCTTGAAAAAGGAACTTGTGCATCACCAACGGTATGCGACCCGAAGCGAAGCCCGACAAAGCCTGTTCGAATACATCGAAACATTTTACAACCGCGTCCGACGACACTCGTCGCTGGGATTTCTTTCCCCGCTGCAGTTCGAACAGGCCGCGTAAACCAAAAACCGTGCCCACCAACCGTGGGTAAGTCCAAGTTCCTTGCGACGTTCCCGTTCGCGAAGGAGCGGGATAATCGTCACATAGAGATGCGTCAAGACACCCTCGCTGGAATGACTAATCAGGTGCCCAAAGGCGAGTTGCCCCCTTCTTTTTTGTAACGGACCACGAAATGCGATTTCACGCCGGGAACTTCTACTGCGCCGGGTTGGTTCGTAGTGGCTGGAGTTGGTGTGTAATGCGCTCGCAGCAGAGCGAAGCTGGAGTAGCCGCAATCATAAAGATAGATCCGGCCAGCCAGGATATTCTTGATCGCCGAATCCGCTTCGCTCTCGCCAGGCTCAGGAACCACGATTGCCTCGGGCAACCACGTGGAGACATTGATCTGAGCATCCAGGCGAGCCCGATTGCGTGTCGTTCCGTGGTTATTCGAGTTGGCCACCGCCCATGCCACGTCGGCCACGGCAGGCAGGAACGTGCCGTCGACGGCCACGGTTTGCTTCAGCAGTTCGTTCAGATCGTGCTCCGCCGTCGCGGTCGACCCTTGCTGTTTTTACATGACATGCGACCGTTTTAACAAAGCGCACCCAATAGCGCAAGTTAAGATTGTGTTAAGATTTTCCCGGACACTATTGGGCATAGCCCGTGCCACCCTGCCGCCGGCTCGAAATTCTCGCTACGACTCCGTACCTGTTGCTTGATTGGGGATGACGGTCAAAAGCCAGGGTCTCAGGTTGCCAGCCATGAACAGAGCAGTCCAAAGATCCCAACTATGAATGACAATGAATGGCACACTTTCCAGGCCCGGTGGGCCGACAGAATATCAGCCGGTGGTGTAAACCACCGGAAATCGTCACATAAAAAAAGCAAGCCCCGGATGGGGCGACACAAACGGTCGCGTCCCGTTCGAATCAAATTCATCACCAAACCTGTGTCGACCCTGCCGGGCCTTTTGACATTCACTTCCACAAATACCGGGCCCTTACGAGCCCGGCTGCGGCTATGCCGACCCTCCGGGTCTGTGCGTTGGCTTCGCGGGTAAAACGGGTCGATTCTGAATGCCTGTTGGCGCCACCCTGTTTGGAGCCTTGATCGGAAATGAATACAACCATACACGCGGAGAGGAAAAGGGGAGAGGAAAGGAGACGCAGCCAACAACTGGGTGGATAGGCGGTTTTTTGTTTAGCGGAAATTTGTGCCACAATTTGATTTCTGCGATTACGGAAATGCGATGCCAGTCGAAAGCGCCGATGCGATGGCGAAAAGCAGACTGCCAGTCCCATTGGGCGAATTATCAGTCCGGCCGGTTGGCGCCCACGGGTCGATGCACGCTTATCGTTGCGATGGCGTATTTCCTGACGCGCCAGTCGGTCGGGTTGGGTAATTCGGCCGGATCGAATCGGCTGTCGCTTTCGATGACAATCACGCTTTCCGGTGGGCAAGCACTTTTCAATCCGCCGATCAGATCGAGCATCTCTTGTTTGCGCGAGACGTAGAACTCGTAGGGGGGGCTGCAAAATACCGCCCAGGGAAGGGTTGGCCTGTCGCAGGAATCAGACAGGAACTGTCGTGTCCAAAAAAACGTATCGGATGTCACGACAGTCGCCCGTTCGTTGGCCCCGAGGGTGGCAATGTTTTCTGTGATTATCCGGGCCGTGGGAAAGTGTCGTTCGATCAAAGTCGCGTGAGCTGCGCCGCGGCTCAACGCCTCCAGTCCCAGGGCACCGCTTCCTGCGAACAAGTCGAATACATGACGACCTGGCATCCAGCCTCCCACCAGATTAAAGACTGTTTCCCGGACATTGTCTTTCATGGGCCGAGTGATTAAATCGCCCGACCAGGCCAATTGTCGACCGCGAAATTCGCCACCCACAATTCGCAAACTCGGCTTCTTCGGTACAGTCGACGCTGATTCGGTTAACGACCGCCCGGATTCCGGCTCAACCTCGTCCTGATCGATCGCAGGTCGTCCGCTGTGTGGATTTCGCAAGTGGCGGTTTTTATTTCGTTGTTTTCTTTCCATGTTTTTCTCAAATCCTTCCCGGTGTTGGAATGGAATTTCACATTATTATTAGAACCCAGGCGAGAAAACCTCAACCATGATATTACAGATAGCCAGGGCTGATCGGGATTTCATCCCATGATTGCTCAAACCCCTCAACCCAACGGGAAAAAATCGCTATAATCTGTGCTACTAACTGCATTTGCACGCGACACATTGATAAAAGGGTACCATGCCAGATTGCCGTTTGACGCAGCAGAACTTTCGAATCGGGTTGTTTGCCGCACAAGCGACATCTCGGGTTGTTTGTCGACTTTGGGTGTTCGTTTGCCTGTCATTGTTGCCAGCGCATTGGGTGGGTGCCCAAGTCGATCGTACTCAATTTGACGAGTCAATGCGTCAATGGAAATCCGTGTATGTGGAACTGCTCGAATGTTACGAGGAAATCGGCACTTGCGAGGAAAAGGAATTTGACGAATTAAACAAGAAACTCAAGGAACTGAAAGTCCGGGGCGATCAACTTAAATACGATGCCGTTGAAAGAGCGGCAACTGTTTACAAGGCGTCCGACCAAAACATAGAGGACATCAAACGGTTTATCGCGCCGTTACCCGTCAAGATGTTCGAGCAGCATCGATATGCGATAGCGGCCAATATCAACGCCGCGTTGTTAAAACACGACCCCACGAATTCGGAATACATGTTTGACGGGATCAAGGCCGCTTTTTTCTCAAATGATTTTGAGTTGTGTGCCGACTTGCTGGAACGATGGGTGGTGCAATTTGGAGCGCCGCCAGAACAATTGCAGTCCATTGTTTCCTTACTAAGCGACTATCGGATTGCCTGGCAGGCACAACAGAAACTGCTATCCGAATCGACCAGTGGCCCGCCGCGACCGAGACTGGAACTGGAAACTGCGAAAGGGACGATCGTAATTGAACTGGACGAAGACCAGTTTCCAATCGTCGTAAACAACCTTATTAATCACGTCGTCGACCGGACTTTGTATAGGGGCTTTCAGTTTTTTGAAGTGCTCGATCATCAAGTCGTTCGAAGCGGTTGCCCATTGAATAATGGATCGACGACCTTAAATCTGGTAACGCTCAACCCGGAGACCCTGAAGTATCCGCAAAGACACTTTCGAGGCACGTTCACTTTACTTGTCAACGGCAGTACAGGTGGCGCCACCACCCAATTTTATATTTGCCGGATTCCCATGCCGGAATTCGATGGGAGGTATCTGCCCATCGGCAGGGTCGTTTCCGGAATGGAAATTGTTGACAATCTTGTGACCACATTTAAACTCGACGACAAAATGGCGTTGGAGCCAATTGAAGGTGCAGTTCCCGATACAATAATTAATGCAAGGGTTACGCAAAAACGCGATCACGATTACAAATTCCGAGATGAGGTCCAGTAGCTGACCGTTCGGCTGACAGGATAAAATTGTTTGAGACCAGTCGATGACTGACTCGACGAAATAACCACGACCAGTTTTGACAACGTGCAGTAACCAATACCAATCCAGCCATTGCGCCGAAAGTAGCAGCTTGGCGCATGTCCAATAACAGACCAAGGAGTCAATCTGTGGAAACGAAACGATTCGATTTAACCAGCATTTACCGGCAACTTCGCCGTAGAGTCCAGCTTGTTTTTGTGTTGATGGCAACCGTGGCATTCGGAATTGCCAGTTCGCTCGCTTCACATGCCGTTGCTCAGGACGAGCCCGCCACTGGCACGGAACCGGTTACCGAAGCCGCGCAGGAGACTGCGGGTGAAACTGAGTCAGCGCCTGCGGCTGATGAAACGCTTGAGTCGCTGCTCGAACAATGGAAGGTACTGGAAGCCGAAATGATCGCAATCGAAGGGGAGATGTTGGCGACCGACGTTGCAGAAACCACGACTGTCTTGCGAAAATCCTATACGGAAAAAAATGATGCAGCCGGCTTTTTGGTAGGCAAAATCGAAGCTGCGGCGCTTGCCAGCCTGGCTGCCGGAGAAAAAGGCAAGGAGCTGTTTGAATTGTTGACAGGGATCGTGATCAATCATGCCGATTTTGAACGAGACCAGTCGGCACTGGAAATTGGCCAAAAATTAATCGATGCCGGAGTTGAAAAAACCTACTTTGATATGGCAGGAACGGCTGACCGCCTTTCCCCATCTGCAAAGGAAGTTGTTCGCGAACTTGCAATTCGAAGCGCGGAAGCAACCGCTAACGATTTACCCCGAGTCAAGTTGGTGACGTCCAAAGGCGAGATTGTACTTGAACTATTTGAAAACGAGGCGCCGGATACCGTAGGCAATTTTGTTAGCCTGATCGAATCCGGTTTCTACAATGGATTGACCTTTCATCGTGTGCTTGACAACTTCATGGCCCAGGGAGGTGATCCCAAAGGTGATGGAACGGGTGGTCCTGGCTACACGATTTTTTGCGAGTGCTACAAAAGTGATGCTCGCCGGCACTTTCCAGGAAGCCTGAGCATGGCCAAATCGGAGGCTCGCGATACAGGCGGTTCCCAGTTCTTTTTGACCTTTGTTCGCCCAACCACCCCGCCCCTTGATGGACGACATACTGTTTTCGGTCGAGTGATCGAGGGGATGGATGTTGTCAACAGCTTGCAAAAGATCGATCCCGAAGCGGCAACAAATCCGGAACCGGACAAGATCATTACGGCCGAAGTGCTTCGCAAACGCCAACATGAGTACCAACCGAAAAAAGTTGGTGGCGGCTAGTGCTTTGTTACACCTCAAACTTGGAGTGCCACTGGATATGCCAGTGCCTCATTAACTGAAGCACCGCGTACCAACACTTGCAGGGCCACTCAACCCTTATTCAAGGCTGTAACACAGCACTCTTGCCGTATCAAGTTGGGATTTTTGGCGAGCCTGACCAACATGAAGAAAAACGAGCGTGTTGACTTGATTTCCGTTCGGTTGAATGAGCTTTACCCCAATCCCCCAATCCCACTTAATCACAGCGACCCGTACACGTTACTGGTCGCTGTTTTATTAAGTGCCCAGTGCACGGATACGCGTGTCAACCTGGTCACGCCGTTGCTCTTTCGCACCGCTCGAACGCCCGCAAGGATGGCCCGAGTGCCGGTCGAGAAGGTCCGCGAGATCATTCGCACATGCGGGTTAGCTCCGCAAAAAAGCAAGGCGATTGTCGAACTTTCGCGACGAATCGACAAGGAATTTCATGGGATTGTCCCGGCTGACTTTCAGGAACTCGAAAGCTTGCCAGGTGTCGGGCATAAGACGGCCAGCGTTGTAATGGCACAGGCCTTTGGAATTCCCGCTTTTCCGGTGGATACTCATATTCACCGTTTGGCACAAAGATGGGGTTTGAGTTCCGGCAAGAATGTCAGGCAAACCGAGGCTGATCTGAAGGATCTTTTTCCGGTGGATACCTGGATTCGCTTGCATCTGCAATTCATTTATTTTGGACGAGAGTACTGCACGGCTCGCGGGTGTGACGGCACAATTTGCCAAATATGCCGACTCTGCTACCCGCATCGTCGTAAACCGCATGCGACAAAAAAAGCGTAATTGTCTTGACCTTGCAATATTGCAGCCTGCGCCCTCTTTACCAGCTTGATATGATGTAGAAACCAGCTTTGCCGAAAAACCGTTGCCTTTTCCGGTAAAAAGTCGTATTTGTTCGTGAATTCCCGACCGTTTGAGTACACCCGACACGCTCCAAGCGTTTAATGGGTGACGAATTTTCATGAAATCGTCCTCGTCCACAAACCCGCCTGTTTCCTCGACAGAGATCGATCCGGTCTTGCTCGTCGATAGGCACCAAACGGGATTATGGCGGTATCTGCGTGGACTGGGATGCGATAACGCACTTGCCGACGACCTGGTACAGGAAACTTTTTTGAAGGTTCTTCAAAAACCGTTCGATTACTTCGACGAGAAAACAACATCCGCCTACTTGCGTCGCATTGCACACAACTTGTTTATTTCGACTCAACGAAGAGCTGGTAAGGTCGTAGCCGTCGAAGATATCCAGAAATTTGAGAAAGTCTGGTGCGATCTGATTTCAGATCGGGATGGCCAGGAATATCTCGATGCCTTGCGTGACTGTTTTCAAAAACTTGGGGAGCGATCTCGAAGGGCTTTGGAAATGCGATTCCGGTCGCGAATGACACGGGCAAAAATTGCCGACAACCTGGAGATCACCGAAAATGGGGCAAAGAATTTAATGCAGCGCGCCAAGTCACGATTAAAAGTGTGTGTCGAACGGGCCCTCGGAATGTTGCCGGACGAGAAAAGTGACAACACGCCTTTAAGCGAAAATGGCGAAAATGGCGACGATGGCGAAAACGCTTAACCAACAACACCTTTCAGGCAGCATTTGAAACTGATGTCCGAAACGCACGAAAAAATCCTTGACGCATTTCTTGATGAAATGCTCTCAGGCAGTCGACCGGGCCGACAAGCTACGGATATCGTGCGCGCGGCTCAAGTGAACTCCAGCAGCCTGAATCCGGCGATCGCACCAGACTCGAAAAACAATAATCCGTCACTTGCAATCGTCACGCAAGCCGTCGAGCAAGCCAAAGTTCCGGACTCGTCACAAGCATTTGATCAAAATTTCGTTGCTCCCACGCGAATCATTTACAATCCACCGCGCTCGATCGACAACTTCAAAAGACAGGCAGGGCTGGCCAGTAAGGCCAGCAACTGGTTATCGATCGTGGGCCTTGCGGTCGCGTTGCTGGTGGCGACAAGTGTCATCGCATGGTTTTTGTTATCTAATAGTGACGAAGGTCGCGATTCCGGATTAGCCCAAACGCCATCGGTCGATGTTTTGCCTGATGTTGTACCTGATGTTTTGCCGTTACCTGGCGATCGTTCCGCCGATGAAACCCGTATTGCCGACTCCAGGAAAAATATTTCACCATCAATTCCGGTTCTTCCGCGCGATGACGATCCAGTCGATCCGGATCGTGATCCTGTCCAGCCTCCGTCGAACCACGAAACGGGCATTGCCAGTCGGACTGACATTCCGAACGACCAATTAGCGATCGTCTTGCCGCCACCCTTCGTGCGCAATGACCTTGAGCGGACGCCACCACTTTCGCCGGTCGATTTTACCGTCGTTTCCAATCGCATTCTTGCCGAGGGCTGGCAAGCGGCCGGACTTCAGCCCGTTGGCGAACTGGAGATTGGAACATGGACAACTCGTTTGTTGACGCGGTTGCTTGGACGAACACCGACTGCTGATGAGTTGACCGAACTGGCTGGACTATTTGCCGCTGCGCGACCTCTCGAACAATTGCGTCGGGAGATTGTCGAATGGACATTGGCTGACGATGCACGAAAAAGGGAATTCGCGGCTCACTGGGGCAGGGTGCTCGCCTGGAAAATGCTCGGCATCAGCAACTCGATGCAAACGACCGATGCGGACATGCTGCGAACGCGGGATTTTCTGGAATCGCAAATCGGATCTCAACAACCGCTCGACGAAACCGTTTATCGGATGTTGTCGGTTGTCGGTTCCACCGATCCCGTTCGTGAGGACTTTGATCCGGCAGCCAGTTATCTGATTGGCGTCGCCAAACGATTCGGAAAACTCGAACAGGCCAGCGCACACATTGCTGGTACTTTCGCCGGTCAATCAATGCAATGCGCGGTATGTCACGACTCCGGCCGGTCGTCCGATGGAGCGATTGCCGGTGCGACTCAAAAGGACTTCTTTGAGTACCATTCATTTTTTGCCCAGTTGAAATTTGAAGCGACGGAAGGGGAGCAGTTCTTCGTCGTTAATCGCAATTATCTCCCGAACGCAGCCGAACAACAAGTCGAAGCGCCAGTTTTTTACACAGCGTTCGACGGAACGTCGCAACAAGCCTACCCGCAATTCGGTTCGCTCCAACCTGCCGCCAACGGCTTTGTTGCCAAAGTTGACCGGAGAAGTTTGCTGGCCGCAGCGATCGTTGAGTCGCCGGAATTCCAGCGATCGATCGTCGATCTTGTGTGGACCTCCTTGTTGAACGTGCCGCTGACCGGTATCGATGGTGAAATTCAAACAGCATCATCCGAAATGCTGGCACTAAGAAATGAATTGGGGAAACAGTTCGCCGCGAACCAGTTCGATATTCGCTGGTTGGTCGAGTCGATTGTTTTGTCAAAAGCGTTTGCCGTTGGTGTTGGTTCCGAATCACAGCTTGCAGCGAACAACCCGTTTATTGGCCAGACGCCGCGTTTTAATCAGTTCTATCAACGAATCGAAAACCGCCGTTCGTCCATTGCTTCTTTGACAATTCTCGCCAACGCTTATCGAAGTCGAAACCCTGTCGAAGCCCAATCAGCCGGATTGCTGGCACGCATCGACGGAATCAATGCCATTCTTCCGGCCAATTCGTCGATTCAGGCGAACCTGCCGACCAACGACAACCAGTGGGCGACAAGTGCGTTGGTCGAGAGTCAGCTTGAAAGGATTGCTGCCAGCAAAATGGCTACCGACAAGAAAATCGAACATTTGGTGCAAGCGGCACTAGGTCGACCGGCACTTGCTGAAGAAATTGAACAGTGTGTTGTCGTTCTGGACTCGGCCAACGACCAAAAAACGGCGCTTCAGGATATTTGGTGGGGCCTGATGAACAGCCTCGAATACCAACTTCCACTTGGTGTTCGCTAGGCTAATTGCCGTAACTTCGCTGCCCTTGTTACGGCCTACCTTCTACCTACGAATAATCTGCTCATTGAGCCCGTAACTCCCGGACGAAAATTTTCCTGTGGGCCTAGCAGGAAACTGCCAGCATTGGCCCGGAATGAAAATCGGACTTGGCCGGTTTGTCCGACTTTTCTAACATGCAAGTCGCGCAAATAGCGCTTCGTTTGGATAGCTCGGTCAGGAAAGGACGCCTGCGAGATGATGACATTGCAGCAAATCGCCGATCTGGTCGGTGCCTGCCTGCGCGGTGACGGCCAAACCAAAATCACCGGAATCGAAACAATTTCGACCGCGCGTGCAGGCGATTTGACTTTCGCCATTAACGCAACCCATTTAAACAAAATCCGAACCTGCAAGGCGTCGGCAGCACTGATACCGGCCGATCTTGCCGAGAGCATGAAGGACTGGGCGACCGACGTATCCCTGTTGATTTGCAACGATCCGGAAGAGTCGTTTTCGATTGTGGCCAGGCGATTCAAACCGGATCATTCCCCCGGACAAATCGGAATTAGTCCCCTGGCATTCATCAGCAAAACGGCTGAAGTTCATTCGTCGGCCAACATATTTCCGGGTGCCTTCATCGGCGAACATGTGACCGTTGGCGCCAACACCACGATTTTTCCCGGCGTGACGATTCTCAATCGAAGCAAGATTGGTGCCAATGTCAGCATTTTTCCCAATGCCGTGATTTACGAAAATACCATGGTTGCCGACAAATGCGTCATACATGCCAATGCAGTTCTGGGTGCATGGGGCTTTGGCTACAAATCAGACGCATCCGGTCATCGATTGTCCGAACAACTCGGCCACGTTGAATTGGGCGAATCTGTTGAAATTGGGGCTTGTGCGACCATCGATCGGGCTACGTTTGGTGCGACCCGAATTGGAAAAGGAAGCAAACTCGACAATCAGGTGATGATTGGCCACAACTGCCAGATCGGCGCCCACAATCTGCTTTGTTCGCAGGTCGGTATTGCAGGAAGCAGTTCTACCGGCGACTTCGTCATCATGGCAGGCCAGGTGGGAGTCGCTGATCATATCTCGATCCATGATCATTCGATTTTGTGTGCACAATCCGGAGTGATGCATGATTTGCCCGGTCATCAGACTTATCTCGGATCACCTGCCGTGCCCGCTCGTGAAAAGTTGCAAGTCTTTGCTGCCGAAGCGAGACTGCCGGAAATGCGACGGGAGTTTCGACGGTTGGAAAAACGCATCGAACAATTGTCAGCCGCCATCGAACGCATCGAGAACGGTGAGGACAAAACCGGTTCAGAATGTCGCAAGGCGGCTTGATCGGCACAATCCATGGATTTAGACAATCGCAAAATTGGATTGATCGCAGGTTGGGGTGAATATCCCTTAACGATTGCCCGACGATTGACTGAAAATGGATATCAGGTCTGTGCGTTGGGTTTTCATGGTCACGCCGATCCGCTGCTCGGTGAGATTTGTCATGCCTTTCAATGGACCGGTTTGACACGCGCCAGTTCGCAAGTCCGCTTTTTCAAAAAGCACGGCGTGCAAAACGCGACGATGGCCGGCAAGTTGTTCAAGACCATTTTGTTTGAACGATTTGCCTGGCTTCGGCATATGCCTGACCTGACCTTTTTACGGTTTTACTTCAAGCACTTCGTTACCCGGTCAGCCAATCGCAACGATGACGCAATGCTGCTGAATTATGTCCGACTTTTTGAAAACTACGGTATCCGGATGTTGCCGGCAACCGATTTTGCACCGGAGCTGCTAGTGAAACAGGGAACACTTACCCATAAGCCGTTAACGGAATACCAGATGTCGGATATTCAGTTCGGGTGGAACCTCGCCAAACAAATGGGTCAACTTGATGTTGGACAAAGCGTTGCCATCAAGGGCCGGGCTGTGCTTGCGGTCGAAGCCGTTGAAGGGACCGACGAATGCATTCGCCGCGCCGGGCAACTTTGTCCTTCCGGCGGTTTTACCGTCGTCAAGGTCGCCAAGCCCGGTCAGGACATGCGATTTGACGTGCCGACCATTGGTATCGGGACCATCCAGACGATGCGTGATGCCGGCGCAAGTGTTTTGGCAATCGAGGCTGGCACGACCATTGTGCTCGGTCAATCCGATCTTGTCAGCTACGCGAATCACCACAACATCACTGTAGTTGCACTGAGCGAACACGAAATGCAAGTGCTGCGAAGCGCTGCCTGACCCGTTATGGACAACCAAACGACTGTCGCAGAACTTCGCTCGCTTATGGCCGTGTTCGTCGCGGAACGGGACTGGGAAAAATTCCACTCGCCCAAAAACCTCAGCATGTCGCTGGCCATCGAAGTGGCTGAATTAATGGAACACTTCCAGTGGATCTCGACGTCTGAATCCCGGTCGTTGGCCGACAAACCGGACGCCAAACGGGAAATCGCCAATGAAATGGCCGACGTCTTTTGTTATTTGCTCAGTCTTGCCAATTCCCTGGACATCGATTTGTCATCGGCAGTACACGACAAGATGATACGCAATCGGGAAAAATATCCCGTCGATCAGTACCGTGGCAAATTCGAATAATCGCTACGCTTGATCTGCTCGACACTCTTCAATTCGACGATCAACTGGTTCTCGACAAGAATGTCAATTCGGTATCCACAATCGAGCCGAACGTCTTTGTATTGTACCGGAAGGGAATACTGGAGTTGAAAGGCGATCCCGTTGCGACTCAGCTCATGGGCCAGGCATTGTTCGTAGGCCGATTCGAGCAATCCCGGCCCGAGGTGCCGATGTACTTCTATGGCACAACCGGGCACGCGATTCGAGAGATCGTCAAATTCCATCTTCGTGCTATTCGTCTCCTTCGTGGTTGCAAACTTTCCATTTTTTTGTTCGCCACGGTCGTTCCACGTTCCCACGGTCAACAGGCAGGTATCCTCCGGCGGACAGTATCAGCAAACGGAGGCATATCGGAGATGCCACTGAAGACTATCGACGGCGGTAACCGAGTCGCCGCCAGAAAACTATGATTTCAAAAAACGCGAAATCAGCGACGTCGGTTCACCGCTTTGTTAGGCGGCGTATTCGACGACGGTCCGCTATTACGGATGCAGCCACGCCCGCTGCCAGGACAGCGAGGATCACAGCCAGCAAGTACAAGTTGAAGTGCTTCCCGAGGGCGAGCTTCAGCCATTCGGCAAGCAACATCTTCACGCCCACAATCATCAGGACCAGTGCAAGAGAGACCTTCAGGTATCGGAACTTCGTCACCATGTCGGCCAGCGCAAAGTAGAGCGACCGCAGACCGAGTATCGCGAACACGTTGCTGGTGAACACCAGGAACGGGTCGCCCGTAATGGCGAAGATGGCCGGGATCGAGTCAACGGCAAAGATCAGATCGGTTGTCTCGACCATGATGAGCGCCAGCGCCAGAGGCGTGAGGAGCAGAGTTCCCGGCCGAGCCTTGTCCACGACCTCATCCGGGACCGCGGGCGCACCGGGGACCTCGCTTTCGTACGACGCGGGTGCACCGGCGCGAACGACAAAGTGCTCGCCGTGGAACCTGGCGGTCACCGGGAACAAGCGGCGCGTCAACCGGACGACGATGTTCTTGTTTGGATCGGTGTGATCCGTCTTGAGAAAGAGCATCTTGATCGCCGTCAGGATCAAGAACACGGCGAAGAGGTACAGAATCCAGTGGAACTCGGCGATCAGCTTCGCCCCGATGCCGATCATCACACCGCGCAGGACCAGAGCGCCGAGGATGCCCCAGAACAAGACGCGGTGCTGGTAGAGCGGCGGTACCGCGAAGAAGCCGAAGATCATCGCGATCACGAAGATATTGTCCACGCTGAGGGACTTCTCGACGACGTAACCGGTCAGGTACTTTTCCGTTGCCGTTGCGCCGCCGTTCGTCAGCCCATCGACCGCGTCCACCGTGGTGCCAAGGCCGAGCCACTGGCCCTCGTAGGCGAAGTACACG
>JANNWJ010000036.1:0-51112 GCA_031414755.1 Pirellulaceae bacterium | reverse complement strand
AATGACCAGGTCGAGACCGCGATCAACGAGCCCCTGGATGACTTGTAATTGAAAAACATGCCCCGAGTCGTTGTCGTGCTGTTCACCAAGGAAAACAACGTCGCAATGAGTTAGCTCGTCGATTAGATGGGCCATTTCGACGGATGAATGCAATTGTGTACTGGTGATGAAAGGGGCGACGGGTGGCATCGCAACGGATTCCGATTGTGCTTGAGCGATGGTGTTGAAAACGAACCATGAATACGAGAGAAGTACAAAAATCGACGTCTTGACCATAATGTCCTCAAAGTTGCCTGAAATCGCCGTTCCGCCATGATAAACAGCCGCCTGTCAAAGTTGAATTGCCGAAGGGGACAGGCGACGATAACTGACCATAATCGGCAGTCAGCCTTTGTCATGTGAATTTCATGGAAATGTTCAACTCGTTTTTGTCTTCCGTTGACAGAAACCGGCAAAATCTTAAAGTTGGATGGCGGAATGGGGTCGGTATATCGAATACAATTGACTTGTCCTGGTTACCCTTTTTTTCCGGACAGCAAACGATTTTTCTCACAATACATTGCAACGCCAAGCGTAATTGAGGGGCGCTCAACAATCATCAGCGGCTGGGTGGCACTGGCTATTTCGGAGTCTTTCAAGACTTGAGTGAGTACGACTGGGTGCCACTGGCTATGCCAGTGTCTTTCAGCACCAAGTGGTGAACGTAACTTTGTTGGATCGTTACAATGGACGAAATGACCGAACAGCACCATCGAAAAAAAGTCAAACACTTTCATGAGCCGGGGCACTTTCATGAACTGACGTTTTCTTGTTACCGAAGGATGCCGATTCTAACGAACGATGACTGGCGAGCTCGATTGTCTCGACATATTGACTCGGCCGTCGAAAGAACTTCGTTTGAACTCGTGGCTTTTGTCTTTATGCCGGAGCATGTCCACCTTCTTGTATATCCAACGGTTCCGGAACCCGAAATCGGTCGCCTGTTAGCGTTCATCAAGCAACCGTTTTCAAAGGAGATCAAGCTGATTCTCATCGAATCGAAAAGTGAATTGTTGGATCGGTTAACGGTTCAGGAACGACCGGGGAAAGTCTGTTTTCGATTTTGGCAGGAGGGAGCAGGCTTCGATCGGAATCTGTTCAGTCCGGAGGCACTGGAAGCATCTATCGACTACATCCACAACAACCCGGTGAAACGTGGGTTGTGTGAAAAAGCGACGGATTGGATTTGGTCGAGTGCCCGATTCTATTTGCTTGATCCACCCAAACGACAATTTTCAAGATTGCCTCACATTCATGGACTCCCAGAAGGAGCTTTCGATCAGGGACAACCAAATTGACCGAAGACAATTCTGCGTCCAGTACCCAAAGACACTGGCATAGCCAGTGCCACCCAGCAGTTTGATGTTTCCTGCCATTGATGTTCACCTCCTGCGTCTGACATGGCGACGGCACTCCGTTCCATCCCTTGCGCCTTAATAACATGCGCCATCGGAATATTCGTTTCGACAGGCATTATTTGCAATGTCGACGGCGTCGTTAGAGTTTTTCAGGTGATTTGCCGGGATCGACGTTCAAAAATTGCACGGAGACACGATTACAAGTCGGGATCCTTCCCTGATTGTTAATCCATCTGTCAATATGTCTCTGCAATCGAGTTGTCAAAATGATTGTACCTGCCCAAAGTTTCTCTGATTTTCAATTTGCATCTCAATCAGTATTGCAGTTTCTGCACAATCGACTTGGGTTCGGACTGTGGATGGTCACTCGCATCGAGGGAGACGAATTGATTGTCTTGCACGCCGAAGATCATGGTTATGGTGTTTCCAGTGGCAAGGTTTTTAGCTGGCTTGATTCGTATTGCTCTCGAATGATCAAGGGGCTTGGGCCACGCATCGCGCCTTGCTCCAACGACTTTGCCGCTTACCTGACAGCTCCCATTGGCCAAAAAGTATCGATCGGGGCGTACATTGGCGTACCGATTCACGATGAAGATGGCTCGTTGTTCGGAACACTTTGCGCCATTGATCCGTTGCCTCAGCCAAAACAAATAGAAGATGAACTCCTCTTGATTGAACTTTGTGCCAGTTTACTCGGCGCGATATTGCATGCGGATTTAAAAACACAAGCCGAAGGGCGACTTGCAGGGATGGCCGATCAGGAAGCGATTACGGATTCGCTTACCGGTCTCTATAACCGTGGTGGCTGGGACCGGCTGCTGGAAGCTGAAGAGGCCCGTTGCAAGCGCTACGGATGCCCGGCCTGTGTCCTTTCCGTTGATCTCAATGATCTTGACAAGATCAATGACAGACTTGGCCATGCTCAGGGAGACGCGACTTTGATGAACGTGGCTGCTGTCCTGCAACAAGCGACTCGAAATTCCGATGTTGTCGCCAGACTGGGTGGAGACGAATTTGCAGTACTTGCAGTGGAGTGTGATGCGGCCGGTGCCAAGGCGCTGGTCAAACGCATCAAACGTCTGTTGGCGGAACGGTCCATCACCGCTTCCATTGGACTGGCGTACCGGTCAGCCAAAAGTACCCTGCAACAAACGCTGGTGAAGGCCGACGAACGGATGTACACCAAAAAACACCAGTACCATCAGTGTTCGCCGACGGATCGCCAGACGCAAAGTGCACCGGAAATTCCTCAATCCGGAACACCATTCCTGAATTTGGCACGTCAGTAGCCGCGATACATTCATTGTGCCAAACAACACAATGCTACGAATGCACCCGCAGTATCCAGAGTCGATCGGACTTTTACGAAAAATCGGCCTTTCGCGCGGCCGCATCCGTTGCCTTCGTGGTTAAATAGATCGCGGATTCGTATGTCGTTTTTTGCTAAAATGCGTCGGGAACGCGCAAGCGGCCGACCCTGATCGTCGCTCTGACTCACGCTGGAATGATGCGGCTGCATGAACCATCGGATCGGCCTGGAGAAAAGCCAAATGAATATGTGTTTAGTTTCATTGAATCGATGTGGGATAGTCGTTCTTTTCGCTTTCGCCATGGCGCCATCGGGCGTTTCAGCCGAAGATTTTTTTCTGACCGTCGCCGGTGGTTATGCGCCCTCGGGAAATCAGGCGTCCCTCGAAAAAAATGTATTGTTCTATCAACGATTGTTGAATGAGCAAAAACTGGATAGCAAGGCCAACGACATCTATTTTGCCGATGGACTCTCGAACGACGCCACCCTTCAGGTGATGGATCGCGACTCGTTGCCTGTCGCCAACAAACTCATGGCCGAGTTTTTTGGATCGCAACGCAATTTAGGTTTGAAATATCGCGTTCATCAGGTTCCGGATATTCGGGGTGAAACAAGCGTCGAGAACATTGAACAGTGGTTTTCGGAAAACGCAACACGAATGAAAGCGGGGGACCGGCTGATCATTTACGTATCGGCACACGGGGGCACCAGTGCTGATTCAAAGCGACCTCACAACACGACCATTTACCTTTGGAATAACAAAAAGTTTTCTGTCTCGGAATTGTCCGATCAACTGGATCGTTTGCCGGAGGGTGTCTCAGTTGTCACTTTTATGGTGCAATGCCATGCCGGAGGATTTGCCCAACTGGTATACGAAAAAGGGGATCGTGACCAGGATCTTGCAAAACAAAATCGTATCGGGTTCTTTGCAACAGTTCATAGCCGGCAAGCGGCGGGGTGCACCCCTGAGATCGACGAAGCAAACGACGAAGAGTACAGCACTTATTTCTTTGCGGCTCTGGCGGGCAAGGACCGTACGGGCCAATCAATCGAGTTGCCCGACTACAATAGGGATGGCATTGTTTCGTTTGATGAAGCTCATGCCTACACGATCCTGTCCGCCAATACGATTGATTTGCCGATCAAGACGTCGGACGAGTATTTGCGCAAGGCCAGCAAATTTGGGAGTGGCAACGACACGAAATTGTTGGGCAACGAGTCTCCGTTTGAATCGGTATTGAAGCTGGCAAACCCCGCTGATCGAGCCGTTCTTGAAGGACTTTCAAAACAACTTGAACTGGCCGGCGAAGGTCGTATCGCGGATGCTCGCAAGGCCGGCTCGCAGCGGGGATCGCGCGGAGGCCGCTCGTCATCAAACTCGCGCCGCGGCGGACGCACGCCAGGCGAGGCCGATCGCCTCAAGCAGGGTATTGCCAATGACTTGAAGAAACAATGGCCGGAACTCGCCAACGTAGTCAATCCGGTTTCTGTCGAACTGTTAACGACTCGCCAGGCCGAATTCATCAAAGCGATCGAAGAGCACAAGGATTATGCCCGATATCGGGAACTGTCCGGCAAGGCGACAGTCCAAAACAGTGCCGAAAAATCAACTGTCAAGTTCGAACGGTTTGTGCGAGTTGCCGAAAACGTCATCCTCGCCGACAACCTCTTGCGAACAGGCGACCTGGAAGCCATCGAAGCCTGGCAGCGGATGGTCGAGGCAGAGTCCGGTTCGCTGGCTTCCCCCAAAATGATCGACATCAAACCTTCGAATTGAATTTGCTCTCAATGCCGGAGCAGGATTGCTAATTGCTGCCGAAACGGTGAGTCGTTCGTTACTTCTTCAGTTGTTCCTGGCAATATTTCAGGTTGTTCGACAACATGTTGTCATTGGGAAATTGAAGTAAGGCGTTTTCATATACCTTGATCGCGGCGTCCCATTCTTTCTTGTCGATGAAGGTCGAGGCCCAGGTGTTCCAGATCGCAACCGCGTTATTCGAAAGGTGCGAATCAGCCGGGTATTGCTCCAGTCCTTTTGCGTAAATGTCGATTGCCGATTGCCATTCCTGTTTTACCTGAAAGCTACTTGCCCAGTCGTCGTATACTGTTGTTGCCAGGTTGCGCGCGTCGTCCTTGCCCTTGAGTAGATCATTGTGGGCGGTGACGGAGCCCAGCGCTTCCGGGAACTTCGCGTCGTCGCAAAGGCCGGAGACGACGCGATGCACATGAGCCAGGGCCAGCTCGTCGACTTCGACCATTTCAGGGAATCGCTTTTTCAAGCCGAGTAGAACGGTCCTGGCATTCGCTTCGCCTTCAGCGGCATAAACATCCTTGATCCATTCCTGCATGGTGTAAACGAGGTTTTGCATTAAATGCTCTTCACCAGGGAATCGCTCCAGGCCCTGTTGGTAAACCACAACCGCTTGTTCATGATTTTTCCCGTCGACAAACGAATTGGCCCAGGCATCGAAGACAGATTGATAGAGGTTCCGGGCTGCGTCCTCTTCTGTGAGGAACTTCTGGTGCCGTTCAATTGCAGCAAGTGACTCCTCGTAGTTTCCAGCGTCGCGTAACAAACCGGCAACCCGCTGGACGTGGCTGGCCGCAATGTCGTTTATCGTGGTGAGCTCAGGAAAACGTCTTAATTGCCCGGCCAGGATCTCGCTGGCTTTTGCCTCTCCCTCATTTTCAAAAGTTTCGCGAACCCATTCCTGCACGGCGAAGACGATGTTTTGGGACAGGCGTTCGTCACTGGATTCTTTGCGCCATGCGGCGTTCAGCAGTTCAATTGCTTTCGCATAGTTCTTCGCGTCCATTTCGGACTGCGACCAGCGTAACGGCAAGTCGGCTTTCCATTCCATTAGTTCCTTTTGAGGTTCTTCATCGATCTTCCCGAACCCCGACTCGACGGCGGCAATTGCCTTTTCCCATTCGCCAGCCTTGACAAACTCTTCGCCGCGTCGAATGTAAATCCAGGCTTGCATCGCCGGGAAGTTGCCGTCCGGAACTTCGGCAGCGGCCCGTCGAAGGATGTCAACTGCCTCGTCGTCCTTGTTTGATAGTGCAGCGGCATCGGCCCACTGTCCCCAGACGACTTTGCGATTGTGCAAGAACGTCGCATCTTTCGGCGCAAGGTCCAAACCGGCGACAAGTACGTTTCGTGCCTCTTCGAACTTCCCGTCGTCGGCTAATCCACTACTCCACTGCGCCAATGCGGCCAGCGCGTTTTTTACGGCAGACGAGAACTCCCGATCGAGGGCCATGGCTCGAAAATAGGCGAGCAGTGCTTCGTGGTGCCGATCTTCGTTGGAAAGTGTTACGCCGTGGTTGTAATAAATGATCGCCACCAGACCTGCCTCACCCACCTCTCGCCGCTGATCACGGTTGCTATCCGGAATGTAGCGGAAGCCCGTTTTTTCCATGATGCTTTCTTGTGCGGCCGGATCGCGGGCCGGATCGAAACCCGAGGCGGTAGTTGTCTCAACATCGGCATGATTTGTTCCGTCGTAGAGGATCGAAAATGCGTGATCGGGAACTTCGATCGCTCGTACATCAAGCCCGAGCCGACGGCCGAGCACGTTATAAAGCGTCGCCGACGAAACACAATTGAAAGTTCCCGTTTCAAGGATTACGGACAGATCCGTTTGGTTGGCCGAGTACCCTTTGGCAAGCGGACCATCGGCAGCATGCATCCATGTGAGAAGTTTTTCTCCTTTCTCATAGGGCGTCGTGGCGTCGGCCACGGCAGCGCGAGCCAGCGTCTCAAGGGCGTCGAGTCGTTTCACGTATTCTTTCCGTTTTTTCGCATCTGTGATTCCTGAAACGATCAAGGCCGCTTCGCCGAACGACCACTTGTTAAATTTTCCATCCTTCACGTCCGCGAACAGGGCCGCTTCGTCCACTGTGATTCCAACGTCAACGGCGGAAGTTTTTTTCAACCGCTCAAGCACATCGAACGCCTGTGCCGGAGATTCGTTAAAAGCGTATCGACTGACTGGCGGGCCCTCATGCCCGTACAGGGCAATTTCGGCGACCTCCACGTTTTCGGCATTCTCAATGGCCGTGAATCGAAGCATGACCCACCGCGCTGCGGCAGGGGTGAAGGAAAAGATTTGTGATTCCGCAGTTGCCTTGAGCGGGTCAGCTCGCAACGACTGGAATCCTGCCTGCATTGAAACCGTCGAAACGAGAATCTCGACTCGCCCGGTCCCGCTTTCAGGCGCTGTGCTTTCGGGCAACTGAATTTCGAGGCTCTCGGGTGAGACCATGGCACCATCGAACCCGAAGACAATGTCAACGGTCCCGCCGGTTGCCTTGATCACCGCAACTGTTGAAGCATTGTCATCGGTGAGCGCCGCCAAGCCCGCTTGGTCAACGGCACGGGCCGTCGACCGTTCCGTTTTTACGGAGGGAAGTCGCAGAAGGTTAACGGGCTTGAACTCGTCGTTTTGTGCCAGTAGTACATTGCCGTAAAACGAGGGGGCAAGAAATAACAAAAACAAAAAGAATCGGTTCACCATCAATCTCCTGCCGGAATACCAGATTCCAACTTTAAACGTCCAAATCGTTTTCCAACCAGTGTTTCGTCAACATTAAAGTTTGGACAAGGGGTCGGGAGTCATTTGTGTTTCAACACCCGAAGGGCCGTTCCGGTAAATGACTCCCGACCCCGTAGCCGCCCCATTATCGAACGGGCTCCATAAGTTTTTGCGGGCGCGGCGTCACGCTGATAATCTCATCATGATCGTGAGGATGCGTCATCTTGACGGTGATCGCAGGTCTAATGGTTTCGCCCCCTCCGCCCCCACCTCCATCACGAATTGCAATTGCGGTATCACCTTCCGACGCAGTAATAGTTGAATAGTCGAACTCGGGTGGAGTCCAGGTACGATTCGTTACGTTAACTGGGCAAACAAAAGTAATATTTGTTCCGCCGTCCGGTCGTCTGGTGACAATGACGTCCCTGAGACCCGTCGGATCACGTCGATTGATCGGGTCGCTGGCGACATATTCAAAAAGATTCGATTGATTGCCGTCAAAGCGGACAGGGTCCATGGTTCCCCATCGTCCAGTGAACGCATCGTAGTCTCGTGCCCCGAGGCGCGTAAGCTGCGTGTCGGCATCGTAGAGTCCGCCGGTGAATCCGAACGGTTGGAAACCGGGATTGGAATCCTCAAGCACATTGCCAAATTCGTCATAGTCGATTCGCTGTACTATATCGCCCGAGGCCACGTCAACTACCAATCGGGGACTACCAAGGTCATCGGTAATGATGCGAAAGTTCTTGCCCTCTTTTTCCATGGCATCCGGCACGTTGTTATGCATGCCATAAATAAAACGGCTGACGACATTGTTCCGACCATCGAGCTCCGCGAACGGCTTGAGGCCGTCCTGATACAGAAATCCCTGGACCAGAATGCCATTGACCTTTTTTCCGATACGGCGATTGGAAGCGTCGATCAGGTAATCGATCTTCATGCCATCAGGAAGCGAAACGGCGCGGAGGTTTCCGAAAACATCGTAATGGTAACTGGTGGTGGAAGCATTGCCGATCTTGATCGGGCACTCACTGCGTATGGCGTTGGTGCGGCGCTTGCTCCCTTCAAGGTAGTCGCCCAAAATGCCTATCACGCCAAGTAGTCCGACACCGAAGATCAGATATTTGCAATTCATGGAGTTCTCCTGGCGCGGTCCGTTAGAACCTGAATGTCGCTTTGCCGGTTGGCGAGACGTTACCTTGATTATCCACCTGAACACCGACGCTCCATTCGGGTCCAACACGATACTCAAAATCAAGGCGTTCACTGAATTCGACACCCACGCTGCCGCCGCCTGATGAGTTGGTTTCCGCCCAGGCGCGGTAAGTCGTTCCGCGGTCCTCACGAGGAACGGTGTATTCCACGCCTACGCGCCCTCGGAAGGACTGGTCCTCGAAGCCGATATCTCCCTCCGCGTAAGGGCCAACGCGGCGGTTTTGATCAAATAGATCGTCGGGAATTGGCCAATCAGAACTAGCTCGTCCGCCCGCCACGCCATTGCCTCCGGCATTAGACAGCCAACAGCTCGCGTTATATCGAAACGAGGGTGATCCTCCCGACGTTTGGGCGGCTGTTGGCGCGCCGAAGCGTATAGGATAATTGTCCTGCAGGCCATGCGGATCACGGCGGTTGATGGGATCGTTTGCCACATAGGAAAACAGGTTGGCCTGGCCGCCACTAAAACCAATCGGATCTTTGGCCGACCATCTTCCTGTAACTGGATCGTAATCGCGAACTCCAAAACGAAGTAGCTGAGTCTGTGATTCAAATAATCCCCCGGCGAAACCGAATGGTTGAAAGCCCGGGTTGCTGTCGTGCACAACGTTGCCGAACTCATCATACTCCATGCGCTGGACGATATTCCCGTCGGCCGAATCCATGACAAGTCGCGGGCTGCCGAGATGGTCGGTTATGATGCGATAAGTCTTGCCTTCCTTTGAAAAGTACTCAGGCACATTGTCATTTGCGCCATAGACAAAACGACTTGCTATTTTTCCCAGCCCATCGAGTTCTGCAATTGGCCGCAATTGGTTCTGATACAGTAAGCCCTGCGACAGATGGCCATCGACCTTCTCGCCGATGCGACGATTGGTTGCGTCACTGATGTATTCAATCCTGGCACCGTTCGAAAGAGTTGCTGTCCGCTGGTTGCCAAACGAATCGTACTCAAAGGCAGTGGTCTTGCCTTCTTCGGTCTTTGATTCCAGATCGCCGTTCGCGTTATGCTTGAAGGTAGCGGGACCGTAACTTTCGATGCGATCTTGCGCATCGTAACTGCCTGCACGGGTACCGAGCTGTCCTTCGTATTTAGTCCGGTTGCCGTTGCTGTCGTACTCGTACTGTCCGACCAGATCGCCGTTTTTCGTGGCGGTTTTGAGTCGACCGGCCAAGTCGTATTCGTAGGTATAGACATCGGTAACCCCTTCGATCGTCTCGGTCTTTTTGAGTATGCGACCGACTGCGTCGCGCTCGTAATCAATAGCAATAAGGTCCTTGCCACTTACGCTGGCGACAAACTTCTTTCGTTCGCCGAAGTTTGAGTACTCGTAGGTAGTGCTTATGTTTCCTAACTGAGTGCCCTTAAGGAAACCAGTCGCGGGATCGCGTTCCATTTTCAATTCACCTGACTGAATCAAGCTGCCGTCGGCGTCGTACTTGAACTCGGTGGCCGGATCGTCGTTGACGCTGATGGAGCTCAATCGGAAATCGTTATCGAAGGTTCGGCTCACGCGCCCCGTGATCGGACCGTCCCAAGTGGTTTCTGTCGGCAAATGTCCATCATAGCTGAACGAAAGTGATCCATCGGCCCCGGCAATGCTTCGTAGTTGTTCGGTCGGTGCGTCGAACTTGAAACGCATTTCCTGGCCGGGAATGGTCACCGATTCGACCAGACCGAATGTGTCATAGACGATGTCGATGGACTTGCCGTCCGGGCGCGAAACTTTTGTGAGTTTACGGTCCTTGTTGTACTCGTATTCAGTATCGCGCAGACCTGCACTGACTTCGGGTGGCGAATATCCGGCTGTCAGGTTCACGGCAGTGTATTCAAAGGTATGAGCCGTTTTGCCGGGTGGTATTAGCGAAACGAGGTTGCCCTGCGCGTCATATACGTAGGCGATTTCCCGATTGTCCGGCAAGGTCTGTTTGACGAGTCGGCCAGCCAGATCGTACTCAAGTCGCACGGTTCGTTTCAGGGGATCCGTGATCATCGCGACGTTGCCGTACGAATCATAGTCGAAGCGCATTAGTCGCTGTTCGTCACCCTCTCCCTGGCGGATGGCAACAACGCGACTCTTGTCGTCGTAGTCGAAGAGCACCGGCAAAATCCCCGGATCTTCGATACTGATAATGCGATCGAGATCGTCAAAAGTTGTCTTGCGCGTCCGACCGGAGGGCGACAAACCGACAATCGTCTTCGCGGCAACATCGAGCGTGTTGGTAAACGTACGTCCATTTACAGTGTGTGTATCGACGACGCTTTGCAAGCTCATCGGATTGTTCGGCTCAACCAAACTGACGTTGCGCTGAAACGTCGTCTCGCTCTTGAGTCCACCGGGAGTCGTTACGGTCATATTCTTGAGGATCGGACTATGCAAGCCCCATCGCGGGTCGGGCTGCAGCGTCACAGTATCCACCGTTCCATCCGGATGGCGGAGTTCATGGCCGCGGGCCATCGCGAAAGCCGTTGCGGTCTCGGCGCCGCAGCAACATTTTTCCAGACGATTCTGGGAGCCGTCCGCAAGACTATCGACGGAATACAATGTCGCCGGTTTCAAGGCCGTCGTCAAAGCGACTTCGTAACCACGTTCCGATTCGGTGCGCGCCAATGCAATAAAGCCGCCATCGGGATCTTCATCCTTGATAAGTCGCCCCATTTCGTCGTAGTCGAATTTAGTCATATCGCCACGCGGGTTGCGAAAGCCCGCCAACAAGCCACCTGGGTGATACGTGAGTTCCACAAACTCCCCGGCAGGATTTGTTACTTTGGCGAGGTAGCCGCCTGCATCCAGTGTCAGTTCGGTGCGCTGGCCAAAGGGAGCAACGATGGCACCTGGATGGCCGCTCGGGTCTCGCTCGATAATGGTTTCGTTGTTGTATGCATCCCGAACCTTAATGAGCCTGCCGCCACTGTCGTAACCGAAGCGATAAATGCTGTTGAGTGTGATCGAGTTCAGAGTTTCCAGGTGCTGGCCGGTTGCGCTGAATTTGTAAAGCTCCTGGCCGTTTTCCGAAGGAATGACAATTTCTTTATTAGTAAAACCGGGCAAGGCCGGTCCGATGCGTCGAATGCGATGGTGGATATTCGTGATTTCAGTTCTAAAAAAGCCGTCGTAAACATACAGACTTCCATCGGGGCCAAAGGCGAGCGAATTGGGAAATGCCAACCGGGCCTCGGAGGCCGGCCCGCCATCGCCGCCGTAGTCGCCGACATCGGAATCTTCAACTTTGCTGCCAGCAATAGTGGCTACAACACCATCAAGCCCGACGCGTCGAATTCGATGGTTATCGGTATCAGTAATGTACAGTGCGCCATCGGGACCTAACGCAATACCGCTCGGTTCATCGAACTTCGCTTCCAGGGGCGGTCCGCCGTCGCCGCCGAACCCGTGTGTCCAGTCCTCGCGATGCATGCCAGCCACCGTCGAAAGTCCGCCACCTGGAGTCAGCCGTCTGATGACATAATTTCCAGCGTCGGTGATGTATAACGTGCCATCAGGTGCGAGCGCAAGACCGGTCGGGCTGTAAAACTCTGCATCGTGAGCCGGGCCGCCATCGCCGCTGAAACCTTTCGTCCCGTTCCCCGCCACTGTGTTGATGATTCCGTCGGGTGCCACACGGCGAATGCGATTGTTTTCGGTGTCCGAGATGTAGACCGAGCCGTCAACTGCAACTGCAATTGCAGCCGGATGGGCAAGGCTTGCCTCAGTTGCCAGACCACCATCGCCATCGAATCCGAATCGGCCCGAGCCGGCAACAAGCGACAGCTTGCCGTCGAGCCCTATTCGCCAAACACGTTGTTCGGTAATGGCCACCAAATAAACACTGCCGTCGGCACCCAATGCCAAACCGCCAGTTGCTCTGTGGGCGAATTCTACATCCAGGGAATTCAAGCCTTCCTCCGGCGTTTTTGTGCCTCCGCCCGCGATCGTCTGAATAATGCCGTCGGGCGTTACCTTTCGCACTTGATCGTTGGCGTCCGAGACATAAATGCTTCCGTCGGGGGCAACGACGAGGCCATTCGGATAGCGAACGTATCGATCGCGCGGAGTGCCACGGCCAGGATTGGGTCTGATGTCGTTCAGCCGTGCTTCAACGGCTGGTCCGCCATTTCCCAAAGCAAAGTTACTGCCACCGCCGGCGACCGTATCGATCGCCTGATTGAAAACTTGTTTTCCACCACTATTGGCACCCTGGATTCCGCCATGTCCCAGATAAAGGATACGCCCAATGGGATCGTATCGATGTTGTATCGAAAGTGAGAAACCTCCCATGCCGAGCCCGCGCCCGTCGAGACTGCCGATCGTCATCACTTCGTCGCGCCAGTACGCGAGTTCCTCCCGGCTTCTGACTGGCGTTGGTCGCACGGGCGGGTCTCCGAACCGAGGAGGAACCTGGTAGTCGGCATCGAAGACCCAGCCGATCCGAATCGTTGCAGGTTGAGCTCCCGATAGAATACGACCTTCGGAATCCTTGCCATCCCATACAAATGTGTGACTTTGATTGGCGTCCGGTGGAAAGCTCTTGACATGTTTCTGCCCGGCAACATAAATCTCGAGGTCGATGCGTTTGAGGCTTTCGGGAGTACTATTGCCGCTCAAAGGAATTCTTAGAGAGCGTGAGGCCGCATGACCTGCCGCCAGGTTGCTGCGATAGTGCAATCCAAATGGAACGCCTACGAGGCCGATGTCTTCACCAAGAATTTGATTTTGGACCGAAATAAGCGAGGCGTAAGGTATCCAATTACCGCAATCGTCGTAATAACCGCCTTTTCCGCCTGAAGCATTGGTCGCCTGCGCATCGGGCGGAGTGCCCGGCGCTTCATTGATATCGTGCGAACTGAAATGGCTCACCTTCACGCGCCATAACGACTGCCCCGGTTTGTAAAGTGCAGCCAGTTGTTTCCGTTCATCTTCGCTGACTCCCAACTTTTCCAAAGCGGCAGCGTCGGCGACCACACCTGTCCCATCGATGTCAATTTCCGCCAGGTCACCCGTTGGAGGCAAGAGCCCGATTGCCAGTCCATTTTCCGCAGCAATCCAGGCCCCCTTGTCATTGTCAAAATACCCCAAAGGCATCAGCGTCCCGACGGGAAATTTTAGAAAATTTTCCACGAACACAAGCACCGGTTGGCTTAAGATCAGATCCTTGCCAGCCACCTTGATCCCCTCGGCAATTACTTCATCAGCGGACAACTCAAAGGCATATGTGTAGGCGCTCGACGGAGGCAATGCTGCTGGCATCGCGGCGGGCCCATTCGGTCCGACGGTGTACTCGGTGATCCGCACCTTGATGCTGTCCAATGCCTTGAGAGATTTGTCGGGCAGGATCATTTGCGCGCTGGTCCCCTTCGGTATAAATACCGTTGCCTGTCGCTCGCCGTCCTCGTCCTTAACCACACTCCCTCGGGCAACCTGGATCGGCGCGGGAGAATTCAAATCGATCGACGTGACTTGCGGATCGACGGTGATCAAGACCACGTCAGGCAACCATGCATGGTCTTGCCAGGGCGCGTTAACAAATCGGCACAATGGCAGGAAGCCAACTTTTTTGTAATGGATGCAAAGGTGTCCACCGCCATTGACGACGAGTTGGAAGGCGCCATCTGCTTGACTCAATGTGCTGCCAAGTTCTGGATGATGAGCGACATCAACCATGACGCCGGCAAGTGGTTGACCGTCGTGACCAAGTACACGCCCTTTCAGAACGGCGGCACGCTGCGCGACGATGGCGTTTTCCTGTACGCCGACCTGTCGGGCATCGCTCCCGCGATAATAGTGTTCGGTCGCGGCGGCCAGTGAAACAGGTGCCGGCTCGAACACGGAAGGCATGGATGCAAACGAATCCGATGAACCATCCTCGGTCAAAGGTTCCGGTTCAATTTCCGGACCAGAATCGGTCACTGAATCTGGACCAGTTACCGGCCCGGGTCGTTCAATCTCCTGGCCCTTTTGAAAGTAGACGAGATAAATCGCCAAGCCAACCAATACGGTAGCCAGAACACCGCCGCCAACCCATACCTGCCGCTGATTCATCGCTGGCCCTTTCAGACGTAAACGATAATACGTGCACACTATGGAAGTCGAATTCTATCCGGGTTTTTTCCAAAACACCATCAAGTATCCGGAAAGAGAGCGGGAATTCAGGTACAGACCTTGTGGGAACTTCCCTGATTCAATCTTATCCTTGAAAGGAGCGATGTCGTTTGTCGTCAAGTTCAACGCGCGAATTGAAAGTGCTGTGCGTTCGGTGAACAGACTTCACTGGATTCTCTGCGATGTACTGGCGTGCCAGTATTTAATCGACAGTCAAGTCGACGTTCGCGGAATAATGTACAAATTTCCAGAAACGCCGAACGGAAACCTGAATGAGATGCGTATTGCATCTGTTGAATGGCGTATCCAGTGTGAAAAACAATTTGGATTTGTTTCGAGGAATAAAGTCATTTATGCAACACCGAAACATACCGAACAATCGATTTCACTAATCACCTTTGCTTGCCGTTTTCTCGCAATGCCAGAGTGGATCCAGTATCTGCGAATCCTATTCGGCGAGACGGGGAAGAATGTTGTTGAATAGGTCCACATGGATTTCAGCAAGATTGATTTCTTCCCTGATGTCGCTTCCCAAATCGAATAATGCCGATCCGCTATCGTGCCCGCGACGATTGTGGACCAATTTCCAGTTTCCCATTTGCGCGACTTGGCGTTTGCCCGGTTGGTGGATGCCCGAGTTTTTTTGCGATTGTTTTACCGCCCTGTGATTTCGCGAATCGGTTTCTTTCCATCCAGCCAGCGAATGGTTTGTGAGATCACGTGTTCGAGGGGCCTTCGGGTGTTTCCCTTGAGCGCGCATTCCCAAATCGTCAGCACTCGCCAATCGGCAATCAACAGTTGCTTCATCGCCTGGCGATCCCGTCTTCGTGTCCCGTTGATTTTGTCGCGCCACCAATGCCGTCGCGTCGAGGGCCATTTGAACAAATGACAGGGATGGCCGTGCCAAAAGCAACCGTTGATAAGGATAACTGCATGTCGCGACGAAAACACCAGATCGGGCCGGCCTGGCAACCGGGCGTTATGCAAACGGTAGCGAAAGCCTGCTCGATGCAATCCCTGGCGGATCAACATTTCGGGGCGAGTGTCCTTGCCGCGAATGCCCGCCATCATGCGACTTCGTGTTTTTCGATCGACGACGTCTGTCACGATGATCGCTCCGACTGGACGCTGGCCGTTACCCGAATCCCGATTTCCTTACGCACTTGATCGATTACTTTCATTAGCCGTTCCCGATCGGGCGAGGCCAGCAATGCAAAGGCCGCAATGTCACCGGCCCCTTCACGCGGGGCCAGCATCTCGCCAGTTTTGACGTGAAAGACCAACCGTTGCAGTTCGGGCAGATTTGTTTGCACGGTTCCCGTGTCAATGGAATCAACGTGACCCGCTCCCGGGTGGAACAGGACCGCGGCGGCGTGATGATTGTGTTTTCGCTGCGCCTGAAAAGGTAACTCCAGTTCGATTTGCATAAACGATTGCCAGATGTCCGTTCCCTGGGCGAGATCGATCAAGTCCATCAGGTAGCCGCCAGGTGGTCGCAAGGCGATTTCGCCAAAGTAAATCTGCTCGTTGGCCAGATAGAATTCGGCGTGCGTCATGCCCCACCGAATCTTCATGGATTGAATGATCTGGCGATTCAGTTTTATGACTTGATCAAGTTGCGCCGAATCGATCGCCGAGGGAACAATATTCACAAATCGTTTAATGTGGTAACGGGTCGTGTTTTCAAAAACGATCTTCGATCGATCGACCAGTGATTCCACGCTTATTTCCGGCGCGTCAATAAACTTTTCCAAAATCGTGCCCCGTTTGAAATACTCTCCAAGCTCCTGTTTGTTATACGCGATCTTCATTCCCCGTCCGCCGGAAGTGTTCTGTTTCTTGACAACGATGGGCAATCCAAGTTGTGAGATGATTTCGTCCGGATCGGAAACATCACCATGAGCGATGAACGGCACCAGAGGAAAACCGCGTTCCCGCAAAAACCGCTTCATTTGCAATTTGTTATGGCAGCGAATCGAAATCGCAACGGGAGAAAACCGGCAACCGAGTAACCGGCGTGCTTGCGATGCGGCGACTACGGCCGATTCGGTTCCGGCAATGACGTGCGTGAACCTTTTATCGAGGTCGCCGAACAACTCGACAATCCGAAATCGCAGCTTTTGAACGGTACGATAGATCGGCACGTCGGTCACGACGCGAAAACAGTGCGCGATCTTGCGTTGTTGCCGGATCGGTTTGTCATGCCAGATCGCAAATGGAATCGATTGGGAATTCAGCCAATCGGCAATGGCGGGGCGGTAACCAATGACCAGGACACAGCGCTCCGTCGATGAACTTTCCATAAGTTGTATGCTGACCAGGTTCGACGAGACTTGCAACCGATAGTCGGCATTTTTTTGGGGTTCGGTGTTGCCGATCAAGGCGGCCAGACCGGTTAATTACCGATCGCTTCACAAAAGGGGGCCTGACGAAAAGCGGGTCGCTTACCGACATCCGGTGGTGGAGCTAGAATAGTCTCATGGCAGACCATGAAATACTGATTGGCGTAACGGGCGGAGTTGCCGCCTACAAGACGGCGGCCCTGACAAGCAAACTTGTACAGGCAGGCTACGGTGTCCGCGTCGTGATGACTTCGGCGGCACGGGAATTCATAGGTGCAGCGACTTTCGCGGCATTGACCGGTCGTCCGGTGTACGGCGATGTGTTTGACCAGCAACAATTTCCGCTTGGCCCGCACATCGAATTGGCGCGGTCCAGTGACTTGTTGTGCGTTGCTCCGGCGACTGCCGACTTTCTGGGCAAGGCGGCCAACGGCCTGGCTGACGACCTGTTGAGCACTTTGTTTTTGTGTTTTACCGGACCCGTAATCCTTGCCCCTGCCATGAACTGCGAGATGTGGGAAAAGGAATCGGTGCAGCGAAATGTTGCCCGGCTTCGCGATGATGGTGCGCAAATGGCCGGGCCGGGTGACGGGTGGCTGAGCTGTCGGCAGCGCGGGATGGGGCGGATGGCTGAAGCCGACGAGCTGTTTGACGCGATTACTGCAGTGCTTGATCCGCGAAGTGCCCGCCAGGCGTGATGTTGTCGCTGTACAAACAATTATTTTGTTGATGGACCCGCAAACGCAGCATGTCAAGAATCCTGATCACTTCCGGACCGACCCGTCAGTATCTGGACCCGGTCCGTTACATTTCCAACGCATCCAGCGGAATGATGGGAAGCGAAATTGCCCGTGCGGCACTCGATGCAGGTCATTCGGTCACTATTGTCAGCGGACCCGTGACGATCGAATATCCGGCTGGTGCGGTCGTCATTCCGGTAATGACGACTCAGGAAATGCTAGAGGCTTGTGTGCGGGAATTTGATGGCGCGGATGGAGCGATCGGTGTGGCGGCCCCCTGTGATTTTCAACCCGTGAAAGTGCTCGAGCAGAAAATCAAGAAGACAGGCGAGCCGCTTGTTCTGGAACTAATTCAGACACCGGATGTCGTAGCAACACTTGGCGCGCGGAAGCGCGTCAACCAGTGGGTCGTAGGCTTTGCTTTGGAAACCGAGGACGCTTATTTCCGCGCCGTTACGAAACTTCACAAAAAGTGCTGCGACCTGGTTGTGCTGAACGGTCCGACCGCCATTAACTCCGATTCGAACTCGGTGGAGGTCATCGATCCTGCCGGACATGTGATCGCCAGGTTTGCAGGAGCCAAGACTTCCGTTTGCCAGGCGATTTTCGCTGAGATTCAGCGTCGATTGATTGATTAACAACGCTGTCTTACGTTGCCGAGGCACCCGAATTCGGACTCGCCGAACTGTTGTCAAGCAGTCGTTTCAACTGATCGAGAGCATTTTCAACAGACGCTTGCTGGATGGAATTCAATTCGCGTGATCCGAATCGAACCACGTAGTACGAGTCGGTGATAGACGTTGCCAGCGTCACAATTTCGCGGGTGTCGGCCTCGTTGCGGGACCCGTCGATCGACCGGGCAAACTCCAGCGGTGTTTGCCCGGCGCGGCGCACCCAACCGCCACGCTTCATGATTGTCGAAAACGTCCTGTAGAACGGAGCATCGATTCTCGTTTGGCGGGCGGGGTCGAGCCAGCGAGCCAGGGACGGGGCAATTTTTCCTGCGGCACCGCTGAGCCATCGCCCGATTCGATTGGTGAGCGAAGGATTTTCCTGACTCTTACCGTTACGGGAACGGGTCGCCAGTAACTTCAGTTTTCGTTTGCGATAGAAAAAGAAACCCGTGAATGCGAAGCCGGCCACAATCAGTGGCGATGATTTCCACAGAAAGTTCTGCCAGGTTCCAATTTGTCGCGACTTTGAGGCCGCATCCGACAGACGTGCCTGCCACCAGCCAAGATCGAGAACGCGAAACAGTCCGGCAAGTTTCATCCCGTCGGCATTCACGACGGAGGCGCCCGTGTCCGCCTGCAAACCCAGTACATAATCGCGCCAAAAGCTCCGGGCGTAATTCAATGCATCGCCGGCCAGCAATTGGTCCTGATCAACTGCCGGCGTTGCATCCAATTGAATCCAGGCACCCAACTGTCCGGCTTGTCCCGAGGAGGTCATTTCCTGTGGGCAATTATCGGGTGGAATGTAGGCTTCGACCCATGCATGGGCGTGTCGTTCTTCGACGTCAATGTGTTTGCCAAACTCGTTGTTTTTTCCCCCTCGATATCCAACCACAACTCGCGTGGGGATCCCCTGGCTTCGCAGCATCAAGGCCAGTGCCGATGCGTAATAGGAACAATGCCCGGAATGGTGATTTGCAAAAAAGTCTTCTACAGAATCGATTGTGGCATCCCGCCGAACATTTCGAAAATCGATCGTGTAAGTGAAACCGTTTTGTTCCGAAAAATGGTCTTGCAGCGCAAGAGCCAATTCATAATGGTTGTTTGAGCCGGCACGGCTTGCGATTTCTCCCGCGACACTCACCAGATTCGGATATCGGGCGGCATCCATATTCGTAAGCCACTTGAACACACCGGGATCGTCTTCCAATGTTAACGGCTGGCGGCCTGTTCGCGGCTGGTAAGGCCACGCCATGAAAAACTTTCCCGTCGGCAAAACGGGAATGGCCAACGAATAGCGATAATGGGAAATTGTGATTTTGTCCCCCATCTGTTGGCGCGTCAGGGCTGCCAGTGGCCAGCAAAATTTGATTTCGTCATCGCGGTCCGAACCAACGCCGAGGGCCGGCATTGGGGAATAGACCAACGGGTCATCGGTCGGTTCAATGACAATATTCTGAACGAGTTTGCGGGAATTAACGCGATTATTGACGAGCAATTCATCAAACTCAGAAGGCTGAACCTGGGAATTGGCCGGTTGCCAGGTGGTCGCGTTGTTTTCGATCACAAGATTGGCAAGGGCCATTCCACGCAAGTAGGGTTGTTCGGTTGGCATAAAGGGCTCGCCCGATTCTGGCCATAAATATTCGACGGTCATCATCAGGCGGTTGGAAAGCGGGATCAAATCGGGGTGCGACATGCTGACTTTTTGCAAGTAGCCGGTTGCCGGCATCGGCACTTCTGCCGGCCCCGACCAGGATGAATTCTCGCGCGGAAGGAAATAGAAGAGTGTTACGCCAAACAAAAACGCTCCGCCGCCCATGAACAGATAGTGCCGTGCCATTCGACGTAGCACGTAGCGTTTCGACGGATCAACGTCAGGGGGTGAAACGGAAATGATCTTGTGCCGATAATCGCTGCGCGCAGCTTGTCGAACGGCATTCGGTCCTTTGCCATCAACCAGTTCCTGTTGCTGGTAAAGGTGTAACAACAACATCGCCACACCAGCGACGAGCAAGTAGGCGATAAACAGCACCCCTCCTTCGAATCCCAGATTGAACACCGCTCCCACAACGATTTGCAACAAGCTCAATACCAGAACTTGCCAGTAAACCCGGGCGGACTTTTTTTGAAACAGCAGAATCGACTGCAAATAAACAAGCAGTTTTCCCACCCCCAATAACTGACGGATGGAATCGCCTGTAAAGAAAAATGACGCGACCGTAATCGCGGTAACAATAATGGCAACGAGATTTGCTAACCACTGGGGCAAGCTAAACCAGCGGAAGACATCCACCGTAACCCAGGAGACGATTGCCGCACTCAGGGCAATTAACAACGGTTCGAAATCGCCCTGGCTCATGCCCAGCAACAAACCGCTCAATGTCAACGTCATGATGATAAGGATTTGCAAAGTCCGGTTGATTCGTTTCATCGCTGATCCGCCGTTTCCGCTGCCGGATCCAATGATTCAGGTGCACTGTTCGAATCGCTGGCCGGGATTTGCAAGGCAGGATCCTGGATCAATCGTGAATCGTTTGTTACGTCCACCCATGTTAAACGGCCACTCATCACTGCTGCTGATTCCTTGACATTCTCGGAAAGGCAAGCGGCCGTGAAACTTCGATGGCTCAGGACAATCAGGCGATTCGCGGCCACGCGCTTTCGTGATTGGCTTTGCACCGCGTCGAAGATGCCGGTCGTTTCCACGGACTGGATCGTAGCAAGGCACTCCAGTAATGTTGGCAAGGTTCGTGGTCCGGATTGAACCGGAATTCCACTGGACCGATCCCCGCGAATCGCAACAACCTGCTGACTCCGGTCTCGCGAACTTGCTTGTTGACAGACGATTGTTGCAGCGATGCTGGCCAACAGTTCGGAGGAACTTGCACTAACTGGAAGGGCTGCATCCGTTCCAAAATCGAAAAGAATCGTCGTCTGAAGTGCATCGGGATCGACCCCTTGTCGAACAAGCAGCTCGCCGCGCTTGGCTGAGCTTCGCCAATGGACCAGTCGTCGACTATCGCCAGCTTGCCAATTTCGCAATGCAAAAAAACCTTCGTGGGACCTCCCGGTTCGGCGATCGCTGCAGTCTTGTTGCCTGGGGGCGGATGAGCGAATTGCTGCCAGCCAGTTGTGGCACAATCGGACAAGTTCCGGTGCGACAATCAGACGTTGAGTTTCCGGCAAGGCAATCGTTGTTCGAATTAACCCCATCGGAAATGCGGAATTGGCGCGAGCCGGTCCGAATTCATAGACACCGCGCTTCGAAAACGCGCACATGAATTGACCGACCGCTTTTTGGCCGGGATTCACTTGATGAATTACGACACTGGCGCGGATTGAATCCGGTTCACTGGAGTTCGTCGAGCAAATGTTGTCGTCAATGCGAATCTCCCACGCGGGTAGACTGTTGCCCTGGTTGATTGCTTGCCAGTCCACGGAAAAACGGGTTTTGGCATGGGCCCATGGCGGCAAGCGTCGTGAAAACACCACTCGTTCCAGCATTTTTCGGCTGATTCGCCAATTGAAAAAGAATGGCGCAATCATCAAGCCGGAAAGCAATACGAGCAGGTTGATTTGTCGCAGGATGGATCCCAGAACGATAAACGCAAGGATCAACAGAAAGGAAAGTCCTTCGTATGTAATTCGCGTTTTTCGACGGTGGAGACGCATACGTTTGGCACGGATCGGATGCTAGCCGATGTCGGTTGATTCCACGATTCGTTCAATGATCGATTCCATGTGTTTTCGGTCCGTTCCCTGGGAAATTCCACGTCCCATGATGCGGTGGGATAATACGGATACCGCCAGGCTTTTGGCATCGTCAGGAATAACATAATCACGACCATCCATCAGGGCACAGGCCTGCGCGGCACGCGTCCAAAGCAAAATGCCACGGGTACTGACTCCAACCGCCAGTTCCGGCGATTCGCGAGTGGCATGCACAATATCAAGCATGTACGAGCTGATGGATTCCTCGATGGCCACGTTTCGGACCAATTTTTTGAGCTGTCCGATCTGTACTTGATTGATGATAGCCGGCAACGAATCGACGGGCTCGCCCATTCGATGGCTGCTGATGATTTCCTTTTCGAATTCGCGATCGGGATAACCCATCGAGACCCGTAACAGGAACCGGTCCAGTTGGCTCTCGGGAAGCAGGTAGGTTCCTTCAAACTCAAATGGATTTTGGGTGGCAATGACCATAAACGGCTGGGGTAACGGGTGCGAAACTCCGTCGATTGTCACATGCCCTTCGCTCATCGGTTCGAGCAAAGCGCTCTGCGTCCGAGGTGGAGCACGATTGATTTCGTCTGCCAGGACAAAGTTGCCGAAAATCGGGCCGGGGTGAAATTCGAATTGCCGTGTGGCCGTGTTGTAAATACTGCTGCCGATAATGTCGCCTGGCAACAAATCCGGCGTGAACTGAACGCGGCGGAACTCGCTGTCAACGCTGCGCGCCATGGCTTTTCCCATCAGCGTTTTGCCTACGCCGGGCACGTCCTCCAGCAAAACATGTTCGCCAGCAAGCATGGCAATCAGACACATCCGGGCGACGTTTCGTTTGCCAAGCACCACACTGGCGATATGGTCCTCCAGTGGACCAATGATCTTTTTCAATTCCGGTATTTGAACATCATTCACTGGAGGAGATTCCCAAGTCATAAACAAGGCGATGGGCAAATTGTCGCTACCCCTGGATATCGTAGCCCCTTTGTGGCGGATTGTCTGCTACTCCAGTTACACGTGTACACACAAGCGCACAAAAAACCCGAACATCAATGTCCGGGTTCTTGCGAATCTCGATTTAGGCTCAAAAACTTCCCCCTCTAACCCGATGACTATTTTCACCACCACTTCGTCGGGTGGACCGGGTTTTACTGTCCTGAATTCGTTGGCGTAGCGGAACTGGTTTTCCAGGAACCGGTAACTCCACCTGGGTACGATTGCAGTTCGAGATACATCAGGACCGTACCGACGAGCAGGAATACAAACGAAAGTAGCAACATTACCGTGTAAATATTGAAATCCTGCTTGCGCGAGGCAACCAGGCTACGGGCAGACAAGGAAGTTGCGGGCTCATTTTCCGGAGCCGACGCCTGAAATTGTTGTTGCGACATCTTTGTTGCCAACCCTGTGCTGTAAACGTTAAGTGCAGAAAGTCCTGAAATGAGAACGTCTATTTCTGGTCGCGAACCCAGTTGGTTGTAATGCGATCGCCAGTTTCAATTGCAAACTTAGTCAGGTTTTTGTCGATGCGGGCTGCCGACCGGTTGGGCTGCGTTACCGTAATTTCTGCCGTTCCGACGAATCGATTACCGCGGAAAATGTCCACAACATGCCCTTCACGCATTCCGTCATCCGTACCCAGACTGAAAGCGATCGTATCGTTCTGAACGGCATAAACCCGCCCTTCGATGGCGGGTGGAATATGGTCGACCAGGTCGGTTTCCAGCAGACCATTCTTTTTGAGCACTTTGGTCAACAAGGCATTCTTTTCCCCCAAATCCTTATGCAATGATTCGAGGCTTCGGCGTTTGCCTTCCAGTTCAAAGATTTGAGTCGTCATGGCGATGACTCGTTCACGCTGACTGGCGATGTCTTCTGTCAGCGTTCGCATTCTGGTACTCAGACTGGCAATGATCTGGTCTTGTTCCGTCAAACGCTTTTCGTTTTCGCTGGCGATCTGGCTGGCTTCCGATGCCTTGATTTTTTGAGCGTCGAATTCAGTATTTCGTTGATTGAGGTCGCGCTGAACCAATTGCAACTGTGATTCGAGCTGTTGAATTCGGAGCATCCGCTGGACCTTTTCGGTCTCGATCATGGTTTGTTTGCGGGTGTTGTCGGCCTTGATCGCTTCGATTTGGCGGTTGGCAACTTCCACCGCTGTCTTGTTCGCCATTGCCTTCACATGCCATGCTTGATGTGAAGCATTAATTGTGATGCCGATCAATAAAAAGCAAACGCTGAGCAGCAGAATCAAAAGCGTCAAAATTTTGCCGACGAGAGTCATTTGCGAAAATCCCCAGATTCGTTTGGATTACCTAATAAAAACCGCTTCAGCAATTTTAGACACAAAAAAAGCTGATGCAAAAACAGTTCGAGCATTTGCCGCCGTCGCTGGACAGATTCCTGATAAATTCGCTATCAGGAACGGCCTCTGGCGATCTTTACCAATCGCCCTATCTTAACTCGGCTTTCAGTATAGTTGCTCGCCAAAAAAAGTGTCAACGATTTTTGTAACTGCGGTTTTTTTCGAATGGATTTGGCGATTTGATTGGAATGTCCAGACAAAATCGATCTGGCTTTTTTCCGAAAATTCGACACAATCACGGCAAATTCTTTCGATCCACCCCGCAAATTCAGGACCTGCCCTTTATCTGGTCTTGTATCGGTTGCGGACAAAATTTAATTCGTAACGAGGTGAAAAACTCCTCGATGTGCCGATTTTTCCAGGAGTTTAGCCGGTTGCAGAGTATTCAGTACGAAACAATTAAATACGAAATCTGACCCAACACGCATTTCTTAACAGGTGAACAAGGATGGATCGCCCAAAATCCGCGAGAAAAACGCCTCATGACCGTCCGGTTTGCTGGGAAAATGATTTCTCGATAAACAACCTGGATGAAAACGATTTTCTTAATAATGCACCACCGGCCGACCGCGGTATGAAGGGATTCGGGAATTGGCGTAACCACATACCCGACGAATTGATCCCCGGCGACGAATTCGCAGAATGGGTCTCCCGCGATCATTATCCGATCCCCGCTGCGGCCGATCGCGAAAATTATATGCCCGATTCGGATACCGGTTACTGGATGTCCGGGCTCGGCGATTTTTTAAAAGTGATGAAGTCGGCGCGTGAATGTGACATCGCAGTCGGGTCCGTACTCGATTTTGGCTGTTCGACCGGCCGGGTCACACGCCATTTTTGTATCCAGGAAAACATTCCGGATGTTTGGGGAACCGATCTCAACCAACGGCATATTCGCTGGTTGTCCCGATTTATGCCACGGAACCTCAAACCAGTATTTAACTCAGCCATGCCGACTTTGCCGTTATCGGATCAATCGGTCGATGTCATTTGCGCGTTTTCGGTTTTCACGCACATCGATACTTTTGAAACCGCCTGGCTGGCTGAGTTGCGTCGAATCCTTAAACCGGGTGGTTTGTGCTACCTGACGGTACACAACGAAGATACCTGGTCGTCTCTTGGTGCAATAGACGAATCGAACCGGTTGCTCAGTTCGATGATCGGCACGGGAAAATTTACAATGGACATGTTACAGGGACCGATGCCGGGCGAACGACTCGTCTATCGATTTTCGGAGATTGGTCCTTACCGGGCACAGGTTTTTCATTCCAATGCCTATCTGGAAAACACCTGGGGACGATTCTTTGACATCGAGGACATCTTGCCCCTCTATCATCATCGCCAATCCGTGGTTGTCATGAAAAAGCCATCGATGCGTCTTGGAATTTTCGGCAAGGCGGCCGCCTGAACGGCTAGTGCGATCATCGAATCAAGCCGATCGCCAACCAAACCGGGCTTCTTGAACCAGGAATTTAAGCATCGGCTACGTTCGTCCCCCATAATGCGATGTCAAATTCTTGTTGGTTATGCCTCAATTATCCGAATCGTGGCGTTCCAAAAGCTTTTCCCAACGTTTCAGTTGTTCCGGTGTCAGCTCCAAAACGTCGACGTCGATCAGTTCACTAATGGCATCAACACGATCCAACAGAGCATACGTGTATTCGAATTCATTGAGATTATCATCCTTCAACACGCCGATAATGGACGCAGTCAGAGTAGTGCGATCCACTGACTCCGGGGCATAGCGTACAAATGCGGCTCGACGAATACCATCTGATTCCGCAAACGATTTCAAATGATCCAGGATCGATTCCGGGACAGCGGTGCCTTCGTTTTTGGCATTGGTAAAAACCTCATCCATAGCCATAACCTGGACGGTCGGGTCAGCGTTTCCAATATCTTCGGACACGGCCCATTTTGCCAGGAAACCAGGTGGATCGTCGACTAGTTTAATTCCGCCGCCAACGAAACTGACCGCTGTCAGAAATTGCTTGTGGTTTGGATGGCGTCTGTTTACGAATTTGCCAAAAGCGGCGACGTTACCGGGAGTTGCCGACACATCTTGCAAAAACTCGAGTGCGGGATAGCAAAAGTACATTGATTCGCCTGCTGGCTTGTTTGACAAAAATGTAAGTGCCGCCTCGAACTGTCGCTCCGGTGCACGCTGTTGCACGCACATAAAGCCTGCAACACGAACCATCGTTAATTCCTGTTGCGCGCACATTTCGAGCCAGGTATCTATGGAACCGTTGTCGCGGATCCGCACTACATCCGGCACATCGAACACATAATCGTGAGGCCCTTTCCCTTCCTCCAGAACTTCCGGCAACGCCTCTATCAGCTGATCCGACAATTGCTCCCAGGTGGGAAACGCCAAATCCTGAGTGGTTTTCGCGCTTTGGCAAGAACAGACAGCCAGACCTGCGACCAAAATTGGAACGGCAGTGAAGACACGAATTAAAGGAGTATTGCGAACCACATTGTCTCAAGATGCATAAATCATCGGAATCTATCCATCAACAGGAGGTTGAAGGATAGATTTCGCGCCCGGCTGAGCGCCGTCGCGTTTGCGGATTGCGCTGGATACTGACTGGTCTGATAGTTCGTGCGCTGAAGTTCACTCGCCAACCAAGTCGTTCTACCACGATGGACACGAAAAGCAAGAAGGAATCAGAGCACAAAACGCTTGATGCCGTCTTTCAGCCTTGTCACATTAAAACTGATCAGCAATCCGATCCCAATTCGATTCAGTTCATGAGCAAGGCATTGTTCGTACGCAGATTCCAGTAGCCCTGGGCCCAGCTGTCGGTGAACTTCGATTGCGCAACCGATTACACGGTTCGAGAGATCGTCAAATTCCATCTTCGTGCTCTTCGAATCCTTCGTGGTGCCTCGGATGTCAGGTGGCGTCGTGTGCGACGCCGCGCCACCGCCTTGCGCGCCCTGCGAACGAACAACATCGCGTTCCTTTCGAATACGAGAAACGTAGCACTGAGTACGAATACGAGTTGCCAGACGATTGCAAGAACACAATCATTTAACGTTGCACGCGCCGGACTAAACCCGGAACAAATCCAGTGAGTCGTACGATTTGCCGAGGATCGGAGTGCTGTCGATACCCAGCCACTTATCGAGGACCGTAGCGTAAACGTTTCGGTAGTCGGTTGAGAATTTAAGATCGCCTTGATCGAGTTCTGTAAGACCTGGATGCTTGTTGGTCAGCCCCGCTCGCACGGCTCCGCCAGCGATAAACAACGGTGCCGCAGTTCCGTGATCGGTTCCCCGGCTGGCGTTTTCCCGAACCCTTCGTCCAAATTCCGAGAATGTTAAAACAGCGGTTCGTTTGTCATGACCGCGCTGTTGCAAATCCGTCATTAGCGCCGCAATGGCGTCTCCAAGTTCGGATAGCAATCCGCTGTGAGCGGCCGCCTGGTTCGAATGCGTATCAAAGCCGTTGTGCGTCACGTAGTAGATGCGTGTTGGCAGGCCGGAATCGACCAATTGTGAAATGGCAGCGAGTTTTCTCCCTAACGAAGTACCGGGAAAATCGCGGGCGGTGCTGGATGTGTCGAGGACGTTTTCGATACGCTCGGAAGTCCGCAATGCCAACCCGGCACTTTCGTGAATAAAGCCCAACAACTCATTGTTCGAGTCGCGTCGAATTGCCAGATCGCCACGAATTGTGTCAGTGAACTTGCGTTTGTTTCCGACATTCAGGCGGAATTGTTCCAGACTGTTTATCGAAGCAACCTGACGGGTTCGTGTGCCAAGGGCCAGCGGTTGTCTTCCGTCGCCGTAATGTATTGCCGGCAGTTCTCCGGCAAGCACGGGTGATTCATCAACGCACCGACCCAGCCAACCCAAATGAGCATTTTCTGAAACCCGGTGGGCGGTGTGCCAAAGGTCCATCGATTCAAAGTGTGACCGGTTGGGGTTCGGGTATCCGACACCTTGAACGATCGCCAGTTGTTGCTGTTCCAGCAGTTTGGAGAATCCTCGAAGCGACGGATGCAATCCAACGTGATCATCGATCTTCAGCACATCATTGCGGCCAATGGCCAGCGTGAACCGGTTTTTGTAATAATTTTCATCGCCATAGGGAACCACCGTGTTCAAGCCATCGTTGCCCCCTCCCAATTCGATCACGATCAATATTCGATCTTCGCCCGACAAGGCAGTCTGTCGCGAGGCTCCCAACAAAACGGCCGGAACCGAATGGGACATGCTGACAAGAGCCGCACTTCCAAACGCTGTCTGAATAAACTGTCTGCGAGTTGTCATCATTTATCCCTAATCGAATTGGATTCGAAACTGTAAACCTGTCAGTTCAAATGGAACTCCGGCATTCCTGCCAGTGTCGTTATCATGTCGGCGATCCGTTGATCCTGACCATCCCCGTTTCGGTCAGCGATGGCTGTCAAGGAACTCAGCGATGACGGCTGCAACGGAATCGGCAGGAAGCCATCGAGCAATCGCGGCAGCCAATCGCCGGACTGTTGTCCATCGCGAGTGCCAACCGCTTTCGCCAATGAGCCGGCTTCGAACGTGGCTGGAGCGCCGGATACGAGTTGCCTGACCAGGTTGACTCGCCCGATAAATGTTGAAGCATTGATCCAGTGGCGGCCCCCTTCCCAGCCCTTTACGTTTGGCGGGAACAAGGGGAGGTGTCCAAGTGCCGCCAGGCGATCTCGCAGTTCATTCATATTGAAGTTAATTCCCAAACCGCGTATCAAACCGATAGCCATTTCAACGGGGTTGCGGACTTTTTTCCCGATGCACTGCGAGGACCAAAAATACTTGCTGGAGAGTATCTGCCGCATGGCTATGGAAAAATCGAAATCCGATTCGCGCAGGGTTTTTGCCACAGGTTCACAAAACGGTCCATCGACGACATCATCGGTAACGAAAAAGTTGATCAGCTTTCGGGCAATAAAGTCCGAGGTTGCCGGATGATCGATAACGATTCGCACCCCCTCGTCGCCGTCAAATTTCCCGTTTTTCCCAAGTACGGTTTTTTCGCCTTGATCGTGCTGGTTTTTATTGAACCGGAATTCATTGCGACGTACTTCCCAGCCGGTAAAACAGCGAGCGAGTTCCTTGATGTCGTCTTCGCTGTAATTGCCAGGTCCGAGGCAAAACAATTCCATTAACTCCCGGGCATAATTCTCGTTCGGTCGCGTTTTTCGGTTGTCGGTCGAATCGAGATAGACGAGCATGGCAACGTCTTGCGAGATGCCTTGCACCATCGGTTCGAATTTCCCAAGCGCATGGTCTCGAAGCAAGCGGTTTTGCCGCAACATCGAGCGCGAATCGGCAACCTTTTCGGCGCCAGTCGCAAAGTGCCCGTGCCAGAACAATGTCATCTTTTCAAGGAACGGAGTCGGCGACTTGACCATTCTGAGCAACCACCACGACGCCAGGGCATTGGGATCCTGCGCGCTCGACAAGACTTGCTCCGTTGACTCCATTGACTCGTCAAATACTTTAGCGCCATCACAAGCGAAAAGTCGATCGACCGAAACATCGAATCCATCCTGAACCATGACGTCAAGTTGATCCGGACTGCTACTGAAACCGGCACGGCGCATCAAATGAGCGGCGCGCATCAAATTCCACGGTTCCCGTTCGTCGGGTCGCCAGGCGGACCAGGCGGAAATTGGATCGATTCGCACGAAAATCTCCCTCAAGGGTACTGATGTCGAAACAGCCACATTCGCACAAGTTCCAGCGAATCCAGTGACTTACCTGGCCGGGTTCGCAAATTTTAATTGCAAATCCAGCTGCATCGCATCGGGTTCAATCCGGTAATCGAGTTTGGCGCCTCCTGCATAGTCCAACAATTCGAGCAACAGGTCGATTTGCGATTCTGCCTCGTCACGACCGGTTCCGCGTTCGACCATCGAATTGGCGATCAGCGATTCACGATTGGCTGCCAGTGCATGTTTGATCGGTGCGCCGTGAAGCTGGATCAAGGTATTGGAATCACTGGTCGCGGTGTTGTCGTCGAGGTCTCGTATCGACTCGGCAATTTCCCGTGCGAACTCCATTGTTGACGACACGATCATGTAGTCGTCATGAAAAGCCATGGCTGGCGAGAAATTGAAAACGAACAGGTCACCGCTGTAATCCCCTTCGGGAAAATACTGACCTCCTGTCAATTGATAACCGTCTTCGCGGGTTGATACGAGCTCGATTTGCGGCCGGTCCATTCCTGAATCGTCAAGATTGAGCAAACCAACAAGGCTTTGAAATGAGATTCGGAATCGGCGCTCGCTGTCCGGATTTTGCAAACGGGACACGATGGCAATGGCCGGAAGCTTGATATCCGGATCAATTCCTTCTCCAAATGTCTGTTCCTTGACGAGTAGTCGCATTTCCGGGTGCAATCCGCCGAGAACATCCTGTCCGAAATCGACTCCGCCAAACAGGGTCGACAATTGGCTGTCACCCTGGGCAAGTTGCGCGACGACGTTTTCAGGAAACAGTTCTTCCTTGGACAGCCACCAGGAGCCCAGATTCCGATAAGTTACAACTTGACCGATCAAGCCAGGAACTTCGATGGGTACCGGGGCGCGACCAAGTCCCATATTTCCAAAAAAGAATTCGCGATTTTCGGGGCTTTCGTCAGCCATGTATGGCAAACGAACGTTGGCCGCGATTTGTTGATCATTAATTGAAATGTTCGCCGAGACAAAACTTGCTTCTTGCAAGGCTTCCAGAATCCCGCCGAAAAATAGTTCGACGGCTGGTTGATCGGTCGAGCCTGCGAACAGCTCCTTTGCGGCGCCGGAATCGCGAAGCGGCTGGAGGTTGGCAAATACAAATCCATTGGCCTTGATATCGCGTGCTTGCCAGGCATCCAAAAACGGAGTTGTACTCGCCAGCGATGATTTCTGTTTTGATTCCGTTGATGTTTCCAATTCATGCAAACGATCGGCCATCGAAATCAATTCAGCATGATTATTTGAAGCCAGGAACCATGCGCCCATACGGGCGATGGTTGCCTTTTCAAACTTCGCTACTTTACCGCCATGATAATCGGAGACTTCAAAAACTGGTTTGTCCCCCTTGTTGCTGGTTTTGGCGAATCCAAGAATGGCTCCTGCTGTCTTCCTGAGCAACTCTTCATCGTCCGATTTCACGGCGATGCCGATCACCTGGGACTTTGCGTCGAATCCAACATTGACCCCTCCGCCGGTCAGCGATTTGATTGCGGGAAGCCACTGCTCGCCCACCTGGCTTTCAATCAGGCCCACACCCAGTTTGAATTGCAGGAACTGGGGGGATTTCAGGCCGGCCTTCACCTGATCGAGCGCCTCGATCGGATTTCGAAGGGGATGGTTCAACAACCGTTCGACAACATCGCCCCCCCGTTCCAGACGCAAATAGATCGTAGTCTCGACCGGAAAAAGCTCCGCACCGATTTCGGAATTGTCTTGAGCGCTGCGAGACTGAAAGGCGTTTGAGGCACTCGGGAAAACCACGTCCGAGGCACTGGCTACCGTTAGCAGTAACAACAAGGTCCGAAAGGGAGCATTGAGTCTGCCGAACATTTTCGGCCCCACGGGCACATTGGATTTCAAGAAATTCGTTTTCGAACGACTTAACTTTGACATACTCGACCTCGCTTCGACGGGTTGCTGATTCTGTCTCTAGATCATTTTACGATGCTTGCGACTGCCCAATGACTGGTTCTTGATGGTCTCCCCGCACCGTGGTTTTCCTCAGTGCTCCTGAGAGTGCTTACTGACACGGTCCGAGCCAGGTTGCAAATTCGTAAAAAATTCAGCAAGAAACCCGCGATGATTGTCAGGCACGATGGCGAATCCGGATCACCCGCAAGCATCCAGGGAATCTGTTCAGGATGTCTGCTTTCATTTCAATCAACGGGTGATAACAGTATCAATTCGCCGGAAAAACAGGGGGTGGCCCAAGTCGGGAGGGCCATTTTTGGTTTTGCCCGCAATCTGTGGTACATCCCTCAATCCCGAAAACTTTCTCAATCTGAAAACCTTTACTTCTGTCTGGGGGTACGTAAAGGCAAGGCACGAACCAGACGTTGCGATTGGAACGAGCGGTTGCGGGAAACTGCTTTCATCGGCAAGCGAAACGTTAACTTACCCGGGGCACCGGATTTCGCCAGTATCAATCGATCCCCGTTTTGCCATCGCTGGCAGGAACGGTACACTTAAGTCATTCCTGAATTGCCAAAGTCTGGAAATTGAAACCGGTTTTGGCGGATCAATTGATTTCGAACAAAATACCTCGTTACACATTGGAGTAAATAAGTGAGCAAGACATTTTTGGGGACTTTGCTGGCAGCGTTTGTCATGTTGACGATCAGCCTGTCTCAACGCGATGTTGTCGCACAATCGAATGTGGATTTGCAACCCGGTGTTGTTATTTCCCTGACCCACCTCAACGAACATTTGTCAGACGTCGAACACCTGATTGATGCGTCAGGATTCGGCCAGATGAAGGGGCTCGTCCGAATGGGAGCTGCCGAGTACATCAAGGGAATCAATGCGGAAAAACCGATCGGGGCCATGCTTTTTTTTGAAGAAGGAAATCCCGAACCCAATGTACTTGGATTTGTACCGGTGACCGATATCGAAGACGTGCTTGATACGATTGCACCGTTTGTAGACATTGATGGCGACGGTGATAAATTTGTCCTCACAACAACAGACGGCACGGAACTTTCAGTTCATGTCGTTGACGGCTATGCCTTTGTTTCCGAGCAAGCAGAACTATTGGAAAATCTTCCTGCCGATCCAGCCTCATTTTTGACAGGTCTTGATTCCGAATACAACGTTGCCGCTCGGGTATTCGGGCAACGAATTCCGGAAGAGCTTCGCCAACATGCTATTGAACTTGTCCGAAAAGGCGCCGAGGAAACGATGGAAAATGCGGGCGATAGTCCGGAAGCCATGTTGCAACGTGCCAACTTCAACTATTCCATGCAGTCGATCGAAGGGCTGATCAATGACACCGAAGAAGTCGTTGCCGGGCTGAATATCGATGAAGACAGTAAACGGATTTACGTAGACATTAAGTTCGTTGGAACGCCGGATTCCGATCTTGCCCGTCAATGCAAAACAATGTCGGAAGCACCGCCGTCCCGGTTTGGTGGTTTCCTGAATGACAGCGCATCCGTGAATTTCAACTTTTGCGGTAAATTCGGTGAAAAGGAAATGCTGCATGTCCAGGAAATGCTCGACAAGGTCGGTGATGCAGCCAAAAAGGGTCTGAGTGATGAGGTTGAAGGTGACCGGATGAGTGGCGATGAGGCCGACTCAATCACTCGGGTACTCGAGAACTTTCTTGAGGTGGCCCGTGAATCATCGGCAAACGGAGTGATGGACGGTGGCGGAGCAGTGGTACTATCCGACGAGGACGCAAACTTTGCCTTTGGCATGCAGGTCGTAAACGCCAGCAAACTTGAATCGGGCCTGAAGGACCTGGCCAAATTGGCCGAGTCGAAAGACGTTCCAATGACGTTTAATTTTGACGCATCAACCGAAAACGGCATTCGTTATCATGAAATGGAAATTAACATTCCGGAAGGCGAAGAAGAGGCTCGTGCAATATTTGGAGATGCAGTCAAGATCAGCGTCGGTATCGGCGAAGACGTTGTTTATATTGCCGGTGGCAAGGATCCCAAACAACTTTTGGCCGATTGTATTGCGGGAGCAACGCCTGCCGATATGCCGTGCACCCAGTTCAATGTGCATCTGATTCCACTACTTCGTTTCGCTTCCACTCTCGAGGATTCGAAAGAGCTGAAAGCGGTTGCCGACGCACTTCCGGAGTCCGGAGACGACTCGATCCGCATGACCGCCACGATGATCGAAAATGGACAATTGATCCGACTTGAAATACAAGATGGAATCGTCGAGATTTTTGGCAAAGTTGGTCAATCCATGGGGGGCGGTTTCAGTCCCCCACAAGACTTTTAGTCCCGTTGTCGTGATCTTCCGGAATGAGGTTGCGTAGCGCAGTCGAACAGCTCGCAAAAACCCCATTGACCTGAAACTCAAGAGCCCGATTCGTTTTGAATCGGGCTTTTTTCATTAATTACCGCAGTCGTTCCAGGAAATCGGTCAGGTCTTCGTGCACGGTCGTGGTTGCGCGAACGACAAGAATCCGCAGCGGACGGAAGTAATGAAGCGTCCCTGCGCCGCCGGCAACGTTCCAAAAGTCCGGATGCAAAATCGCTTCGATCAATGCCACAAGCTCGGGACCGTTATCAAATGGTTCGCCAGCCTGCATCCCGCGCAAGAAATGTCCGTTGCTGCCATGCAATCCGCTGGCATGGTAACTCACCACTCCGCTTGCGCCGGTGTGATGCGACATTAAATCCCAATGCGGATCGACAATGGCACTGGCAAATTCTGGTGAAAAAATAAATGTGGATTGTTCAGTTGTCGCCGTGTCGTCAGGATCCTGCTTCAATTCCTTGCATCCGAGCTGCAAACGTCGGGCGATTCGACCGCGATAACCTTGCAGTGTTTCGGCGTTTTGATACCTGGAATCGGAAACGATTACCAGGTACAGACCGCACAAATCGATCCATGCTGCCAGCTTTTGCTCTGGCGAATCGGCGGAATCAAGACGGCGTGAAATTACCTCCAAATCTTCATGAAGGATCCGGATGGGAGTATTCTCCAGTTTAATGCGAGCCACTTCGATTGTCTCGACAATCCTGTTCCGTTCGATCGCCAGCGAATTATCCACTTCTTGCAACGCCGAGAGCGGAACCAAAACTGAGCCACCGACAACGAGAAAGGTCAGGATTGAAAAACAGAAAACATGGAGACCTGCCTGGCCATTTGAAAAAATCAGCCGACACGGTTTTGAATTGAATCGCATAGGGGAGGTTCCCTTCACCAGTTTAGCCCCTGGTGGAATTGTTGCGAGAAAATCGCTTCAGCCCAAATTGTAAAGCGGGCATCGAAGTGAAGCAACGCTATCATTCCTGAATCAGGATTGAAATTCGGAATTTGACTTTCCGGGGTGTTTGTCATATCGATTCGATGCGCCATTCAAATCATCCATCGCCAGCCGCGGAAAATGCCTGTTTGAGCAGATCGAAACCTGCCAACTCGTTCCAGGCCTTCACAAGAGTCTGAAATACCGCTCGATTTTGGTTGGCCCCAACGACCTCATTGTTCAGTTTTGAGACCGGCAGCACGCACATCGGGGAGCTGAACCACAGTATTTCGTCGGCCGTTCGCAATTCATCCAGCATAAACTTGCGGCGAATGATTTTGTGTCCAAGCGATGACAGCAATTCCAGGGAGGTCGCCATACTGATACTACCCAGAATGTCCGGTTCCGCAGGAGCAATGATCCCTTCGTCGATGCGAACCATTGCGATCGATGCTGTTGTTGCTTCACAAATGTTCCCTTGAAAATCGAACAACAAGGCGCGGGCGTCCGGTGCGACCTGCCGTGCTTCTTGCTCCGCCAACCAATAGTGAATGCGATTCCGATGTTTGAGGTGTCGCGGGATCGAATTACCTGGAATCTCACGCGTATCAACCGTCACAAGGTGAATTCCGGAATCGTACTCTCTGGCCAACTGGGCGAATGGCAACACGGCAGTCGTCACAATGATCGTCGGGATCGTGTCCTCGATCGTTCCAGGAGTTACAAGAATGGAAATACGAATGTCGCAGCCTGGATTTAATAATGAAAAATTGTGATCGACCACAGTGTTGATCGCATCGCGTAGCACCGAAATCGAAACTGGAATTGCAAGAGTTCGGGCGCCTGACTCCAGTCGTTGCAGATGTCGGTCCAGCAAGAGTGGAATTCCGCCAAATGTCCGCAACTGTTCAGTCAACATAACGCCGTGAGTGATTCCGAAGTCATTGAGAGGCAATCGGATCAGTTCGGGCACCCGGAATTCGCCGCAATAGAAACCCACTGGCTTTCCGGCGGGCAATGAACGGATTTCGTTATTTACAAAAGAAGAATTGATTCGATTTTCCCCGGTTCGGATCAGGACTACAATAGTTGCCTGCTACAATCGTGAATCATAATCTCGTTCAAATGGCCACGACAGGTAACGTGAATGTCAGTTAAATCGAATTGTCCCGACAATCCACTGGTGGGCCTCGAACACCAAATCGAAGCACTTCGGCAAATCGGCCGCTATTTTTTTGGCCGAGGCTGGTCGGTTGGAACCAGCAGCAACTACAGCGTTGTCATTTCACGTGATCCACTGGAAATTCTCATCACTGCCAGCGGCAAGGACAAAGGAAACCTTGGCCCTGCTGACTTTGTCCGCGTTGATTCCAGAACTCGTCCGGTTGTCGACGAACAACCCAAAAGCTCGGCCGAATCCTGGTTGCACGTCGCTGCTGCCAGCAAGTCTGAAATCGGCGCCGTCCTTCATACGCACAGTGTCTGGGGAACACTGCTATCCGATGTCTTCCACGATCAAGGCGGATTCTGGATCGAGGGTTATGAAATGCTCAAGGGCCTTGCTGGCGTGACGACACACGAGCATCGGCAGTGGATCCCGATTTACGAGAATACCCAGGACATTGAAAGGCTGGCTCGGTCAATTCGTACGGAATTTGACTCGCCAACTCATGCCCCGTTCCACGGTTTCCTGATGCGCCGGCACGGCTTATACACCTGGGGAACGGACCTGGCGGCTGCCCGGCGGCATGTTGAAATCCTCGAATTCCTGTTCGAATGCGTGGCCCGTCGCCGATCGATGTAATTCATTCGATGCCGGGTGTTTTGGACAAGTCGCCATTTTGGTTGCGTAAACGACCAGGATTTGACAAAATGTCCTTTCGAAAATGAACTCTGCTTGTTTTGGTTATTGAATTCCACCCCTATTCCGGAGGCGCGTTGTGGCGACCGTTCATATTCCTGACGAAAACCGTTCGCTTGATAACTTCGACGCAATCAACGAATATCTTGCACCGCACGGAATTCGATACGAAAAATGGGATGTGGATGGGCGAATTGGCGCAGAGGCAACCAACGAGGAAATTCTTGCCGCCTATGCTCCGGAGATCGAACGACTCAAGTCCGAAGGGGGCTACGTCACTTCCGACGTCATTAACGTCAATCCGGAAACGCCCAATCTGGAAACGATGCTGGCCCGGTTTGACAAAGAGCACACCCACAGTGAAGACGAAGTCCGCTTTACAGTTAAAGGGAGCGGCGTTTTTCACATTCATCCCGATTCGGGCCCCGTGTTCAGCATTACCGTCGAGTCGGGCGACTTGATCAACGTCCCGGCGGGCACGCGTCACTGGTTTAACTTGTGTAATTCGAAAACGATCCGGTGCATTCGATTGTTTGAAGACATGTCCGGGTGGACGCCAGAGTACATGGACAACAGCCGGCACGTCGATTACGAACCCTTGTGCATGGGCCCTCGATATTTCCCGGCCGATGGCGAAAGTCGCATCGAGCCGGTCATCAAGTTGTGATCCCGATCAGTTGCAAGTCCGTCTTGCTCGATATCGAAGGGACCGTTTCCCCGGTCGCTTTTGTTTTCGACGTCATGTTTCCCTATGCAAGGGACCATGCCGGCTCGTTTCTGTTTACGAACTGGACGGACGAAGCGACCCGTCGCGCGGTCGAAGCCATGGCGATCGACTACGGATTCAAAAATTCCAGTGACTGGTTTGGCAGTGAATCTGCCTTTAGCGAAGCAGCCCGGCAAAAAGTTGTTATGCGTTCTGTTTATCATCTGATGGACAACGACGCCAAACTGACTGGTCTCAAGTCCTTGCAAGGCCTGATCTGGCGCAAGGGATTCGAAACTGGACAACTGGTCTCCGAGTTGTTCCCCGACGTTGTGCCGCGACTGCGTACCTGGAAAGCCTGCGGTTTGGATTTGTATATCTATTCCTCAGGCAGCATTACCGCTCAAAAACTGTTCTTTGGGCACACGGGCAATGGAAATTTGCTGCAATTGTTTTCCGGGTTTTTTGACACTACCAGCGGAAACAAAAAGGTCGCGAAAAGTTACCGGGTCATCAGCGAGTCCATCGGCTGCCCGACTTCGGATATCTGCTTTATCAGCGACGTCGTCGCCGAACTTGACGCCGCACGCGAATCAGGAATGCAAACCATCCTGAGACCAGCAGCCGCTTGCGAAGACAATGATCATCCGGTCATCGATAGCTTTGCGGCGGTCGAATTGGTCAAGAACTAACTTTCTTTCGACAAGGACGTCGATACGTCAGTAACTCATTAGTGCCATACGAAATTTCAAAACCGGCAGCGAGGGCTATTTTTTTGGAGGCTTCGTTTTCCGGTCGTACACAGGCGATCAAATCGCAATCGGACTGGTCAACAACAAGTTGTACAAGCTGTTTGCCCAACCCCATGCCACGCGCCGACGGAGCGATGGTCCAGGAAATTTCAACCGTTTCACCTAAATCCAGCCGGACGGTTCCAATCGCTTTTCCACTCGATTCAGCAATAAACAATCGACGCCCGGTTCCTTCGATCGTCGCGACCAGCCAGCGTTCATGATTGGCAGGGCTGACCAGTTCCTGTTGGCGACTGAACTGACGTGTCTGCCAATCGTTCCGCCAGCCCAGCAACAATGAACTGTCGGACAATCTGGCCGGACGCAAGGAAAGTGAACCATCGCCAATTGCAGGGTATTCGGCGCATCGACCGGTTGCCAATAACTCATCCACTACCCGGGCTGCTCCCCAGCCATCGACCAGAACCCGCGATTGTTTCGCCAACCGTTGGCGAGTCTGTTTTTCGTTGACAAGGCGCATTATAGAGGCAGCCAAACTTTCCTTCGTCAGGTCCGTGGCTGATCCCAAATTGTGCACTGCACCAGCGTTATGCAGCGCAGCGGCAACCGCCCGTTGATTGTCAGCAAGTACCACCAACATTCTTGGCAAACCGAATAAACACATCTCCCAATTCGTGGTGCCGCCGGCTGCGATGGCAAAGTCCGCATCGGTATATTGCGACGCCATGTCGGTCACATTTTGCCAGATCGACACGTTCGGCATCGACTGAGCTTGTTCCAGCAATTGGCTGGCGTGAGGATTACAGCTCCCCACCAGGACTCGCACGGACAAGGGAATATCGCGAATTGTTGCAATCGCGTTCAACACCAGACCGGTGATATTTGCTTCGTCAGAACCACCCAGAGTAACTAACAATCGAAGTGCTTGTTCGGCAGGAGCGCCCGCTTCGGAGCGTGTTTCATTCGAAACCAGAAATTCGTTCCGCAGCATGGCAAAGCGTGGCCCAATGAACAACTTTGTGCCCGCCTCGCGAAACCCATACAACTCCGGTACCGCACCCGGATTCTGGTTCAGAATAATATCGCAGTGGTATTGATCGGTGTGACCATAATCATCCACCACCAGCAATGGACGACAGGTGCTTCGAATTTGCAATTGATAGTCTCCCCCAAATTCATAACCATCAACGACCAGAGCGTGAACTGCCAACTCACTGGCCAATTGGCGCATCGCACGGGCGTCGTCCAAACTACCGCGCTGGAATTCAGGAAGGCGATGCAGGCTGATATTTTCGCAGTTCAAACGGTTGGCCAGCGATTCAGCACATTCGCGCGCCGCCAGCGTTACCGTTCCACCACGGCGTTGCCAGGCCTGCGCCAGTGCTATCATCCGCATCACATGCCCCGTGCCAATGGCGACTGAGGCATCGGCGCGAATCAACAATCGGCCGACCGGAATGGAATCAGAAAAAGGGTTCAATATTATCCAACCTTCAATGCTCGAAACGTAACTTCGGCACGAGACCCGCCATTCCGGGGATTCCAGTATGGTCGCCACAAGCGGGTTTTACGGCGACGATTATGACAGACTCCGGGAGCGACGTTCCAGCAAAAACCATGTCGTATCGTCTTGCGGAAACATCGGGTCCCTTCGCCATACAAATGCATAATCCACGACACGAAACTCCGGATGCCGATCAAGAAATTCACCAGCAAAATCGCGTTTATACAATCTGTCGTCGTGACCTCGATAATTGATTGTCACGGGAACAGGGTTGAAATACTCGGCAATCATGACGTAACGCGACGCCAGAGCGGCCAATTTATCATAGACGACAGGTAACTGGTCCGGATTAATATGGATCAGTACTCCCTTGATGAAGGCCATTTCATAAGTCTGCGACGGTTCAAATTCCAGGATGCTGGTAGCAAAAACAGTCGCTTGAGGCAGATGTTCTGCAAGTTGTTGACAGGCAGCTTGATTGATTTCGATCGCGTTCAATTGGGTTTGTGGCTGCAGACAATGAATCGCACGCAGATTCAATCCGATATTCGCACCCAACTCGATCACCGAAGCCAATTTCCCGGTATGGCGAAAGATATTGGCAAACAGGGCGATGTTGGAAGCCAAAAAAAGCTCCGCCGTGTTGCGATTGATGTATTCATCGCCAAATGAGCCAGCCCAAAATTCTTCTTGAGGAGTGCGATATTTTAGTTCGGACGATGACATGTTTCTTGCCGGGAATGAGTACAATAGCGAGACGCAGGTTGCTACAAACTTCAGAATCAAGCGTTGACCAATGACATTTTTGCGAACACCTGGTATGAAAGCACGGCGATTTGGAATCGCCAACAACCAACCAACATTATGACCGTTTCGTTGCGACCATCCACATATGAGTCGACAAATTGTTTGCCGCCAGGAATTCCTGAAACGGCTGGCCCAGTGTTTCCCAGCGATCAATCAACACCTGCTTGAGCCAGGGTTGATCCTCGAGGCTGATCACTCCTGTCAGGACCTTGTTTCTGACAATGTCAGCATCCAGTTTGCCAGGCGTGACGATCTCAAGAACGTCAAATCCGCATTCGGTGGCCAGTTGTCGGATCGACGCCGGGTGCAGGTAATTGACGTGCTCATGGTCAATCGTATCAGAATGGGTTTGCAGCATCACAATATCAAATCCATCAATACTGGGGCAAGTAATCACGATCAAGCCGTTTTTGGCCAGTAACTTATGAACCGTCATCAGGAAATCACGAGGACTGAACAGATGTTCCAGAGTTTCAAAGGCCACAATCACTTCGACGCTGCCAGGACCCATCTGCAATGTTTCAACAGGGTCTTGAATGACCTCCAGTCCCCGGCTCTGGCAGGAAGCGGCCAAATCAGGCGTCATCTCGAGCGCAATCACGCGATCAAACACCTGGCGTGATTGAATTTCCTCACAAAACGTCCCGAATCCTGCACCAATTTCCAACAAAGTGCCCATGTGAATCCCGTAGCGCTGGCAAAATTCCACGACTCGCTCCGCGCGTGGTACAAAAATACTTGTACGCCGGGCTGATTCGCTGGCGGGGAAAATAAACTGGTTCCAATAAGAATACGTTCGGGATTGGCCGTAAAATTCATGTAGTAATTTTTCCGCCGGACGCGGGTTCATAAAAACGGTACGGCACTTGTCACATGATTCGTAATGAAATTCCAGTTTATCGAAGGCTGGCGTCCCTGGCCCGCTGCAAACCGGGCAGGTCACGTTGACAAAACGGTCCCGCTGCGCCAACAGCCATTGCCGATCTGCGTCGACTTCGACTGCCAGACCTTCCATCAAGTTCCGGGGACGAATTGCATTTTCTGTTAAAGCCAATGGTCTAAACCTTTGCTGACGTCTGAAATTTTTCGAGGACTGCCGAATTGGTGACTGGCCCGAAACCGGAACTCCCCCCCCAAATATTATCTTTCACCCATTGGCCATTTTCGATTCTCCAGACGCGCCGGTCGCGAAACGTGTCGCAAGTCCAGTCAAATTCTGCTTCACTCATTCCAACATAATTCAACCACCGGGTGAGGTCGCGCATCGGTTTAACATGATCGTATTGGCGAATCATTTCCACCCCTTCTGCCCGACTCATCCGCCCGGCGCGGATGTCTTTCATGGAGTGATCGGTACCGCGCCCGTATCCCAATTTGACGAATTTCAAATAATCATGGGCACCGTTCTCATGCATGTCGTCCAGATTGGAAAACCGTCGATACGTTCGCTCAAAAGGCGTTTCAGCGGGTCTCCAGCCATAAAAGTCCACCATCAACCGGGCAGCGTTATGTCCATCCCAATTTAAATAGTTACTTAAATAGATCCCGCGCACGCCTGCCGCATCGATCTCGTCGTCGCTCGGATAGCGGGCCCATAACAAATCCTGTTCGCGCAGGCCTTCTTTCAGTTCATCGCGTCCCAGTTTCTCCAAACCGGCATCGGTAAAATCGTGCCAGTCAAAGCCACGTTGGGCATGCTCTAGCCGGAATTTGGCAGTGAACTCCGGAAAGTCACGTTGCGAGTACATTCCGCCGAGATCCATGAAACCATGTTCCCCCCACATCATCAACGGGACCTTATACCGTACGGCGATTTGAATCGGCGAAGTAAAAATTCCGCAGTGATTGTGCCAATTCATATCCCCTTGCAGATGAAAACCGATGCGGTTCATCTTGATCAGAGCGTCAATTTCCGGATAAATAATGAGATGATCGCAGCCAAACACTTCTCGCATACGGCAAAGATTATATTCGCCCTCTGGCAAGTAGTTGTTGCCGTGATACGTCACGAGCAATGGCTTTAGCCCCAGCATTTTTACAGCGATGTGCGTCTGGAAATAGCTGTCCTTGCCTCCGCTCACCGGTATCACAATGTCATAGTTGCTGGTGGAACGATACTCGTCAACCAGTGCTTCCAGCGATGTCCAGCGTCGATCCCAATCGATCGAATCTTTCTGAGCCGCGACACGACAGCCAGAACAAACGCCTTGAGCATCGAAAATGATTGGCGTCGCGACCATTGCGCCATACGTGCATTGGGTACAGTATTTCATTTGAGTGGATGGCAGCAAAGTAATGCCGGGAGTCAAAATTAATTGGGAGTGACAGGCGTTGATTGTATTCAATACTGATGAATCTGATGACAAACGGATAGCCGTAGTTTGAGTTTACATGCGCACCGGAACGCCCGCTTTCGCCAAAGCCCGCTTTCCTGCCCGGTCGGCCAACTCCTTAAAATGCCATAAATTCGCTGCTGCCACAGCTGAGGCGCCCGCCTGGATCCCGGCCGCGTAATCTTCAAAACGACCAACGCCGCTGCAAGCGACCACCGGGATTTGTACACGGGAAGTTACCAGTTGAATCAATTCGACATCATAACCTTCCGCCATTCCGTCTTGATCCAGCGACTGCAGAAAAAGTTCTCCAGCTCCCGCTGCTTCCGCTGTGCGAACCCAATCCTGGACTGATAATCCCGTCGCCGTACTGCCGCCATGGATCATGACTTCGTAATTCCCGGCCCCGGTTTTTTTTGCATCAACACTGACCACAATCGCCTGGCTTCCAAATCGTTTGGCCCCTTGAGTGATCAAGTCGGGGGACTCGACCGCCTGGCTATTAATGGTGATTTTATCCGCCCCGCGATTGAATCGCTGCCACATGTCGTCCAGCGTCCGGATTCCCCCACCCCACGTCAGCGGCATGAAACAAGTCTGACTGACGCGCTCTAAAATCTGCAGTGGATCGGTTAGCGAAGTGACTTTGGAATCGTCCCGGCGCGAGTCATATTCAGCGTCGCGTGAAATATCCAGATACACCAGCTCATCCACGTTCCATTCGTTAAATCGTTCGGCTTCATGGACCGGATTTCCAATCACCTGATGCGTGTGGAATCCTTCGCTGCGTACAAGCACGCCGTTTTTCAACAGCAATACCGGAATCAAACGGGTCTTTAACATAACAGAAAATTCTCCAGCAAACGCAACCCGGCCCGTTGGCTTTTTTCCGGATGAAACTGGGTCGCAAAAAGATTATTTTGTTGAAGGCATGCGGCAAATCGCCCCCCATGGTTACACCAGCCTGTCACGCAGCGTGTGTCAGTCGGACGAAACGCATAACTGTGTACAAAATAAAAGTCTTGCAGGTTCTTCAGGCCGGCAAAAAGCGGGGAGTCTCCTGCCAACTCGACATCGTTCCAGCCAATATGCGGGATGCGCTGTTCTGACGTTGGAATCAATTTGGAGACCGTTCCCGGAACCCAACCCAGTCCGGCAAAATTACCATATTCCGTTCCTGTCCCGGCCAGCAATTGCATGCCAAGACAAATGCCCAGCATGGGCCGCTGCTTTTCCATCGCATGCTCATGCATGGCCGGTATCCAACCGAAAGCATTCAAACGCTCCATCGCCTCTCCAAAAGCACCCACGCCAGGCAGGATCAAATGCGAAACACCTTTCATATCAGCAGGATCAGCCAGCATACGGACAGCACTGCCAATCGCCAGGAATGCGTTCCGGACTGACGTCAAATTGCCCCGCCCATAATCCACGATGCCGACCATCTTCATGATAAACAAACTTTCCAGGTCCAACCCAAATGTACTTTTTCTGCCAACGAGTCACATGCGTCAAGATGAGTCGCTGCGTGAAATGTCCCAGGATTCAATCTTGCAATGGCCAAAGAACAAAATGCCAATGATACTTTGTCCGGCAATAGCGCAAAATGCGCTTAGTTTGTTTTGCTGGCGTTTCCCGGATCACGTGCTCAAAAGCACTTGTCGATCGACTAAATTGTGTTTCCTTGCGCTCCAAACAATGAAACGGAACCTGTCCGGTGATTGCACCTGTCCATGGACCCGAAGATTTACGCAGTATTGAATGAACCCGAACTGAACGCTCGTTCGGGCGTCCAGGTCTTTCAATCGGTGATTGATCGACCTCGATACCTTTTATTCGCTTACTGGTAGTTATGATGGTTCATTGCCCGCCAACTGTGACGCAAATTGACCGTTGAACCGGCTTGTGCGTGACCTTTCCGTGTGAATTCCCCGACCCAATATGGCGATTGGTTAACGGTCTCGCATCAGCCAACGGACCGGATTCATTCAGGAACGGGGGTTTTCCGATGAAGCAGATCCGTGCAAGTGTCGAGCCATACGACCGGCTGACGCCAGGCGCACCAATCCGATTCCCGCGCGAAAGACAATTACACTCGGTAGCGACAACGCCATCGCTTCGAAAACAAACCGGTTCAGGGCGAGATAGACGACCACAGCGATGAGCGCCAACCCTATCAAGGTGATTATCCAGCCGATCAATTCACGCACACCGATCATTTTTTTGTTCCCTGGAAGCCATCGGGTCAAGCGGTTTACTTTCGTCCGCGACACCAGCACGAATTGTAGCGAATTCTGCAGTGTTGAGAGCAATCATTGGGTTTTGGACTGTTTTGTGGGTCGAATTTTTGGCTCGTTTCGGATAAAACATCTTTACAAACGTCGGATGACATCGGCTTTGGCGGGCACAATCGTTTAATTGGCTGAATCGGCAACTGACGATTTGGACTGGACGCCTCGAAACATTTATTACGGCATGAAGGGGAAACGGACCGGCAAGAATGGGAAAACGCTTGTACCAGTGGTTATTTCGATTGACGGGTGTCAAATCGCTTTACGAAGAGTTGGTTGTCGAGGATCGGCTCAAGGACATTCGTAGTGGAATTCGTCATGACTTGACCGCACTGCTTGAATCAGTCAATCGGGACAATCCGTTTTTCAAAGGCAACTTCACAAACTTCCTGAACGATAATCGCGATTCGGACCACGACACATTTTTCGAGAACTACCGTCACCTGCCGGCGCTGAGCAAGGACGAATATTCCCGGGCTGGGCAATCGGTCATGTCCGGTGACCTGGCGACCGCCGATCCGGCCCAAATGGAGCTTCGCGTTCAAGGCCGGCCGATCGAGACGCTGCGCCGACTTCGCGCAGGCAACTATTTGATGCCGATGGCTACAGGGGGCTCGACCGCGCTGCCGCTGGTCGTCCACATGACCAAACATCATATGTTTTCGATGTTATTTACGTTTTTCAAGTGCTGGTACCGGATGGGCTGGCGACCGGGCGAGCGGATGCTGATTTTTTATCCTCGCAATACGTACAACATCGACGATATGGTCAAGCTCAACGGCTATAGCTGGATCACGGGATTCCGGTACCACTTGTTCGATCATATTAATGAGCAAACGGTTCGCGACCTGGTCGATGACATCAATCGATACAAGCCCAAATTATTACTGGTGTTTCCGTCGCCGATGAACATGATTGCTCATACGATCCGGCGATTCAATTTGCCATTGCGTCATCATCCGCCACTTATCAATGTCAGCGGCGAAACGTTTTTTGATTGCCAGCGAACAAACATCCAGGAAGTCTTTACACGCAGCAAGGTCGAGGATTCCTACGGTTCGGTAGAACTTGGCGAGATTGCTCACGAAGCGCAAGGGGGGCTGGAGATTTTTGCCAACGTCGCTTACGTCGAGACGGAGACCAATGAGGCGGGGCAGCCGGAAATGATCGTCACCAACCTTCAAACCAGGGACTTTCCGTTCATTCGCTACCGCATGAAAGATATTGCGACAGTCCGATTTGTGCGTGATGAAAAAGGGGACGAGCGGTACCTGATAACGCGGATCGAAGGAAAGGATTCCAACTTTATCATGAACGATCGGGGCGAAAGATTTTACCCGTCGTTCTTTAATCGCTTCGTCAACGAACTCAACAGGCAAGTTCACGACTCGATCATCGAGGTAAAGGTTTACGAGCGTGACCAAACGGACCTGGAGATTCAGTTCATCATTCGCAGTGATCAACACCAATCAAATATCCAGCGGCTGGCGACCGATTATTTGCATGAAAAGCTGAGCGATCAGATGAATTACGAAATTCGTTTTGTGGACTTCATCGATCACGACTACCGCCGCAAGTACCGGGTGATCGAACGGATTGGCGATGTGGAGTTCGCCGGTGGAATGGTGGGCGACCAGCGCAAGTCTTCAACCATCCTGGAAATCGAATCCGCTGCATCGGGTAACGACCGGTAACAAGTGGATGGCTCATCGAATGTTCAAAGTTTTTCATCCTGGTACCTGACATAAACTTTACGGAGAAGCTTCCATGAATCCCCGAATAATTCTGCCCAGTCGTCGTCAGTTGCTAAAGGGTACGGTTGTTGGTGCCGGTGTTTTGGCATTGCCTTCGATGTTGTGGTCTCGCGGCGTGTTTGCGGAAGAGTTGACGTTGACGCCGTCGATGACCGAAGGACCCTTCTATCCGGACAAATTGCCGCTCGATACCGACAATGATTTGCTGGTCATCACTGATTCGATCACTCCGGCCGTCGGCGAAGTGACCCATTTGTCCGGTCGCATTTTCAGCAAATCCGGTGAACCAGTCCGCAATGCACTGGTTGAAATCTGGCAAGTCGACAACCACGGTTCATACTTGCACAGTCAGGGAGGCAACCCCAACAACGGCAACCAGCGCGACGGGAATTTTCAGGGATACGGCCGGTTCCTCACCAATCAAAAAGGGGAATACTATTTCCGCACGATCAAACCCGTCCCCTATCCCGGTCGCACGCCGCATATCCACTTCGCCGTCAGTCACAGCAACAAACGATTGCTGGCCACGCAAATGTTGATCAAGGATGAGCCGGCCAATCAGCAAGATGGCTTGTTCCGACAGATCCGCGACGAAAAACTTCGCAACCTGCTGGTTGCCGAATTCAAACCGCTTGAGAAATCCAGGATCGGCGAATTGACCGCCAGCTTTGACCTGATCATCGGTTATACGCCAGAGGATTGATCGGTCGAAAATGTCGATGATCGCGCCGCGATCATTTTTTCGATTTGATCACGCCGCGATCATTTTTTCGATTTGATCGCGGGAGCGATCAACGACCTTGGCATTAAAGGCGTTTTAGAATAAAAACCGCGTCTTGTGTATCGCCATCGACGACAATCGGTCGATCGATGTCATAGGCAAAATCGTAAACGGCTGCCACCTCAAACTCCGGGACTTTTCGCAATAGCTTGTCGAATTGTTTCGCTGTGTAAGTCCGGAAACTGAATTCGTCGCGGATACGAAATTGTTTGGTGGGCATGTAAACGTCGAAGACCAGCGCGAATCGTTCCATTCGATGTTTGATATCACGGTTCAACAGCCACATGCCGGCGTTGATTTGTAAATGCCCTCGGCGATGCGTCCAGTATTCTTCCTCGTCAGGGTCATCATGGGTTGGCGTAATATGAAAACCCAAGGCATAAAATCCGCCTGACCGAATCGCCGCTGCCATGCACCTGAGGTGTTTTGTCGCCTGATTGTCAGAATCGAGGTGCCGAAAACTGTTGATGGTATTAAAAGCGGCATCGCAAGGTCTCTGCAGGGTGAAATTGCACATGTCTCCCTGTACAACCGAGCCGGGAAAACCGGCCTTTTCAAGTCGACGATTGCAAAAACCAACTGCGTGCTCATTCACATCGACACCGGCAACATCGTGCCCTTGTTCGGCCAACCGGTGCAGCAATCGACCCGTTCCACAGGCCGGTTCGAACAATCGCCAGCGACGCGATCGCTTCCTGGCAAAACGGCGAAGGCAATTGTTCAGGAACCTGGTTTCCGCTTGCCAGTCTGCGCCGTAAATGAAATCGTAAAAACGGGGCCAGTCGTAAATCGATCCTTCTACGACCTGCAGAAAACTGTCATCAACCGAATCGCTTGAATTCAATTCACAGACTCCGGAAAACATGGTAAAACAGGCAAGCGAACTCGATTTTCCGGGAGTACATCACGACGACGAATCCGCTACATTCTTGTTCCGGGTTATATTGGCAATTGCAATGCACGGGAATCCCCGAATCGCCATTGGCCCGGATACGTTGCGTAAGGGTTTCCAGCCAGCACCGCATCGGCATCCATTCCACGCCAATTACCCTCAATCCAGAGACCTCAAACAATGATTTGCACTGACTTTTCTGCAGATACCTCTACCAATGCTTTGGCAACAGCGGGTACCAGTTTTGCCAGCCGTTTCGAAGTATGTGATCCGCTAGGGTCGGGATCGTCAGCCGATATAGATTGGGTCGGAATCAACCTTGTTTACGGACAAACGTACTTGTTTGTGCTTACCACCGATGAAACTCATTCGGGGAATTCCCCGACGCTTCGGATGGCGGATTACCGAGGAAATGCCGACAATCGTTACGATCGAGTTGGCGATCGGTTCTTTCAGGTCACAGCTCGCTATACGGGCAAGCACTATTTGATCGCCCGCCAGGGATTCAACCTGGTCAATACGGATTATCAAATCGGCAATTATCTTACCAATGATGATTTGCGTGGTTCGGCACCTCGCATCAAAATGTTGACGGGATTCGTAAACACGGATGAGCTCTCGAATGCCGCTGACACCGATACCTTCGATTTGTTTGTTCCGGCCGGACGAAGCTGGCAAATAAATGCGCGAGGACAAGGCTCGGGGTCCGGAACCCTGTTCGATCCTTCCGTGAGTCTTTCCAAAAACGGACTGTTTATCGGACAGGATTTTGATAGCGGGGCAGGAACGGACTCGCTCTACTTTTATACGCCATTGGTTGACGAAACGATTCAGGTCACAGTGGCTGGAACCGGGGGTGGCACCTACCGGGTACTGGCGGTTGCCGGTGACGAAGCGGTCGATAATCACACCACCAGCAGCAACCTGGCGTTTGACGCGGCGAAAGTTGCCAAAACGATCGGCTACATTTCGCATCCTTTCGATGCCGACTGGCATCGGGTTTCCTTGAACGCCAATGACGTTGTCAAAGTTACCGTGCGTGGTTCTGCCGCCGCAGATTTTCTTAAAACTCCCGACGCAAGTTTGATCAACGCTCAAGGAATCGTGCTCGGTGCCGCCAGCATCCTGAACACCACAAATGACGCGATCGCCACGTTTTATGCTCACGTCCCGACGACAGGTGGGTATTACGCGATCGCCAAAACCGCAATGGAAAATTACGTTGGAGAGTATGAAGTCAACATTGAAAAAGTCCGAACGCCTTTTGAAGCAAACAAATTGTTTGGTCGCGGCGCAACAGCGCGTTTGCCGATCGGCGATGGCACGTCGATACCGTTTGCCGACTTGCTGGATTTAAAAGGCCTCGCTCCGCATTCCTTGCAGGTCTGGTCGGAAGTCCCTCTCAAACGAAACGGGATTTCGATGACTGCGCGGACTCATTACGGAATCATCGCCAGCGAGATTGGACTTTGGTCCGTTGATACAGCAAACGCAACAGAGGCGCAGCTTTACCTGCGAGGGTTTGTCGGTACCACATGGAGTCCCTGGCAAAAATTCCCTGTCGTTGACATCGCACCACCAGCTGCCTTGTTGTCGGGATCGGCGTGGGGCGGTACTGGACCGATCAAGTACCGGTTTGTCAGCTCACTTCCAGGAGACTACACGCCGGGCGAATTCGGGACATTTACTCCCCTGTCTCCATTAAATGGTGCCGGGCTTGTCGTTACGCAAATCATTAACGAATTCAATGCGTCAGGACTTGTGCGTCAATTGAAGTTCGCCGAGTTGGGCGAGGATGCTGACATCAACATCTTTATGGCTTCCGGGATTCCCCAATCCGTTCTGTCACACCTCCCAGGGACTGGTCGTGGCGGAGATTTGATCTTGAAAGTATCGAACTTTGCCGGACCCTTTAATGAACTAAGTGACTTCTTGATTGCGCGGGCCCTGGGTAATGCCTTGGGTTTGAACTTTGTCAGCGGTGTAAGCCACCTCGATTCGATGATGGGAAACCTGGCTTATGCAGGCGGTGGGCTCCCAACCGGTTTAGGTGTTGATGACATCAAGGCCTTGCAACAACTATACGGTT
>JANNWJ010000035.1:0-5162 GCA_031414755.1 Pirellulaceae bacterium | reverse complement strand
TACCGTGACGGCGACGGCTGGAAAAAGGTGAAGTCCCTGCGACCCGCCGACCTTCCAGTTCTCGTTTACGCACTAAACAAGGCTCAAGAATGGATCTTCGAGCATCATCGATCAACGGATTAACTTTACTTTTCCCGTAGCCGGGAGAGCAGCACCACCCCTGCCGCGCATTGCAGCAGGGGATTTTTGGTTTGGACCCTGGCTGGACACTAACGTTGCATTTGAGCTGATTCAATTGACTGCGGTTGGTGTAAATCCGTTCGACTTGCGTGCCATCGGGGTGCGTGCATCGCCGATCAACAAAGAACGCAGGCAACACATGAAAAATATCGGCGCTTTCGTTTTCATGAGCCATATCTGGAAGCCATCAGTTTGAAAAAGTAGCCTTGACATCTTTTTTGCCCATCGTTTTCCGTTTGTGTCATTGATTATTTTTCATCGTTGACAATTGCCTCTATCTTGCCCTTACCAACAACTCTACCTCCTTCAAGCAACTCAAATTCTTCTTTCAATTTCAATAATTCGTCTGGAGCACTATCGGCGACAAATTGCATCAAAATGTTGCCCTGCCTTGAATTGATGTTATTGCATTCAACAATGACAACGTCTCTTCCAATTTTTTCGAATTCTTCAATATGAGCGATAAACCGAATCATGGGACGATATCCTGGATAAACGGGTGAACGCCGTCCTCCGTCGTTTACGGAAGCCCACTCGACGAATGCCCTAACAGTTCGTTTTTTCATCATCGCCCTCTTGGAATGATTTTTGGAACAAGTTCTTCTGGTACGCAAAATCCCGGTCCCGAATCATCAATATTTTCGTGCCAATACGATTCGTCATATACCCACTTCGGGACATCCGCTTCAACAATTGTTCCTAAACCTTTGTTCAATTCCATTTGCTGCTTCAAAGCGCCTTCTCGCGATTCTGAAAACCACTTACCTTCAAACGACAAGCCGTCAGGACGTTGCCTGTACCCACCTGTTTCATCAATATCGGTTGCTTCTTCCCAGGATACAGATCGATATCCCCTGACTTTTTTCGACATGCGGTATTTGAAAATAGCCAAATTGATAATGTCAAGCGCAGCCTGGGTATAATGAATTTGATTTTCGGAGGCACCACAGGCTTTCGCTACTTCACAACCAACATGATTTGCAACGTAACCGGTCGCAAACGTTCCAGCGACTTTACACAAAACGATGACACCGCCCTTTTTGACACCGACCACAATCGCACCGACACCGCTTGCGCAGCCAACAACTGTACAGCCCTTATCAGTCCACCAAAGCGTATCATATGTTGTATCCCACGACTCGCTGACGTCGCTCAGATCATTTGCGCGGCGGTTTCCGCTATTCGTAATTTGTCCAATTGCAACTGGGAAGTGATCAGTAATACTTATATCACCTGGTCTCAGTGTCAACGCACTATATTTCCCAACATTGCTTGGGCTTGTTCCAACGCGATCGCCCATCTCGACCATCAGGCCAGCATATGATTCAACAAGTTCCGCAATTTCTTCCAACTCGGCAGTCAAATCCACACATTGTTCTCCATCCGATTCAACAAATGTTTGAATTTTGTTTGCAATTGTTTGTTTGAGTTCTTCAATTCGGGCAAGACGTGAAAGAGCACGTTCGTACAGGGAACTGAACGAAAAACGATCTGTGAATAAACCAAATGGGTCGTAACCACCAATACCAAAATATCCACGATACAAACTCATTCCGTCGATGTAGCCGAGTAGGTCGCGGTTGATAAATCTTCCTGCGCCGGGGTCGTAAGTGCGGGCGCGGAAGTGGTAGAGGACGGTGGCAGAGTCCCATTCGCGACCAGTCCATGTGTAGCGATTTGAGAGCGCGGAAATTGAGATTTGAGTTCCAGTTCCATTGAAGATCGTCAAAACACCGTGGGAAGTGTAGGTGTAGCGTTCGACTGTGTTGCCCGCGCTATCGGTCAATGCAGTGATCGAGTACTGCTGGTTGCGATGGTAGAAGTGTTTGACGTTGCCGGAAGCGGTTTCGCGCATTACCAGTTCGTCGACGTAGTCGCCATAGACGTAGCGGTAAGTTGGGGATGAAGGGGCAGCGCCGGAAGTATAGTCAGCAAATGTTTGTTGGCCGGCCTGCACGAAAACAGTGGTGATGCTTGATTCGGTGCGGGCCACTCTGCGGCCAAGTGCGTCGTATTGAAACGTTACTTCGTTTGATGCCGGCGTGCCATCGGTGTCGGCACCACCCAGGCGGTTATCGAAGTCCCAGGTCAGGTTCAGCGCGGGGGCGGCGAGTGTTGCAGGGCGCGAGATGAGGTTGCCCTTCACATCGTGCGTGAGTGCGCCGGAACTGGTGCCGGTGAATGAAATAAACTCATGCGCCAGACCGTGGGTACGGGTCTGATTGAAGGGGCCGGTGCCAGTCTGGTTGAACGTATTCCAGTTGCCGACCAGCGACAGGTTCCAGGTTTGATTCTGGTTACTGTCACTCCGGTTCCATGCTGTGACACGGTTTTCGTTGTCGTAACCATTGCTGCCAGTCGAGAAACCAAAACCCGACAGAGGTGAATTGGTAATTGTTTCAGCGGTCTTGTTCCTGTTCGCGTCCCAGGTGTAGGCATAAGCCCCGACCTTGTTTGCGCCCGGGTTGGTCGTGGCGATGTTGGCAAGGAGATTGTCCTTGTTCGCGCCAGAGACCCGATAGTTCCATGTCGTTACCGCGCCGTTGGAATAGGTACTCGTGGAAAGTCGTGCACCAAGGTCGTAAGTCCGCGTGTCGATCACCGCGCTGTTGTACTTGAGCTGATTCAATTGGCTGCGGTTGGTATAAGTCCGTTCGACTTGGGTGCCGTCGCGGAAAATGTACCGTCGATCAATCAGAACCGCAGCCAATACGAGAAAGTTACGGTAGCATTCGTTTTCTTGAACCATGTCCGGAAGCTATCAGTTTGAAAAAGTAGCTTCACCCTCTTTTTCGTTCAGCGAGCCGGTTGGTAACAGAAACCCGGCGTCCCGCCGCATTCTATTGGCTGGATGTCGATTTTCCCTCAATTGCCCTGGTTGGATGAGAAAACTGAAAGTTTAACGTTTGCTTTTCCAAAGTAGGCCTTTAAGTCGGGTGTCAGCTGGAAGTCCGACACTGACAAGGTCGAAAGCTCTGCCAAGCGTTCCTTGTTCTCTTCTAAAGCCGAATTTGAGATTTCTGTTGAGGTTATCGTTAAATGTTTTAGATTCGGCAATTGCAAGATTAACCGAAAATCGTCATCGCTTAAAGCGGATCCAGTAACAAGTAAATTCTCTAAATTCGCAAATCGATTAAGACTCGAAAAACGAAAATCAGTTCGTACTTGGAATAAGAATAGGGACTGCAATCCCAGATCTATATGGTTGAGACCATTTCCGGATATATTTGTCTTTTTTAGGGCCAAGTGGCGAAGAGGGCATTGCGCCAGGTAAGCAAGTTCTTGATCTGTAAATTGCCGCCCCTGAAGCGTCGCACGTCTCAACGATTTCAAATGTCTGATTAATGGAGCAGCTCCATCAGGAAATCGGTATTCACCGAAATCCTCAAACCCGGAGCCATCACCCAATTCGGTAGCGCGCTGGAGGTGTTTTGAATCAAGCACGTCGCCAACACGGTTACAAGAGTGTGTATCTATTACCGGTACAAATTCATGTTGCTCGTTAAGCTCTGAGATTGCCAAATTTTGACTTAAGACGATTCGCGTCCCAGGAAGCAAACCAATTAGTGTTCTCAATCCATTGTCCGATACATCAGTGCAATCCAATACGACAGTAGTTAAGGAAGGAAAATATTTTCCGGAATAGAGGTCTGGTCCAGACCGACTCATAATATGAGCCAACTCCTGTACGAACAAGTCGTCGATGCACCTCCCACTGAGTTCTAGCAATTCCAGATTCTTGTTCAACGCAAGTTCTTCAAAGTCAAAGCCGCTGCTCCACCTATTGATTATCCGAATCGTAGTAGAGACGGAATCGATCCTATCGATTTTCAGATTTTCAGATTGTCCAATCACCGATTTGCACGAAATAATAAACAGAAATACAAAGATACTTCGAATCACCGGGCATCTCCAAAAGTAACTTGGACAATCAATGAATACTTAACGTATCCCATCGGGTTCAGGAAACGGAAAATCAGGATTTGTCTCCCAATCAGGAAATTTTCTGAGCCCCAAAACGGATTCGATGGAAGGACAAAACCAACCGCTCCGGGCGAGTGTATCTAGATCATTTTCCGCCAACGGTTCGTATTTTTTTGGAATCTGCGCGGCAGGGACGGCATCTATGGGTCCAAGGGCTGTGCGACCGGGGCGAATGTCTGGAACGACATTGCCGTTGTCGTCGTTTAGCGGATTATTGCCTGCGTGAGAAAATCCTGGAGCAATTATTCGCCAAATTTCCTCTGCAATTAAAAGTGACTGTTCTCGTACTTTCTCATCGCAATTTATTAACGTTTTCCCGTGGTATTTGTCCAAGACTTCCGCTATACGCTTTTGTGCATGGATTTTTATGAATTCACCCATGACCTCAAAATGTTGTATTTCATGACTCAATACTCGTCTATGTCTGTCGAGTTGAGCCTCTGTCATATTTTCAGGATTTGAGTGTTGGGAATTCACAAGTATCGCCAAATCAAATTGAATTCCGTGAATATGAACCTTAGAGATTAAATTGTCGCCGGTTCCTGGCTTTGACTGATCAATCATTTCGCCGCACATGCAAGACGCATTTATCCGCATGCAAAGCATATTCATCATTTCAACATTCGCTCCAAATTTATCCAATATCGTGCTGTGAAACACGTTCAATTCCGACGGGTGGGTAACGACAAAAGAATTTATATACTTTCCATTGTAATCGTCGCCGCCAATTCCAAAGAGAGATGACTGCTGGTTGGATGATTGTTGGCGCCCTGACGAGTCGTTTCCCTCCAACCCAAAATACCCGCAATACAAACTCATCCCGTCGATGTATCCAAGCGGATCGCGAGTGATAAACCGGCCTGCGCCGGGGTCGTAAGTGCGGGCGCGGAAGTGGTAGAGGACGGTGGCAGAGTCCCATTCGCGACCAGTCCATGTGTAGCGATTTGAGAGCGCGGAAATTGAGATTTGAGTTCCAGTTCCATTGAAGATCGTCAAAA
>JANNWJ010000034.1:0-41879 GCA_031414755.1 Pirellulaceae bacterium | reverse complement strand
TTATCAAGCGTACAGAAGTTGCCGCGTACAGCGACGTCACCAGCCAAAAGTTCGAACCCGATCCCGGTCGCTTCCAATGCGCCTCGACCAATCAAATGCACAAGCGGATCGTAGCCAAAGAGTCCCAAATGCCCTGGGCCACTTCCGGGACTGATTCCAGGCAGAACCGGGATACTCCCACCCTGAACACCGATCTTTGCCAGTGCGTCCAGGTTGGGAGTCACGGCAGTTTCCAATTCCGTTTTTCCTCCCGGTTCCAGCGGCAGTCCACCGAGCCCATCGGCAACCAACATCACAATTTTTGAAGAATTTCGAATCTGTAACTGTCGAGTCAAATCGTGGTTGTTCATGCGTTTAACAGGCTTTCAGCGAGCATTTTCAAGTTCATTCGTTTTCGAATTCGTGGAAATGGTTTGGCAAATGACTCCCGACCCCTTAACAGCCTGGTATGGTCAACAAGGGATTTTGGCAGTTCTGATTTTGTTGTCCAGCCGGGAATTCATCACTCGTTGAATTGACTCTCTAAATAACGACAATAAGCGGCGGTGTCCCCCGGGGCGATCCATCCCGCAGTTCGAATGCCTCATAACTCTTCCGAAATCTACCATGCCTGTTTCGTCGATCCCTCCCATGATCCAGTTCGATTATTCCAATGCACTTCTTGGCGCAACGGGGGTTTCACAAAAACAGATCGATGGCATCGTCCCTCAACTGGAGTCGATTGCCACGGATCTTTGGGAAAGAGACCTGGCGGAGTTTCACGCCGGGAACCCGGTATCTGCGGATCGTTCACCACTCGATGCAGCATTTCTCGATTTGCCCGAACGGTTGTTGACGGAGTACGACACTCGCCGCAATGGCAGCGAGCTTGATCGAATCATAAAAACCGCTCGACGTATTCGTGAAAGCGTCGACAGGGTCGTCGTGTTAGGGATCGGCGGTTCGTACATGGGCGCACGAGCATTGATGGACTCCTGTGCTCATCCCTGGCATAACGAATTGACTCGGGCCGAGCGAAGTGGCTGGCCGCGCATGTATTTCGAGGGAAACAACGTAGACAACGATTGCTGCCAGAGCCTGCTCCAGTTATTCAGTCGCGATTCGCAAGAGGTTTTTAACCAGGGGAAATGGGCGATTGTTGTAATCAGCAAAAGTGGCGGGACGATCGAAACAGCCTCGGCTTTGAGAGTGTTTTTGCGACAATTGGAAAATCAGTTCGGGGCCAGCGCGTTGTCAGAACTTGTCGTTCCCGTTACCGGAACATCAGGAAAACTGGCGGAACTCGCCGACGCGATCGGTTGCCTTGACAGGTTCGACGTGCCGGAAGGAGTGGGAGGCCGGTTTTCTATACTGTCGGCGGTGGGCCTTTTGCCAGCGGCAATTCTTGGCCTCAACATCGTTTCGTTGTTGCGGGGCGCATGGATGATGAACGAACATCTGCGATCCGTCCCGCGCGGTGAAAATGTCGTTTTGAATTACGTTGCCGTCAATCAACTCATGGAATCGCTGCGCGGAACTGCGATCCGAATCCTGTCGGTCTGGAGCAAATCGCTGGAGTCGGCAGGATTGTGGTACGATCAACTACTGGCCGAGAGCATTGGCAAGCAGGAACGAGGCGTCATGCCATTGACGGTTGTCAACACAAGAGACTTGCATTCGCGCGCCCAGCAACATCAGGAAGGCATTCGCAACAAGTTCATCAACAACCTGGTTGTGGACACCTGGCGATACGATTCACTTAAGATTGGAGAGCGTTCGGGAAACGAAGATCAACTGAACGACTTGAAAGATACAACCTGGCCCATGCTGATGTCGGCGGCCATACAAGGTACCGACCAGGCTTATAACAGCGATGGTCGCCCCACGGCGACGATCACCCTGCCATCTGCCAACGAGCATGCCATGGGCCAGTTGTTTCAAATGCTTATGCTTGCCACGGTCATTGAGGGTCGTGCGATGGGAATTAACCCCTACGGGCAACCCGGCGTCGAACTATATAAACAAAACATGAAACGAATTCTGGCCACCTGAAATCGCTACTAAACGGTGATTTTCCGAACCTGAATCGCGGAGTCGAGATGTCAATAAAACTTACCTGGCTTGGGCACGCATGTTGGCTAATCGAGTCGGGAAAAACAACGATCATCCTCGATCCTTTTCTGGATGACTCTCCGACCGCGCCATGCAAGTCCGACAAGGTAAACCCGGACTTTATTCTGGTTTCCCACGGACATTTTGATCACGTGGCCGATTCCGTCAAAATCGCGAAACGAACGAGCGCTCAAATTATCGCAGTTTTTGAAATCAGCGAATGGTTCCGCACGAAACATGAATTAAACAATGTCGTCGGAATGAATCTGGGGGGTCGGTACTCGACGTCGTTCGGATCGGTCAAAATGACGCCAGCCTTGCATAGTTCACAATTGCCCGACGGGTCGTATGCCGGAAACCCCGCCGGATTTGTCGTAAATATCGATCAACGGAACATTTATTTCGCATGCGATACCGCGCTATTCTCCGACATGCAATTAATTGGGCATTCTGGAATTGAACTGGCGGTGTTGCCCATTGGTGACTTGTTTACGATGGGAATCGAAGATTCTGTTTCCGCCACCCGGTTGATCGCACCCAGGAAAGTAACTCCGACGCATTTCAACACGTGGCCACCAATCGAACAGGATGCCGAACAGTGGGCCTTGCGAATTCGTAACGAGACCAGTGCTGTCCCCATCCTTTCGAAACCCGGTGAAGGGTTTTCGATTTGATTGACCCATCGCAACAATCGCGATTCGATACTGGTAATCCAATAAGGGCAGGGGCTTCTCCTCCAACGAAAACTGAATGGAAAATGAAAAACGCTATACAAAACCAAGTAACGACAGCCGTCGCGTCCCTGCTACTTTTCGCCTTGTGTCGATCAATATTGGCACAGGATACAAACACGCCTCGGGAACCGATCCGCTGGAAATTCACGGAAGGCGATAATTTCTCGGTGACGATCCATCAAGACACAACCGTCAACACCAAAGTCGATGTTCGCAACGTCGAACAATCAAACCAGATGGATTTGACAATAGAATGGCAAGTCCAATCGGTCGATCGGGACGGGACGGCCGTAATCGACCAAAAGATCTCGAAGATCCTCGCAACGATTATACTACCGGACAAGACAGGCAAACCCGTCGTCCATCAATACGATTCATCGGTTGAAAAGCACAGCGGTGACGCCCGGTTGTTGGCCAGCAGCTTGTCAAAACTGCTTGATCAATCGGTGACGATCACCATGTCGGCCCGCGGTGAAATCTCCGATGTTAAAATTCCGGACGAAACACTGGACTCGCTTCGCCAAATGCCGGGCTCGATCGAAGGGCGCCAGGCATTTTCCATCGAGTCGTTGCGAGAGCTTTTTCAATCGGCCGGTACCGAATTGCCGAATTCTGTCCTGGCAATCGGGGATTCCTGGCTTGTGAAAAGGGCTTTTTCAATTGGATCGCCGCATCAATTCACTCGTGAAACGACGTACACGCTGGCCGAACGCGGCGAAATCAACTTCGAGTCACGACTGGTTCTCGATAACGTTGGCGACGCCCCAAAAAATGGAGAAGCGGAATTCGATACCTGGGTGATTGATGATCAACAAGCAACTGGAAAAATTCAGTTCGACCTCGAAAACGGTCACGCCACCTCGTCCACTGCCTCTACGATGATCAAAACCAAAACGAATTATCAAGGCATGAAAGTCACTACGACAATGAACAGTCAGGTCAAAACGAATATCGAACGAAAATAGTTCGATCCTGTTCGAGTGAGACTATTCATCCATATCAATGAATAACTCAGCACCTTCGACCGTCAACGGGAAACTGTCGGTAGAAACGCGCGGGTTGTCACACCACGTACCATTGCTGACATCGAATCGCCATGCGTGAAGTGGACAGGTGACAACGCAGCCGTCCAGTTCGCCAACACTCAGGCTGGCACCCATGTGAGGACAAGCGTCGTCGATTGCGTAAAACTGGTCCCCAACATGAAAAATCGCCACGATCCGGTCATTGACTTCGAACGAACGTCCCTGGCCTTGCGGGATGTCGCTGCATTTGGCGACCAAAAAACGTCGAGACATCAGTTTAGAGCTTCCAGAATTATCAATTGTATTTTTCGTGATTGCCCCAAAAGCCGGCATTTTGGCGGTGACGCAAGACAGAATCGTACGATGCCCTTGATAATCCGTCGATAGCCAGGCTCTATGGTTCAGTGCCAGGCGACCAGGCTACAATTCCAAATGCAAATACCACCCGTTTTTTTCCTGCATTAACGAATCAACGGTCCATCTATGCCCAGTGAATCTCTTGACAAGGCAAATCACAATTCTGGAATCACGTTATCGGATTTCCAGCAGTTGATTCGGGAAATGTATTATGAAAAAGACCGGGTACGCGGCGTGGAAGGGACTTTCATGTGGCTGATGGAAGAAGTCGGCGAACTCTCCTCGGCTTTGCGTCAGCGTGACAAGGCGAATCTTGGAGCCGAGTTTGCCGATGTACTTGCATGGCTGGCCACGATTGCCAACGTTGCGGAAATCGATCTCAGTCAGGAGATCGCCAACAAGTATGGAAACGGTTGCCCCGGTTGCGGTCGGTTGGCCTGTACATGTCCCGACGACGAAAAACCCTGAACAGGACCGCCTGCCTGGACGTAGGACGAACTACGGCTCACTCCAAATCGGGCCCATGCCGTGTGAATCAATGACGACAACCGGTCATGAAAGTTGAATTGCATCCCGCCTCGACTCATGGCAAACACCGTCTTTTTGCGTTATTCTTTTACGCTTCGTTTGCCTGACTGCCAATTGATTAATCTGCTTTTCCTTGACGGATTCTCGAATGACCTCGATCCTGCGTCTGCTGAGTTGCCTTGCGGCATTCCTGGCCCTTTCCGGGCAAACGCGGGAATTGTCTGCCCAGGAAAATTCACCTGCGCCGTCATACCCTTCCAATATGATTCAATCGATCGCTATCGGTTTTGACGGAAAAGTACTTCTGGGTCGATGGGTGCCGATCTCGATCGAAACATTAATGTACCAGGGACCGCAATTGCGTGTCACCGTTGAAGTTCTGGATGGCGATGCGGTTCCGGTGCGGTATGAATGGGAGTCCAACCCGGTCTCGCTCGACGACAGGAATCGGTACAACGGCCTGGTTCGCATTGGACGAAGTGGCGCGATCCGCGTCGAATTCAGAAACCATGACAATCAAATACTTTGGCAACGGAAGTTCTCGGTCAGCGAACTGGGTGAGCATCATCAATTCCTCCCCTCAACGACACGATTGTCATTGATCGTTGGATTGACTGATCGCGATTTTGCCAACAAGCTGCCGTTTGATCGGGGCGCAGAGGCCGCCAACGCGGTCGTTGATCAGAGACAGTATTTTCCTGATAACTGGATTGGATACGAGTCGATCGATCGTCTGATCGTCATCACTCAGGATGCGGCGGGATTGCCGATGAACGCCCGCGCCGTTGACGGACTGGCCAGGTGGATTCGTATGGGCGGCTTTGCCATGTTCTCATGCGGCAGCAAGGCAACTGCCTGGTTTGGCGACGAGTCCGGATTGACACTTTTTAATGTACCAGCCCTGGAGGGAGTAACTCCAACCCGCCGGACTGGACCGCTGGAACTCCTTGTTAATTCAAACGATCAACTGGTGACCGATAACGGGATCGCACTTTCTGTCGCGAAGTTTTCCGACAGTGGGGAAAACGTCGCCGTCAAACTGGATGACAATCCAGTACTTTTTTACAAGACGATGGGGCTGGGAACGATCTCTGTCCTGGCATGTGATGTGACCGAACAACCGGTTGCCGGTTGGTCAGCCATGCAAAAATTGCTGGCCCTGTCCCTGCGAATCGATCAGGTATCGGATGACAACACACAGACCCAAAAATCAGGCCGCGTTACTCATATTGGCTACAACGATTTATGCGGACAATTACGTGCCGCGATGGATCAGTTTGGCAACGTAACTTTTATCACGTTTACGACTGTCGCTCTGTTGATTGCACTGTTCATCGTGTTAATTGGTCCAGGAGACTATCTGTTCTTGCGACGGGTCGTTGGCCGAATGGAATGGACCTGGCTCACGTTTTCGGTCGTTGTCCTGGGATTTTGCGGGCTGGCATTTTTCTTGACCGGCTGGACTAAATCGAAACAGGTCGAAGTCAATCAAGTTGAGCTAATCGATATCGACGCGATTTCCAGAGACATACGCGGAACCAATTGGGTTCACATGTACCGGCCGTCGACATCCACTACCAATGTCGAGATTGGATCCGAAAATTCGCTTGTCGGTCCATTGAAGGAACGGTGGCTGGGTTGGCAAGGCCTTCCCGGCCCCGGTCTGGGTGGAATGCAAAACAACAGCGATCTGGGACTTTACAAGCGCGACTACACTTGCGTCGTTGACCCTCAAGGAAGCCACATCGTGTCGTTGCCTGTTCAAAGCGCAGCGACGCGGACCCTGATTGCCCGCTGGACCGGTAGCCTGCCTGAAACGCCTGGCAGCAGTTTACGGCAGAGTCCCAATACCGATGCGTTGTTGGGAACTTTTACCAACCCGCTGGACGTCCCGCTTCGTGCCTGCGTTTTGTTGTACGGCGACTGGGCCTATTTACTGGAAAGGTCTCTTGAACCGGGCGAATCGATTTCGGTCGAAGACGACATGCGTGAAAAGACAATTCGCGGTTACTACACCCGACGACGCGAGCAGGGAAGCGACGATGTCAATGTTCCATGGAATACGACAGACACAGATCTTGAGCGCATCATGGGAATGATGATGTTCTATGAAGTCATCGGAGGTGAACCATATGCGACACTTACCAACGATTCCCAGAGGTGGCTTGATTTGAGCAGCAATTTGAAATTGGGTCAGGCAGTACTGGTAGGTCACCATCGAGAGGCGACGACACCACTCATTGTCGACGGTGAACCCGTCAAAAATTATGACAAGCAACTTACAACGATACGGATCGTTTTTCCGGTCGAACCCCGCGCTCGCCGCCAATCCAGATAGAACCATTGACAATCACGTTGAGACAACTCCGTTTGCGAGATCACTGTGCTTAAGACCGAAAACCTGACGAAAAAATACGGTGATATGTTTGCCATCAAGTCGATTGACTTGACCCTTGAACAAGGGGATTTGTTTGGCTTCATCGGCCCCAACGGAGCCGGCAAAACAACGACCATGCGGATTATCGCCACGTTGCTGGAACCTTCCTGGGGAGAAGCCTACGTTTGCGGCCATTCGATCTACAACAATCCAAAAGAGATCCGCAGGCTAATCGGGTACATGCCCGACTTTTTCGGCGTCTATGACGACATGAAAGTCATCGAGTACCTCGAATTCTTTGCCGCTGCCTACCGGATCAATGGACCGGAGCGACGCCGTCGCTGCGACGAGATGTTGGAAACCGTGGACCTGGATTTCAAGCGGGACGCCTTTGCCAACACCTTGTCACGTGGCCAAACCCAGCGGCTGGGACTGGCCAGAGTCTTGTTGCACGATCCGCAGGTGCTGTTGCTCGACGAGCCTCTCAGCGGACTCGACCCGCGGGCCCGTATCGAAATGCGAAACCTGTTGCGGCGACTTGGGCAGATGGGAAAGACCATCATCGTATCCAGTCACATCCTTCCGGAACTGGCCGACATCTGTAACAAGGTCGGTATCATCGACCGGGGGGTCATGAGCGTTTCGGCTTCGGTGGAAGAAGTAATGCGTCAAGTCCGCGAGCGAACGGTATTGCATATCGGAGTCACATCCGATCCCGATTCGGCAGCCAGGCTTCTTGAAAAAATGGACATCGTCGATCTGGTGACTCCTGGCGACGGGTTCCTGAACGTGACGTTGCACATGGGCATCGACGATTATTCCGATATCGCGACTGCGCTGGTTTTGGCGGGATTCAAAATCCGCTTGTTGCGTGAAGAAGAGGTCAATCTCGAATCGGCCTTCATGGCCTTGACCAAGGGCCTGGGCAAGAATTTCTAAAGCGCGGATTGTGGTAACAGAGCGGGTTCTTGCCAATTGCATTCCGCACGGTCATTGCGGCATACGATTCTTCAATTGCGGAACGTGTCAATGACTTTGAGACAACCTATTTTCGAAATGAGTGTATGAGCGGTGTGATCAGGCCGATTCCACTGTGGTAATGTTTGTCGTTGTACCAGCCAAAGAATGGGTAACAGGCCGCACTTCGTTGCAATTCTCAAAATTCCGGGGCAGTCAAGGCTTCGGTCAAATCGCGGCGGGGCCCCGTTCACCGGTTCGGATGCGGATACATTCTTCCAGGGGCAACACAAAAATCTTGCCGTCACCAATCGCCCCTTCTTCACCACTGCGACCGCCACGTTGAATCGCCTGAATCGTCGGCTCGACAAACGCTTCATTAACGGCAATTTGTAACTGCACCTTTCGACGCAGGTTTGCCAGAAAATCCTCGGTATTGTACAGCTCGGTCTTGCCTCGCTGTTGACCAAAACCCTGGCAATCCATGATCGTCAATCGAAAGACTTCAACTTCTGACAAAGCGGCCTTGACCGATTCCAGTCGATGCGGCTGGATTATGGCAATGATCAATTTCATAAGCGACGTCTCGCGAGTTTCCGACCGAATTGTTTATTAAAGGTTGAGAAGGGGGCAGGCCGCCTTCGTAGAAAACCACAATTTGGTGCCGCTGCTGGCTTGTCCAGCAGAGTCCGTCCAAAAAACACTGTTTGGCAAGCAAACAGTGGCACCGTGTTACCGGACACACCCGACCCGTGTTTCAGTTTAAATCAAACAAGGCATTGACGTAGTGTTCAACATTGAATTGGGCAAAAGCGTCGGGAGTTTCCCCCAATCCAATGAACTTCACCGGCAAACCAAATTCCTTGCGAATGGGAATGGCGACGCCCCCTTTCGCGGTTCCATCGAGTTTGGCAAGGACAATGCCCGTACAACCGGCCGCCTCAGAAAAGCCTTTAGCCTGACTCAAGGCATTTTGGCCGGCCGTTGCATCCAGTACAAGTAACACCTCATGCGGGGCTGACTCGATGACCTTGGACATGACACGTCGGATTTTTGTCAGTTGATCCATCAAATTGCTTTGCGTTTGTAATCGACCGGCCGTATCAACAATACAGATATCTGCCTTTAATTCGTGAGCCCGTTCAACTGCCTTGTAAGCCACCGAGGCCGGGTCGGCACCTTGTTTGCCCGTCACAAATTCAGCGCCCAGGCGATCCGCCCAGATTTTGAGTTGTTCGACTGCGGCCGCGCGAAAAGTATCGCCAGCACCGAGGACGACTTTCTTTCCTTGTTGACGGAACAAATAAGTCAACTTGGCAATCGATGTCGTCTTTCCCGATCCATTGACGCCAACAACCATGATGACGGTCGGGCCGCTTGATGCCATTTGAATTTCCGCACTTTCCTGAGCCATGATTTCTGTAATGGCAGTCCTGGCAGAATCGGCCAACTGTTCCATCGTAACTTTTCGGGCCCGATGAGTTCGTCCCACTTCGTCACGAATTTTTCCGGCCGATTCGACACCCATATCCGTCTTGACGAGATGGGCAAAAAGCTCTTCGAGAAAATCGTCGTCAACAAGTCGACCTTCCTTGCCGACCAGATCGCGTATGTCGGTATTGAGAACCGCCACCGTTTTTTTTACCGCCTGACGAAAGCGGCTAAAGATACCAGTCTTTTCCTTTTCAGGTTCATTTTGCTTTTTTGGTTCAACGAGCGATTCGGCTGCGGGATCGTGATTTACCTTTTTTCCAAACGGATTCCAAATTGCCATTCTCTATATCCGTCTATCAAATGTTTTTTGTTCTTGATTGTTACGCGACACAACATTCGTTTCAGTTCGTGCTCAAATGCATCCCGTTAATTCGAACCTCGTCCGAAAAACCGGGTGATCGTTGATTCGCATACGTCGTTCGAAATGCGTTCGGTAATCCATATCGTGATCGGCAGGGGACTGTGCAACAACCAGGGGCCCCGAAAAGGCCGGGAACTCACCCATCATCTGGCAGACCGTTTCAAAGTACTCTTCGACATCAGTCCAAAAGTGAAACTGCCCGCCGGGGATTAATACTCGCTGAATGTCAGCAACCGAATGCGACTGTATCACGCGTCGGCGTCGATGTCGTTCTTTCCACCAGGGATCGGGAAAATAAACGTGAACGGCCTGTGCACATTGGTCGGGAACGAACTCATGCATGAAACGTATCGCGTCTCCGTGGATCATGCGGGCATTGTCGCGATTGTTTTGAGCCAGGCGGTAAGCAGCAAAACGGGAGTATTTGTTGGAGACTTCCAGTCCCAAAAACAACCGGTCCGGATTCGCTCCCGAAGCATTCAGCAAAAACAACCCTTTGCCACTGCCGATTTCGATTTCCAGTGAACCACTGCGTCCGAAGAACTTTTCAACATCGAGCGGCGGCGTCAACTCAGCCAGTTCGCGGTAGTGTTGATCTATGGGGATCGAGCGATCGATTCCCGGAAGTGCCCGCCGCCCCATCGAAACCTTTCTCCCGTCACCCATTCAAAAAACCGAAGTCCAAACACACGGATGGCGATCATCAGGCACCGTTAACAAAAAAAGCGATCACCTGTATTAGTGACCGCGTCAATCTGTTTTGGTCCATCCGGATGCAAGACCAGCCATCCGATCACCCTGTCGGCTTGAACCGTTATGGCAGGCGCAACCTTTTTCGTTTGGCTTTACGAGCCTTTGCGCTTGACGGGCGTTTCCCGTGGTTGGCTTTTTTGACTTTGTGATGCGGCTTGGCCATTTCGTATTCCTGAAATTCGTATCAATAGTGCTTCGTTCAAGGCCCCTGATGATACACGCCATGGCCCCCAAGGCAACGTCAAACAAGCTACAATTTGCGGAATGTCCGTCAAAAACCGGCATCGCAGCACTACCAGCCGTAACTTTCCGGGCCGAAAATCGACCGTCGATCCCAACAATGAACCGACCTCTATTTTTCGCAATGTCCGGTTTGGTAAGTGCTTGAGAGCAAATAACCAAAAGTGCAATAACAAAAAGTGCCACACTCTGAAAGTATCCGACGGCGAATTCCTAATTGGGCAAGTTTGGAATTTCACCACCCTGGCGAGTTCCGGCAGCTTGCCAGACTGCCAGGTCGACGTGTTCGGCAATGGAGCGTGTGGAACCGTCCATCATCGCCACGTTCACAAGGCTACTGTGGTAGCTGCGTGCCGTGATCGATGCATATGCGACTCGTGTTGCATGAGTCCCTTCACGATACGAAACATAATCAATGTCATACACTTCGCCTGCAACCGTATACGGAACCTTTGTGTTGGGCTGAAATGTTGTTGTGAAGCCACTCTGCTGACAAAGGCCATCCGCCCATTCCGTTTGACCTGTGTTGTTCATCAGATTTGGCCCCATCAACGTGTCGCCGGGCAAGGCAGTAAATCCGGTTGCGAAAGTAGATAGAACCGGCGGAATCGGCCCCGGATCCTCATTCGTGTTTCGCAAATACGCCGTGTAGGCCTTAACTTCTGCAAACATCAACGTATGGCTCGTCCCGTCGCGAAAATGAGCCGTCGAGAATTGACTGTTGACATGAAAGGCCCCGTCACCTGTCGAACCATTGTTTGGGTCCCAGATTTTCCAGGTCCCCATGTTGCCTGCGTAGTTCGCCGGATAGTCCCGTTCGATTCCGGCCGAGTTGATTCGGACGACATCGTTGACCTCGCTTGGACACAAAAACGGGGCCACGCGAGTTGCCGCGACATTCAACTGCGAACTGTAGGGAAGTGAATAGTCGACCAGATTGTGAAGGTTGGTCGCTTCAATAAACGGCAAAACCCGGGCCCGCATGGACCATTGGTTTTCAACAGGTGTCGCCACTCCTGGTTCGGCTGCATAGGCACTGGGAAAATGCCGGTTTCCATTTTCGTAGTTTACGGTCGCGAGCACCAGTTGTTGCATGTTATTAATGCAACTGGTGCGCCGCGCCGCTTCGCGAACAGATTGAACTGCTGGCAACAGTAGCGCGGCCAGCGTGCCGATGATCGCCATGACAACGAGCAATTCCACGAGTGTAAAGGCTGTTTTTCGACCCAGTCGATCAATATTCATTCGATTCCTGACCATTGTGCGTCCTTTGGTTTAGGCCTGTTTCCATTCACCGACGGCCGGCAAAACGTAGCATTGGCTACATATTGTTGAGTTTAGCCTGGGCTACAGATCGCGACAAGGCCTGGTATTGAAGCGCGAATTGGGATTTTTTCGCGTTTTCGTTACAATGAACCGGAGTTTCCCCGGATCATCATTCAGGCGCTATCAATGGAGGCCGAAACTTGACTGGCAAGCCAATCATCGCAGACAGGCATCGGCAAACGCGGAATGCCCATGCTCTCGAAACGGCCGAAGACTATGTCGAAGCGGTTTTGGTAACTATTGAAAAAAATGGCAAGTGCCGCGTCATTGATTTGTCACGGCGGTTCGGCGTCAGCCACGTCACCGTCAACAAAATAATCAAACGATTACATCTGGAAGGGCTGGTCGAAACCGAGCCGTATGGCCCAATTACGCTGACACCGGAAGGACGGCGAATGGCCGTTCGATCCCAAAGACGCCACGAAACGGTTTTCCATTTCCTTTTGGCAATTGGCGTCGACGAAACAACCGCTGCGATTGATTCCGAGGGGATCGAACACCATGTCAGCCCGCACACCTTGAAAGTGTTTGAAAAATTCCTCAACAGCCAGCAATGACATGCAGCTCTCTGGTTCTTTAGAGCGTACTACCATTAGCGCTAGCGAATATTCGCACGCTTGAGCGGGGAAAATGCGCGTGGCCGTCGCAACACGTCCGTGCTGCTCGCACTATTTGGTCAACACCAGTTTCCCTTGTTTGGTTCGACGCAAGCGATAGATTTGGCCTTCGCATTCGATCCAGATCTCATCGCCACAGCGAACAAGACTGTTGAAATGAATGATTTTGGGAAGCCCCAGTTCCGACGCAGCCTTTTCCCCTTTAGGTTTCCCTCGAGGCCCATTGCTATTCAGATTTTCATTACCGGAGTCTGGCGGCATCATCGACATGAACCAATATCCAAAACAAATCACGCAAGGGACCCGTTGCAACCTCTGCAAAACCAGGTACGATCACGTTTTTGAGATTCAGTCCCAAAAACGACTCGGCCAAATTTAGGCCATTCCGACAACGTAGCCAGCCATCGCAGGCCATTGGCAATTTCTTTTGCCAATCCTTCTAGCCAGCCAAGCTCGGATCATCCGCAGGTGTATTTGTTTCACGCTGCGCGAGATCTCATGTTCCATGCTGCCCCGGAAGGAATTCAGCTATGTCGATCCGTCGACCTGTATCATCGTACCAACATTTCGGCACCTGCCAAACCACAACCAGTTGTCAACGCGCCGGATTTACATTGGTGGAGCTGCTTGTCGTGATGGCCGTTGTCGGCGTCTTAATGGGCTTGTTGTTACCAGCCGTCCAATCCGTTCGGGAGTCAGCGCGCCGTACCGAGTGCGCCAACAACTTACGGCAGATCGGACTTGCTGTGCAAAATTACCTGGCGACCAACCGAAAACTCCCGGCGTCTTCGCTGTTTCCGACCAAGTCGCTAACGGGCTTGCCGCTGGCTGATTCCACAGATCGAAACGGATGGTCGGCACAGGCCCAGTTGTTGTCATTCCTTGAGCAAACAAACCTCTCTTCGCGTATCGATTTCAAAATCGGGTACAAAGAGCATCCGCCGGTGACGATCGGAACAGAGACAAAACAGATTCCTTCCTTTCGTATTCACACTTATCTTTGTCCAAGCGAGGTCAACGATCGTCGTCGCGGCGAGGGAACGGCAGAGGAAAACTATCCGCTCAGTTACACAATTAATGCGGGAACGTGGTTCGTCTATAATCCCAACGACAATAGTGTTGGTGCCGGTGCCCTGTGTACCAATCGCCATATTGGCATTCAGGAATTGACCGACGGTACGAGTAACACGCTATTGTTCTCCGAGGTAAAGGCGTACACGCCGTACTTCCGCAACGCAAATCTCTCAGCGCCTTTGGCGATACCTGCCACACCTGCCGACATTGTCTCGTTGGGGGGCGATTTCAAAAAAGACTCGGGGCACACCGAGTGGGTGGATGGGCGAACGCATCAATCAGGATTCACGGCGACGCTGACTCCCAATAGCGAAGTCCCTTACACACATTCCGATGGCCAACTTTACGATATCGACTGGAACAACCACCAGGAAGGCAAAGGTGGTCTCGTCGATACTATTGTGACCTATGCTGCCGTCACGTCGCGTAGTTTTCATCCCTCAGGCGTCAACACAAATCGGGCAGATGGATCGGTTGGTTTTATCGCAAACCAAATCGACTTGACCCTGTGGCGATCACTTGCCACACGCAGCGGGGGCGAAGTGCTTGGGGAAACTGGATTTTGATCGGGCAAGGTCGCCAAACCCGGTTTTGCCTGAGGGCGCGTTCCGCAGTTCCCGGAAACGGTGTTCGCTCTGGGTAGCTAATCCGAGTTAAGAAGCCACTGTACCATCCGAACCGATCAGAAATTCCCCATCGATTCGAGTCGGCATGTTCATGGACGCACGTAACAACCGTCAATACAGGAAGGGACAGTACCACGCAAAATACCGGTGTAACAAATTTTTATTTATTTCGGAATTTCGGGCTTGCGAAGGCAGCTTTGAAACTCCGGAAAGGTAGCGTTATTAACACTCCTCTAAAAGCAAAACTCTACTCATCTGGAAAACTGCTGGACGGTACAATGGCGTGGGGGTTTCGTAGAAATAATGAAAAGTTGATCGCGTTGCACCAGGCGATCGGGCGCATCATCAACAGGGGCTTTTCGATTCAAGACGCCTGTCCAAACCTCCAGAAGTCCGAAGAAAAGCGGAGCGAGTCCCGAGCCAAATGCATCTGTCCCGTCGTGGTTTTCGGTCCTGAAGATGGCGAAGGGAACTCTCGGGCAGTTGTCGGGATTACGTATGATATGTCGCTGGACGGATCCGCCGTTTTCCTCACAAGTCGAATTCTGGTGGGCCCGTCGATTGTTGCGATTGGGCATTTGGATAGTCGAGTGCTGGTCGCAGCCGAATGCCTGCAATGTTTGCCACGGGAACTCGGCTGTTTTTTTTCCAGATTTCGATTCACTGAAGTCCTGAATCAAAACGCACACGTTCATCTATTGAAAATCCTTGACCAGCTGGAAGCGAAATCAACTGCAGCAGATCTGACCTCATGCCTTGAATGACAGGCTCGACGCGCAGCTTCGTCAGCCTAATCGAATATCCAAATTGGGATTCGCCTTTATCCGCGATCCCAGTCATCACCCCGGCACCAGTGACGTTATTGTTCCAGGCACCGGCAATATTGACGTGCGGCACACCCCCCAGATTATTTCCCAAATGCCACTGGCCACCATAATCGTTTGGGGGTGCCGGATTGTTAAAGTAGGGACCATTGGGAACAAAGCTACTCAGTTCGTAACCTGTCGATTGATTTTGAAAGGCGCAAATAACGCCGGTGGAACCAGTAAGGGTATGCGACAAACGGGTTGCCGACGCCAAACTGGCCGTATCAAACAACCAGGTATTCTCGACTCCAACGAATTGACGGGCGATGTTTAGCCCATGGGTTTGTGCGAATTGCTGTGCATCGACATTGCCTGCCAACGACACCATGATCTGGCTGTAAAGCTCCGGTTGGTTTTCGGCCAACGACAACGGAGTTTTTTGCGTTTGCCCCGGCAGATTCGTTGTCCAGAAAATAACGATCAGGACAACAGAATAAGCAAAGCACCGGGAACATCACCAATTGCTTTTGGCCAACGTCATTCTCAATTTTGAACGTCGGATCGGTACCGTTGCCCAATCAAAATGTATTGACTTTTGCTTCGTAAAAAACCAGAAATCACCGGGTATAGGCTCTGCTGCTCCTAACCGTTATCGTCATTACAGTAAAGGTACTCGTAATGGACCCGTTTCAATGTGACAAACGTTCCCTGGCATAAATCTTATGGGGTCAGGATTATCAGTGAATGATCAACCAGTACAGAAACGAGTCATCATCGTAGGCGGTGGCTTTGGCGGCTTGCGCGCTGCCAGGAGCCTGCGCCGCGCCAATGTCGATGTAACGCTGATCGATCGACGCAATTTTCATTTGTTCCAACCACTCCTCTATCAAGTTGCGACCGGCGGACTTTCTCCAGCCAACATTGCTTCGCCGATTCGGTCGATCCTCAGACATCAAAAGAACGTTAATGTGTTGCTTGGCACGGTCGGGCCCGTCAATCCAGTTGGCAAAACAATCGAAGTCGAATCTGTTGAGCCCGGCGAAAGCCAAATTCAAAGGCGTACGCTAAAATACGATTGGCTTATCGTCGCGGCAGGTGCAACGCATAGTTATTTTGGCCACGACGACTGGGAAGCGATTGCTCCCGGACTGAAAACTATCGAAGACGCAACGGAGATTCGCGGTCGGGTCTTTGCCGCTTTCGAAGCAGCCGAGCATGAACAGGACGCACAGCGACGCGCCGAGTTGATGACCTTTGTAATTGTCGGAGGCGGACCGACAGGAGTAGAACTTGCAGGCGCGATTGCCGAGCTGGCCCGGATGACTTTGCGCCTTGATTTTCGCAATATCAACCCGCCCGATGCCCGGATCATACTCGTCGACGGCCAGGATCGAATGCTTGCCACCTTTCCGCCCGAACTTTCGCAAAAAGCACACGCCTCATTGCAGCGACTGGGAGTTGAAATCCAAACGGGCATGATGGTGACCGCGATTCACAAAGACCGCGTCGAGCTCGTTTCCGAAGGTCGGCCCAAACCGAACCGCACGTCGATCGCCTCTCGAACGGTTTTGTGGGCAGCAGGAGTTGCCGCGGTTCCTCTTGGTAAAACCATCGCAGCCGCGGCAGGCATTGAAACCGATCGGGCCGGTCGCGTGCCGGTTCAACAAGATCTGTCCGTTGCCGGTTTCCCCGACCTGTTTGTCATTGGCGACCTCGCCAGTTTCACTCATCAGACGGGCAAGCCCCTGCCGGGCGTTGCCCCCGTCGCGATGCAGCAAGGAAAATATGTCGGCCGACTGATCACGCAAAAGTTACAAGGCAAGTCGTCACCGAAACCGTTTGTCTACCGCGATCAAGGGAGCATGGCGACGATCGGCCGCAGCGCCGCGGTCGCTGACCTTGGCTGGATGAAGTGCAGTGGTTTGGTGGCATGGCTCCTCTGGATATTCGTTCATATCATGTCGATTGCCCAGTACCAAAATCGGGTACTGGTCTTTATGCAGTGGGCCTGGAACTACGTGACTTTCAATCGCTCGGCCCGGCTCATAACCGAGTCCCATCATTCGAAGCGCCATGTTGGCGTTGGTACAATTCCGACCAAAACGAATCGAGGTTGAATAGTACTGCAGATTGCCTCCGTTGCTCCGTGTTGATGTTGCACTATTTGATATCGTTTAGTCGCCTGCGCATTGAATTCATATCGCTTTTTCACGGGAGTGAAAAGCCACGTGGCCGTTCACTCCGTGAACGAGCGATTCATTTCCCTGGCTTTCGTTTTGTATGAAAGGTTTGGTGCCGGACACATTACGAAAGTCGTCAGGGACAGCAACGAAGCAAAAATTGTTCAGCTTGGCCATGACATGCCACACATCTGGGGGTTGCTTAAAGGGGTGAATCGCCATCAGGTCAGCGATTGGGTCGAAAAATCGTCCGCTGATACGACGAAGAAAATATCCGATTCATGGGAAGGTGTTGATCGCGACTTGTTCGAGTGTTTCAACGTGTCCGACTGTATTTAATCACGGGATTTTGTTGGCCTTTGGGTGTCTTGTCGGCGCTTACGCAAGCGATACTGACCGGATAATGGTCTTTACCGCAAATAATCTGGATAACTTGTAACGGTTGACGATTGTTGTCCTGAAAAGTCGAGTCACGATTTTGCTTGAATCGGGTAATGAGGGCCCTTACAATTGCGGGCTAATTCGGCGATTTCCAGCGATTTGAATATTCGCCTGTTGGCACACACATTTCAAAACAAAAACTAAGGACTCTTGATGGCAAGGAAGGTAATCATTGATTGCGATATGGGCACCGATGATGCGGTTGCCCTTTGCATGGCGTTATTTGATGAGCGTCTGGATATCCTCGCAATTACCGCCACCGAGGGATGCGTAACCGCCGACCAGGCAACTCGTAACTTGCAAGCAATTATTGGAATGCTGGATCCACCGCGCTATCCGCGACTCGGTGCGGCAACTCCATCCGACGATGCACCCGCCGTCAATACAACTTTTCTTTATGGCGAGGACGGCCTGGGAAACCAGGGTTTCGAAGTTTCCGAACTTCAACATTTGTTACCTTCTGAAAAATTGATTGGCGATTGCATCCGTGCAAATCCTGGTGACGTTACTATCATTTGTCTTGGTCCGTTTACCAACATCGCTCGGGCCTTTCGCCGCGACCCGACGATTGCCGAACAGGTTGACCGGTTGGTGATGGCAGGAGGAAGCGTCAACGCCCGTGGAAACATTTCGGCAGCCGCCGAATTCAATTGTTTCTTTGATCCGCCGTCGGCGCAACAAGTGTTCATGTCGCGAACGACAAAAGTGCTTGTACCCCTCGATATCACCACAAAAATCAATTTCGATCTTGGCTTTATTGATTTGCTCCCCGAAAGATATTCGCGGGTTGGCGATTTCCTGCGACAGATCCTGCCGTATGCCTATCGGACGTACCACAACCGGCTGGGCAAGGAACATATTTACCTGAACGACGCCGTTGCCTTACTGGCTCTTCTCGAGCCAGATCTATTTGAGTTTCAGGCAATGGCGGGCCAGGTTGAAACCGACGGCCACATCACCCGCGGTGTCACCGTATTCGATCAGCGCACTGTTCCCGAGTGGAATAACAACCTGGACGTTGCAATTTCAATTCGGGAGGATGAAGCTGTCAATTCGATCTCCCGTTTGCTCGCCTGCGCCGGCAATGCCAGTTGACTGGAAGTTGTTTCAAAACCCCCTTCAACGGGTTAGGGTACAAAAATCAGTTCAGACCGGCAACACGGTGATCAAAGGATCTTGAGGTGTCCGCAACAGACGCAGCGTTTGGGTCGACAGAACCAGGCGACCCCCAGCGTGCTCGCCAGCAGGAACCCGTACCAGAACCCCGGGGGGACAAAAACGTGATACTCATTTCGCCAACAGGAACTGCAGTATTTCACCATGGTGATTTCTTCCCTAAATTCCCAAAACACCTCCACTACTCGATGACTCAAGGCAAGACCGGTCGACTCCATGAAACCGATCATCTGTCGGTTTGGCATTTCATCGATCCGGAAACAAGTTAAACCGTCCGCAAGTTGCCTAACTGGCCTGCCTGACAGGGCGACCTCGCCTTCCGGATTGAACAAAGCCCCAGACCAACATGCAGAATACCAGGAACGGCCATTGCGATGGCTCAGGAATTCTTGCTGCGAGAGTTTTTTCGCGGGACAGGCTATAGGGTGAAACAATCGTGGCTTCTGCGGATTCTGCTTTCGTGCCGAAGTGCAAAAGATTCGTCGACCCAGGTTCAATAAACTTGATGACTTCAATTAGTGATTGTTCCGTCGAACGAATCAGGCCGGATTCTTCGCCATTGACGATATCTGCGGTCAACTGTCCGGCGAGGAAAAAGAGTCCCGCCGAAAACAGACCGCATAACGTGTAATTCAAGGGTGATTGCGTGATCATTGCACAATCCTTGTTGAGGAAAAACCAGAAAATACGGGCCAATTCCAGTTTGCGCCACGTTATCGAATGCTGTCGTCGATACTTTCCAAAATTCCCCAGGATAATCCCAGGCGTTTTCCATGAAGCCTCTCTGTCAACCAGGTCCCGAGGGTTGTCAGAAAAGGCGAATTTCGCTACACTTCCAAACGCAGAAACTGGTTGAACATTTCCGAAAACGCCTTTGTACGATGACCCGTCATTGCGTGTCCGGTTCGAGTCGATCCACGAATTGCAGATGGAAACGAATTACTTGTCAGACTTTCCAGGTTGAGGACGTTTTCTTGAACATTGATGATTTAACCGGTAAACGACCGGTCCGGGTTCATGCTGCCTCATCAAAAATCAATGAAGCACACACATGCATCGAGGCGCCGGTAGATGAAACAAGCCAGGGCGCGAGTAATGAAAAAAGTGTTAACAACCAGGAAGTGATTGACCTGGTTAAGAAACTGGCTGACACTCCGGAAATTCGGCCGGATCGAATCGCTGAAATCCAGAAAAAGATTCAATCGGACGGTTTTCTTACGCGACAAGCAGCGGAAGCGACCGCCGAGGCTTTTTTACGATAGAAGGTAGAGCCGCCCTCAACCTTTTGGGCTATAAGTCGTTCCTGCTCTCCACTTTTGATCGAGTTCCGCGATCATCCCCTGCAAACGAATCCGTCGGGATGGACGATATCGTCGCGCTAAAGGTAATTCCGGGTGTAACGAATTGCTTTTTTAGCCGGCCCAGGTGTCAAGTCTTACCTGACCCGCATCGAATACGAATTGCCACCCGTCTGGAACGGCCTTTTTGTTCCTGTCCCGGCTTGTTTCCCAATTCAGGAACCATCGATGAAGATCCGGCAAGTTGCCTTGCGCACAACCACGTATCGCCATTGTCCTGGATTGGAATGGCCATTTGCCGGATCCGGATAACCGGTCACTGGTTTTCGCGGCACCTTATGTTTTCGCGCAATGAAAGTTCGGCTTTAGCAAGGATCTTGGAGACGCGCGACTCCGAGACTCCAAGGACAACTCCAATTTCCTTAAGCCTCAACTCTTCCAGATAATATAATTGAACGACCAACCTTTCCCGTTTTGGCAAACATTCAATTGCGTCTGCAAACAATCTGAGTCTTTCCGCCTTCTCCAGACCCGCTTCCGGTGTTTCGCTTTCAACATTTGAGTGGCTGCGATCGTTCCAGGATTGCGGACAGATGATCCTTGCCGCTGTCAGTCCCCCTTCCACTTCCTGAATCGTCAATCCGGTTTTTTGCGCGATCAATTCAGTGGTAGCGGGTGGTTCGATTATTTCGATCGCCGCCCGAATCTGCGTTACCTGGTTCATCACTTTCTGCGAGAGAGGTGAATTGCGGCGAATTTCGTCAACAATAGCGCCGCGAATTCTTGGATACGAAAATGTCTTGAAAGCGACACCGCGTGATTCCACGAAGTTCTGTGCAGCTTCGATCAGCCCAACAATCCCTGCCGACTGAAGGTTTTGCACATCGACCCAGCCTGGCAAACTTTTGGCAATGGTTCCGCAAATCTGACGCACATATTCCAGGTGTCCCAGAACAAGTTCGTCACGCTGTTTACGTTTGACAACGTCGACACACATGCCGGTTCGCGGCTGTTTTGATAGATCGGATTTGGTTTCCGAGTTCCCAGTCATCTGCCCTGAATCTTAATGGGGCCATTCCCATGAATCGGTTTACGACCCAGCCCTGGAATGGCCTGCATTCTGCCCTTTGAAAGCTGCTGCCCAGCTTTAGTAACTGTTAAAGATTAACGGTTACACAGACGTTATCGGCCAGGCCGCCTGTCGACTTGTGAGAAAACCTTGCGATTGAAGGGCTGATAGCTGGGATTTGAAAAACGTTACGCCAAAACGGACAACTCCTGGAATCCAAAGCAAACTCGGGATCGCCGCTTCACCTCCAATTCGGCTTGTGAAAATGCTAGCGACCCCAACGGTGTACAACAGTTCGCATGGCCAAAAAAACTGAATTGTCAATTGTTGGCAAAAGGGTCATCAGGTTGATACCTCTTTCAGGTCGCAGCGGCTTGAGCCGGGGATTCCCGACTATTGATCGCGATCCGGCGCTAATTATCAACTCCGGGAAATCGGACCCCACGAAATGAATCTGGCCAATCTCCTGCACGCAGCAATGGCTAAAAAAACTTCCTGGATCGGTATTACGCAAAATAAAAAACTTTGCCATGATTCGCCCAGGAATTCAGAAAAGATCATTCTGAAGGCCAACAGCTGATCAGCTGAACGGAGCTCTTTTCGGGAACTGCCCTTCCTGGATTGAGCTTTTTTTGCGCGCTGATGATCGCAAAAGCCTTGAAAACCCGGCGCCTCGCGTCACCATCCGATTCCTGGCATGGCCGGCAACCAGTCGTGCATGCATTTGATTAACTCCGAGCGCATTTTCCGGGCGACGACGTCATTATTTTTCATTGAATGACTTTCGTCAGGCTAGCGAGGAATTTCACTATTTACAGCGTACAGGGAATCCTTCATTAGCCTCCCCCTGCGGATTCTTGATCAAGAGAATCCATTGCTTTTCCAATGAGGCTATGATGTCAAATTCGAATCCAGTCAATCGGCGTCAATTTGTAAAATCGTCCGTCGCGGCAGCAGGCATTGCAGCCTTCGCTGCAACGGGATCCGCTTGTCCCAATCCGGCAAGCGCTGACGGAAAACGGGGCGATTGGTGGTGCATTTACGATCGTGACACTTCCGACAGGGATGTATGGATCTACTACTGGAGAAACTGCAACACCGGCGCAACGGCGGTGACAATTGGCGTGCCAGGTATGCCCCTCGGCAATTGTGCCAACGCCAAAAATGACAGTTCATGTGCCGAAGCGACAGTCATTTTCGACTGGGAACAGGTCAATGTTGGTAATACAACCTTTCGAATCCCTCCTGGCCTGGACGCCGAAACCAAAGCAACAGGCATTCGGCTAATAACTGCTCGTCCCATAAGGAACTAGCCTGCGAATCCCTCGAAATCCGACAGTGCGATTTCCCAATGCCTGGCCGTCACTCAGTTCGTACCGGTTGGCCAATAAATTGGCCGGGATGACAAAAAACCCGTTATCCGGAAACGTTGCTTTGGATCCATTTTTTAACGTACAAACGTAAGTGCCCGACGATGCGAGGGAACATGTCCATTCGTCTATGGAAGTGTGAACATTCGTCCCGTTAGTTTTCCGAAACTGATTCAACTCGGAGACGAAAGGTAACCTTTTACCCTGCGCTTCGAGTACCTGGCATGCATAGCCAAAACTGGTTACAGCAAATGACTGGCCTGTTGCATTTGACACGATTGTATCGGCCCAAAAACCATCGCATTCGACCATATCTGATTCATTAAACGACTGTTTGGTGATGGTTGCGATTAAAGTGCCCATCGGCTCTCGTTTGAATGAATCGAACGGGCATGTTGGCATCGTTTCGAACGTGTCCGACCAGGGGATTCTTCTCAAGACCTCCATCCACTCGCCATCGGGCCAAACCGCAACGACGAGGTAGTCGCCGGGTGGAATATTCTTGCGTGCCGGAGTAAGGCCCATGGCTATTGCCGATCCGGGATCCGGACTGTCACTCGTAAGTCGAAACAACGTAACGTGCGCGCCGGAGGGTTTTGTATTCAGTAGTATCAATGGGTTGATTGGCGATTTCGGGTCACCTGCTTTGAACCCTTGCCTGTCTGGCACGGAGGGCTCCAACACACCAACCAGTGTATTTGTCGACGTGTCTGAATGCCGGCCAAATTTCCATCCTTCCCCAACCATGGAAAATAACAGGGCGACGGCGATCAGGGCGACGCCAACAACCACCAGAGTTAACAACGAACTGGTGCATTGTACGATTGGTATTTCGCCAGAAGTAATTTTTTCAATGACGCCATGAATCGCGGTTTTGAACTCTTGTGCCGACTGGTATCTTTTCGAAGGTACCCGGGCCTTCGCCTTGTTGATTACCGCTCTTGCCTGACGAGGAATTCGTCCCGGATGACTGTATTGTGATTCGACCACTTCCTCCATGGTAACACCGAGTGCATAAATATCACTGCGCTCATCGCATTTGCCATTGTATTGTTCTGGCGCAATATATTTTTGCGTGCCTTTGACGTGCTGCGAACTGCTCCGGGACAGGTCGGTCCGTTTGGCAACACCATAGTCGAGGACTTTTGCAACTGGTTTTCCGATACCGGCAACCATGATGTTTCGGGGATTGATATCGCGATGAATGATCCCCAATCGATGTCCATATTCGAGCGCATCGCAAACCTGACAAATAATATCCAGCCACTGCACAAGCGGCGCCCGGATTTTCTTGATCGCATCTCGCAGGTTGTAACCATTCACCCATTCGGTAATCAAATACCAGTTGTCTTCGTATCCGCAGTCAATAAATTCCGCAATATTCGGATGATGCAATTCCTTTAGGATCATCGCCTCTTCGTCAAGTTCATCCCGGTCCCTGGCCAATTGCCAGGATAAATGGGAGACCTTGACCGCGACGGACCGTCCGGTCTGGTCGACCCCCAGAGAAACGACACCGAACCCACCGACAGCCACCGTTCGAACAATCAGGCAGCCACCAACAAATTTCACCGGCTGATTTTGAAGGGCTTTCAGGTAGTCCATTTCCTGCAGCATGATGTTTCGTTCGTTTTCCGATTGGCATTGACCGAGGTACTCGGAGCGATCAACATCCGGACCTTCCCGTGAAATCCTTTTCTCGAAATCATTCAACAGGTTGTGAATGATCTCGAATCGCCCTTGCTCGAATTTCACGGGTGACCAATCGGGGGCAACGGCACTTTCATTCATAGACGCGCTCCGTGAAACCTTTGGTCAACTCAGCAACCAAACGATAGGCCGAACGCACGGAGATATTCAGTTTTTTTGCAATCACATCGATCGGCAGCCTGTCGATCAGCATGGGAAACACGATCGAGGCAGACGGATGGCAATTCAGATGATGCTTGTATTCGTCCCACAAGATAACCTGTTGCTCATCGCCGGTGCACTGCGCCTGCGATTCCACCAGCGACTGGGCACTCCAGATCTGGGGACGCTTGTCGATCGTGTCATGCTTCAAGACATTCAGGCTGTGTAAAATTGTGGCACGAGACAAAAGTGCCCAATAGGCCTTGCGGTTTTCGATCACCACCTGTGATGTTTGGGTCCACATGACACATTCCGCGAACACCGTCGTTGCAACTTCCTCGGGTTCAGTCGACGAGATGCCATAGCGTTTCAGGACATTGCCGGCCCGTTCAATTAAACGATTTTTGTACTTCGTCCAAAGAATGGAAATTGCAGACTCATTACCATGCGATGCGCGACGGGCAAGTTCGGTGATCGATGTCATAAGTGGATCCGGTTTGGCACGATGGGGTAATTTCCTAAAAACGTTCAATGCAATTCATTGGCTTGCCATGATGTACTTCCCAGATGCCCGCTATTTTTAATCGATACGTAATCCAAAAAAAAGGGTGATTGCCGAAATCATCCACATTAAAGGGAAACTGCCCACCTGGTTTTTCGATGCTTTACCACGATAATTGCAACCTGGTCCGTTCGATACAGGTGTTGACGGACGTAACGTCAGCGCAAAGTCTTGTTACTTGATTTCACGAACGCGAATGCTGCGGAATTTGATGTTGTTTGGCTGGCCATGATCCTGGAATCCAATGAAACCTTCCGGCGGACGGTTTTTCATGGGTCCTTCATCCAGTTGCGTGTCAATGATTTGCTCGCCGTTCAATTCGACCTGGAGATGACTTCCGATACACGACACCAGCATTCGATTCCATTCGTGCGGAACTCGCGACATGTTCTTTGACGCCGCAGCATCAGTACCGACGATTCCGCCGTGGTCGTGTGAGCCGAGTGGCCCCACGTGTTTGGATGAGTCAAGTATCTGGGCTTCAATACCCTGACCGACCGGGTCATTCCGATCACCCACGCGAAAGTAAACACCACTGTTGCCGCCAGGCGGATACGAATACTCAACGTCCAAAACAAAATCCTTGTACTTTTTTCCCGACCATAAATAAGCTTCATAACGCTCCCAGCCTGACTCTCCCTCGCGTGGATGGATCAAGACGGAACCATCATCCTGCGGAATCCAGTTGCCCGTCGTTTGCCACCCCGTCAAATCCTTGCCGTTATACAACGAAGTAAACTCCGACAGGTCCCGAAGCATCAGGTTTCGCCATCGGACTTCGAATGGGCCCTGGCCCGCGCCAATTCCGTGAACTTGCAAGCCGATAAAACCATTTGGATGTGATTTAAACCGCTCGTCATGCGTCAGGTCAGAAATTTGATCACCATTGATCCAGGTTTCGATTTTGTTGCCAAACGCAACAATACGATATGAATTCCATTCGCCATCCTTGAATTGTGCGTGCGCTTTGCGATCCTGGTCCGGCGTCATCCAGCCACCGGCTGCCTCGCCGTAAACATAGCCCGCCATCCCATCGAGTGAGATTTCAATTTGCGGCCCGTTGACGCGACCCTCTGCGACGTCCCCTTCGCTTTGAGAGCGAATTTGAACGCCGGAATTCAATGCGGAATCGACTTTCACGTCGAATTTCAATTCAAAGTTGCCGTAGAGTTTATCGGTACACAGAAAAGAGTTGGGGCTCCCCTCGGCCGTTCTTCCAACAATCGAATCTTCGTCGATTCTGTAAGTGGCAGTCCCGTTCTTTTGGGTCCACCCGTTCAGGTCACGGCCGTTAAACAAGTCAACAAATCCGGAATCATCCTGTCCCTGAATGGGTGCGGTCAATGCATTCGTGAACAGTAAACAGGCGATGAAAACAGTGCAATGCATGATGAGGGCTCGTTGATAGTTCCCGGGGCGTTTTTGGAATGCACGTCGGTTGACGAGTCAGCTTGTTTTGGTACCAAAAAAGTACCTTAAGCGACCGTCAGCCAGGCGTCAAGCATTCGTAATCTGACAACGAATTCCGCGAGCGACTGGCCGTCATACTCCGCGAGCCTGAAGTTTTGGGTGCAATGACAGCAAAACAAAGCCCGCAGGCAAATATGAAATCGTGATTCCGTCGGTTGGCAGTGCCGGCCAATCTGACATTGCCTGGCGTTCAAGTTCGAATATGAAGCCTGAACAACACGATGTTATCTGCGTTTCCTTTCCTGCTTGAGCTTTGCGTCAAGCTGTTTTTTGCGTTTCTTGTCGAACGCCTTCTTCTCGGTTGCTGACATCACTGATGCCGGAGGTTTGACAGAATTGACGATGCGCTGCGCTGGCGGTTCTGCCAGGGCGAAACGATTAGCGGCGACACTCTGCTTCGCCAAATTCGAATTCTGTGCCTTAATGAATTTATCCAGCCCTTCCTGCGTCGTCATATCGAATCCGGCTTGCAAGCCATTCATGAAAAGCGATTTTGCCATTCCGAAATTTGCAGGATTCGCCAACTCGGATCGAAGCTTCCGAACCGCCTTGTTGTCAAGCAACTTGACGATTTTTTTGGCCTCCGGGCAAGCATGCACCCGATCGACAAACTCCCAGAATTTTCGCAATTCGAAAATGATTTCCTCGGCCGACTCGGCTTGCGTCGAGACTTTCCGCGGAATGATGGATAAAACAATTTCGCGAGCGTCATTGCAGGTCAACGTGTCGACAGTCTCGCCAAAGTAGTTGGCTGCGATTTCCAGAAACGTGCAAACCCAGCCAACGGTTCCAAACCGCGCGGTGACTTCTTTGCCTTCATCCGAGGCCGCAAAATGCTCAATCGCATTTTCGTAGTACTCTTGCAATGCCTCTTCGTCCGGCACGCCATCGTCCATTAATGGTTTGTTGGAGAATATTCCAAATCCCATTCTTGCGCGCAAAATAGCCATCGAATTCACGGGATCGTCCGGCATTTCGAGCCCCATACCGTTGACTTTCAGAATTTCTTTCACTGCCGTCCAGTCGCCAGCAAGCCCCGTATCAAGTTGATTGGCGGCAAACGCGCGTTCGATCAACTCGGCCGATTCGGTTGCTTTCAAATTCAATAGTCCGTCGAGCACCTCAGTATTAAACCGAATCGGATCGGCGTCGTGAGCGTCCCTGTTGGACTTAAACCGTTTTGGTTTGTTAATGGCTTCAAGCAACCAGGCATTAAATTTTTCTATTACCTGTTCGCGTGCAATAGGGTTGCCCGCGTCAACAGCATCGGCGATTTTGGCAAGCGCCTCGACCACAACGATGCGCGCGTCGACATCGTTCGAAGTTTGATTTGCATAGTTGACGAGCAGCGGAATTACCGCCGGGTCGAGCGCACCCAAAACGTGCGGAAATTCCTCGAAGGACCAGTCATCGTCATCTGGGGCAAGGTCTTTCAGCATCGAGAGAAGCGGGCCTGCACAATCGACTGCTTTCAATTCGGCCAGGGCCCGCCACGCATTTACCGGCAAAAGTCTGTAGCTGTCGTATGTTTTTTCGTCGAGGTCGGCTTCATCCAAACAGTCAATCCACTTGTCATCGCACCACTTCAAGACAGTATTGATCAACTCGGGAATGTCTGCTGATGTCAAGCCGCAGGTTTGTACATACGACATCTCCTTGAATTCAAACCAGACCGTGAAAGCTCGCGGTAATCCAGCTTTCAGGAGCCGGTTTTCAAGTGCGCTCAAGAGAATTTCCGTGTTCATGCTGGACTCCATTCTTGACACATCTTAAAGTCATTTCACAAAGCCGTTTTGCAGGACAAGCGTCAACCAGAAAATTTCGCCGGAAGTCGCCACTGCAAGAGTGTGGTTTCCGCCGGGACATTCCACTGGCCGTGCTTTCACGTTCCCCAACAAGCCTCGACGCAATCTGAAAGTTTATCCCATAAATTCCAACCCGGCTACATCATTATTTCCGGCTAAATCGATCACCAGCGAGACCAGGTCATACCTGATAATGCCTGTAGCAAAAAGTATTAATGCCGCAAGCACAATGATGTGATTCCGGAAAGGGCGTTTGGAATCCAGACTGTGGTTGTTTTGGAGTCACGAAAATGCGGAACAACCTGAACCGTGGCCGCAAGATTTCTGTTAATCCGTTTCTGCCGAGATCCGCGCGAGACACGAATCCCGTTGGCACAACAATTGCAAACGTACACGATAATCCTAAAGTAACTCAAGAATCAATTTCACGGGGACTACACGGATGACTATTTAAAGCAAAAAACCGAGAAGCGGAAAAATCAAATATGGATTGCTTGCATGGCTAATTGGCCTGCCGCTGCACATCGTGTCCTTTCATCCGCAACAGAATCGCGATCGCCTCGCTCGCCTGAACTCCATCGTCTATGATTAGTGCCTTGCGTTGTCGTCAGGAACTGTTTTGTTGACGTTTCAGGTAGCTGGCGATTAGCTCGACAACGCGGGGTCCATCAAGTGGTTTGGAAATATAGTCGGTGCAACCGGCGGCAAGGCAAGTTTCCCTGTCGCCCTCCACCCCTTCGACCGCAATCAGGTAATCGCCATCAATGTTAACCGGCTTTTTGGCGGATGAAGGCACACTTGCCATGTCGTCAGATTCCCGGTGTTGAAATGGTATACATTCACAGTAGTGATCAGTTGCAAAGGCCGTATTCACTGAGGCCATTCAAAGCTTACTGTTAAGAAAGCTATCGATGCTATTGTTACCGATAAGTGTTGTTCCAACAAGTTTTAACGGAAGCGTGACAGACATGTCGGTCGTTCAAAGAAATGAGATCCGCAACAGAAAGGGCGGAGGATTAAAATTCCCCGGCCCGAGTTTGCATTCAGGAAATAAATTGCCTGATAGCGGTTGTCCATCAAGTGCAAAAATCCTCTAACAGTTGCATGATTTTTCGAACTCGGCAACCTGCTTTTCCGCCTCTTCCTTGACAACGCCGTAACGCTCCTGAACTTTGCCGATCAGCACATCCCGCTTCCCTTCGATGACGTCGATTTCATCATCGGTCAGCTTTCCCCATTGTTGTTTGACCTGGCCTTTTGCTTGTTTCCATTTGCCTTTGATTTGATCCCAATTCATGGTTTCTCCTTTTGAAAAGTGGAATTAACGTGATTGACTAAAGCAAACAAGTTGCAATTCATGTGCCAATGCAGTGAATTGATTCCAGGAACAATGACCGGGCATTGAACGGACCATTCAGTTCCCAATCAGGCCTGACGTCTGCCAATTATTGGTCGTCTCCAGTGTCTGGAAGTATGAACAGCTCGTCTGCGTGCCGTTCGACCAATTCGAGGATCGCTTTTTCTTGCTGCTTCAATGACTTCAGTGCGGAACTGCGGATCGAATTTTCGACCAATCCGCTTGCAATCCAGCTGGCGGTCGTCCTGATTTTCAGCTGGACCGTATTTTCAAAGTGGGCCTTGCCGTTTTCATCGGTCGTCAATGTCAATGTTGCACTGTACTCGAGAATGGGTCCGACCGGTTTGGCAAGCACATTGGTGACGTACAATCGATCAGGTTTGATGTCGATAGTTTGCTTTAAAGTGATCTCGTGCCGGCCAATATAGCCGTCGTTTGTTTCGACAATCAATTCTCCCTCGCCATTGACTTGCCAGTCACGGTCCAGCAACGGTCGCTCGATTTCGAACTGCATTTGCAGCCATTTTTGATCAAGCAGTTCCGCATCTGCCATGGCAACAATTTTTTTTACAGCATTAGTGCGAACGAGGATCTTGCGTACGCGAGGCATCGACTCGTCAATCGTGAAGCTGTGTGTGGCGCTCGACGGAACCTCAAGAGTTGTGGTCGGGACAAGCGTCAAACCAATAACTAACACGATCAGCAGTGCGACGACGATTGACACAATCCACGCTGACTTCTTCATATTAAACCCCACCTGAAGGCCGTTTCAATTTGAACATCGAGGCACATCCGTAAATGTTGATCCAATAAACGAAGAGTTGCGCAATAAAAACGCGGCCAGAAGTTTGGCCGCGTTTCCTCGTTCACATAAACACTATATCGGGGCTCGACCTCGCAAGGCCGAGGCGAGTGCACTAATGACAAACAGGACGATAAACACATAGAAGCAGATCTGTGCCAATCCGGCTAGTGAGCCGGCCATCCCGCCGAAACCAAATATGGCTGCGAGAAGGGCAAGTAGAAACAGTGTGATTGCCAGGTTTAACATGGATTGCCTTTCCAAAAAGTTTGTAAATTGCCGGTAATATGGTAGCGGTCAACAGGTTACTGACCGTCAATCGCGTCGTCATCCGCCAGTCGTTTGCGAGCCTCGTTGATTTGCGGCATGGCAGATCCCCACTCAAGCACTTCAGCGCCCTTGAGAGTACCCAACGCTTCGTTCAGTTTGTTCCGCTTGACTGTCTTAAATGACGTTAACATTTTGGTTTCCTTTTTTTCTGAAAAGATCAGATTGTTTACTCGATTGGCGAGTTAAAACCGCCCCATCAACACGAGTACTAAAACGATTACCAGTACCAGGCCTAGTCCTCCGCTTGGATAGTAACCCCAGTTCCTGCTATGTGGGTACGCCGGAATGGCACCCAAAAGTAACAAGACCAAAACGATTAAAAGGATGGTGCCTAACATTTCGATTCCTTCTTTGATTAATTGATAAGGGGGATTCGCATTCGGTTGTACAACGAATAGGAAACGCAACTACTGTGCCAGAACGGTTGTGGGTTACACTTCAAAACAATTGAAATTGAATTTCCAACACAAGCGTTGCAATGTGGACCCAATGCGGCCAGACTGGTCGATTTGAGACTAGGGACTCGGGCCTCGTGCGTGGCCAAATACGTACAGGAATGTCCTCCCGGCCCGTTGCATCGACGCGTAGAGCGAGACCAGATGTTGACTCGTTTCATTAGCCAAATCGAAAAGTTGTCCAGATGTCAGGGTGCTCATTTCGGAAATACAATCAATTTCGACGCACAATTGAGCAGTTTAACCCCGGTGCCAACTGAACCATTCATGAAACGACGCCCTCGCCACTGCTGATGATCTAAACCGAACAGTCAGCAAACCGCCTGCCTGTTTGAATGGAATTCGACGCGCACCCGGGCTTTTCAGAACGGAACAACTCACCGCAGATTGCGTGCCATTGGATTGATGGCGAAACACTGCACAGACAACTATTGCAATAAGCTCGATGTGGTTTCGGAACGACCAGGTTGTATTGGCCGCATCCAAAAACCGTCAACCGCACCAGGCCTCGGCGAGAAATCGCCCCGCCTCTGTCGGGATATCAGAATAGGGCAACTTGGCATGATGTTTGCCAAGGAATTGGTTTGCAAAAGGATCCGCTGCCTCGTTTCAGCGTCAATCAACCGAATGGCTAACAATAAACGCAATAACTGCTCGATATTGATAGGGCTCAATTATGAACAAAACTACATTGATCGAAAGTGCATCGCTCGAAGCCGTTGTCGGCGTCTTTGATAATCCGCATCTTGCACAGAAGGCAGTCGCGACAATGCGTGGTGAATCGCGGTTTATCAATTCATTTCAAAAAGGATCCCTGATGTTTCGATCGAAAATGCTGGTTGCCTCCTGGCTTTTCGCCGTTCTATTCGTTAGCGGATGCGAACGTAAAGAAAAAATTCTGGACATTGAAACTCCGCGCGGCGAAATTGAAATCGAAAAATCGAAAGGCTCTGGCGACGTGGAAATACGAATTGACCGTAATCGCGACCGAAAATAGGTTATTGTCGATTGTCGGCAAGGAACGATGACGGATTGAAACGAATAGACGTTTTCGTTGAACTTCCACCGACGTAGTTATTGATCATAGCTAATCACACGAGACGACTTGCTCAATTACAATTCCCAGCGAGCGGACTTTGTTTCGCAAGCTGCCTCTGGTGATACCAAGCATTTCGGCAGCCTGTGACTGATTTCCATGGGTACCGAAGTCGCTTGCTGGGCCGCACTGCCGTCGCTACTGGCACAAGGCGCGAGAGCAGGATGCTGCGCGGGCGCATCACGTGCTGGCGGTGATCGCGCGGCTCTATGAAATCGAACGGGCTTGCAAGGAGAAAGATTCGGTCGAGCGCCAGAGCCTGCGCGCTGAACATGCAACTCCCTTGCTGACGGATCTTGACCTGTGGCTTGCCGGGCAATCGTTCTTGCCCAAAAGCCTGATCGGCAAGGCAGCAACCTACACGCGAAACCAATGGACGGCCCTTAATCGTTATCTGGAAGATGGCGACTTGTCGATTGACAACAACGCGGCCGAACGTGCCATGCGCCCCGTAGCCATCGGTCGCAAGAACTGGCGTGCGCCTGATGTACTGAGCCGAACTTCAGGACGAAAGAAGGCTCAGGATGCCTTGTTGGCAATGTTTGAAACCGTGGCCGTCTGATCGGCCATTTGTATCCGGGAGGTAAGTTGACATGTCGCGAAAGCATGTCGGCGAAACAGCTCCTCCGAGAATGTGGGACACAGGTGAAACCTCAAAGCCGTGGTAGTCCTGCTAGATAGAGTCTGCATATGGTTACTATTAGAAACCGACGAACTCCTTTGGGAAATTGCGCCCTCATCCCTGTAAACACTGAGGTCGTCCGGGGGCGGAAGCCCGGAATAGGGGATGATTCGAAACGATTGAGAGCATTAGCCAGTGGTGATCAATCGAAACAGTCTTCGACTGTGATACGAAGCTTCATAGTCTAAACTCTTTCAAAAGGCACTTACTGTCTTGGATTTGCATCGGCGATAACACCATCAACTTCCAATCCACAGCAAACCCAACCCACTTCGAAGTTTCGATATGCAGGTCCCCGTTGTTCGTTTGGTTCACTCCAAAAAATGGGAGGTGCTTTAGGCCCGATGAATCACCCTTCGATAACTTTCTGTCGTGTACGCATCACCAGCAGAACGCTTTGGTTCCAACCTGGCTTTGTAATTCTTGTGCGTATTCGCGTTGGCCTTTCGTTCGCTCATCAGCCGATCCACAACTTCCTTGGGGGAAAAACAGAATGAATCGGCCGGTCGAAGCAAATAGGGCCTCAATATTTTCTGGGCACGAGGTCCGATCGCAATGAGGCGCTGTTTGCCACGAGACTGGTTCTTGTGGGTTTTGGGACGATAGGTCCATACATCTCCCACCCGGTCAATATCTCCTGGGCGCATTTGGCACAATTCACCGGGGCGCATCGCCCCCTTGCCAATTTTCAAGTGCCATGCTGAAAGCATCAAGCGATGGCTTGATGGAAGGATCGCCAGCTTCGGTGAGCAACTCATATTGAAGCTGAAATTGTAATTGGATTTGCTCGGCAAGTCTTGGAATTCTTGAATTGCTTACCATCACGGAATCGTCGAGGTTTCCAAATCGATGAATCAAAAGCCAATAGCTTCTCGGTCAAAGGCCACGATCGTTTGAAACCGCTTTTCTTGCCTTTTGAACGGTCAACTACGTCAACGGGATCCTCGCAGATGATTTTTCCCCCGCTTACGCCCAGTTGGAGGACAATTTCCCTCTCGTTCGCCGGCTGAATACCTCGCATTTTCCCGACCATATTCGCTTCCCGAAAAATAGACCAACCTCTTTATAGGGAGACGCAGCGGCGTCTTCCAGGCATACTAGCCGCATTCCGAGTTCCTCTACTTGTGAACTCGCTACTACACCCAGGTCCTCAAAAGGGCCTCGGCATTTCTACCGAGCTAGGCGACCGTGAGTCACCATTCTACTCGGCTACTCTGGATATCATCCAGTCGCCAATTCCAACAAGTATTTCAACCGAAATCTACTGTTCGGAAATTGTTTTCCCCCTTTTTCGGAGGTTATCTTGACCTAGCTCGTATTTCGCAACATCGCCAAGCGGCAACTTGGACTAAACAACTCGCATTCGACCCCAGACCGGCCTGGTCGATGAAAATGCGTACCGATACTACTCGCCGCAGACTGAAAATACATGACTACCGAGTTGTTCTCAGATTGGATGACGAGGCCAATAAAGTCATCGTCGAGAGCATCGAAACTCGAAGCATTGCCTACTTTTACCCACGCGCGTGACCATCCAAAGGTCGTAAATATATTCCCGTCACTCTTTACCCAGCTCACGAAAAGGCATCTCTGGGAACGGGAACTACTTCAAAAATGACTTAGGTCATCTTACCGTCGGCCAATTACGGCACGACCGTTTACGAGAAATTCGCTGGTCTTAAAAAGACTACTAGCTTTTCTAATCCCCAACGATCGGGGCTACTTCTGACCAAGGTCGTCTTTTTTCGGCAATCTATTTCTTGAACGCCGGGCTACAAAAACTGACTCAGGCAAACTCGCCTGTGTCGCCTCATCTTCATTTTGGAGAATAAAAAATGAAGAATTCAAAAATTGGATGGACCCACCACACTTGGAACCCCTGGATGGGATGTCACAAAGTCTCGCAAGCCTGCAAACACTGCTATATCGGCGGCTTTATCAAACGCATGGGCCTTGAGCCCTTTGACGGCCCAATGCGAACCAAAACCGTTTGGAAGGAACCGGCGAAATGGAATCGCGAGGCCGGTAAAAAAGGGATGCGGGCACGTGTCTTCACCTGCTCACTATCTGATTTCTTTCACGAAGATGCGGACCCATGGCGAGATGACGCGTGGGGAGTCATAAAGTCGTGCGAAAATCTGGACTGGTTGATTCTTACTAAACGTCCGGAAAACATCGCGGACCGATTACCAGCAGACTGGGGCGCAGGATATCGAAGGTATACTGGTACTGGCGTGAATTCGACGCCGCAATAAACTCGGAAAGCAGTGAGACATCAAGTCTCGGCGCAATACTGTGCAATTGGCCGGGAGTCGAAGATGAAAGGAAGCCGGTAGCGTATGAGTTCCAACGTCCGAGTTTTTTTATGTTTGTTTGCCGTCGCGTGCCTGATTTCCCTGCAATTCGCCGAGAAGACGTTCGCTGAAGAAGCAACACGGATTCGCGTGGCTTACCTGGGTGACAGCATCACCGCGGGCGCGCGAGTTGATACGAAAACCGAATCCTACCCAGCTCGATTACAGCAGTTGTTGGGTGATGAGTACGAAGTCAGGAATTTCGGCACCGGCGGCGCGACGCTCATTAAGACGGGTCGCCCCAACGTCTGGCAAAACCTCGATGCAGTAATGGAGTTCCAGCCACATGTTGTCGTCATCTCCCTCGGGACCAACGACACGGTGGGGGGCGACAGGAAGAATTGGGACCAAATCGAACGCTTCGACGGCGATTATTCTGAGCTGATTGATGCGCTGGCGGCGATCCCCACTAAACCACGGATTGTGCTTTGCACGCCGACCGCAATGGTACTCGAAGCCAAAGACCTTTCTGAAGCTCGGCTGGAGGATCTGACGGAGCGGCAGCCTCGATTGCAGGAACTAAGCAAGCGCGTTCGCAAGCTCGCCTCGGAAAATGCAGTGAAGAACGTCTCGCTGCTGGATTTGAACGCTGTCCTCAAGGGCCGTCCCGAGTGGGTGACCGAAGGCGACGGTGTGCATCCCAATCGCGAAGGCTACCTGGAAATCGCCAAAGCGGTTGCCGGTCACATTCGCCGCGACGGGACAAAACCGCCAAACATCGTCCTTTTCCTGGTGGACGACATGGGATGGCAGGATACATCGGTTCCTTTTCATACGGCCACCACCAAGCTGAACAGTCGTTATTGCACACCGAATATGGAACGGCTGGCCCAGAGCGGCATGAAGTTCACGCAGGCGTATGCGTGCAGCGTTTGCTCACCGACGCGAGTCAGTCTGATGACGGGCCTGAACGCGGCGCGGCACCGAGTGACTAACTGGACGTTGAGAAAGAACGCCAGCACCGATAGCCCGCACCCAACTCTCGATTTTCCGAAATGGAACGTGAACGGGCTGAGCCCGGAACCAGGAATTGAACGAACCGTGCATGCCAAAGCGTTGCCCGCGTTCCTGCACGAGGCCGGTTACCACACGATCCATGTCGGTAAGGCGCATTTTGGAGCGATCGGAACGCCAGGAGCCGATCCGCTTAAAGTCGGCTTCGACGTGAACATCGGCGGCCACGCAGCCGGTGGACCTGGTAGTTTTCTGGGCACACAGAATTTCAGCGCCGTCTGGCGCAAAGGGGATCGCGTGTGGGATGTGCCGGGCCTTGAAAAGTACCACGGCAAGGACACATTTCTAACGGAGGCCCTTACGGTGGAAGCCAACCTCGCGATGGACCAGGCGGTTGAGGACGGCAAACCGTTTTTCCTTTATATGTCGCATTACGCGGTGCACGTTCCGTTCGCAAAAGATGATCGCTTTTATCAGAAGTATCGCGATGCGGGGCTCGATCATACCGAGGCGATGTACTCGGCATTGGTTGAGGGAATGGACAAGTCGCTGGGCGACATTCTCGACAATGTCCAACGACATGGCCTGAGCGACAACACCGTCGTGCTGTTCATGTCGGACAACGGGGGTCTGAGTGCAAACGGTCGGGGGGGAAATCCTCACACGCATAACGAGCCACTTTCCAGCGGCAAAGGGTCGGCCCACGAGGGAGGCGTGCGAGTACCGATGATTGCCTACTGGCCCGGAGTCACGCAGTCGGGCTCAGTTGGTTCACAGCCTGTGATCATTGAAGACTTCTTTCCAACGATTCTGGAAATTGCTGGAGTTGGGGACGGTCAGCAGGTTGGAGGCGTTGTCGACGGTCAGAGTTTCGTTCCATTGCTGCGAGGCGAGCACGACGACAATCGGGACACCCGACCGCTATTCTGGCATTTCCCAAATAACTGGGGGCCAAAAGGGCCCGGTATTGGTCCATCAAGCAGTATTCGCCGTGGCGCGTGGAAGCTGATATATTACTACGAAAGCCGCCGATTCGAGTTGTTCAATGTCGCGAAAGACGTGGGTGAACAGCATGACGTTGCCGACGATTACCTGGACATGCGGAACGATCTTGCCGACGAACTGCGATCTTACTTGCAGGAAGTACAGGCACAGTTCCCCATCGACAGAAAATCGGGACAGCCAGTTATGATCCCAGGCAAAGTGGGGGTCGCAGATGAACAACGCTGAATTGATCCGGAAATTGAACTCGGTCGGAAAAGCGATATTCGTAAATGAGGTCGATCAGTTAGTCACTCAGGGTGCTTCTGAACAATCGCCAGAAAATGTTCGGCAAGCTTGCTCAAGGCCTCCTCGGGAAGATCGCGGCCAAGCTAATGAGCTTGCAATGAAATCGCTTGCACAACAATTCGGCGTCAATCAAACCAAACATTGATCGCCACCGTATTGCCTTCCACGACAAGTGGCAAGACTGTCCTCACCGTAAAATCAGGGTTGCATTTCAGCCATGTTGTTAAGGCATCATTCAGGAAATATGGCAACTGCTCGTTCGGAGGCGGCGTATCCCCGCCCTGAAAGCAAACCCAACCGATGTCCATTTCAATTCGATCGATTGTAATTTGATTTTCGTTTCCCAACTTTTTGTCGTTCACCGTCGCAATTCCTTTCCGGATCATCAAATTCGTTTTTGACCAATCTGTAATACCGACAATCATAATGATTTCGAATTGAATGAGTTGCCCAACCGACGGAATTTGGCACTCTCGAGTTGCCCGAAACTCTCCAATGCCAGCAGGTGCCATGACGCGATTGGCCATTAACCGGGGGATGTCATTTGTTGTTCAATTTGAATTAGGATGATTACCGGCTAATCGGATCGGAGAGACCATGCCCCGGACTCCTAAAAGACTTCAGCAAAAAGCATGGGAGGGCGTCAATGCCCGCTATGCCAGTCTGGATAATCCCGAATGGGAGACGATGAGTCGCCTGCCTGTTCACTTCTGGGACGACGATCATAACCATAAGCGATACATTCAGTGGCTGTCGCTACAGCTTGGGATCAAAGAACTGGATGACTGGTACCAGGTTTCGTACCAAGACTTTTGTGATCGCCGCGGTGGCGGATTCCTTGAGTATTACGAACATTCGTATGCCAAGGCACTTCAGCATCACTTTCTAAAACACGACTGGAAACCCTGGCTCTTTCAACAAGCTCCGAATCGCTATTGGCACGACCTGAACAACTGTAAGAAATACGTGCGTTGGTTTGAGGAACAGTCCGGGTTCAAGTCAATAAAAGATTGGTACAGAATTCAGCAGGACGACGTATACGCACTCAACGGTCACGGTCTGATGGATCATTTTGCCTGTTCGGTGATCCAGCTCGTTTCAACGGTATATCCCAATCATGACTGGAAACCGTGGTTATTCTCGCAGGTACCAAAGAACTTCTGGTCGGAGAAGAAGAATCGAATCTCGTACATGAAATGGTTGGGGAAGCACCTGGGTTACAAAAAGCCAGACGACTGGTATCAGGTAACCAAACTCGACTTCATCAACAACCATGGCGGTTCCCCGATGCAATCTGGCTACAAGCCCGTTGACCTAATACGGGAACTCTACCCGAACAGGCGGTGGCTTCAGTGGCAATTCATTCAGGTTTCGAAAGGCTTCTGGAAATCCAAAGACAATCGACTCGACTACTTGAAATGGCTGGGGACGCGGCTCGGATACAAAACTGTTGACGACTGGTTTAATGTAAAGCATCAGGATTTCGGAAGGAATTTTGGCGGAACATTGCTCACCGACTGCTACCAGGGAGACGTTATTCTCGCTCTTTCGGAATTGTTCCCTGGGCACCAGTGGCATCCCTGGAAGTTCCACAGAATACCCACTGGCTTTTGGGATGATATTGAAAGTTGCCGAACTTACCTTGAATGGCTCGAAACCCAACTTGGGTTCAGGAGTCCCAATGACTGGTACAAGGTGCGATTGGAGGACTTTCGGGCACATTTTGGCACCGGGTTCATAAAACGATTTAAGACTCCCTACCGAGGACTCTGCTCGGCTTGGCCAAACCAGAACTGGCTACCATGGATGTTTGAGAACGTTCCCGTTGGTTTTTGGTATCAGTCGGAAAATCGCACATGGTATCTAAAGTGGGTAGGGGACCAACTCAAATTCAAACGTCCTGAACAGTGGCGACAGCTGACGGCTAAACAGCTTCGTAGTCATAGAGGCAACGGGATATTGGCCAAAGTACCCTTGCGACAAATCCGAATCGATGGCGAGTCCGTCGCATCGAATTCACTTGAAGGCGTCCAGGTCGCGGCACCAGCGTCCAGGATCTGAATAGGGTAGTGGCCGTTTGGCGTCTCTGGGTTGCGAACGCCGGGGCTGGCTTCCCAACCAGTTCTGCATTCCGCTGGATAGCCATATGCCGGTATGTTGCCGTTCTCAAAAATCCCGGCATGGTGCAAGAAACACGTTGGTAAACGCCCGCACATTTCGACCGTGCACAGGTGGAGATTACGTGGAACTCGCAGCGTGAAGCTTGAATCGATCCTGATCGGTGGAGCGAGGTTTACTTCGGTTGAGGCCTTATTGAGGTTCTTTCAGGAATCGACTTCGGTTGACTCCAACGGGCCAGCCGTTGTTCACCAGTATTCGCATCGACAAATGCGGAGAATTGAGGAAGCAGAGGCATACCTGGAATCGGAAGGGTTCTGACCTTGGGACCCTTGTTAAACGAGACAAAACTTGGGACGAAATTGCGTCGATCGCCACAAATTTTGTATCACCGTTTGTATCACCGCCAAGCCAGGCCGTTTTGTATCACGAAAAAAGTCGCTGTAAGTTCTTGTCTTACAACGACTTAGGGAGTGGGCGATATTGGGCTCGAACCAACGACCTCCACGATGTCAATATTTCAGTCGAATCACGCAGAAATGACGTAAGTGCTTACAAATCAATCCGTTCAACGGATTTTACTTTTTGTGTTCCGTTCATGCAATGCTCTATTTTTTTCACCTTTTCGTTTCTTCCACTGCACTAACTCTGCACCTATGTCTGCACGCAAATTTGGGCACCGAAGGCTCTCCCCAAAAGAAACTCGACTCTCACAAAAAGTAATCGACCGCCAACGTCAAGTTGGCTCAGGACAATAGTCTTGGTGGGCGCTTACCTTCGACCAACAAGCTTCCTGTTTGGATCTAAATGCGATTTGTCCTTTACGGTTCGTTCAAGCCCCAATTTTTGGCAAATTCGCTGGTGTTGATCGTAAGGCACATTGCGTATGACCAACTGTCGCGAAACTAGAATTTTGATTATCGACTTAACATATTGGTTCCCTTTGAACTCTTCATAAGTATCGATCACCAATGTAATGGGAACGTTTTTGGAATGTTCCAAGCGTATGGCCAAATCAAAGACTCGGTTGGGTAAGCAAGGATCACAGGCGAATGCGTCTGACAACGTCTGCTCAAGCAATCCCATGCCGACCGATTGAGCAACTTTCGTGGACACCCCTGCACCGACTCCGTATCCAATCCAAAACAGCAGGTCAAAGTAATGATCTATCGACTGTTGCATTTCGTCATCTTGGTCGATTTGAACTCTATGCTCCTCAATAAATGCCAAGGCGTGAGATTCGCAATCCTTAATATCGGTAAACATTTGCCCCAACGTTCGACGGGCCAGAAGAAAGACAGTACGAGCGATTTTCTTCTTTGGCCCACTCTCCAGAGAAGCCATTCCGTTCCTAAGTATTTGCCCTAGAATTTGAATTGCTTTTATACTGGCAAAAATTTCTCCGTGTTTTTGGTTTCTGGTTTCTGCCGTTGGGCGTGGGCACAGATGCCGTCCATCTGTTTCGTTACCTGATTTGGTCAATTTGGCTTCGTCTTTACCGTCGGCAATGGCTCGCCGATTTTCTTCTGGATTGGTCTCCGGTAGCTTGACATGAATATCTGCCAACGACAGTAATTGGATGCCTTGGACGTCATTAGTGAAAGTTGTCGGTTTGGCCGTTTCGTAGAGTGAATCCGCTGAAGAAAGAATTTCGTTTACGATTATAGGATCATTGCTCAAATGCGCGAGGAACACCAATATGTTCGCTGTTTTGTCCTGGTTCAACGGCAACAGGAATTTTTGTTGTCTGGGTTAACGGATAAAAAAGGGGAATCAAGTACAAGTTTCAAGCATTAGGTTTAGCGCATTGGAGCCAAAGTTGGAAGTGAAGGGAGTGACTGTTGCCAGCCACC
>JANNWJ010000033.1:0-9434 GCA_031414755.1 Pirellulaceae bacterium | reverse complement strand
TTGGTGGTTATGTCAACCGCACGCGTGACGATGAACCGGGGCCTCTCACGGTCACTCTCGGACTGCAAAGAACCCACGACATCACTCGCTGTTGGCTCGCATTCGGACCGGGCGCAAGTTCATGACTTGTGTATAACAATGAGGGTTTTCACCACCGGCTGAGATTCCGTCGGCCCGCCGGGCCTGGAAAATGTGCCATTCATGGTCATTCATGGCTGGAAACTTTTGACTCTTTCGCCGTCGTTTTTCGGGCGGCGTTTGCCCCGACGCCGCAAAAAGCTTTCCCAGTGTCGCCGAGCGGGGTCCTGGCGAATCCAGCGCTCAATCGTGCTGCGGGAAACTCGCACATCCGGGGAAAGAATGTCTCGCGTCATTCGTCCGGCCATTTGTTCAGGTGCCCAATAGTCCGTCAGCCCGTCCAGAACCCGAAAACGAATTTCAGGGCGCGTCATTTTTGGGTTGACTGGTCGTGTTGATCGACGTGCCGCGGCCATCCGCCGGGCGGTGACAGCAGAATAAGAACCATTACAGGAATTGCGTTTGAATTCCCGCTGGATCGTGCCTCGATCCCGTTTCAAAGCCTTTGCAATTTCCGATTTTGGGACCCTGGCAAAGTACATCTGTGATATCTTTTCGTGTTCAACCCATGTAAGCTGAGAAGGCTTCGTAGAGACTTCGTTAAAATAACCTTTGTTACAAAAAGCTATTCGAACCCCTCAACGATGTTTCTTCCTGGATCACTCCAACGCTAAACTGCTATCTGTGGCGTTTGACTTGAACATCCGCCGACCAATAGAACAAACCGATCCCATCGTCGCGGAACCCGGTCAACGCTTCCAGCAGCAGTCGATTAATGGTCGGCGAGCAAGCGCTTAGGGTTACGTAAATTCAATCGATGGCAGAATGAACGGTCGGCCACTACTCACCGCGAAGAATCTGCTGCACTTTTTGGCCGGCGAGTTCGGCGGGTTGTTGACGGTGTTTTTTTCGGAACGCTTCAAAGGCCTTGCCCCCTGATTGCGCTTCGGCAATCCATTCCCGGGCGAACTGGCCACTTTGAATTTCCGCCAGGATTTGTTGCATGGTCTGCCGCACGTGTTCGTCAACGATTCGCGGGCCGCGGCTGTAGTCGCCATACTCAGCGGTATTGGAAATGTGATCGCGCATAAAGGCCAACCCGCCACGATGCAACAAGTCAACGACGAGTTTCAGTTCGTGAATGCATTCGAAGTAGGCAATCTCCGGTTGGTACCCGGCATTGACGAGTGCTTCAAACGCCGCTGCTGCCAGATGACTAACGCCACCGCACAAGACGACTTGTTCGCCGAACAGATCGGTTTCAGTTTCTTCGGCGATGGTCGTACGCAGTATTCCGGCGCGCCCACCCCCCAGTCCCTTGGCGTATTCCAGTGCGATCGGCAGGTGCTCGCTTTCGTTTGCGCCCGGTCCCAATGCCACGAGACAGGGCACACCACCTCCGCTCTCGTAAGCGGTACGAACCATATGCCCTGCCCCCTTTGGCGCAACCAGGACCGCAGCAATCCCTGTTGGCGGGATAACTTGTCCGTAAAGCAAACTGAATCCGTGGCAACAAACGAGCGTCGCATCGGTCCGTAAATAAGGGACGATTTCAGAATTAAAAATGGGTCCGTGCAATTCATCGGGCAGCATCAGGCACACGACATCCGCCGCCCCGGTCGCTTCGGCAATTGAGGCAGGAGAAAAACCGTCCTGCACAGCATTGTCAAATCCCTTGCCTGAACGCTGGCCGACCGTCACGTGGCAACCACTGTCGCGCAGATTCAATGCGTGCGAGCGACCTTGTGCCCCGTAGCCGATGACTGCAATCGACTTTTGCTTAAGTGTCAGCCAGGAAATGTCCCGGTCATACCAAATCGTCTTGTCCATCGTGTCCCATGTCAATTTCTTGAATTGCAAAATGAAAATTCACACAGCCGCTTGTTGCGAACAAGGACGCCGGAAACTACGATCATTTATGCTCAGGAATAAATGGAGCACGCAACCGGACAATCATACGGCAACCCGGTAATCAAGCCAGTGGTGTTTGTCGCAACCGCCATTGGACATAACGCCGGATTGTCCGGGCGACATTTTGGAAACACAAGTTTGGTAACGGTCATGTTTGGCAAACAAAAATTCAAAAGTTCGGTGGCTGGAATTGGTTGCGGGTATTTGCTGAAACTGACCGTCGGGATCATCGCGATGATGATAGCCAACAGCTATCTCGTGGGAATGTTCATCCAGGCGAATATTCCGTACTTGCCCGAACTACTGCGCGACGTGCGGTTGTATCAATTCTGTCAAATTGGATTCCCCTTTGTTATGGTTTTGGTCCAGTTCTGGATATATGACTGGATTCGCGATCGCATGAACGGGGCGCAAGCGGAGTGAGGCTAACCGGATTTGAAACGGCAATTTTTTATTCGGACGAAAGAGCTTCTTGCAAAACTTGTTCTTCGACGAAGATTGGCAAGGGGGGATCGCAAGTCACAGCTACGGCAATGGCATCCGATGGCCGGGCATCGATCTCAATGATTTCGCCGTTGTACTTGATCCTCAGATCGGCAAAGTACGTGTGGTCGCGAAGTTCCCGGATCACGACGCTGTCCGGCTCGCCCCCCATTTTTTCGATGGCGCTGACGAGCAAGTCATGAGTCAAGGGACGCGGCCGGGGCAGGTGCCGTACACGGCGATCGATACTGGCTGCTTCAAACAAGCCGATCAGGATCGGAAACTGCCGTTCGCCGTCAACTTCGCGGAGAAACACAACCTGGTTCTCATTGATGTCGCTAATGATTATTCGGGTCAGTCGCATTTCGACGGGCATGATCACAGCCTTGTGCTGGGTTTGATAGAATGTGATTTCGGCGCCGACTTCGGTTCGCATGGATTATACGCTAAACCAATCGGTCAAGTCACTCGTTTGAAAATTATTTTTCAGTTCAATTCAAGGCGGTCAAACTATTTTTTTCATTGACAGGGAGTTGCTTTCGTGCGTGTTGGAATTGCCGGTATCGGTTTCATGGGCTGGATTCACTGGTTGGCATGGCAAACCGTTCCTGGCGTTGAAATCACGGCACTGTTCAGTCAGGAACCGGAACGCCGCGCTGGCGACTGGACAGCGATCAGGGGAAACTTTGGACCACCGGGCGAAAGAGTGGACTTGTCGGAAATCAAAGTCCACGACAGTCTCGAGTCGTTGTTCAACGATGATAATGTTGATTTGTTCGATTTGTGCTTGCCACCGGGCGTGCATGCGTCAGCGACGATTGCGGCGCTTGCCAGCGGGCGTGATGTGTTCTGCGAAAAGCCGATGGCATTACGACTGGAACAGTGCGATGCGATGCTTGCGGCACAACAAATGGGAGGAAAACATTTGTTGATCGGGCACGTGCTACCATTCTTTCCCGAGTACGCTTTTGCGCGCAAGGCGATTGCGGACAAGACATACGGCAAATTCCTTGGCGGCAACTTTCAGCGAACCATTTCCGATCCGACATGGATTCGCGGATTCTTTGATCCAGAAATCTGCGGCGGACCGCTACTCGACTTGTTGATCCACGACGTCCATTTTATTCGCACGGTTTTGGGCATGCCGCTGGAAGTCGACGCGGTGGGGCGACTGAATAACGGGCTGGTTGAATACATGACTGCCGCATTTCGTTTTGGCGATACGGGACAAGTGGCAACTTGTCGGGGGGGAGTGGTTCATCAATCAGGACGACCGTTCTCACACGGATTCGAAATGCACTTCGAAGACGCGACGATGCAGTTCGAGTTTGCGGCATTTGATGACGGGCCGGAATTAATGCCACTGAAAGTGCTAACTCGTGACGGACGGATTTTGCGACCGGACCTGGGTGATGCGGATCCGGTTCGTTCCTTTGAAGCGGAGCTGGCCGAGGTCAATCGCGTAGTGACCGGGGTTATTGATCGCTCCGATGTCCTGGATGGGCGACTTGCTCGAGACGCGATTCAAATCGTTGAGGCCCTCTCTCAATCCGTGCGAACCGGAAAACCGGTGAGTTTTGACGCGTGACAACCATGCTGGAAGTCCTGCTTGTATGATTGATCGAAAAAGTACAGCAATAACCAATACGAGGTACGGGATGAACCAGTTTATGCGGCCAGGAGCAAGATTGTTTGTTTGTCTGTCGCTGATCATGCTCGCAGGCAAGTCATTGCAGGCCCTGCAAGTCGCCGATTTGGCGATTATCGGTGGACAGCGCTTCGATACCGGAGCCGGAACATTCGTTGCCAATCCTGGAATACTCATCAAGCAGGGACGGATTACCCGGATCGGCGAGAAACTGGAAATCCCTGTTGGCCTTCCGGTATTGAAATTGGCGGAGGGTCAATTCATCTTGCCAGGCCTGATCGATTGCCACGCGCATTACAACGTCAAGCTGTTAAAAATTCGCCGCGAAGAGTTTTTCGTGATGCCCATCCAGTATCTGGCGAATGGTGTGACCGTGACATTTTCCTGCGGCGAGTACGATCCGGAGAAAATGATGCAACTGCGCAAGGATATTGAAAGTGGTGCGAAGATTGGTCCGCATCTGATCAACTCGGGTCCATACTTTGGAATTGCACGCCGACCTTGGCACGCCGACCCACAACAAGTTCGTGATGAAGTCGATTTTTGGGCCAAGCAGGGTGTTGGAGGCTTCAAGGCAAAGTTGATCGACCCGGATTGTCTTAAAGCGCTGATTGAACAGGCTCACAAACACCAACTTACTGTAACCGGGCACCTTGATTCCGGTTTTCGCAATTCGGTTAATCCGTCAACGGCCATCGACTTCGGGATCGATCGTATTGAGCATTTCCTTGGTGGAGACGCAATGACTCCCGACAAGCCCGCTTATTCCACGTTGGCGGCGATCACGCCTGACATGCCTGAGTTTCAGGCCATCGTCAGGAAATTTGTCGAAACCGGGACGGTTTTTGACGCAACGATTACCGCCTACGGATATGGCTGCGACGATGAAGTCTACGAACACTGGTTTAACGAATCGAGCTTGTTGACACCGTTTGTGTTACAGAAAATCGCCGAAAAAAACGCAAGTCAGCCTCAGGAACCGCTGGATCAATTCATTCAAATTTACAAGACAAAAAAAACGACCATCGATGACTATTTTCGCGCAGGGGGGATCGTCACAACCGGCACCGATCATGTTTGCGACGGACGTTTTTTGCCCGGATTCGGGATCCACCGGGAGATGCATGCCATGTGTGAGTCCGGAATTCCTGCGGCCGATGTTCTTCGAATTGCAACGATTAATGGCGCTCGTGCCTTGGGGATTGAGGCCGATTACGGTTCGATTGAAGTTGGCAAATGGGGTGACGTATTTGTGGTTGGAGCAAATCCGCTTGACGATATTCGTAATACGCGAAGTCCGGAATACGTGGTTCGCGCCGGACATTTGTATCAAACGGCGGAATTGCTAAATAGTGTGGAGGGAAAACTCGGTCCAGCCAGCGACGACGAAATATTGGACTGGTAGTGCCTGGTCCGTCTGGTGACGAACGGTCCCTTGTCATCAAAACGGAATTGCAATTCAATCTATACGTGCCGGCAAAAGACAATTGTGGAGTTAAGCGATGAAGAGAGAATTGATGGGCCCTCCGGCCGCCGACGAACATCACGAATATTACAGCACCTACATTCGCTTGGTACCGCAAGGTGAGTTATCTGCTTTCATGAAAGAACAGATTGCCGATTTTCGATCGGTCCTTGACAATGTCTCCAGCGACGAGGCTGTCAGGTTGCACGATCCGTATACATGGACGATCAAGCAAGTGGTCGGGCACTTGATTGATTGTGAACGAATTTTTGGAAACCGGTTGCATCGATTTGCGTCTGGTGACGACAAGCCACTACCAGGCATGGACCAAAATCCGTACGTTGCCAACAACGATTACGATTCGCCAGCGCTGGCTTCGCTCGTTGATGAACTGGAATATTGCCGTCGGGCAAACGTGTTGTTGTTGCAGCGAATCAAGCCTGAATCATGGAACAATCGAGGCCTGGCGGACGGTAATCCGATTACCGTGAGAGCACTTGCCTATATCCTCGCCGGGCACATTATCTATCACATGAAAATCGTGCGCAAACGGTTGGGTTTGAATGACGAGATATAGGTCGAATACGGTCGGGGTCGAGAATGCGTTTGTTCATCCTGTGGAACCCCGGTGGGTACCCAAGACTTCGGGCACGGTTTCTATTAGCTGACGGCAACAACGCCGAAGGCGTTTAACCACAAAGCCTTGAGTCGCGCAGCGCACCCAGGGAATATGATTATCCCGCGTCAGCTCTTTGTGTTCGCAATGGCTTTTTCGTGTTCGAGCATCCATTCCTTGCGCCTGACACCGCCTCCGTAGCCGCTCAGTTCGCCGTTGGAACGAATCACTCGATGGCAGGGAATGATGATGGCGATCCGGTTGTCTCCATTCGCTTTGCCAACGGCACGTTGTGCGCCAGGTTTGCCAAGGCTGATTGCAATCGATTCATAACTCCGCGAATTGCCGAATTCAATTCTCTGTAACTCGCGCCAAACGGAGAGTTGAAAATCGGTGCCACCCCTAAACAAGGGTAGCGAAAATTCCTGACGAGTCCCCTGGAAATACTCGTCTAGTTGTTTTTGGGTCTTTTGCATCACCGGATTTTCCCCGGGAACAATTAAGCGTTTGGTCAGTGCCGCCAGCCGTTTGAACTGCGTTTCCAGCATTCGACGGTCGGCAAATTCAAGCAGAAACAATTGCCGGTTATCGCTGGCCACCACCATGGGACCGAGCGGCGATAACAAGCGGTTAACTTGAATGGCGGTTTCAACTCCTTCGACCGCGCCCGCCGCGCATCCGAACCAGTTCTGAAAGGCGCTTCGAAAACCGCTGACCGATCCATAACCCGCTGCGTAGGCGGTTTGCGTGATGTCGTGGCCAAGTGAGAGTCGAGCGAGAGCGGTAGAAAGCCGACGGCTTCGCAAAAACGAATGAAAAGTGATACCGTGATTGGTCAGGAACCAACGCCGGACTCGTTTGGGATCTGCCCCCAACTCACGAATATCCTGGTCTTTCCATTTTCTGGATGGATCGAGATCCATACTTTCGACGACTTGCTCCAGCCAGTCGGGCATCTTTCCCGAAACTTCCATTGGTAAACAACGCTTGCACGCACGGTAGCCTGACGCCAGCGCATCGGCGGACCGGTCAAAAAAGGTCGCGTTTTTTCGAAGTGGTTTTTTCGCCGGGCAAGTCGGCCTGCAAAAGATGCCAGTCGTTTTGACCGCCATAAACAGGATGCCGTCGTACTCCGGATCATTTCGTGCGCACGCATCGTATTTTTCATCAAAATCCATGACCGTCGTAGTCATACTTCCCCTCAAAAAGGCTCTCCAAAATCAACTCCAAGACTTTGGTTATCCTACAAAACGCAAGGACGATCGTTCCACCGAAAAATGGACATTGAATTCAGAATCCGATCGCACTCGGTTATTCAGGAATTCAAATGTTACTATTCGCACGTCGAACAGTTTGCCAATTCGTTTTGAAGGCCTTGCAATTTATCAAGCTGGAATGCCACCCTTGATTCAAACTGGACTTTGTCCAGCCATTTCAACAAGGCGTTGAACGAATCGGGGCAAATTGATTTGCCAACGTCACCGGCCAGAATCGAGATTACTTTGTCGACGGGGATTCCGTCGCGATAGGGCCGTTTGGCGGTCATGGCTTCAAAAACATCGGCCACCATCAATACTCGCGAGTCAATGCCAAGAGTACCTGAGGGAATTCCCCGGAAGTATCCGGTCCCGTCGAGTCGTTCATGATGAACTCCGGCAACTGCAGCGACTCCCGCGAAGGATTCAATACGCGAGAGGATTTCTTCCGACATTCTTGGGTGTTGCTTCATCGTTTGGAACTCTTCGTCAGACAATTTGCCGGGCTTGTCAAGGATCAAATTGGAAATGCCGAGCTTTCCCAAGTCATGCAACAAAGCCGTTCGGCGGAGTATCCGACGTTCATGCACGCTGAAGCCCAATTGTTCTGCCATCCCCGTTGCGATTTGCGCTACGCCAATGGAATGCTTGTAAGTCCAGGGACTCTTCGCATCGACCACTTCACTAAACGACAACGCAACCTGATCAAGGAAGTCGTCGTCTGCGACCCGAAGAATACTCTCCGGCTCCAGGCAGGATAACTGAAAACCTGGGTCGATTGAATTGAATGAATCCTGAAATTCGTGTTCTTTTGAAACTGTCAGAAACAATGCGACCAGTTCCGGATCAAACCAGGTACCTGCCCGGTCCCGGACGATCTGGCACGCGGCATCGATTCCATTCTCCCTCCAAAAAACCTCAATCGTCTGGCTGATTCCGAGAATTCTGCCGAGAAGGGAGATTTCGTTCCCCGCCAGTCCGTTAGGGTAGCCGCGGCCATTCCAGTGTTCGTCCAGTTCCAGAATCGCCTGAGCCGTCAATTCAGAAAAGCCCAATTGGCGGGCAATTTTCGCTCCGCGCTCACAACGTATCTTGATGAGTGACTTCGGCCCTTTCGGTCCTTGTATAGCCAATGCCGCCACCCTCAGTATCCGATCGATAGTCCTTCCGTCCGGCGCGACATTGTTCGTAACGTATTTGAAATTCGCTTTCAGTTTCTGCCAATCGATGGATTTTACGTTGCGTTTTAAGGTTCTGTCATCCGCACCGAATAGATATGACATCTTGGCGGCGTTGCTGGAACATCCCAGGTCCTTCAACAATAAAGCGTAAAAGAGGGCTGACTGTTCTTTCACTTCGAGACCACGTTGCGACGCCAACTTCATTCCGATTATGCAAGATCGGGCTGCGTGGCCCGCTGGCTGCCCTTCGGTCAGGTCCAATGCCACTGATAACGCGCCAATGATTTCCGAAGATCGAACGGACGTCGCCCCCCTGGTTTCTGAACAGTTGATCGACATGGCGTTCCCGGGTGCGTGTGAAGTTCAATGGCGACTGGAGCGAATGCAGGCACATTGACGAAGTCTAGAGCGCGGATTCCGGGAATTTGGATTTCGAACGCTGATGATGGACAATTCGGGAAATCGAATCTAACGATTTTTTTGATATTGCAGGGCGCATGTCACCGGATCGTATCGGCTGGGTGGCACTGGCTAGGATGGCCAGGTCGTTGATCCATCCCGACGGCCCACAGGCTTCCATGACTACGAGGTCGATCTGGTGGTTTTTGAAGACCGTCGTCAGATAGTTGCGGTCAGTCGTGGCGTTGAGAAATTCGTGTTTCCGAGTTTCGGAGTGGAAAAAGCAGCACATGGTATTGAATTTACCGAGGTCGAGGGCGAGAATTTTCATGATTGATTTTTCCTTAAATGGTTCTGTGGTTTGGGGTTGGAAGAATGTGACAGCGGTTGCTTCGAG
>JANNWJ010000032.1:0-98791 GCA_031414755.1 Pirellulaceae bacterium | reverse complement strand
TTGGTGGTTATGTCAACCGCACGCGTGACGATGAACCGGGGCCTCTCACGGTCACTCTCGGACTGCAAAGAACCCACGACATCACTCGCTGTTGGCTCGCATTCGGACCGGGCGCAAGTTCATGACTTGTGTATAACAATGTGGGCGTCAGCCCACTGATGACGATAGAGTCGTGCGGCATAGCCGCGAAGTGGCGACAGAAAAGGGGGGGCGCATTGCGGCTTTCGTCGCTTCGCGGCTCGTGGACTTTGGTTCACCCGCCGCCGCAAATAAGTGCTGTCGCAACGACAGGATTGGCACTTGATCCGCAATTATCAAGTCGTTGCACACGTCGCCTTAGTAACCCGAACCGGACGTCCCAATTTTTTCGATGGGGTGCCAGGTCGTTTTGACTTCGCAGAAGGCTTCGATCAGGTAGGGGTTTTGGTTTTCCGGCTTTGTCCAGTCGCACTGGTAATTGCGGAATCGCTTGACGTTGCCGGCTGATAATTCCTGCATCGATTTAATCATTGTTACATCGTTCGAATCAAGTGCGACGGCGTTGACGTCCATGTGAGTGGCAAAGTGCGAATGAAGTTCAGCGGGATCGCCCGTCAACAGATTCACAACTCCCCCGGGAACGTCGGATGAATGGAGCACTTCGCCTAATGCGACCGCCGACAAGGGCTTATCGCGAGAAGCAAGGGCGATGCATGTGTTGCCGCTGGCAATAACCGGACCGATGAGGGAAATCAGCCCAAGTAGCGGGCTTGTCTGTGAGGCGATGATCGCCACGACTCCCGTCGGCTCAAGGATTGAAAAATTGAAATGCGATGTCGCCACGGGATTGACGCAACCGAACACCTGCTGGAATTTGTCACACCAGCCTGCGTAGTAGATCAGTCGATCGATCGACAAATCCACTTCGGTTTTGGCCCGTTTGTCCGCAAAAGATTGCCATTTTAATTCGTCGATGAACTGGGCACGTCGTCCTTCCAGCATTTCGGCGATTCGGTACAGGATCTGGGAGCGGTTGTAAGCGGAACGGCCGGCCCATCCTGATTGGACCGAACGGGCAGCAACGACGGCATCACGAAAGTCCTTGCGTGAAGCGAGGCAGATATTTCCCAATGAATGATCGTTGGCAACAGGCGTGTAATATCGTCCCGATTCGCTGCGTGGAAACTGGCCGGCAATATAGAGCTTGCACGTTTTCTGCACGGGCAAGCGGGACGAATCTTCCATGGGTTTTTTGGTTTTGGCCATCGGGTAGTCGATTGGGCAAGTTCGAAAGGCATTCCGGAGACGGGTTGATTATAGCTTTGAAGCCGGTTCACAAAAGTCTTTTAGCCCAATACGAGTAACTTTTGCTGCCCTGTTCAATCAGCCCATTGTCCTGATAATTGGGTCTCGATACTCAAAAAATCGAAGACAGATTTCAAAACAAAAATATTCACGGTTGCCAAAAAATGGATTCGCTGCTTGTTGACCTCGCCAATTACGTTCACGATCACGAAATCACCAGCGAACTGGCTTACGATACGGCGCGCTGGTGTCTGGCTGACACGCTCGGTTGCGGTTTTCTGGCACTCGGTTATCCCAAGTGCCGCAGGATGTTGGGACCGGTCGTTCCGGGTGCCCAGATGGACGGTGGCTGCCGCGTACCTGGTACTTCTCTGGAACTTGATCCGGTCAAGGCCGCGTTTGACATTGGGACGATGGTCCGCTGGCTGGACTTTAACGATACGTGGCTTGCCGCCGAGTGGGGCCATCCCTCCGACAATCTCGGCGCGATCCTTGCTGTTGCAGATTACCAAAGTCGGATTCGTGGCCAAACAATCCATGTGCGCGATGTGCTGACGGCGATGATCAAGGCCCATGAAATTCAGGGTGTTCTGGCGATCAAGAACTCGTTCAATCGCGTTGGACTTGATCACGTACTCCTTGTTCGCGTGGCAAGTACGGCCGTTGCCGCATGGATGCTTGGCTGCACTCGCGAGCAAACAATGAACGCCGTTTCTCATGCCTTTATTGACGGTGGAGCCTTGCGAACGTATCGGCACTCGCCAAACACCGGCTCACGAAAAAGCTGGGCCGCTGGTGATGCGACAAGCCGCGCCGTTCGTCTGGCGTTGATCGCCAAAACGGGTGAAATGGGTTACGCAAGCGCGCTCACTGCGACGAAATGGGGTTTTCAGGACGTGCTGTTTGGCGGCAAGACGATTGAGCTGGCAAGACCTCTGGATTCGTATGTGATGGAAAACATTCTGTTCAAGATCTCGTTCCCGGCAGAGTTTCACGCGCAAACGGCTGTGGAATGTGCATTGAAATTGCACCCGGAAGTTGCCAATCGCCTAAACGAAATTGAGCGGGTTGAAATGGAAACGCAAGAACCTGCCGTTCGCATTATCGATAAAAAAGGGCCGCTCAATAATTTTGCGGATCGCGATCATTGCCTGCAATACCTGGCGGCGATCGGTTTGATTTTCGGTGAGTTGACGGCGGATCATTACGAAGATCGCGTTGCTGCCGATCCACGTATTGACGCATTGCGTGCAAAGATGGTGGTGCGGGAAAACGAATCCTTCACCGTCGATTATTATGACGCGGAAAAACGGGCCATCGGAAACAGCATTCAAGTCCATTTCGTTGACGGAAACAAAACGGAGCGAGTCGAAGTTCAATACCCGATTGGTCATCGCCGCCGTCGTGCAGAAGGGATTCCCGTCTTGCGTCAAAAGTTCGCCAGCAACCTGGCACTTTGCTTCGACAATGATGATTGCAAATCGGTGATCAGGTTGTTTGACAATGAGGGAGCACTGCAATCGACATCGGTCGATGAGTTCATGGCGCTATTCGTTCGTGAAAGTGCCGATATCAATTCGATGCTGGCCTGATACGCAACGGGCCTCCTGTTCACGGAAAACCTGTGCGACTCATCGCGAAGTGGCAACGACGTTATTCGCAATGACCCCGGTTAGTCGCTGATTGCTCCGCAAACATTTTGTTACCGCGTGTTCTGTTCGCGGAGCGAACAACGACCATAAAAAATTCCGTGCTGACAAACAGCTACGTATTTGTGTCCTGGGCGACCTTGATCGTCAGGCCGTCGGAAGCACGGAGGTTGATTTCGTAGATCATTCCAGGTTCAGCTCGCAAGTAGTTGACCTGCCCGTGATTGGCGCGGATACCCAATTCCTGTTGTAGTTTCGGCTGGTTTGCGATACTCCAGAAGTCTTCCCAGATTTTCTTTTCCAGTTCGGACTGCGAATCGAGTCGACCGTAGGCGGTTTCCACGCCTGAGTTGGCATCATCCAGAATTGAACGATCGTCCTTTTCGTCCAGATCTCCCCAAATTCCCTTGAACACACAAAGCGAGCCGCCGCGCAGTTCATCGGCTTCTTCAACGTACTTGTCTTCGAATTTTACGACCCATGTATCGACATAAAGCAGCGAACCCTTCAGCCGGAATTTTCGCGGTGCAGAAATCGGAACTCCACTGGGGGTGATTTCCGTAAACTCGACATCAAACCAGGGGGCATTGGTTGTCTCATCCACTCCTTTTTCGAGAACCTTGACTGTCGCCTTGCGGTAATCGACCTTGACCAGTTTCAACGCAGTCCTGGTTTTGACAAGTTCCAACCCTTGTTCATCAAATTTCACCTGGAGCGCGACCAGATCCTTGCGCATTCGTTCGGCTTCGAATCCAGGCTTGACGTATTTTTGGTAACCGAGCCAGCCGACATAGCCGAAAACGCCCAGAAAAACCAGGACCAGCAGGGTACGAGCCGTACTATTGAGTATCTTGATGTTTTCCCAAGTTGAACTGCCGGTCATGAGCGAGCTCTTTTCCAAATGGACCAGGTTGCGTACAAGACATACAGTCTACTCGAAACCGGGAAATGAAAAAACGCAGGAATCACTGGAAATGCTGACTTCATTTCACGGAATGGCTGGACTCCCATTACACTTTCACCGAATTCATCGTGATTATTCCCGGCCCTGGATTCCTGCCGGCCAACAAAGGCACAACTTCCGATGACGCCTGAAAAACGGTTTTTTTGTTTTCGCGGATTCATGAAATCCGGGACGAACTGGGTTGGAAACTTATTGAATCTTCACCCGGACATTTCCTGTATTGGTGAACTGCACCTGCATTCGTTATTCCAAACAATGCAAGCCGACCTTCGATCGCTTCCGATCATGATTGACCAGCAGGTTCGGCACGTATTGCGGGGAAACCTTCAGTCCATGTTTCGACAAACGCTGGTGGACCTGGCTGACCCTGAGGCAACGGTCATTGGTGAACGGACACCGCATACGCTTGCGCCCCTGACACTCAAATGCGTTCCACAAATCACGATCACGCGCGACGGTCGCGACGTTCTGATCAGCCGCATGTTTCACCTGTACAACTATCCCGAAGTCTCCCGCATTTTTCAGCGGTTTCCGCACTTGCAAAAAACCTTGAACGCCTTTCAGAAAAACCCCTGGCACTTTCGCGAAAACCCGGAACAATTACTTCCTGAAGCAGAACTGGTCCGGGAATCGATGCGCTGGTGGCGCGAGCATCTCGAATCGGACCGGCAAACGATGGCTCGACATCCGTCGTTACCTGTATTGCAGCTTCGATACGAAGACTTTCATTCCGATATTGAGTCGAGTCGCCGTACCATGTATGAGTTTCTCGACGTCGATGAAGAAACAGCATTGCCCATTCCCGATTCGTTGCGACCGGCGCTCGATGAAGAACGACCGAACGAATTCAATCGCAAGGGCCAGGTTGGCGACTGGCAAAACTATGTTGACAAGCGAGTCAAGAAATGGATCGATGTGGAAGCGGGCGAAGAATTGATGCGGCAAGGATATATTTCATCGCGCGAATGGTAATAGATCGACTTCGCGAATTTACCGCATGACCAATCGCCAGCATCGATGGATGCGCTGATTTCGAAAGTCTTCAGGCACGGTTTGCCTCGAGATTTCCCGTATTTCGAAGTCGTGTTCGAGGAACAACTCGTGCAGGCGAAATCGCCGGAAATTCGTGGAAAAGTAAACCACGCCTTGCGGGTTCATTCGTTTTGCCAACAACAATAACAGTTCGGCGTGCTGGTCCTGGACCAGCCAGTCGACCGCGTCCGTTCGATTGGAATGAGTCGGTGGATCAACGACGGCCAGATCAAACTTGCTCTTTCCGGCACGCAGGTAGTCCATCGAATCGCATCGTTCGAACGCATGTTGATCACCTGTGAATCCGTTCAGCTTCATGTTGTCCCGAGCCCAGTCCAGGTACGTGTTTGACCAGTCAACCGTCGTTGTGGAAAGCGCTCCGCCACTAGCCGCATAGGCGCTGAAGCTTCCCGTGTATGCGAACAGATTCAGGAATGCCTTTCCGATTGCTTCGCGACGGACCATGGACCGCGTTTGCCGATGATCGAGAAAAAGTCCGGTATCGACATAATCGGAAAGGTTGACGAGGAACTGCAATCCGCCTTCCCGGACGATGATGCGGGAGTGCACATCGGCAACTTTCTCATATTGATTTCCATCGTGAACTCGAGACTTGAAAAACGTTTTCGAATCTTCGACCTCCAGTATCGCACTCGCAGTTCGCGACATGAGAGCCAGCCATCGTTGATGGTGCTCGATCGTTCGGTCATGCGGTCGATCGTATTCAGTGATATGCAAGTTGTCTTCGAAACGATCGACGACCAGTGGAATTTCCGGAATATCCTTTTCGTAAACACGGAAACAGGTAATACCTCGCCGGTTTGGCCAGCGCCGCAGATGCCGTGCCCGATTGGTTAATCGTTGAGCGAACAGGACCGCCTGAAGTCGGTCTTTTTCAGTGTCGATCTCACGAAAGAAATCGGAAGGGAGGGGATCAATGGCCATTTCGCAAATCTTCGCCTGCTCATTAACCCTGTCCAAAACACAGCAATGGATCGGAAGGGTGGGGGTGTAAGGGATAGTGAGACAAATCCAAAACCGAATTTGAGAACATAACCGAACCCATTAACCCCAACCCGGTTTTTCGGCAGATTTTTCCCAACCTGGCGTCAGCGGGGCCTACAAACGATCCAAATCGCCTGGATTCCGCGATATCCAATTTTGTTTGCGGATTTTCCGATAACAAAAAATATCAATCGAACATAATCACAGTAGAAGATTTGCAACGGAAAATGCCGAAACAGATCACCCCAACCATCGGCCGCCGCGCGAGTGGGGGAAAAACTACCGGAAATCCGGGCATGATCCGGTTTTTTTGAATTCGGCGTTGTTAACTTTCTGCCGCGTGGACTTTATGATGAGTGCGGGATTCCAACAAAAGCAGGTCCTGGTATGTGGGTGCGCAAGAGAATCGAAATAACTCCAGGCGAATTACTTCGCGGGCTGATCCATTGCGCTTTGCCAGGGAATCGAAGGCAACTCACGGATCAGTTGGCACAAATATGGGACGAGGAGGCGACGTTTGTTTGTTTGAGTGTCCGAAGTGGTTTTGACATCCTGCTGAACTCGGCGGACTGGTTGCCCGGCACCGAAGTCATAATGTCAGGGTTGACCATTCCTGATATGCCACGCATCGTTCGTGAAAACGGAATGACTCCTGTGGGTGTCGATATTGATCTTGATACGATGGGTCCCAACATTTCGGCGATCCTCCGCGCGATCACGCCACGAACCAAAGCCATTGTTGTTGCCCATTTGTTGGGTGGGTTGATTGACTTGACTGCGATTCATGAGTTGGCAAAAGTACACAACTTGTTGCTGATTGAAGATTGCGCTCAGGCCTATTCAAACAAGTCCTACAAGGGTGACCCTCGTGCCGACGTATCGATGTTCAGTTTTGGTCCAATCAAAACCAATACTGCGTTGTCTGGCGGCGTCTTTCAGGTTCGTCGGCCCGAATTGTTACTGGCAATGCAAGATCAGCAATCGGGCATGCCGATCCAGTCGCGTTTCTCGTTCGCAAGGCGAATTGCCAAATACGCGGTGGTCAAGACATTGTCGACCCGAATCGTTTGTGGCGGAATTTATCGCGTGATGAAAATGCGTGGCAACAGTCACGACGCGATGGCCAGCACGATGGCGCGAGGATTCGCCGGGCCCGGGTTTTTTACAAAGATTCGTAAACAACCTTCGACCCCGTTACTTGGACTGTTGCGATACAAATTGGAAAAGTATTCGCCTGTTCAAACGGAATTCCGCCGCGAGCATGGACAATTTCTGCTCAATTCGCTGGGAAAGGAATTTCGTGTTCTTGGCGCTGACATGAATCGCCAAACGTGGTGGGTGTTCCCGCTATTGGTCGACCATCCGGAAGTGCTAGTGCAGAAACTGTGGGACGCCGGCTTTGATGCGACGAATCACTGCAGCTTGCACGCAATCTTTGAATGTGATGATTCGATTGCACAAACGGTGCTGAAGCATATTGTTTTTTTGCCGCTGCACAGCGACATGCCGAAACGTGAGCTGACGCGCATGGCCAGGATCGTACGCGAATCGGGTGTGATCAGCCCCGAATTCGCCGTTGTTCCGGAACCGCAGGATTCCCTGGCGGTCGAAGATTCCGGAATGCCGGACACATGGCAATTGGACAAATTGCTGGCGCCGCAGTTAACTGCCTGAGCGCGGTCATTGAAATCGGTGATGTTCGACTATTGTGTTTCTTGCCCTGAATGACACCCGCACGAAACAAACTGGCAGCGACACCGGTATGCCAATTGCCCGGGCGGTTGAGATCACGGTACCATTGGCGATTCCGGCTATTCCGGAACCGAATAACAACGAGACATTAAAACCAGAATTGGCAGTACGCGAATGGTTGACAAGCAGCTTTACGGCAGCGGCGATGATCCGTTTGCAAGTCCGTATTATGGACGCCCGGAAAAACAAAAGGGTTCGGGGTGCTTCAAGGTTGTTTTGATAACCTGTCTGGTCGGACTTGTTGCCCTTGTGGGATGCTGTATTGGTGGCGGCTTCTACATTAAAAATTCGTTCATTACGGAGCCTGCTGATCTGGAACAACTTTCTCGCGATCTGATCGACTGGGAATTTAACAACGAAATCGCAACCGCATTCGGCGTTGACACTTTTATATTGCAAATGGTCTTGAAGACTGATCCGGAAAAAGGCGTAATCATCATGATGCAACCGGGGTCGTTTGCCGGGTTAACGGTGGGCCAGCGCATCGACGGCGCTCAACAGCGCGAAATTCAGTTTGGCGGCGACTCGGAAACAGAAAAGACCGTGGTGCTGGAACGTGGCGAACGAACGATCGACGTCGGCGAACATAAATTGGTTTTGGAATTCAACCAAACCGAGGGCGTCCGTTCCAAGAGGAAATTCTGGGAAGTCAGCGGTGTTTTTCCGGGTAAGAACGGGGCGGTAATCGGCCTTATCCAGGTTCGGGAATCGGCGTACAGCGATGTGGATATCGAGAACCGAATTCGTGCGATCAAGCTGCCTTAGCGAGCCAACAGCGTTTTTGCCTGCTTGCCAACGAATCATTGCAGTTGTGGTTCCGAATGCCGTCCGTACAATGATTGCCTGTCTATTAAATGAATGCTCCCAAACGGATGAGTGTACTAGCAGCACGTCGTACGTCCTGACTTCGAACCCCATAACAGATTCGCGACTACCTATGTCAACTTCGGAACTCGCCTCAACCGCCGCCAGCACCGAATTATGTACAACCAACGCCCAGGCTCTTGCCAATGACCCACGCATTCAGCAAGCGCGTGAGCTGATCCTGACTGCCCTGGGGGAACACCGGTCCCAAATCGATGGAGTACGCGGCCCCAATCCGGCTCTCGTCGAGTCCTACGAACAGATGATTCAAAAGTTTGGTCAAATGCGCGGCGGCAATTTGTACTTTCCGTACCTGGGCAGCGGACTTGGGAACGGACCGTACGTCGAGCTGGCTGACGGGAGTGTAAAACTCGACTTTATTACGGGAATTGGTGTCCACGGTTTTGGACACAGCGATCCACGAATTGTGTCCGCAGGAATTGATGCGGCAATTTGCGATAGCGTGATGCAGGGAAACCTCCAGCAGGGAACGATCAGCTACGACTTTACCGACACATTGTTGTCGATGACGAACGACACCGGTGCCCGACTGGAACATTGTTTCCTGACGACGAGCGGGTCGATGGCGAATGAAAATGCCCTCAAGATTGCATTTCAGAAACATTGGCCCGCCAGCCGTGTAATCTCCTTTGAACGATGTTTTGCCGGACGAACACTTGCATTGGCCCAGGTAACCGACAAAGCCTCTTATCGCGACGGTATTCCGAATACGTTGCAAGTCGACTCGATTCCGTTTTTCGATGCGAGTGATCCTCAAGGAAGTACGCTACGCAGTGTCCAGGCGATTCGTGCCCTGGCCGCTCGATTTCCGGGTCAACACGCTTGCCTCTGGATGGAAATTGTTCAAGGCGAAGGAGGCTATTATCCCGGTGATACAGGTTTTTTCAAAGCGATCATCAACGAAGCAAAGAAACACAAAATGGCAATCATCGCCGACGAGATACAGTCGTTTGCGCGGACAACGCGGCCGTGGGCTTTCCAGCATTTCGGGCTGGATTCGCTCATCGATATTGCGATCGTCGGAAAGATCACCCAGGTCTGCGCGACATTGTTCACAAGCGACTACAAACCGCGTACCGGGTTAATCAGTCAAACATTTACCGGCAGTTCGTGGGCAATCCTGGCCGGGAAAACGATCCTCAATGGACTTGTTAATGGCGGATTCTTTGGGGCCGATGGACGCAACATTCAATTGCACAATTACTTTGTCGCCGGTCTGGAACGGGTCGCCAAAAAATATCCCGGCAGTATTAATGGCCCGTTCGGAATCGGAAGCATGATCGGGTTCACGCCGATGCAAGGAAAGGCTGAACAGGCCAAGACCCTGGTTGGCAAACTTTATGAACTGGGTCTGATGTCGTTCATGGCCGGTTCAAGCCCGGCACGGGTGCGTTTCCTGGTGCCTATCGGCTGTGTTAATGAATCACATATCGATCAGGGAATTGCCATTCTGGAACAAGCGATCGGAGAGTTGGCTTAGTCGCCGCCGCCCCTTATGTTGGTCGTTCGACCCGCAGAACTCGATGATCTTGACGATCTGTTTGAACTGATTCAGTTGTCGGAACTTGGTCTGTCAACGCTCAAGATTTCCAAGCCGCGACTCGAGGAACGGATCGACGAATCGGTTCGGGCCTTCTCGAAAACCGATGCGCGACCTGCGGGACAGCCATATGTCTTCGTGATGGAGGACCTTGCCCGACACTCGATCGTCGGGACGTCGGCCATCTATTCCAAAGTCGGCGGGTTTCAGCCTTTTTATTCGTACGAGATCAAGAACGAATCGAAACGATCGGGCTCGATCGGTGTCGCCAAGGAAATCCCGTATCTTAGTTTGCACACGACCCATGATGGGCCCACAGAGATCGGCTCGTTGTTTTTGTCGCCGGATTATCTGGGAGGGGGACATGGACGATTGCTGTCGTTGTCGCGCTTTTTGTTTATGGCCGATTTCCCATCGCGATTCGAGCGAGAGACGATCGCCGAAATGCGCGGTGTGGTCCGCAGCGATGGATACTCACCGTTGTGGAATGCATTGGGTTCCCACTTTTTTCAAATCGAATACCCGCGTGCCGAAACGTTGACTCTGGAAAGCAAAAAACTGATCGGCGAATTGATGCCGCAACATCCGATCTATATTCCGTTATTACCCAAAGAAGCCCAGGAAGTTATCGGCCAGGTTCATGAAAAAACAGTACCGGCCCTCCGACTGTTGCAGCAGGAAGGGTTTTCAATTCAGAATTTTGTCGACATCTTTGACGGCGGCCCGACCGTTCACTGCGAGACCCGCTCCATCCGTTGCGTGCGCGACAGTTGCACCGCGATCGTTACAGATTTGCGAGACCAGGTTCAAGGGTCCAGCCAACTGGTTACCAACCGCCAACTCCAATACCGATGCGTTATTGGTAACGTCGAGGAACTGTCCGGCGGACGAGTCGCTATCGACAATTTGACGGCTTTGAGACTGGAACTCAAACTCGGCGACTCGATTCGATTCGTCACTCTCAGACCACCCGCTTCACCACCCCGAACACCGACAGAATCATGCGAGCCATTTCAAAATCCGGCAATCTGATCGCTAACGAATGGATATCCGGCAAAGGTTCGGAGCTTGTTTCGATTAGTCCCTCGGACGAAACGGTCGTTTGGGCCGGGAACCATTGCAACAAAGACCAGGTCTCGCTTGCCACTGCCGCCGCACGAGCCGCTCTTTCCGGCTGGTGGCGACTGTCGTTTGAACAGCGCGCCGCATACATTACAAAATACGCATCGGCGGTTGAAGCGCGTAAAGACGAATTGGCTCGATCAATCAGCCACGAAATTGGCAAGCCGTTGTGGGAATCGAAAACGGAAGCGGCTGCAGTAGTTGGCAAAGCCGCGCTATCGATTCAGGCCAGCCATGAACGACGTGGCGACAGCTCATTTGCTGCCGGTGACGCGATGGCGGTAACACGGTACAAACCGTTCGGCGTTTTTGCGGTTCTTGGTCCGTTCAATTTTCCAGCCCATTTGGCGAACGGACACATCATTCCGGCACTACTCGCCGGCAACACGATCGTTTTCAAGCCAAGCGAACAATCGCCCGCCGTCGGAGCCTGGATGGCCGAGCGATGGATGGAAGCCGGATTACCATCTGGTGTTCTCAACCTCGTACAGGGAGGACGCGAAACCGGCGAAGCACTTGCCAATGACCCGCAGCTCGACGGATTGTTGTTTACCGGCAGCAGCGCGGCCGGCCGGTCGTTGCATCAGGCGTTTGCCAAATGGCCGCACAAGATGCTGGCACTGGAGATGGGTGGCAACAACCCGCTGATTGTTCATTCGGTCAACGATCTTCGTGCAGCGGCTTATGAAACGATCCTGTCGGCCTTTCTTTCCGCCGGACAACGATGCACTTGCTCACGTCGATTGATACTGACCGAAGCCAGCCGTCCCGACGAGTTACTTGGCGAACTCAAGCAAATGTTGCGCGGCGTCCGTGGGGGTGTCTGGACTGATAATCCCGAACCCTTTCATGGTCCGGTGATTAACTGGAAACAAGCTGATCGGTTGCTTGACCAACAAACGGAATTGCTCGAATTGGGTGCCCGGTCACTCGTTGCAATGCGACGTGACGATCGTTGCCGGGCCTTGCTCTATCCGGGCATCGTCGATGTCACTTCGCTGTCAAATCGGAGTGAAGAAGAAATGTTCGGTCCGATGTTGCAAGTCATCCGCGTCGGTTCGCTTGACGATGCGATACACGAAGCCAACAACACCCGTTACGGATTATCGGCAGGCCTGTTGTGCGATGATCGCCAATGCTACGAACAATTCATCCACGAGATACGCGCCGGAGTCGTCAACTGGAACCGGCAAACGACAGGAGCGAGCGGGAAACTGTCATTCGGCGGCTGCGGCCTCAGCGGCAACAACCGCCCCAGCGGCTACTTCGCCATCGACTATTGCAATTGGCCGGTTGCCAGTCTGGAAATCGAGCAACTGCGGATGCCCGAACAGCCGATGCCAGGTATCGAATGCTGAAACGGATTTAATTTTGCAAATGCAATCAAACCTGCAATACACCGGTTCGAAATGGTTCGTCGCAGGCGTAGCCTGTGACGACTTCGAGCGATTGAACCAGGGTCTTGCGGGTGTCGCCCGGATTGATGATCCCGTCGACCCATAGCCGGGCAGCAGCGTAGCGAATATCGGTCGATGTATCATAAGCCTCGATGACTTTCACGCGCAGGGCTTCCATTTCTTCAGCGTCGGGAGTCTGCCCCGCCCGTTTCATGGCTGCAATGTTGATATCAAGAATCGTGGCTGCCGCCTGCTTGCCCCCCATTACGGCATATCGGGCATTCGGCCAGGCAAAAATAAACCGGGGATCAAAGGCCTTGCCGCACATCGCATAGTTTCCCGCTCCGTAACTACCGCCAGTGATAATCGTGATTTTGGGAACGCGGCTGTTGGAAATCACGTTGACGACCTTGGCACCGGCGCGGATGATGCCGGCTTGCTCGCTGTCGCGGCCCACCATAAATCCCATGACGTCTTGCAGAAAAATAATCGGGCACCAGTTCTGGTTGCAGTCCATGATAAACCGCGCTTCCTTGTCGGCACTATCGTGATAGATTACGCCACCAAACTGCATCCCTTCCCTCTTCGTCATTACCGATGTTCGATTGTTGGCGACGATTCCCACGTGAAAGCCACCGATTCGCGCATAACCACAAACGATCGTCTGTCCATACTCGGCCTTGTATTCGCTGAACGATTCCGGATCGACGATCAGCGTGATCAGGTCTCTCACATCGTATCGTTGCTGCGGATTGAGGGGTACGACTTTTTCAATTGAGTCCGGTTCAACGGTCGGTTCTGTCCACGTATCGCGTCGAAATTTTGAATCGCGTCCAGTCTCCGGCATCATGCCGACCAGTTCCCGCACTCGTTTCAGCGCCGCTGTTTCGTCTGGCTCGCGATAATCGATCGTGCCACTGATGCTGGCGTGCATTTCCGCGCCACCCAGTTCTTCGGAGGTGTACTCCTGTCCGATGGCGCTTTTCACAAGGGCCGGGCCAGCCAGAAACAGTCCGGACCCTTCGGTCATGATGAGTTTGTCACAAAGCACCGGCAAGTAACCACCGCCAGCCACGCAGTTCCCCATGATTGCAGCGAGCTGCGGAATCCCCATTGCCGAAATCACGGCGTTGTTGCGAAAGATCCGTCCGAAGTCATCTTCATCCGGGAATATTTCGTCTTGCAACGGGAGAAACACGCCCGCCGAATCGACTAGGTACAACAAAGGCAATCGGCAGTGCATGGCGATTCGCTGCGCCCGCAAGACTTTTTTGCACGTCAAGGGGAAAAAAGCGCCTGCTTTCACAGTTGCATCGTTGGCGATGATCATAACACGTCGGCCGGAAATTTTTCCGACGCCGCAAACGACACTGGCCGATGGCGAACCACCCCATTCACTGTACATGTCAAAGGCAGCCCACAGGCCTACTTCATGCCACCAGTCGTCATCGGTAACCGAGGCAATCCGTTCGCGGGCCGTCAACCGTCCCTTGCCATGTTGGCGGGCAATCGAGGATTCGCCCCCACCCAGCCGGATCCCGGATGCCTGATTTTCAAATTCTTTTATTAGGAGTTGCCAGGTCATATTGCCTTCGCCTGGTAATCAAGCACGTCGTGAGCAACGGCCACAACTTCCTCGTCAAAGTTCGACTTCAGGTCAAAGTACCGCTCTCGATTGCGGCGGTACGCCATTCGCAAGTACAAAGCGCCAACGCGGAATTCTTTCAGCTTCACCGGTTCTTCGATCGTGCCATTGACCATCAAACTGCTCAACCGCGAGAAAACGCAACTCGCCATAAACAACTCGGTTGCGATATCGCCAAGTCGTGCCTGAATGAACTGGCGATTGATGATTCCCTCACGATGTTTAATTAACGACATTTGGCAGTCCCACGCGAAATGCGAAATCTGCTTTCCCAGTTGCCGTGCGTACCACGTCAAATGCTCGTGTTTGATCGGGACGCTAACCCGTTTCGGCAACAGTTTCGCGGCACCCCACGGTTTTCTGAAGGCATTTCGCTGGATCGACTCCATGTCCTTTCCCAGGTGGCGCAGTCCTACGGCTGCGATAAAACATCGCAGCACGTCATTGGCACCTTCACCAATCTGGTTCAATCGCGCGTCACGCATCATTCTCTCGAATGGCTCGTCCGTAAAGAATCCCGCTCCCCCCCAAATCTGCAAACAGTCGTTGACGATGCGCCACAATTGATCGCTGGCAAATACCTTGAGCATTGCCGTTTCCATCATGTAGTCGTCCGCGCCGCTGTCGATCAAGGCGGCGGTATGACAAGTGGCACTTTCCATCGCGTACGTATCCGCAACGGCCTCGGCAATTTTTTGTTGAACCAGCTCAAATTCACCCAGCGTTTTTCCGAATTGTATGCGGTTCCTGGCGCGCTCGACCATTTTTTCGGTACAAAACCTGGCGGCACCCGTGCAACCTGCCCCAAAAGTCGCCCGCCCGAAATCAAGGACGGTTAACGCCACGCGCAATCCCTTTCCAATGGGTCCAAGTATATTTTCCTTGGGTACAAACATGTTGGTGAATTTCAGGCGCCCCGTCGCTGTACCCCGAATGCCCACCTTTTCCATCCGTTCCTCAAGCACTTCGAATCCCGGCATGTCGGGTGTTACCAAAAAGGCCGTGATCTTGCCGTCGGGGTCAGCCTGATCGGGAGTCCGCGCCATCACTGTCAGACAATCTGCAATCCCGCCGTTGGTGATCCAGCGCTTCTCACCATTGAGGATGAAGCCTTTTCCGTCCGGCGTCGGTTCGGCACGCGTTCGAACATTGCTGGCGTCCGATCCAGCTTGCGTTTCCGTTAATGCGAAAGCAGCAATCTTGCGGCCTGTCATCAGAGGCGCCATCCATTTTTCCCGCTGCTCATCGGTGCCAAACAGGGCAAGTGCCCGAATTCCAATCGAATGATGCGCATTGACAAATACGCATGTTGAACCGCAATGCCCGCCGATAACTTCCATTACCCGGCAAAAGTTTTGATGTGACATTCCGGCGCCGCCGAATTCAGGGCTAATCGTCATGCCCAGGACGCCGAGGTCGCCCAAACCTTGAACAACCGAATCGGGTATTCGGGCGTCGCGATCAATTGCCGCGGGATCAATATGTTTGTTGCAAAATTCACGAACAGCCGCGATCGTCTCATCACCCCGTTTGCGATCATCTTCCGCCAGTTCAGGATAGGGCATTATCGAAGATTCACGAAAATGTCCAAAAAAAAGTTCCTTGCAAAACCCTGCTTTTTCCTCGCCGGAAAACAACAGCTCCTCAGCTTGAGCCATTTGCTTCTTTTCGAGTTCGGTAAGCGACGCGGTCATGTCAGGAATTCCTCACAAAAATGCTGACTCCGTTTGCGAAAATGACGATACGCGGAAAAGGCATGGAACGAAGCGGAATCTCGTCGCTCACACAAAATTATCCTGAAAACAGGCGGTAACGCAACAAGGCAGCGAGCTCAAAAGAAATCACTCCTGCCTGCTGGATGCAATCGCAAGTTAGACGACCATTCGTATTTTGACGTCTGGACCGGTATTCCAGGACCATTGGAAACGTTTTCGTTTCTGAATCCGGATGATCCGGGCTAAATTTCGCTGACAACCCGATTGCTGGCGAGTAAACTGAATACAATAACACTTTCGTATTTTTCAGGTGGATCATGATGGCATCTCCGAAAATTCTCATTGTGGCAGTTTTGGCAATGGTAGCGATTCCGCTCCATTCAACGTCTGCCTTCGACGATTCGTTTCCCGTTGCGCAAGCCCGTTCCAGCGGACTGGCTGTTCATTGGCAGTCGCAGATTCAGGCGGATGCCTCGCGCGATCAAATCGTCGACTTGTGTTTTCATATACATGACGACAGGGCGACAACGTATTTCGAAATCCTGCACTCAGGTGTACGCGAGACCATCAACTATGAAGACCTCAGCCCGCGTGGCGTTCCGTATGGCGAAGTTGACGCCAAGGCGTTCGCGGAGTTGCGCAAGGAAATGCTGGAGCTGGAAGGGCAAACCGATGTCACCGTCGAATTGATCACCCGACCGCAAACCAGCATCTACGCCGTAAGCGGGTATGGTGATGTGCATGCGATCGATGCAGAATCCGGCGGCACACGCTGGAAGACCAGCGTTGGAACGCCCCTGCATCCAACCGTTGGTATTGCAGCGAACAACAAGTACGTAATCGTTGTTAAGGGCCCTCGTGTTTTTTGCCTCGATTCGAACGATGGCCACGAGCTTTGGAACCAATTGACACGATATGCTCCAGGCGGCGGGGTCGCCATTTCAGACCACTTTGCCTATGTCACATCGATATCAGGCGCACTGGAGATGTTTCCGTTCACCGATGGAGGCGTTCCTGAGAAATATTTTGCTTCCAGTGGCGCTGCAACCGAGGACCCGGTCGTTTCAGCAACAACGGTTTCATGGACCACACGCCGTGGATATTTCAATGTGGCCAGCAGTGACGAAGAGGGCCGTTTACTGTACCGTTTGCAAACGCAAGATGAGTTTACTGCTGCGGTTGCCCCTGCCGGCGATTTCCTGATCGCTCCTTCGGTAAACGGGAAAGTCTATGCAATCGACGAAGCAAACGTAAAGGTCGCCTGGGAATTGGCCGTTGGTGAACCTGTCGATCAAAGTACCATTTCGATCGGCGATAATCGGGTTGCCTTGATCAGCGGACTCAACAACTTGATGATTATCGACGCCAAACGAGGAGAATTGGATTCCAATTGGCCGCGATCAGTCGCCGGTATTCGCGAATACGTTGGCTCCAGCCGCGACGTTCTGTATTTCCTTAACACAACCGATCAATTGGTTGGATTGCGCCGTGACAATGGTAGTCAGGTCCTGTCGACAGGCGTTGGTGAAAATACTCGCGTCCTGAAAAACAATTTAACAGACCGGATGTACTTGACTAACAGTTCCGGTCAACTGGTTTGTCTTCGCGAAGTCGCCAATATCAATCCGTTTATCCACAGCGATGAACCGAAAGCACAGGAAGGTCCGGCAAACCCGTTTGCGACCGATCCTGGCGACACCAACGCGTCGCCATTTGAACAGGGTGACAAAAAAACCGAGGCACCGGCTGCTGATCCCAACGATCCGTTTTCCAGTGGAGCCGAAAAAATGTCCGATCCGAACGATCCATCCAGCGAAGACAAGCCCGATGCCGGCGACAAAAGCCCTCCTGACGATCCCTTCGGCGATGACGGGGACAAAGGCTCCGGTGACGGCGGTTCCGGCGGCGATAATCCGGACGATCCGTTTGGTGGCGGCTAGTCCATAAAATCCGACCGACAGTAACTGCGAAGCCCCGGGATCAGCGGTCAACCAACTCAAGCGTCTGCCAAAGGCTGGGATCTTCCGAGGTTGGGAATTCGGCACCGATCGCCAGGCTCTGCACACCCAACTCCCGATCAACGACTGCGTAATGGAATCCGAGTTTGCGGTGATCCTGGGCATTCCATCCATCCATTGCGCCAGCAGGAATATGAATCGACAGGGTGTAACCATTGGAAGTCTGTTTGGCGTTCATGGAAAAAGTTGCTTGCCCAAATGACTTGGGAACATCCCTTGCCCGATTGATTTTCAACATCGAGGCCATTGGTTCGTCGCGTCGCGTTCCACCGCCGGTGGGCAGAAACACGAACCAGTGACAAAAGCGGCTTGCTCGATGGACATTGTGGGTGTCGCGGGTATCGATCCACAATTGCAACGAATCGCTTTCCAGTAACTGCGTTGGCCGGCACCATGGCGACTGTGTTTTACCGGTCACGGCAAGGTTGATAAAAAGCCCCGCATCGTTCCAGCCAATTCGCATCTCGGCAAACACACGCCGATTGTCCAGCGTGCTGAAAACGGGGATCGTGTATCGCTCGTCCAGTTGCACACCGGCAAGTTTTTGCCACTTGCCATCGAAGTGCAGGCAATCCACCGAAAACCGGTAGAGCATGGACGATGGGATCAGTTGTTCTGTTGTCGGTTCCATGGTTCGAATCTGAATTGAGTTGAGGGTTAACGCCCCCGTGTCCTGGCCGGGACATCGAGGCTAAATCGATCGGTCAAAGTTCTGCACATTTCCAAAATGTTCCAGGAGCAAGGTTTCGAATTCAGGAGTCTGGATTTCGTCGACTGAGATAAAGCCAATTTTGGCAACGTCCAGCGAGTCGCTTGACTGGCGTACAGAGGGAGTCTGGCCAATATCGGCGATACGACCTAGCGGAATGCTGCCGGACGGACCGGTCAAATGCAACCATACGGCGTCGCACTTTTTCGTTTGAATGCTGGCCCAGGGATTTTTTTGTCCTGCCAGGAACAAGTGAACAATCTGTTTGTTGCCCCAGAGAAACTGACCCTCAGGGGCTGTACGTGAAAGCATCTCGTGCAACGTTTCCAGCACATCGAATTCCCAATGGACTTTTTTGCCAGGCGGAAATCCCTTTTTCATAAAGTGCCATTTTTGACCCAGCTTCGCCCATGGCGTATGATCATCGATCCTGAGCGCCACCCGTTCCTGTTTCTCTAAAAATCCGTCGATCGCGGATTCGAGAAATTCAGTAAATACAGGGGTGTCCGTTTCGTCCAGCGAATGAACGCGGATTTCGATTTCTTGCCAGGGGCCGGTCGACGATACCTTGACTCGTGGATCATTTCCATAGATGGGCAAGTCCTGCATTTCGTTGGCGGTCGGCAAATTGAATTTCTCAATCAATTCATCCCGTTTGAATGTCCCCTTGCGGCAACGAAATTTGAGCTTGAGCATCCATGGCTCGCCCGTGATTGCGTGAAAGAACCAGCCATTCGATTTGGTAGCTGCCGAAACTTCCACAATGCTTCGGTCGTTCCAGTTCGTTTCGGCAAATCCATCGCTCTGTTCGATCCGGTCAATAATCCGCTGCAAGATTCGGCCGTCCCATTTGATTTCCTTGCCATTTCGTCCGACGCGGGTTTTTGTATGCCATAATCGACCATCGGCTTCCCATGGCATTCGGGTATCACGCCCCACATCGGCGATGTCCATTCCATCGCCCGACTTGATGTCCTCATCGGGTTTGTATTCACGACGAACGCGATAAGGGCCCGCCGCAAGAATTTCGGCCAGCGCCAGACCCGTGTAGCTTGGCAACCTGGTTTTTGATTTGCGTTTCGCCTTGTCGACCGCCAATGCGTGGGCGACAACGTCCTCGGGAGTCCCTGCAACAACGACTTGCCCCCCTTCGCGTCCTGCCTCCGGACCAAGGTCAATAACCCAGTCGGCGGACTTGATCACGTCGAGGTTGTGTTCGATCAATAACACCGTGTTACCCATATCGACAAGCCGATGCAGCACTTCCAGCAATCGAGCCAGGTCATCAAAGTGCAATCCGGTCGTCGGTTCGTCGAGCAAGTACAACGTGTTGCCTGTATCGGGTCGCGACAGTTCGGCAGCGAGCTTGACTCGTTGCGCTTCGCCTCCCGAAAGTGTCGGAGCGGATTGTCCAAGCGTCAGGTAATCGAGTCCGACGTCACAAAGAGTTTTCAGAATGCGAGAGATTTTGGGAATGTTGGCGAACAAGTTGACTGCGTCGCCACAGTTCATTTCAAGGACATCATTGATGGATTGTCCATGAAAGGTCACGGACAACGTTTCCTCGGTGTAGCGCCGTCCGTTGCAAGCCTGGCACTTGACCCAAACATCGGGCAGGAAGTGCATTTCAATGCATATCTGACCGTTTCCCTGACAGTTCTCACATCGACCGCCTGGTACGTTGAAACTGAATCGGCGTTGCGAAAAACCGCGTAGCTTCGAATCGGGCAACTGGGCAAACAAATCCCGAATCAGATCAAAGGCACCGGTGTAGGTCGCGGGATTCGACGTTGGCGAGTTGCCAAGCGGCTGTTGATCGACGCGAATGACCTTGTCGATGTACGCAACTCCCTGGATCGAATCATGTGCACCCGGCTTGAGTGAAGCCCGATGCAAACGACAGGCCAGGGTATTGTATAGCACGTCGTTGACAAGCGAGCTTTTTCCGCAACCGCTGGGTCCCGTAACGGCGGTCAGCGCTCCCAACGGAATCCGCACGTTGATGTTTTTTAGATTGTGTTGCCGCGCGCCGATGATTTCCAGCGTCCGTGCCTCAACGGTCGACGGGCGACGTCTGGTTTTTGAATTGGAAGAAACTGTCGAAGCAAGGGCCGGGCGGCGGTTCCTGGGGATGGGAATTGCTTTCTTGCCAGACAGATAGGGACCCGTTACCGAATCCTTGTTCTTGCTGACTTCTTGCGGTGTACCAAAGGCGACGATCTGACCACCCTTGTCGCCTGATCCGGGGCCGAAATCGCACAAGATATCGGAACCGGCGATCACTTCACGATCGTGTTCCACAACCAGCAAGGTATTTCCAAGATCGCGCAGGTGATGGAGGGCCTTGAGCAATCGTTTGTTGTCACGTGGATGTAGTCCGATCGTCGGCTCATCGAGTACATACAAGACGCCGCAAAGTCCGCTTCCAAGTTGCCCCGCGAGTCGGATCCGCTGCGCCTCGCCGTTGGACAGGGTTGTTCCACCCCGATTGAGCGTCAGGTACTTGAGCCCGACATCATTAAGAAAGGCAACCCGGTTTTGAATTTCGCGAATCAGTTCGCCGGCAATTTTCCGTTCACGCTCATCGAGATTCCAGCCGTCAATTTCGCTTTGCAAAACGCCCAACGGCATGCGACAAATGCCATCGATCGTGTTTTGCTGAAATCGCATCGCTGCCGAATCGTCTCGAAGTCGGCTCCCGCCACAAACGCCGCATTCAACGGTATCAATCAAGGTTTGAAGCTGGCCGCGCAATCGGGCCGACAATCGCGATGCTTCAGCCAGCGCCGGAAAAAGGCCCTGATACTGAAAGCGAAAAGTTGTACCAGGCGCCTCGGGGGCTGAGGTCTTGCCTTTCCTGCGTTTGTCAATGCGAGCTTGTCCTTGTCGAGCGGTGAACCAGCGGTCGCCGGTCCCGTAAAAGACCAACCGCCGCGCCCGGGCATCCAATTGCTCGAAGGGTGTATCGATTGGCAATCCTGCTTCGTCACTCAGCGCTTCGAGCATTGCACTCGCCAGGTCATTGCCCGCCTGTGGCCATAGTCCGACGGCCCCATCGCGAAGTGACAAATGCGATCCGTTCATCAAGGATTCCGGATTCGCACCCCGTTGCGTTCCCAACCCTTCACATTCGCGACACCATCCAAGTTGGCTGTTAAACGAAAAGTTGTGCGGCGAAAGTCGTTCGAAACTTCGCGCGCATTTTGCGCATGCCAGATGTTGACTGTGACGAACGACTTGCCATCGCGCTTCATCCGACGAATCGTCGGGATACGCGACATCGATAATTCCGCGTCCCAACGACAGTGCTGACTCGACACTGTCCGCGATCCGTGACTGCGATTTCTCGTTGACAACAATTCGGTCGACAACCACTGCCACCGAGTGCAGCGATTGTCGGCTGACGGCAGGTAGCTGATCGAGCGTGTGTGTTTTTCCGTCGATACGAATACGCACATAACCGGCTGCAGCAATTTCTTCGAATCGCGATTCCCACGACTGGCCACCTTCCAAACTGAATGGAGCCATGATCATCAATTTCGTACCGGAATCGTGTCGCATGATCTTATCGACGATTTGATCAATGGTTTGCGTTCCAATCGGCCGATCGCAGTCCGGACAATACGGCGTGCCCAATCTCGAAAACAGAATCCGCAAATAGTCGTAAATTTCCGTTACCGTCCCCACGGTACTTCGCGGCGTGCTGCCGAAGTTCTTTTGTTCGATGGCGATTGCCGGAGAAAGTCCTTCGATGTGATCGACGCGGGGCTTTTGCATCTGATTCACAAACTGCCGCGCGTACGAGCTAAGACTCTCGACATAGCGCCGTTGTCCTTCGGCGTAGATCGTGTCCATGGCCAATGAGCTTTTTCCGCTACCGCTGGGTCCGCAAAAGACCGTCATTTGGTCACGTGGAATATTAACGTCGACACCACAAAGGTTGTGTTGCGATGCGCCGCGAACCGTAATCTCGCGAACAATGTCCGGAGTATGCCGTTTCGATTTGCTATTCGATTTTCCGTTGACCTTAAAGTTATCGTTTTGTGTTTTTGCGAAACGCGCTTTGGTTCTGAGACCGGCACCCTGGAATACTGGAACCAGTGCCCGGCCCGTATACGATTCCGGAATGGCGGCGATCTGTTCGGGCGTGCCGACACCCACGACGAATCCCCCTGCACCACCTCCTTCGGGCCCAAGGTCAATCACCCAATCAGCGGACTTGATAACGTCCATGTTGTGTTCGACAACGAGAACTGTATTTCCGGCGTCAGCAAAGGCTTGCAACACCCGTAGCAACAACTGGATATCGGCAAAGTGCAATCCGGTCGTTGGCTCGTCGAGCAAGTACAGTGTCTTGCCCGTACTTCGTTTGGAGAGCTCGCGAGCCAGCTTGATCCGCTGCGCTTCGCCACCCGAGAGGGTTGGAGAAGGCTGTCCGATCTTCAGGTAATCGAGTCCGACACTCTGCAAGGTTTTTAATCGATCGAAGACCTTGGGAATATTTGCGAACAACTCAAGTCCCTGGGCGACATCCATTTCCAGAACGTCGGCAATCGAATGATCGCGAAATTTGACTTGCAACGTCTCGCGGTCGTAACGTTTGCCCTGGCAAACGGGGCACGTCACCCAGATGTCGGCAAGAAAGTCCATCTCCAGTTTGTTGGAACCGTTGCCTTCACAGGCTTCGCAGCGACCGGATTTGACGTTAAAGCTGAACCGGCCGGGGCCGAAACCTCGCCTTTTCGCTTCCGGCAACTGCGTGAAGAGCTTTCTGATTTCGTCAAAGACCTTGACGTACGTACCTGGATTGCTGCGCGGTGTCCGGCCAATCGGCGACTGATCGATCGAAATCATTTTGTCCAGCAATTCAATCCCGTCGATCGTATCGTGTAAACCAGGTTCGCCCAGGCCCTTGTTCAGGTCCCGCCGCAATGCTTCGACCAGGATGCCGTTGACCAACGAGCTTTTTCCGCTGCCGGATACGCCGGTGATACAAGTAAACGTTCCCAGCGGAATTGCAATGTCAACGTTTTTTAAATTGTTTTGTCGCGCGCCGCGAATCACGAGTTGCCGATCGGCCTTGACCGGTCGCCGATGCGCGGGAACCGCAATGCTCAATTCACCCGACAAATACTTCAGTGTGACGCTATCGCCAGAAGGTTGTTCACCCGATAGAAGCTCCATCGGATCGCCATCGGCAACAATAGAACCGCCATGAACACCAGGGCCTGGACCAAAGTCAATGATCCGGTCCGCAGCGCGCATTGTGTCTTCGTCATGCTCGACAACCAGAACCGTATTTCCCTGATCGCGCAAATTGTGCAGCGTATCAATCAACCTTTCGTTGTCGCGGGCATGAAGTCCAATCGAAGGCTCATCGAGAATATAAAGCACGCCGACCAGCCCGGAACCGATCTGGCTGGCAAGCCGGATTCGTTGACTTTCACCACCGGAAAGTGTCGGAGCGGTCCGATCAAGTGTCAAATATTCCAGTCCAACATTCAGCAGAAAACCCAACCGGTTTCGAATTTCCTTGAGCGCGTCGACGGCGATCAACTGTCCCGTTTCATCCAGCACAAGTTCCGAGAAAAATTCACGAGCCCGGTCGATCGACAATTGGCACACATCGGGCAGCGTTAATGACGGACTCCCGGAAAACGCGGTGCTCGCCGTTTCCATTCGAATATTTCGGGCCTGTCGATTTAGTCGCTGACCACCACATGATCCGCATCGAATCGTGTCCATATACGATTCGAGTTGTCGGCGCTTCGAAGCGCTTTTCGCATTACGATAACGACCGTTTAGTTCCGGAATGATTCCTTCGTATTGGCCGCCGTATTTCATCGGCGCTTGACCACCACGCCATGTGAATGTGATGTGCAAGTCTCCGGTTCCATACAGCATCAATTGCCGAATCTCGTCGGGCAAATCTGCCCAGGGCTGATCCAGTAACGTTCCTTCGGGAAATGAACGAAGCCGCTCAACCGTATCAGCGACCCCCTGGTAGATGTGGCGCCGCCAGCGACCAAGGTCTTGCCATTTGCCGAGGATCGCGATGCTACCCTTTTTGAACGAAAGCGAATCGTCCGGCACGAGCAACTGCGGATCGAACGAGTACAGGTGCCCGAGTCCGTCGCACTCACTGCACATGCCTTGCGGGCTGTTGAAACTGAACAACTGCGGTGTCGGTGGCTGGAAACTCAATCCGCATGGCGAGCAGGCATAGTCCACCGAGAAAACCCGGTCACCAGCCTGGGCCGATAGCTTGCTCGCACGGGTGCCCGTGGACTCGGGATCCGTATCCGATGCGCCTCGCGCCGAATCAATGGCTGACTGTTCAGTCGCGACGATCAAGTTCCCTTCGCCGAGTTTCAATGCTGCCTCGATCGCTTCCGACAAACGGCCCCGTATGGACGGGCCAATCACAAGCCGGTCGATGACCACTTCGATATCGTGTCTCAAACGCCGATCCAGCTCGATCGATTCGCCCAGCGAACGAATTTCTCCGTCGACGCGAACACGAATGTAACCTTGCTTGAGCAAGTCATCGAGCAAGTCCTGATGGGCCCCTTTTTGCCGCCGCACCAATGGAGCAAGAACCGCAATTCCGGAATCGGGCTCCAATTGCATCACACGAGCGATAATTTGATCAATCGTTTGCGCGGTAATCGGATTGCCGCAGCGCGGACAATGCCCCTGGCCAACCCGTGCGAACAGGACGCGCAAATAATCGTAGATTTCGGTAATCGTTCCAACGGTGCTTCGCGGATTGTTTCCGCTGGATTTTTGCGAGATCGAAATCGACGGGCTCAAACCGGAAATCAGATCGACATCCGGCTTGGGCATTTGACCGAGAAACTGGCGGGCGAAAGTGGACAACGACTCGACGTATCGCCGTTGCCCTTCAGCAAAAACCGTATCAAACGCCAATGAACTTTTGCCGCTACCCGACACGCCAGTCAGGCAAATCAACTGGTTGCGAGGCAAAATCAGATCGACGTCGCGTAGATTATGTTCGCGGGCGCCGCGAATGATGATGTCGGAAACAGGCATTTAGGGCAGGGTTAGGATGAATCGAGGATAGTATGGCAAAACGAGCAAGTTTACGGTTTTGCCGGTTATTTTCCAATGGCGAGCTTTGTCCATTGCCAGTTTCCTGAAACCCGAAAACTTCCTAATATTTTGAAAACGACCATAAACGATTGTGGCGGTGCGTTTCGGCGCTTAGAATCGAATCAACCGCTTCCACTTTTTGAAACGACTTATCCAGGACTCGCAAGTATTAGCCGGTCCACAAATGCTGGCATGATGCCGTGCATTTGCGCACGTTCGTGCAATTTGTATATGGCAATGGAAACAACGGATTCCGTCGGGGGCGGCAATATGTCCGGATTCTCAAGAGATTTTTGGCGATCGAATGCGGCGTTTGTAACGTCGTTCACGATCCATTTACTATTCATTCTGGTACTGGCGTTTTGTTTCTTTTCTGTCCCCGGTTTGCAAACCATCTCGCTCAACGGCGAAGCAGACGACATGGGCCAGACGGTTGTCTTTGATTTCGACAACAAGGAAGCAGAAAAAGCGGTGACCGTGGCCGTCGCCGAACTAAATGAAACGACATTGACCGAACTTGAAAAATCCGAGCTTTCGGATGTTGAGTGGGTACCGGAACTTGAATCAATGATCGAGGATGTTTCATGGATGGAGCATCTGAATCGTGGCGACAAAAATTTTGTTGACGAACTGCTCGCGTCTGACGCCGACCCGTTGCTGGATAGCCGGGAAGTCGGTTTCTTTGGAATTGAACCTAGTGGCAGCCGAGTCGTTTACATCATCGATATGTCTGTCAGTATGGGTTACTCGGGATACTTTGGACCTCGATATCAACGAGCGGTCGCGGAAGTCCTCAAGTCCGTCGAACAGCTTACGAGCGATCAACAGTTCTTTGTCATTCTGTTTTGTTTTGAGTGTTATGAAATGAACATCGGCCAGCGCAACGGCCAATTCGTAACACCTACCGACGAGAACAAGGACCGTTTGACACAATGGCTGTCCAGCGTTCAGTTGGGCGGAGGCACCGACCCGCGAGTCGCCATCGTTCGTGCTCTCGAACGCGATCCCAGTTGCATTTTCCTGTTGTCGGATGGCGAATTCAATGGAAACTATTTTGACAACCCGCCCTATCGCAAGAAATCTTCAGCGGTAGAACTTGCCAAACAGCACAACCGCAATGGCTGTCCAATTCACACAATCGGACTGGAAGACAAATCCAACCAAAGAGAACTGACGCTCATATCGGAACAGTCAGGTGGCAAGTATCAATTCGTATCCGGCGAACGTTAATGCGAATTGCCGATGTCGACTTTTCATCCAGGGCCTTGAAGAATTTGACCGCAGATTTTCGATGAATCTACGCAGACTACTTCGTGATTGAGGTTGAATCGATGGATCGCGGGCGTCCCCGGCCGCTCACAGGGCAAATGCGGGCGAGGACGCCCGCGCTCCAACACCACCTGGAATGCATCCGGCGGCTTGAAAACGGGTTATCGCTAATGGTAGCCTTATCATCTGACGCATTGATAATTATCAACGCCCGAACCACTGGCCAACGCGGAGCTTTCAAATATGAACGCCTTTCACCTGTACACTCGTCACCCTGGCACTGCAGCCCGAATTTTCGCTGGCGTACTGGCGTTCGTCATACTGTCCGGATGTGGCGGCAAGGAAACTCCGAAAGCTGGCACCGGAAAAACGGCAGATTCTCCGGCCAAGCGCCCGACGATTGCCTTTGTAACAAACCAGGTTGCCAGCTTTTGGGATATCGCGGCGGCTGGTGCTCGTGATGCCGGTAAGGAATTCGACGTCAATGTCGAAGTCGCTTTTCCGTCGGAAGCAACCGTGACGATTCAGAAACAAAAGGTCGAGGACCTGCTGGCCTCCGGAATCGATGCGCTGGCAATCAGTCCGCTTGATGCGGAGAACCAGGTCGAGACGCTCAACGGCTGGGCAAAACAGGTTCCGATGATTTGTCACGATTCAGACGCGCCAAAATCGGATCGACTGTTATTCGTCGGCGTTGATAATTATGAGGGGGGCCGAACGATCGGCCAGATGGTTCGCAAGGCTTTGCCGGAAGGTGGCAAGATCATCATATGTATTGGTCGATTGCAGCAGGACAATGCCCGGAAACGACGCCAGGGAGTCATTGATGAATTGCTCGACCGATCGCATGACAGCACTCGTTTCGACGAGCCGGAACAGGAAATCAGTGGCAACGGTTATACGATTCTGGCAACGATCACCGATGGAGGTGCAGAATCCGTTGCCTTGCAAAAAGCCGAGGACGCGATCAACGCTTATCCTGATCTGAATTGCTTCGTCGGTTTGTTTGTTTACAACCCGGTCGCATGTTTAAACGCAGTTAAAAAGGCGGGCAAGCCCAACATCCTCATCGCCGGTTTTGACGAAGCTGATGATACATTGCAAGGCATTCGCGACGGGACCGTACTTGGAACATGCTCACAAGACCCTTATCAATACGGCTACAAATCCGTGGAACTCCTTTCCGAAATCCTGAAAGGAAACAATAGTGTGATTCCTGAATCCAAATATGTGCCCGTCACGGCGGTCGCGGTAACCAAGGAAAACGTCGACGCGTTCGAAGCGGAATTGAAAGCGCGGTTGGGCAGTCGGTGAGCCAGAGATCGGATACGGATTTGCCGTTACTGGAAGCCCGGGGCATCTGTAAACACTTTTCCGGTGTCGCGGCCCTGCAACAAGTCAACCTCGAACTGCAGCGCGGTGAGGTACTGGCCGTTGTCGGTGAAAACGGGGCCGGCAAAAGTACCTTGATGAAGATTCTTGCCGGCGTATTGCGAGCTGACTCCGGCGAAGTATTAATCGATGGCAAACGCGTTCGAATCCATTCGCCACGTGACGCGCAGGTACACGGAATCGCCCTGATCCATCAAGAGTTGAACCTGTGCGACAACCTCGACGTCACCGCCAACATCATGCTGGGACGCGAGCCGGCGCGATGGGGATTGATCAACAAGCGATCGGCGCGCGAGCCGGTCGATCGATTGCTCAGGCGCGTGGGACTGTCTGTGTCACCGAACACCATCGTTTCACGATTGCCCATCGGGCAACAACAGCTTGTCGAGATCGCCAAAGCACTTTCAATTGACGCCCGTATCCTGATTATGGATGAACCAACGTCCAGCTTGACCGGAACGGAATCGGAAAAATTGTTTCAGGTTATTTCCGAACTTCGCCAGCGCGGTGTCAGCATCATCTACATCTCGCATCGATTAAGCGAAATCGAGTCGATTGCCGACCGGGTCGTCGTGTTACGCGACGGATGCAACGCGGGTGAGTTGGAAAAATCCGAAATCAGCCACGACCGGATCGTTCCACTAATGGTGGGGCGGGACGTTTCCCGTTTGTACTCACGCACCCCTCACGCGGTCGGCGAGCCGGTGCTGGACGTTTCCGGTCTGACGACGCGCCGCTGGCCTGGCGAAAAAAACAGCTTTGTCATTCGAGCCGGTGAAATCACAGGGATTTCGGGATTGGTGGGATCAGGACGAACCGAATTGCTCAACGCACTTTTCGGCATCGAACTGGGCTTGTCAGGAACGATTTCAGTCTGCGGCGTCGAGATAGCCATTCGCTCTCCGCGCGATGCGATCGCCGCCGGTTTGGCGCTGGTGCCAGAGGATCGCAAGCAACATGGCTTGCTGCTCCCATGGAACCTTGCCAGAAATATTTCGTTGCCACAGATGCGTGAACGATGTTCATCGCGGGGGTTTATTCGGCGAAACGTCGAACTGGATCAGGCTAATTGGGAAATCGATCGGCTGGCGATTCGCGCAACAGGATCAGGGCAAGTCGCGGCTCGGCTTTCCGGAGGAAACCAGCAGAAAGTTGTGATTGGCAAATGGCTGGCCACGGGACCGAAAGTGCTTTTGCTCGACGAACCCACTCGCGGAATTGACGTTGGGGCCAAACAGGAAATTTATAAACTGATGGAAAAACTGGCACGCGAAGGAATGGCGATCCTGTTTGTGTCGAGTGAACTGGAAGAGATACTTGGGATGAGCGATCGTGTTTTGGTGATGCACGACGGTTTGATAACGGGTGAACTGGGACGCCATGAATTGAACGAAGAAGCGATCATGCGACTCGCGACGCGCCATGAACTTGTCTAGAATGCTGTGATGAACAAAATCCCTGCTGGACTTGTCAAGATTGCGGGCATAACAGTCTTGCTCTTTGTGCTTTGGGCACTGATGGCCTGGTACACCTCCGAGTCCTTTCTCAAACCGAACAACATCGAAAACCTGATGAGGCGCACCGCCTTGTACGGCGTTCTCGGTATCGGTGTGGCGTTTGTAATCATCAGCGGCGGAATCGATTTGTCGATTGGATCGGTCGTTTGTTTTTCCGGGTGCTTGCTGGCGATCTTGCTGGAAGTCAACTTTCGGGCGGTCGATCAGTTCCCGGTAATCTCGGTGGCGCAGACCGGGCATGTGGTACTTGCCGCCGGACATTCGCTTGAAAAAGGCCAGACTGTTCAGTTTGAAGGGGGGCGCCGCGCGCAGAAATTGATCGCGACCGTTGTTGATGTTGAGAAACTACCGGATGGAACAAGTCGCGTCACCGTCGACAAGTCATTTTCGCGCGACGACGATGCGGGGGTTTTGGTTCGCTTACATCCAGTCACGCTAGCCGAACCGACTCAAGTCACTTTGAACATGGATGCCGGGATGTCCAGCGGTGACGAGATCTGGTTTGTTCACAATGACAAGGGACTGATCAAACGAAAACTATCCAGCAGCCATCGGCAAGAAGGAATGACGATCCTGGTTATCGATGAACCCATTGACATAGACAACACATGGTTCGCGATCCTGCAGCGCCGTGCCTCGCGCGCCTCGGTGCCCGTTGCTCTGTTAATCGTTCTGGCCGCCGGATTAATGCTTGGATTAGTCCATGGTTTGTTGATTACCAAACTCAATATGCAACCTTTTGTGGTTACGCTTTGCAGTTTACTGATCTTTCGCAGCGTCAGCCGCTGGCTGGCCAGTGATCAGATGGTCGGCTTTGGAAACAACTACGAATTCCTGAAGCAGTTTGGTGCCGGAAAATGGATGCTGGCTCAGGGGGATGGCTGGACTTTCGGTGTTCCCTATCCGTTTTTTGTTTTGGTGGTTGTCACCATTGCGGCGATGGTGCTGCTGAACATGACGATCTGGGGACGCTACATGCAAGCGCTAGGTCGCAATGAGGAAGCCGCCCGGTACTCAGGTGTGAACACGGATCGGAACAAAATACTGGCCTACGTGATTTGTTCAGGACTGGCGGCATTGGGTGGCGTGATGTTCGCGCTCGATGCCAATTCCATTGCTCCGTACAGTTTCGGGAATTTTTTCGAGCTATATGCAATTGCGGCAGCGGTTCTGGGCGGATGCAGTTTACGCGGAGGCGAAGGAGGAATTCTGGGTGTGATTGTCGGTACGGCGCTCATGCAAACACTTTACAATATGATCGTGTTGTGGAAGATTTCCGCGCAACTGGAACTGGCCATCGTCGGAGTCGTGATCCTGCTCGGAGTGATGGCGGATGAAGGTCTGAAGCGTATGACGCGGCGGTCCTGAGCCTGTTATTGTGAATCCGTCACGATTCGGACTTTGACGACAATTGCGAGTGGTGGAATGGCTATCGAGTTTTGATTGTGTTCGGTTCGCAATGTGTTGTTAGCCAGTTTCCAGGTTCGATTGCGAAGCGGTCCAACATCACAGCCCGGGGTCGCGAAGCGCACCCCGGGTAACGAAACCCGCCTATCCCGGAACCCGGCACGGGTTCGACAAAACGAAAGAACGCCAACCGTACCATTGTTCAACCCGCTTCGGGGTTGGTCTCATTTTGGGTCCGTATCCTTGGGTGCGCTGCGCGACCCAAGGCTTTGATGTTGAACGCCTGCGGCGTTAACGCCGATCGGCGCTGGCCGGTTTTGAACGTTTACACATGACACTCGGTTATTGTGCCGTGACAACAAAGGCGTTATCGACGATTTTCGCATGATCCGATGCCCCTTCCGACGACCGCCAAGCGGTCCAACATCACAGCCCGGGGTCGCGAAGCGCACCCCGGGTAACGAAACCCGCCTATCCCGGAACCCGGCACGGGTTCGACAATTCGACTTAATCCCAAACATATCGTTCATCAATTTCCACTCCGTATTTTGCGCACAGCCGACGGAATTCGTCCTGAAAAGATTCTTTCTGGTGGTGCACTTCCTGTTTCGCAACATACGACTTTAACTGTTCAACATGGCTTGGACTAATCGAAAAAGCACCATATCCTGTTTGCCAATAAAAATTGGGAATCGACAACTCTGTTTTCGCCCATGCCGACGAGTCCTTTTTCGATTCAAGTAACAGTCTCGAAACGTCCATGGTCTTACCCAAACGACACAGAAGGTGAACATGGTCTTCTACCCCGCCAACGATAAGTGCAGGGGAATTCTGGTTTTTGTAGATCCCAGCCAAATAGGCATGCATGCGTTCGCGGTTTTCGGTATCCGCCAGGAATGGCCTGCGCTGTTTTGTGGAAAAAACGATATGAACGTAAATTTGAACGAGAGATTGACCCATGTGTTTTGCCTCATCGCTTGAGGGAATTGTTCAACCCGTTTCGGGGTTGGTCGTCATGTTTGTTCCCTGTCCTTGGGTGCGCTTCGCGACCCAAGGCTTTGTTGTTGAACGCCTGCGGCGTTAGTGCCGGACAGTTTTCGGCGTGGAATCAGGACACCTGATTTTACATTAAAACCTTTTGTCGGTGAACTCTTTGCATTTGATCCGATGTCCCTTCTGTCGACCGCGAAGCGGTCCAACATCACAGCCAGGGGTCGCGAAGCGCATCCCGGGTAACAACACCCGCCTATCCGGGAACCCGGTACGGGTTCGACAAAACGAAATAACACCAACCGCACCATTGTTCAACCCGCTTCGGGGTTGGTCTCATTTTGGGTCCGTATCCTTGGGTGCACTGCGCGACCCAAGGCTTTGTTGTCGATCGCCTGCGGCGTTGGATTCGTGGACGATTAAAGATCAAAACCCATGAATTGCGCAATCGGTGCAAATTTCGTCCGAAAACCCGATATTTCGCAATTGAAACCACGAATGCCGCACAAGCCACTCTCTCGATTAATCTTGTCCCGTTACCGGTTTTCTGCCATAAGCCGCAACGAGATTTCGCCGTGTTCGCGTTCGCAACACTTGGATTGGCGCTAGAAGAGTCATTTTTCCGGATCGAGTTGTGTTCAACAATAAGGCTTCCGCCAATTTTCAGTCGACACATTCGAAGGCTTCGGTCCGGGGATTGAAAATGCATTTTCGGTTTGTTCTTGTTTCATTCGCAACGGCCTTGTCGGCGTTTCCCGGTTGCCAGTCGATGAAAAAGGACGATGGTTCATCCAGCAAATTTTTAACGCCGGATTACACTTCACCTTCCCTTGATCTGAGCAAACATTCCGGGTCGAAACTCGGCGGCCGCGAGTCGATCAGAAATTCAAACAATAACTGGTTTGATTCCAGCTCAAAGTCGCTGGACATTCGATTCCAGTCGCTGGACACCGGATACGGACCGGACGAAATTGATCAAACAAACGACGCGGAACTGGGGATCGAAACGGAACTTGAACTCGAGCGCTCCAACGTACCCGATCGCAACTGCAGTCTGTTTGGCGAATTCGTATCCGATGTACAATCGGATCTCGGTAACTTTTACCGGGTCGAAAACGTGCCGTGGGTCCTCGGTGCGCTGGGTGTCGGAGGATTGATGGCAAACACCAACATCGATCAGGATATCCTTGAACACATTCAGGACAATATCACTTTTGGTCAATCGGACGAACTTCAGGAGTTCATCACCGAGTACCGATTCTTTGGTGAAGGGTATTTTCTGCTGCCGGTCTATGCCAGTACAGCAATTCTCGGAAAGCACTTCCTGGCGGATTATTCAACGGTTTATCGAGTCGGTGAGTGGGGCGATCGATCGTTTCGCGGGATTTTGCTGGGCACGCCTCCCTTGCTGGTTTCGCAACGATTACTGGGTGGATCGCGGCCAGACGAAACGGGCGAAGGATCCGAGTGGCAATCATTTGCCGACAACAACGGTGTGAGCGGTCACGCGTTTATGGGAGCCGTACCGTTTCTAACGGTGATGCATATGACGGACGACTACCGTGCAAAAGTAGCGTGGTTTGCATTGTCAATGTTACCTGCCCTTTCGCGCATTACCGAGAACGGGCACTACCCGTCGCAGGCGTTGTTAGGTTGGGGACTCGCCTGCCTGGCAACCAGCAGTGTTGCGAAATCCGAGTTCAATCAAGATCGCGATTTCCAGGTCTACCCTCTCCTTGATGCCGACTCGGTTGGAATTGGAATCACAATCAGGCGATAGGCGGGAAACGGTATCACGCTTGTCGAAGTGCTTCAACGATCGCGACCCGAGAGGCCTGAATTGCCGGAACAAGTCCGGCAACAACTCCACCGACCAACGATATGGTTAATCCCGTCAGCGCCAGTTGCGTCGAAGGCTGAAAGGCAATCGTGACTCCTTCGGCACCGATCGCAAACCCGCCAAGCGCAAGTGCCAATATTGCTACGGCGGTTCCAATCGCGCCGCCAGCGAGACTCAGAATAACGCTTTCGCCGAGGACGATTCGCATCGTCAACCCCGGCGAGGCACCGATCGTTTGCAAAACCGCATACTCCTTGATCCGGTCCTGCACTGAAATGATCGTTGTGGTGGCAACAAGTGACAAGGTTAGCCCCACACATGCCATTCCCAGCCAATGCGCAAATCCAATTAGGTCGACCAGATCAGAAAGTGTGCTGGCTTGAAACGCACCCTTGCGGCGCGTCCGAGTCGCAACAGGACCGTTGGAAAGCTCCTGGTCGATTTGCGAAGCGACTTTATCCGGGTCCACATTGTCGTTTAGCAGGACTTCATGCTGAGTCACGGTTCCGCCGCCGTTCAAACCGTTGGTAAACTGCAAAAACTGCAAGCTCGTGTAGATAATGTTTTCTTCGGCCGGAATGGTCGACTGAAAAATCCCGGCGACTTTCACGGAAATCGGGCCGATCGAGAACTGGTCGCCGGTTTTTATGGCCCGGCGTTTTGCCACGTTTCTTCCGACAATGGCCGCATCGCGAACGGATTCGAATTCTCCCCAACTTCCGGATTCCAGGGTCACGGGTCGCGTCGATCGAACTTGTTTCGGGTCCGCTCCATTAAACACAATGATGTCGAGACTGGCCCGGCAGTTATTGGTCCAAACCTGAACCGGTACGACTTCCCTGACTCCTGAAATTTCGCGGATCTTGCGCGCATAGTCTTCGGGCAACTTGCTGGTCGCCGGACAAAAACGATTTTCCTGGAATACGATCAAGCTGTTTTGGGAATCGTTGCCGACGGTCAATCGCTTCATTCCTTCCTGCACCGATGCGACCATGCAGAAAACGAACATGGCGACGGCGGCTCCCGAAACGGTCACAATGGAACGAGTCCGATGCCTCCACAATGTCTTGAAAATGTATTTGATCACGATACCAACCTTGGGCTATCCCCGACGGTTGCCTCCACCATCTTTCCGTGGTTCAGCAACAGTTGTCGCCCAGCAATATTCGCAACTTGCTTGTCGTGAGTGACCATAACCATTGTGATATTCAATTCCTTGTTCAGGCGTTGCAACAAGTCCTGGATTTGCTCGCCTGTAATTTGGTCGAGGCTGCCGGTGGGTTCGTCGGCAACAACCACCTTGGGATGGATGACAATGGCACGTGCGATTCCGACACGCTGTTCCTGACCTCCGGAAAGTTGGCGGGGATAGTGGTCGGCACGATCTGTTAATCCGACCGCTTCCAGTGCCAGGTCGACCCGTTTTCTGCGTTCGGCCGATGCGAGTCGTAACAACAATGCAGGCAGCTCCACGTTTTCCCAGGCGGTCAAAACAGGAATGAGATTGTGGGTCTGGAAGATATAACCCAGATTTGCAGCACGCCAATCGGCCAGTTTGCCCCGGGAGAGCGCCGCGAGATTGACCCCATCGACAACGATTGTACCGGAATCCGGACGATCGATGCCGGCGATCAGATTCAACAGTGTACTCTTGCCGGTTCCGCTGGGGCCCATCAAGGAAACAAATTCGCCAGTGTTGATGTCCAGATCGACTTGATCCAGTGGCGTGATCGTCTCGCCTCCTTTGCTGAATCGCTTGGTGACGTTTCTTAGTTCCACCAGTGCCATGTGTGCTCCCGGGAATGAGATCTCTAAAATAATTGTATTGGTTGTCGCCGGTTTCGAACCACGACGGAAAATCGAATTCTTATTTCTGGATTGCTGGATTGGATTTTTGATTTTCAACGTCTGGTGTTTCCATCGACTTCATCTGAAAGTTATCGCCAACGCCTATCGAAAGTTCTTCGCCTGTGATGCGGACGGCAGCGTTTTCCCGAAGCCGACCGGGGTCGGAGGCGATCAATTTGTCTCCTGGATTCAGGCCGCTTGTTATTTCGATCAAGATTCCGTCCGAGTGCTTTCCAGGTTGAACGGTTCGCCGTTGAGCCTTGTTATTTCTGTCGACGATCCAGACAAACGAACCGTTTGCATCGGTTTGGATCATTGACTGCGGAACAAAACAGCGCTGGGTTGACTGTTCAGGCGAATTTGGATCGGCAGCAATTTCTGGCGCAAGGAATGTTGCCGTTACCAGCATTTCCGGTCGAACGGAAAGTGGCGGGTCATGCAATTGAACCTTGACCTCAAGCGTATTCTTTTGAATGTTGGCGGAACTGTTGATTTGCAAGACGTGACCGTGGATCACTTGCCGGGCCGACGCAGTTTCGATTTCAACGAGTTGACCGGGCTGGACCAGCGGAACTTTTTCAAGCCGCACATCGGCGCGAACTTGAAGTCGTGCGGGGTCATACATTTCCGCGACTGTCCCCGGCATTTGACTGGATGAATTGCCGTCAATTGTGATCTGTGTTCCCGGCGTCGCGACAAGACGGAGGATACAACCGCTGATCGGAGCACGAATTACTGTTCGTTCCAGGGCCAGTTTTGCCTGATCGCAGCGGAGCTGTGCCTGTTCCTTTTGGGCCTTCACCGAATGTAGCCGCCCTTCGGCGACCTGAAATTCTCGAGTCTCTGCAACAAGCAATTTCCGCTGCGATTGCAGTGCATTCAACTTGGACCGCAATGCCGCCACTTCGGTTTGCAAGTTCGGCTCCCGCTTTTGCAATTCGCGAAGTGCCGTTTCGGAAGTGGCGAAATCACTTTCCGCTCTCAACAAAACAACTTCGGGAATCGACGAACCGGCAGCACGTTTGCTTTCAAGGTTGACTCGGGCAAACTCACGCTGACCCGCGCTGGCCTCGATCAGGAAAGGGAGTTTGGCCAACTCGGTTGACGAAATTGCCAGTTCGCTCTCGGCGTCGGAAATCTGCACTTGCAAATGGACCGGGTTTTCCAATCGAGTTCTTGCGGAGAATAGTTCGGCGTTTGCCTGTTGAAGATCCCCCTCGGTATTGGCCAGTTCCGCATCTGCGTGCTTGACCGCGAACTCGGCGTCCATGGTGTTGAGTCGGGCAATGGGATCTCCTTTTACAACGCATTGGCCTTCAACAACGAGCAATTCGTCGATGATTCCTGACGTCAGTGCGGTTACATTGGTCGAAGTCGGACTTGGTTCAATCCAGCCTGCCGATTGAAACAGCACCGTCCCGGTCGCCTGCGATTCACCTTGTTTTACGATAACCGGAATGGTCGTAACGTCTAACCGCGGAAGCAATTGATTTCGGGCTGCGTAACCAATCAATCCGACAAAGCCAACGAGAATCGCGGCGGGGATCACGAAGCGACTGAATACTCGCTTGCGTCGCCTGGTCCCGCGAATTGTGGTCCGATCCAGGGCCAATTGGCTCAAGTCCAATGTTGAATTCGGCATGAAAGGGATCCTTGTTGTGACTTTGTAGGCCGTAACGAGCCATGCGATGTTACGGCAACGATCGACTTACTGATGGCAGGAATTGGAAATTGAAACAAGGTCGTTTATCGCTCCGCGCTCAATTGAAAAAAAAAGATAGCGGAGCGATCAACGACCATATCAACCTGGTTTTGCTAACGAATAAAAACCTTTTCGGCCAATACCGTCAGGTTTCCGGCATCGTCGCGTCGCGCGGAGCCTTGAACGACAACAAGCGATAGCTCGCGCACGCCCAGCAGCTTTCTCGCGTCTTCGGCGACCAGTTTGCCTTGCCCGTCCACAATTTTGACTGTCGCGATGTTGTCCTTGACTTGATCTTGTGTGCAACAATAGTCCCAGGGTGTCGGACACCCCTCTGCCGGTTGGCAATACGAAACCGATGGATCAACAATCGAAAACGCTGCGACTCCGTCGACAAACGGAGTAGCGGATCCGCCGACATGACCAACAACGACTACGGTCGCACCATCAATCGCGGTTTTCCGCGCTTCACCGACCCCCGTCGCTCCAGCGGGTTCGCTTGTTACGATGAATTGGGAACCAGTGGGTGCGTCGGAATTTCCGACAGTTGACGAACTGGGCGGCGGTGTACGATTACAACCGATCGCCACGACAAAAAACAAAACCAGGGTCAGTTTGAACAGTTTCATTTGTAAATTACCTTGTTGTGATGAAGTGAGTGAAAAAAAATATGAAATGCCATGTGCGTCTCAAATTGCCTTGAGATTTTCCGAGACCGAACCACGCAAGGCCTTTATTCCAGGTGGAATTGCGCCAAGTAGTCCCATCAACAAACCGATTCCGCATCCTGTTAAAAGAGCGAAGCTGTCAATTCGCAATGTGAATGCCCCCATCGTGAATCGCACAGCAATATCATTCAGCAACAGCAACGCAACGAGTCCCGAAATCAGCGAACCGGCTGCCGCCAGCAAAACCCCTTCCTGGATCAGGCTCAACAGAATCGCTCGCCGACGAAATCCTATTGCTTGCAGAGTTGCAATTTCGCGAACACGACCCGCCACCGCTCCATACATCATGTTGAGTCCGGCAAAGACACCGGCGCTGGCAACAAGGACAACGACCAGCCATCCAAGTATCCGTACCGGTCGATAATGGTTCTGCAATTCCTGGTAATAAGTCGTTTCAGAAATCGCGCGCAATTCCAGATCGGTTCGCTCTTTGCAAAACAACTCGACGTCACTCGATGACGCTCCCGGTTTCAATAGCATCGCGACGAGGCTCAAGTCCTGACGCCTGGTCGTCGATTGCAGGCTATCGAGGTTACACCAGATCTCTGCATCACAGGCACCTCCCATCGCGGTAAAGACGCCACTAATTGTCCACGACTTTCCTTCCATCATGAGCTGTTCACCCGTTCGAAGTTCTGTCGAATCGCATCCAAGTTTCGCTGCCACCAATTGCCCGACGATCACTTCACCCTCTTCGGGCCATTCTCCTTCGTTCAATCGAATATTTCGGCGAACCAACGGGGCGTTCACCGTGACGCCGCGCACCAGGCCAAAGCTCGCCTGACCGCTGATCGTTGTGACACGTGTTCCCAAAAACAATTCGGGTGAAATGTGTTCCACGCCAAACCGCCGCCAGGTGCCGTCAAGCGATGCGGACAACAAATTCGGAGTCTGGGCGGCAATGGCCGAGTTTTCGAGGTTTTCAAGGGAATTGACAGAATAAACCAGAACCACGTCCGGATCGCCACTATTCGCCAGCGATTGTTCCAGACCTCGAATAAAACCGACGACGGAAAACAACAGCATCACCACGGTCGCTAACGCAATTAACGTAAGCACCGTTCGTAGTGGCCGGCGCGACAAATTGCGCACACCGTATTCCCAGGGAAGCAACATGGATAGAAACTTGAAGAATCGAATACTTGTGATCGCGAACGCTCAAGGCAGGTCGTTGCCGAAGCAAAGTCCTGTGTTTCAGGGCGATTACAGAATCCAGCAAGAAAGCGCGGCGCGCACTTCAACTCCACTGGCAATTCGATGTAGCAAGAAACCTGTCGGCGGAATTTGCGCAAACAATAGAATCCGTTCGTCCGCCTCGCTCCAGCAAATCAACTCAAGTACAAGTTCAGTTTCACGGTCCGGCAAGCCGATCGGGGAATCGCCGACCGTCAAGGCTCCGGCACAGAAACAGTTGCTGCAACCACAATCACCTGGCTCGTCCGGTATCGAATCGTTTTTCAACGGCGCGCCCGGTCGATCATCCTGATGTTCACAACAACTGCAAGCCGACCCCCTGTCAACAGACTTGATTGAGCTGCACGAATGACAACCTGCCAACAGGCACTTGATCGGGCAAAGCGCCACCAAAGCTGCCAGCAGCACTGATGCAATTCGCTTTGTTTTTCGGCGCTTGTTCAATGATGTAATTCTGTCCAATATTTTTTGTCAGGAAACGTGCTTCCATAATCAAGCGTAGGATTATCGCCGGGCCGCGTCAAGTCTTTTTGTAATGGCCGACGGCAATCAACGAACAAACGTTGCTTTTTTGCCACGACTGGACTTGCGGGTGGTAGCGGTATTCTGGCGAGAATCGGCATCGGGTACATTGGGCGAAACATGAAAAAAACCGGACAGAGACTGGACAATGAGCGACGGGCCATTTGAACACTTGCGACACAAGCCACCGACACCTCTCGGATCGGAACGTGACCTGGTGATTGTTTGCCCAACGCTTCGCAGTCGTGTGAACCTGTCGCGAATCGTTCGTGTCGCCGGTTGTTTTGGTGTGCGACGCATCATTGCGGCGCGACCATTTTCGATCGATCCCGAGATTGCGCGGGACGCCGCCGATTACGTTCAAATCGAGTCTCGCGGGGCACTCGTTCCGGTCCTCAAAAAACTCAGACAGGATGGCTTTCAACTGGTTGGACTGGAACAAGCGACTCGTTCCCAAACCTTGTTCGAATTTCAGTTCTCGCGCCGCACAGCCTTGTTGCTGGGTCACGAGCGGAACGGAATCCCTGCCGATGAATTGGCCCTTTTGAACGCGGTTGTCGAAATTCCCGTGTTCGGCCAACCGATGAGTTTTAATGTTGCATCAGCGACAACGATGGCGATTTACGAATACTGCCGCCAACATTCTTGAGTCCTGTTGCATCTGCCAGTTTATGGAATTTAGCGAAATATGGCCGGCAACGTTCACTCCCGTCGACGGGGAGTATAGGATAGATATTGATCACTTCCTCGTCATGTCATTTCGCCACCCAGGTCTCGCCGTGGAGAATTCCCGCATCGGGCCGTTTCACGTCCTTGAAAAACTTGGTAATCATCGCCGGCACAACGTCTACCGGGCCCGTCAGGTTGAGCAGGATCGCGAAGTCGCCCTGAAATTTATAAAACTGCCACCGGACGTCGATCGCGAATCGGCATTGGTCAAGATCAATCGGGAAGCAACCGTTCTTAAAAATCTTGATCACCCCAACCTGGTAAAAATGTACGGGGCCGGTTGCGAAGGCGAACAGGTCTTTTTTGCACACGAAGTGATCGAGGGCGAGTCACTTGCTTCCTTGCTGTCTCGACGCGGTCTGCTGGCACCTGACCTGGTGATTGATTACTCGCGACAGATTGCGTCGGTGATTGAGTACTTGCATCAAAATGAAATCATTCACAGCAAACTGACGACGGACAAACTGATCATTGACAAGGAAGGGAAAATTCACGTCACCGATTTGAGATTGAATCGATCGCGCAAACGTCGCTGGGATGCCGCCAAACGGGCTTCCCTGGAAACAGCCGCTTACATGCCTCCCGAACAGTTGCTGGGCGAAGGAGCTTCGGGAAAATCCGACCTGTACACACTTGGCATCATTATGTTCGAAATGTTGACAGGCAAACTTCCGTACGCGCCGCAAACGATGGCGCAGTTGGCACAGGACAAGCAAAAACCTGATGTGCCGCGGGTCTCCGATACCGTAATGAGTTGCCCGGCCTGGCTGGACAAACTTGTCCGCAAGATGATCTTGCCCGATCCTCGCAAACGACCGCATAGTGCCCGGGCGGTCATCATGACGCTGGAACAAATCCATTCCGTCGAACAGAGCAAGATGGCGGCCGCTGAAGAAATGACAAGGGGTTTCAGCCCGCTTTCCGCTGGCTCCGACCGGACTGCGGCTCGTAAAGCCATGGGATTGAAAAAGGACCTGGAGCCTGAAAAGGGAAAGCCGCTCATTCAATCGATTCCGTTCCTGGTCGGGGCACTGGGACTTGTTACAGCAGTAATCGCACTCGCAATGTTTTGGCCTTTCGGTTCAAGTTCTGTGACGTTGATGCAACGCGCCGACAAGTTAATGGCATCACCCGAAAGTGACGATTGGCGCGAAGCTCGAAAACTGTATACGCGCATCATGGAAAACAGCCGGGATGAAGAATTGAAACTGGCAGCCGAAACGGGTTACTTCGAATCACGCCGCAAATCGATGATGTACCGTCTGAAAAGTGGCGTGGTTCCTCTGGAGAAGCCCGAGATTCGTGAACTTTACGCGATTATGCAAAACGAAAAGGAAGGCAAGTTCCGCGATGCACTTAATCAGTACCTGCGGCTCGTTGAGAAGATCGACCCGGCTGACGATTTGCGATATGTGCGGTCGGAAGCCCTTGATCGAATCGCCAATATGCAGGAGATCGAACAACAATCCCTGGAATTCCGTGAGCGCCTTGAAGCACTTCGCACGGCAGCCAATGGCCCCGCCGCCACGGACGCCGACCGCGAAGCCTTCGCCGCCGTTCAGGCAGAACTGGTCACCGACCATTCGAAAAATGATTTTCTCTCGGACTTGCTCGATCCAGCGAAAGACGATACGACCGAAGACGATACGACCGAAGACGGTTCCGTTGAGTAGTATTGGTTTGCACTGCGATACAGGAAATCGTCGGGATTGTCAGTGTCGAAACCGATTTGCTCGAAATCAATCTATTTATTGAATAGTTTAGAAACTTGCATCGTTGTCAGAATCCAGCCACAGATCCTGTGGACGAGGACAGAAAATACCGCAAATATGCGTCTTGTTGCCTACCACTCAAAAAAATCCGGAATTCATTAGGTAAATCGTCGAATTAGTTGCACAATAACCATCTATCCCTATGGCGCCTTCCTCCAAATCCCCAGCCACGGTGAAAGCATGAAACGATTACTTTGCATTGGTGTGTTGACGATTTTCTTGTGCAGTTGCGGCGGTGACGCCGAACAACAGGCGACCAACATCCAGGCGCCGCCTTTTGTCGGTACAAATACGCCGCCCGCTAAAACTGACAACGCCCGTTCCGGGAATTCAGAATCGGCGTCGACCAAACCACCGCCGCGAAAGAATGATCCAGTCGAAAACCCGAATACCTCAACGTCGGACAAGGACGTCGACGCTTCTGAAGAATCCGTCAAGCCCGATGTCCGGGAACCAATCGCCAACAATGACACATCTGGCGATTCTGGATCAGAAGACGTTGCTCCCCCGTCGGAAAATGCTGCAGCGTCGAGCGGGGGAAAACCTAAATCTGCCGGGATGTTCGCCGCTTTCCCTACTTCCTCCGGAACGGTCGGACTTGGTACAGGTGACCTGATACCGGAAATCAGCGGAACCGACATTGAAGGTGTTGAGTTCAAGCTGAGCGACTACAAGGGAAAAGTCATCATGTTGGATTTCTGGGGCGATTGGTGACCACCGTGTCGGGCCATGTTCCCCCACGAGCGGTCGCTCGTTCAAGATATGCAGGGTCGTCCTTTTGTATTGTTGGGCGTCAACAACGATGACGAACTTGAAACGGTCAAGGAATCGGTCAAGGAAAACAAAATTAACTGGCGCTCCTTTTACGATGGAAGCGGCGGCCCCATTTGCAGTGCCTTTGAGATTCAAGCTTTTCCAACCATCATGTTAATTGATCACAATGGCTTGATTAAATTTGACAGCATTCGCGAAGACCTGGACAAGGAAATTGAGAATCTCGTTTCGGCGGCCGAAGGGGACGGGATGAGCGGCGACAAAATCGCCCCCGAGTTTCGAGTGTTCCGTGACAAGACAGGGAAGCACAGGGTCAAGGCAATCGCCGAGGCTTCAAATGACGAGTCGGTCGTTTTACGCAAGGAAGACGATTCAACGATCAGGATGAAACTGACCGATCTCTGCCAGTCAGACCAAAAGTACTTGCGAACTCTGGACTTGAAACCGCTTGATTTGGAAAAACCGGATAGTTCTGCCGAAACAGATCCGCATACTGTAACGGATCGGCCTTATCGGAAATTCCGGGATGAGTCGGGAAAATTTGAAGTAACAGCCCGGATGATCGAGATTTCCGGTGACAAGGTGACACTTGAAAAACAGGATGGCACGCGAATCGACGTCCCAATAGAAAAGCTGTCGAAAGAAGATCGCGATTTCGTCAACGAAGGGAAGTAATAACGCAATGCTGCCACGATTACCGGATTGGGGAATCCAAATGTGGAGACTCCGAATTGGGGCATTTTTTCGTTGGATTTGATGGAAGTTCCACCTGGCAACGAGTGCTGCTCCCTTTCCTGCGAAGTGGTCAGGGGCGGGGTCGAACCGCCGACACATGGATTTTCAGTCCATTGCTCTACCAACTGAGCTACCTGACCCTCACTCGACGGGGAGGTCGAAATGGTACTTTTCCTGTTCAAGGCTGTCAATTCGTGGTTTTGACAAGTGATCAGGCATTTGGAAAAATCCATCGTATTGGGCGATTAACCAGTTGATTCGATTTACAAAGTTGACGATAATCCTATCGTCGATTACATGATCGACAACCGACACGAAGGTTCAACTTCCTCCCTGCTTCCCACCTCCAATTCCTCGTTTCCGTGTCGGGCGATTGTTGAGATATCGAACTGGGGATGTTCTCGTTTGCGAGACCATCTCGGTTTCGGGATTTCGGAAATCAGGGTTATTCACTTCAGAGCCCTGGTTTTTGGACGCTCGGTCGTATCTGCGACAATCGCACCATTCGGTTTGTCATTCAAATTTTGATTGCGACTGGTTATCAATTGACCTATGGCAGTTAAGATACCGAACCGGCTGTGTGACGCCTGATTCGTGCGCAAAATTTCTTTGCGCCGGGCAAGCGGCATATACAATTGAAGAGGAAAAACCCAGTTGTGTCCGAAGCAATCCGTTCATTGGTGCCCCTTGGAATTTCGTCGTTTAATAGTGATTCGGGGTTTGTGCCAAAAGAAATCAGCGAGGAAAAAATGATTGCACCCGCAATTGTTCGATTGCCCCCATCGTCAATTTCCGACCGTCGTCCACTCCAGGAACGTTCCCGGGGTGTCCGGTCGATCTTGTTTGCCGCCTTTTTCGGACTGATTACAGTCCAGATGGCCACTCCGGCCATGGCGCAGAAAAAATACACCACGGATCATCCGGTTGTACATGAGATGATCCGGCGCGGAATTTCCTACATCGAAAAAGAGAAATCATCGGATTTCGGCTTTAAGGTCATGTACGCGTTGGCGGCCTATAAATCCAATGTACTTTTGTCGACTGACAACCCAAAAGAGCATGTATTGATCGACGATGCCGTCCATGCCATGGATAACCTGACGGCACCGACACTTGATGGGGGTCAATCGTTTAACACCATGTACGCCGGCGCGTTGGCGTGTGTGCTGTTGCTGGAACTGGACGCAGAAAAATACCAGGACAAGATCCAGTTATTGCTTGATCATATTGCTGCCCGTCAACAGGAAGACGGTGCTTGGGGATACCGCGAAAGCAAAATCGTGGGCGACACGTCACAAATGCAGTACATCGCCCTTGCTTTGTGGCTGGCACAGCAAAAGGGGTTCAAAGTTGACCCGGCGATGTGCAAACGCGGTTTGGAATGGATGGTCAAGTATCAAATGCCGGATGGTGGCTGGATTTATAAACAACCAACCGGAATCGATCCGTCCGCAGGTCCGGGTGCCATTACCGTTCGCCACTCACTGGTTGCCGCCGGACTAGGTACCGTGTACCTATATGCCGATACACTTCAGTTGTTTGATCGACAGTTGGCCAATGCCACGGCATTGCGAATGGACGTGGATTTGCCTCGTGCCGTGATCGATGTGACCAACGAATCGGAAGATCAGCGGGCATCCGGTGCCCGAAACGCCTTGATTTCATACGATATTGGCAAATTGCGAAATGTAATGAACCTGGGAAATAACTGGTTCCGTCAGAACTTCGAAGTCGAGGTCGAGGATTACAATCTCTATTTCCTGTACGGGTTTGAGCGGTACATCAGCCTGCGTCAATATCTGGACGGGGAAATCGCTGCCAGCTCCGGACTGGAGGACTGGTATGATCAGGGGGTCGAGTTCCTGAAACGTATTCAGCAGGCAGATGGGCGCTTTAATAGTCCCGACGACGATATTTCCGACGATGTCAACACTGCTTTTGCTGTACTGTTTCTGACGCAGAGCATGTCCATCACACTGGGGGATGCCGCCAAGGGGCCGCTGCGCGGTTTTCAGGACTTCCGAAGTAACATCATTTTCAAGGAAAGTGGGGATGGCAAAATCGTAACTGGGTCAATCGAAAAATCCTTGACCGATTTCCTCGAGCTCATGGACACAACCGAAGCGGATGAGATGGAACTATTCACACTTTCGATGAACAATACGGGTCTGGATGGAAACAATGTCTCGCGCGGAGAACAGCTTCAACGACTGCGAGAGTTGGTTAAAAACGAGAACTGGAAAGCTCGTTTGATTGCCGTCAAGTTCATTAGCCGGCAACGATCGCTTGAAAATGTTCCCGCTTTGATTTTTGCCTTGACCGACCCTGAGCCACAAATCGTTCATGCCGCTAATCAGGGCATGATGTTTGTCAGCCGCAAGACGACAGGACCCGTATTGTCCGAGGACCCGCCCGTTAACGAAAAAGCTGCTGCAGTAAAACAATGGACCGAATGGTATCTGCGAATCAAACCCGACGGGCAGTTACTGGAATTGCCTGATGACTATCAAAAATAACCCTTCCTGCCTTGCTGGGACTTTATTGGAATTGCCAACGAAAAAAATTCCTGGAGCAAAATTATGAATCGCGAAATCACCGACAAACCCCGACTGACTACGGATCCGCGTGTTTCCGGTTACGACAAGCTGTCGGCATTTCTGACCGCCAGCGTGACGGTGTTTGGACTCCTCGTTTTTCTGATGTTCATGATGTGGCTGACGACGATCGTCGAATGGGGAAGCACCAGCATGCCATCGGTAATCCAGGAACTTGCGGGAAATGGAAACCGTCCTGAAGGAATTGCCGACGACTGGCAACCCCCTGGGGTTGAAGAGTTTCCTGAAGTTGACACCCCCCAACTCGCCGACTCATTGGAAGCGACAACGGATGCGATTTCATCGGTGCGAGCCAGTTTGGAAAGTGTTGACGGCGATGCGCCGGAAATGGGGAGAGGCACCGGGCTGGGTGACAAGCGAGCACGGGGACCCGGAAATGGCAATGGCAACATCATCCCGGAAGCTGATCGGTGGAAGATTGAATTGGTCGCTTCGACGCAAGGCGAGTATATGAAAATCCTGGAGAGTTTTGACATCACTTTGGGTGTCGTTCATGAACTTAGCAACCTGATCGAGTACGTCGATGACCTGACCGCATCCGTGGGTTCAGTTTCCGAGAACGAACGGAAAAACGAAAGCCGATTGTTTTTCATGAACAAGAAAAACCGCCTTCGACGCTGGGACCAAAACAAGGCGGAAAGTGTCGGTCTGGAATTGAAAAACACGCTGGTGGGCCATTTCTATCCCCCGGCACTTAGAGAACAGATGCTTGCTCTGGAATATGAAGTGTACAGCAAGGCAGGAAAGACTTTGGAAGAAGTTCGCTTGACCGAATTCCGGATTCGGCCCGCCGGAAGCGGGTACGAGTATTTCATCCCGCAAAATGGAATTCAGTACCGCCCAAAACCCGTGAGGCCCTCAGCCTGATTGAAAGAGGCTTTTGTTAATTTTATCCGTTTACTATTTCACCTGTTGAATTGAGGCGGCGGAACTGCCAATTACCCATCGGGTCTGTCAGTTGTCGAGAGACGAGCAGTCCAAATCGAAGTTTCCAGGATTCGTTTTGGATTGGTAGTAATAAGTGAGTTGGTCAACTATTCTGATTGATTCAAAATGGTGGGCGATTCAAAATCCAATGATCGACTGCCCGGTGAGGCCGGACCGATCCGCAGCATTTTTTACATATCAAAGAGTCAAGTTACAGCAAATCAAACACCTTTTAACGAGTAGAGCTGGATGTATACATTTCTGGGAAATGTCGTTTACCTTATTTTGTTCCTGCAGGCCTTGTGGGGTGCGTACTGTACCTTCATTGTATGGGCCCGCGTCAAGCAAAAGAAATTCGAAAGTGAAGAAACGCAATCGGTGTTTTTGGAATCGCTGGAAGAACCGCTGAGTCAGGGCAATTACGACCTGGCGAGCAAAATCTGCGCCGATGATCGGCGTGCCATGTGTCAATTGGCGCAGTTGGCGATCGACAATCGCAAGTTGGGATATGCCAAAGTCAAACAGCTTTTGAGTGACCGATTCCAGCGTGACGTAATAGCCGATCTTGAGAACAATTTAAGCTGGATTTATTGCATGATCAAATCCGCGCCAATGATGGGACTGCTCGGTACCATTATGGGAATGATGGCGGCGTTTAAGAAACTGGCTGTTCCAGGACAGGCCCCTGACCCGGCTCAATTGGCCCAGGATATTCAGTTCGCCTTGATCACGACCGCCGATGGATTGGCAATTGCGATTCCTTTAGTTGTTTGCACGACATTTATCAATCTGAGAATCGAAAAGTTGAAAGACCTTGTTTCTTACGGTTTGAATCAGTTCCTTGAAATGTACCGTGAGGCGTTGATTCGTTATCCCAAGTAATCAAAAACTCTTTGGCAAGATTTAGTTTTCGCGAGTACGATTTGATGGAAAAACCGCAAGAAGTCGCTTTTACGTTGCCCAAACGGAAACGGAATCCGGATGATGGAGAACTCGATTTTACGCCGATGATCGACATGACTTTCCTGTTATTGTCGTTTTTTGTCGTCGTTTCAAAGATGGACCCCTCGTCAAAGGTTCCAATGCCGGAGGCCAAACACGGGGCAACCGTGACAGAGCAGGAATCCGTCATCATTATTGTGTCGCCGTCCGATCGGGATGAACCGAATGTTTACCTGGGCAGGTCCATGAACGAGGGGGCCAGGGCCATTGGTTCGATCGAGGATATTGAGAATCAAATCAAGGATTACGTCGTCGATCAGTTCCGGGACCCCTTAAAAACCACCGTGATTATTAAGGCAGAGAAAAAGGTCAGATACAGGCATCTCGACATTGTCAAACGGGCCGTTAGTAGCGAACTGGCCCCCGACCAGATTATCAACGTTGGGGTTGAAGAGAAATAATGAGTTCATGATGTTTGATCGGCAGCCTTCGACAAATCAAAAACAGCTTGAAGGTTTTGAGCAACGGCAACCGCAACCGCGTAGTGTTTTTTGAAACAGCAAGACCATGAGCAACGATAAAATACCGGAAGACGATCAACCGTCCGATTCCGGTTTCGACCTCGGCGCACCCACGCGTGGAATTGACAAAACGAATTCACCGGATTCCGCTGTCGAGGAATCAACGCGATCGGGAAATTTTGAAACTCCGGTTAACCCGCGCATGTCGGCCGAATCTCGTTCCCTGTCCGATTGGAAAGGTTTCGAGGAGGAAGAGGAATATGAGCCCGAGGTTCAGTTTAAGGGCAAGGGTGTCTTCGTAGAAGAAATGGACATGACACCCATGGTTGACGTTACGTTTTTGCTGCTGATCTTTTTCATGGTGTCCGCCTCGTTCACCGTGCAGAAATCCATCCAGCAACCCCCGTTGAGTACCGAAGAGCCCTCGACAAATACGACTTTGGTCGTGAAAGACGAATCCCAATACGTGGAGGTTATCATTGATCAGTTCAACACCTACCGCCTCACGTCCAAGGATTCTGAAGAGCTGGAAGCACCGAGTGATCCGGAAATGCGCACGCGGTTGCGCGACATGATCAATTCAACCATGGCCAAACGGGTGATTATTACGGCTCATGGCGATGCCTTTCATGAGAAAGTCGTTACGGCGTGGGATGCGTCGGTCGACAACGACATAGCCGACATCATTATTCGTATGTCGGAAGAGGATTTTTGAAATTAGGTCGTGGACGATGAACTTGTGCTCCGTGCAAGGATGAATTTTTTTCGACATCAGCTATCGCAACAGTAAAACTACGGGCTCCCGCCAGACGGGGCAACAGAAACCCGTACAGGAAACATGATGAAAACTGAAGACTTTTTGAAATCATTGCATCGCAGCAATATCCTGCCTGTAACAGTGATGGAAAAACTGGAAGCCAAGCTCAGCAACACTGACAAGCACGTTTCTCCCAAATCGATTACCAAGTACCTGATTGAAAAGGGGTTTCTGAGCCGCTATCAGGCGAAACAATTGCTTTCCGGTGAAATGACGCCAGCCGACGAAATTCAGATTCAGGTTTCCCGGGAAAGCTCTCAGGACACTGATGAGCTGCTGCGCGACTTGCGTGGACCCGCACCGGTTCCGCTGGATGCGACCCGAATCGCCGGAGAGAACTTCTCAGCCGATGATGATGAAATCGACGTTGTCAATGTCGACTACGAACGTACGATACAACAGGGCCTTTCACCTGTGATCCCCACCGGCATTACTGATCCGCTGTCCGGATTCGGTTTTGGCGTTGAAACGGTAAAGGAATCGGAAGGCGTCATTCCAGCGACTGGTTCGTTTGCCGGAAAGAAAGCCAAAGCCAACCAATGGGAATCCCGCTGGCTTTTTATCGGGTTTGCCTTACTCGGCTTGTGCCTCATTGCCGGTCTTGTCCTGGTCGTTACGTTGTACAAAACCGAATCCTCAGCCGTTTGGGAAAGCGCGCTCGACGAGTTCAATAAAGGCAGGTACAACGCGGCGCTGACCAGCATGTTGCGTTTCGTTGAGGATTACTCCAGCGACGAAAAAGTTCCCGATGCCCGTGTCAAGATCGCCAACTGTGAATTGCGTGTACCCTACGACGCCGGACAGTGGGAAAACACGCTGGATGGGGCCAAACGGGTGTTGCCTCGCCTCGAAGGGGAACTTGCCGCGATTGGCAAGGAAACCATGTTTGACGATATCCGCAGCGATCTTTCGGTGATCCTGCCCGGAACGGCTTTGGGTTTTACCCTGGCTGCCATTGAGGCGCCCGATGTTCCAACCAAGGAAGCCCAGTTGAATCTGGCAATCGAGGCCAACAACTTGCTTAATGAATCGGCGTACGTTCCAGGAAGCTACCGAAAGAATCCTGGCGTTGAAAACGTGTTGACTGAAATCACCAATAATATTGCAATCGCCAAACGCCAGATTCAAATGGAAAACGATTACGCAAAAAGCTTGACCGACATCGGCCAGGCCACGGCGGAAGGAAAAACCGGCGAAGCATTTGAATTTTATTTTCAGTTGACTGGCAAGTATCCGGAACTGTCAATTCGTTCCGGGCTGCGGGAATCCGTAGCGGCGATTAGTAAACGGGAAGCGGACCTGGTGCGCTCGATGGATTCATCCATTGTTGCCGCAACGGTCCCCGTGTCGCCAATTGTTTCGACGATTGTGGTTGGCACCAAATCCGGCACCGAATCGGTTGCCGGGCCGGGCGATCAGATGCTGGTTAAATTGATCGACGGTTCGCTGTTTGGTTTCCGGGCCGACAATGGCCATATAGTTTGGCGAAAACACGTTGGTTTGACGACGACTTTTCACCCGGTTTGGCTGGAAGAGGAACAGAATTCCGGGGAGATGATCGCAGTTGATGGTGACCTGAATCACTTGATGCGAATCGACCCGACGACGGGAAATGAAGTCTGGCGAATCAATATTGGCGAGACTTTTGCCGATCCGTATGTGTCGCCAGCGCGAATCCTGGTAACGACGTTCAGCGGCAAAGTGATCAAGGTTGATCCGGAAACTGGCGAAGCACCGCGTGCTGCCCAGTTACCGCAAACCGCACGTGTTTCGGCCGTTCCTCTTTCGGATTCCCCGCTCGTTTACCAGGTTAGCGAGCATTCGAATTTGTACGTCATCAACAGTGAAACGATGGAATGCCGCGAGGTGTACTACCTTGGGCATCGCCATGGAACGGTTTCAATTCCGCCATGTGCTATCAGTGACCATCTGGTTGTCGCCGAAAACGGAGCCGACTATTGCAAACTTCATGTGATCCGTCCAGTAGAAAACGGATTGTTGCTGGAACGAGCGCAACCCCCATTTCGACTCGACGGTCAGGTCTCGGATCCCATCGTGAAGTATGGTCGATGGGGTCTGGTGGTTACCGATCAGGGTGACTTGCGAATGCTGGAAGTCAACAAGGGGAGCGAGCACGATCCGGTGACCGTTGTGGCGAGCAAGAAATATGCTTCAGGCCCGCTATCCAGGAAATTCATGTTGGCAGTCGAAGGGCAGTTATGGAACGCCTCCACGGGATTGCGCCGTTTTAAGATCCAGAAAACTGCGGCGGACTTCAAGGAAGAAGTGGTTGCAAATAGTCTTGATACGTTTATTGCACCGTCCAGCCTGATTGGTGAAACGCTTTTTCACGTTCGACGACGTAACGATTCGTCGCTTGTCAGTGTTTCGGCTGTCAACGCCACTTCGCTTGTCGAGATTTGGCGAAACGATTTTGGTGCCCCTTTGGCTGGTGCCTTGCCAAAGGGTGACACCGGTTTGATCGCCGTTTCAGCGCAGGGAGATATCTTCGAACTCGATGCGACCGCGTTGGCCGGTGGAATAATGAACGCGCCGATATCGCGTGGCAGCTCGGTTGTTCAGACGTTGATCTTTGACCGTGTCATTCCGATTGACGACCAGCAATTGGTGGCGGTGGGACCGGCCGAACGCGCCAGTTTGATCAACTATGATCCGCGACGAAATCCGGCATCGCAATTGTCGGACATGCAATCGCCATGCGACAAACCCGCTTGTCATCCCGTTCTGTTCGGACCGAACTTGCTCGTTGCCGCACTTCGAGGCCAGGTATTCCGGATAGATCCGTTAACGGGAAGAGCAGTCGGAGCACCGTTTCAACCTGAGTTGCAACCAAACGTTCCGGTCATTTACCGGGAACCTGCCGTACTCGAGGATGGCCAGACATTCGTTATTGGAAACGCTGACGGCGAGTTTTTTCTGGTTTCAGCAGACGCAGACCGGTCACTGCAACGAATTGATCAGATCAGCCACGGTGCCGGACTTGTTTCGCCCATGATTGCGGTTAACGGCAGGGCGATTGGTGTCTGCCGAAGTGCCTCTGATCAATTGGTGTCCGTCTCGGGTGCCGGAAAACTGGTCTTCGAGAAGTCATTGAACTTGCCTGGTGGATACGTCTCGGGACCGACTGCGATCGGAAACGGAACTTTTCTCGTTGTCGTCGATACCGGAATGACTGTTTGTTACGACTCCGAACTGAATCTAAAATGGCAAGCCGAAGTTCCCTCGGCAGAGTTCGCCGGCGCCAAACAAGTTGGCGAACCCCTGATGGTTGATGGTGGAATGTTGCTGGCGTTCGAATCGGGATTGCTGGTTATGCTTGATCCGGAAAGCGGGGCAGTAAACAGTTCAATTGATTTGGGGCAGGGCCTTTCTGGCGCACCTGTTAGGTTGGGTGATGCTTATTTCGTACCCGGCATGGACGGAACCCTTCACCGTATTGAAAGCCTGTCCGGACAGTAATGAAACTGGAAAGTAATTGCGTGACCGTGAATCGGAAAAACATGAGCCTCAAAAACAGCAACGCCTTGCCTTGCAATCCGGGCGTAACGGCAATTGCCTGCGACGGGAACGATCGAAGTCATCAACGCGTGGTCGTACTGATTATGCTTGCTTTTGTGATGGCGCTGATTGTTCAATCGGTAGCCAGTGGCGTGGCATTGGCAGGCTTCGCTAGCGGAATTCGTCAGGAAGAAACGGTTCCGACGACTCCGGCTCCCCAGGAAACGAAGCCCCCCGAACAGGAAACGAAGCCCCCCGAACAGGAATCGGACCCGTCGAAACAGTTCATTACTGAAGAAGAAGCTGCAAAGGATCTGGTGTTGTCGGTAATGGACCGCGAGCCCTTTGATCGATTGCACTTTGACGAAACCGAACATCCCACGCTCGACATTGGTCCCCTGGTCGTCGAAGGGATTGGATTGAACCAACCGTTAGACCCAGCGACGATGAAAGGCCGTGCGGTTTTCACAATTCCCGTTTATCCCGACCGGATTTTCGCGGCCCCCTGGACCGCCATCACCAAGGTAGAACGATATTCGGACCTGGTTATGATCGAAGCCCGAATCGCGATGGACGCGAAAGATTTCAATACGGCTTTTCGGACCCTTTTGTTCCTGACAAATCAGCCGGAACTTGGACGTACGGCCGAATTGAACCAGATGCTGGACCGTTGCATTTTTCTTGATGGCAACGAACGGTTGAAGGAAGGATCATTTCCCGAAGCGTTGGCAGCGTTTGAAGAACTCTATTTACGCAATCCACGATTCGAAACGGGATCAAAGCCCGTATACGAATTAGTCATCGAGTCCTATCAGAGTTTCCTGGAACTGGAATTCAATCAGGGCGACTATCTGTCGGTGCGAAATTTGCTTAAGGGCATGCGGCTGGAATACGGGAAACAGGTCGATTTGGAAATCACCAAATGGGACGAGAAAATGAACGCCCAGGCCATCGATCAGTTGCGGGAAATTCGCACCGCGCTCGACGGCGGCGATGCCTTTTCCGCCCAGGTACAAGCTCGAAAAGTCATCTATACCGTGCCCGAATTTCCACAGGCAACCGTTGCCTACAACTCGGTCATCGACCAATTCCCCTATGTGTTTGTAGGTGTGACATCGACGGCGCCAGTCAACGACCCGCAAAGTATTGACAACTGGGCTTCGCGGCGCCTTGGTCGCCTGTTGACCCGAACCATTATGGAATATCAGGGACCAAGTGACGAAGGGGGAAAATATGTTTTTCTCAACGGGCGGTTTCAGCAGATCGATGACCTTGGTCTGCGGTTTCGATTCACACTCAGTCCAACCCTGAAACCGGGAACACCCGAACTTTCGGCGTATGAACTTTCGAATCGACTGATGGACCTTGCCGATCCAAAATCGCCCGATTATTACATTCCGTGGGCTCGAATGGTTACGGGGATCGAGATCGAGAACGAACGATCAATCAACATCCGGCTTCGATATCCCCATGTTCGACCCGAGTCGATTATTCCTTTGAAATATTTTGCACCGAACGATTCCCGGTCGGCGGAAAATTACGGTTTTTACAAACCGGTCAAGACCGAGGGCGACTATTCGACATTCCAGTTCAACGATCGTTACTCGCGCCCTGAGGGACAACTTGCCACGGTGGTCGAAAAGAAGTTTAGCGACGACAGCGCCGCTGCCGATGCCTTGTTGCGCGGCGAGGTGGATATCATCGACAGGGTTCATCCCTTCGACATTGTACGGTTGCGACAGGACCCAATGATTGATGTCAAGCCTTACCTGATTCCGCTGGTCCATTTCCTGATCCCCAATCCGAGAAGCGTGTTCATGAAGAGCGACAATTTTCGTCGCGCATTGCAGGTCGGCATCAACCGGGACTTGTTGTTGAAGGAATCGTTAACCGGCGGTCGTGAAATCGATGGCTTTGAAGTCATCAGCGGCCCGTTTCCACCTGGATCGAGTACCGCGGATCAACTGGCCTATGCTTACAATACCGAAATCAAGCCGCGTCAATACGATTTTCGTTTGTCGATGGTTCTGGGACAACAGTTTGTTATCGAAGAGGAACGTCGAAGAACTCGCGACGGCGAACGCAAGCCGCTGGTGGAGATTCCCGAAATTGTCATTGCTCATCCCGATACGACGGTGATTCGTGCGGCATGCCAGTCCATCATGCAGCAATTGGGAGCGTCACGGATCCCGGTCAAGCTTCGCCCATTGCCGCCGGGTGTGACCGTTCCGGACGATGACGATTTTGATTTGTTGTACTGCGAAATCCAGATCGAAGAGCCGCTGGTCGATGCTTATCGATTGTTTGGCCACAACGGACTGGTCAAGATTTCTGATCCGACGATCGAACAGGCACTGCGGCAACTGGATTCGGCGTATAGCTGGGCCGAAGTGTCGCGATCGTTACGCCGCGTTCATCGCCAGACAAATTCCAACCTGACGATCTTGCCATTATGGCAAACCGTCGAACACTATGCCTACCGAAAAAATCTGTATAACGTCGGTGACCGTTTGATTCATTTGTACCAGAACGTCGACAAATGGAAAATCAACGGACTTGCCCTGCCCGACGCGAATACGAGTGCCCAAACACGCAAGCCATGATTGATCCAATGATTGATGGACAAACACCACGCACCTGCTTCAATATGAGCCCCCGCACGATCGGAAATGGCCTTGCGGTCGCCGTTCTGTCCGCCGCCATCGGTTTGCTGACGGGATTGATCATGGCTCCTGCAGTCCAGGCCCAGGACTCACCGGTATCTCCACCCGAAGTGCAAAATTCTGCCCCGGTGGAAACGGAGAAAGTTGAACTCCCGACATCGACCCCGCAGGCAACGGAAACAAAAATCATTGATGTTGAGGTTGATGAAAACAATGCATCTGCCTGGGAATATCGACCTTACGAGGTCCTGGTTTGGGTGGTTCACGATCAAGGTGCTTGGATCGAATCCAACGAAAGTCGGTTGTACGAACAGATTTCCAGCCACTGCCGAATCGCCGATTCAACCGGTTGGAAAGTTCGCGTTGAACGGGCTCCACGGCCCTGGTTGGGGCGATTGAGAACGACTCGTGAACTCGAGCCATGGACCGACGCATTGATTCTTACTGCCCGAACGGTTGCAGGACCTCGCCTGGATAAACTGGTCCTGGTTCAGCTTGCACCGAATTCCGGACTCGTTAACTGCAACGTCCGCGAGCTGGATATCAAGACGAGGATCTGGGGTGCCCGGATTGAACAGGATTGTGCACCAGACCATGTTGATCATGTCGTATTCAAGGGAATCGGAAAAGCTTTCATGCCGATTACCCGAATTGATAATATCCAGGAAAAACGCGTGCTTGTTCGGGTTCGCGCCAACGGAATTACCTGGGTTGCCGACGTTGACGAAAATGGCGAGCCGATCATGGTTCCCAACACCGGTGCTCCGTCGTGGGTTAAAGAAAATGAAATCCTGTTACCTGTCCTTTTGCGAAAGGACCGTGTCGGTAATGTGAGTGACATTACTGCGGTTGATTACACCTACCTGTCAATCGATGAACGCGACGATCCTCACCTTGTTTGCACGACGCATTCCATGCGGCGCGCTCCACTGGGTGGCCGTTCCGGTGGCCGGACCGAACGAATGGCCTTGTGTGTTCGAGCACCCGATCGAGAAACGATTCTGACCCTGGTTTCCAACGACAAGGTACCCTTGCCATTGCGTGACCTCGAGGTCTTTTCCAGATTGCCCGGCCAGCCTGAAGACTCGCCTTCCGAGTTTCTCGGCAAGACGGATTGGCGTGGTCAGATTAAAGCTCCTCCCAACGATGCCGGATTCCGGATTCTGCTGGTTAAGAGCGGTGAACGCCCCCTGGCCAAGGTTCCAGTGGTGCCAGGATTATTCGGAGAGCAGACAACCACAATGCCCAATGACGAACAACGCTTGTTTGCCGAAGGGATCGTCAAGGGCTATCGTAATGAAATCAATGACCTGGTCGCGCGGCGGCTGATTCTCGAATCCCTGGTCCTTTCAAGCCTGAGAAAATCGGATATAGAAATAGCTGAAGAAAAACTCAACGAATTGCGGGGCGTCGACGACAATCGACGATTCAACAACCGAATCAGCCTTGACGAAAAAAACTTGCTTGATGCCGATGAACGCCAGAAGGGCTATATCGTCGGTATGTTTGACGAACTGGAAGGAGCATCGAACAAGTTTCTTGATGGACTGGCAGTCACCATTCTCAGCCGGGTTTTACGTGATTTGCAGAACGGGACACCCGTCAACTTTGAGGAACTGGAAAAACAATTGCGAGGAAAAGAAGAAGTAACAGAGGAGCCTGATTCCGAAGCCATTCCAACCGACGATCCAGCCGACGATCCAGCGGATACCGCCCCCGGTCAGTAAGTATTGCCTGCCCCCCCGTCTCCGAGAGACTCAAGCCCTGCTTCGTGACAAGCATGACCGCGTCCTGTTTGAATTCCAATCTCGAACCACGCCAGATGCTCAATGGACAACCGATCGTTCTGGACGACCTGGATTTCTTCACCGACATCATCCACGACCGGAATGTACGACTGATCGGTCGACATCGATTTGGTCTACTGCTCATCAACTGAGACATTCACGTTTACCGGAAAGCAGGCCATCATCAACCGCAACGCCAGCGAATCCACCAGTTGAGGAAAGCAACGGTCCTGGGTGCGTTGACGCCGAGACGTGTAAGGACTTGGTGGGACCCATACAGGTCTAACGCCACTGAAACCGTGTTATTGGGAGTATGCAAAACCGATGCTGATTGCATACGTTGCCAGTGTCGAGACCTGAAGCCAGACGCACGAATTCTGTCGGAGTCGCAGCGTTGTTCAGGCGGACAATAAACAATGGTAAGAAGTGAGCTACGAAAACGGGTTTAGTTCCAGTATTGCATTTTTGGAATTGAGAATGAACTTTTTTTGAGGCATCAATCGTAAATGGTGACCGCTTCGATTCGCGTCCGGAGCGCATTTTCACAGAGTGAAAAGCCACGTGGCCGTTCACTCCGTGAACGAGCGGTGTGTTCCCATGTTTTCGTTTGGACAAATCGCAATACCCGAACTTGGCCTTCCGTGGAGCATTCGTTTTTGATTCGAATTTACCAAATGAGGCAACGCGATGAACGAATGATGTCGATCCAAAAACAGATTCACGCTCATTGAACTGCTTGTTGTAATGGCGATCATCGGAATCCTCGTTGGCCGTTTTGCGGCTGTACAATGGCTGTATCAACACATCAAAACTGCAAGGGTCCAATGAAATCAAATGCGATGGCGATGTGGTTTTCGAAGGGCTTGTTTGTCATTGGATTAGCTGGACAGCGCCACATTTGGTGCAATACAAGTCCGAAGCGCAAGCGAGTGAATGAATTGCGGCAAATCCACTCGCTTGCGCTTCGGGCTTGTAATCGCCGCGATTCATGCCGAAACTAACGCTGTCCAGTTAGGGCTTATCGGATTCGCCGCTTACGGAGCGATGCAGCCCAATTCGATCGAAGTGGAAATCACCGACTCGACAATGCTAATGAACCAGGTAGCAGGTTTGCCAATCAGAATCCATTGCGTTTACAATCATTGAAGACGGCGTGTTTCCTGAAGCGTACGACATTTCGATCGATTTCTATTTTGACCGGAATGATGTTTTGGAAATCGTGCCGTTTGAGTATCAGTTCGAGCTGCGAGATTCCAAAAACTGAGAAACGATTTACAGGGTTTTGGTCGTTGATCGGTTCGCGATCCAGGCGTGGTGATCGCGGAGCGATCACCGACCATTCTCGTTCGATAAATTCAATTCCACGCTACCGAATCTCGGCGGGCTTGTTGGCAACCTTGTCGTCTTCGGAGTATAGCCAGGCCATCAGGTCGCGGATCTGTTCCAGTGACAAACGATCGAGCAATCCGTCGGGCATGACGCTGGTGGTAAGCGGCAGAATCTCTTCGATTTCTGCCGCTGCCAACATCACTTTCTTGCCATCCGTTTGCAACAAGACATAGTTATCCCCGGATTTTGTGAGCAATCCTGTCAATTGTCGACCATCAGTTGTCAGTACTTTTTTGCCAGCGAACTGGTCGGACACAACGTCGGACGGCATCAGGATTGATCGAAGTATTTCCCGCCGTGAAAATCGTTTCGTAATTGAAGTCAGATCCGGTCCCAGCGACTCGCCTTGTCCCTTGAACCGATGACAGGAACTGCATTGAGCCGATGTAAACAGCATCATGCCATCATGGAGTTTGGCCGGATCACGATTGGTTTCCATCCAGGAGAGTACCTGGTCAACGGAAAAGATTCCGGCAGGCGAATCTTCGTCAAATTTCACCGGCGTTTCGTTCGGCCATTTTTCATTAAACCACCGGGCCCATGAATCCATATTCGTGCGCCAATCGGTGCCGGTTGCGTCGATCCGGTTACCCGTCCAGTGCTGCATTAATTGATTTGCCGACTGGGCACCGCTTTCACGAAGTCGATAGCCGGTCAGGATGGTCTGTCGCAGGTATGCCGGTTCGCTTGGTCGTTTGTTGACCTTCAGCAACTGTTTGAGTACTTCGGATGCGGTGTCGTCGCTGACATTACCCAGACTGCTGATCAAATAAGGCCAGTTGTCACCGTCCGGTTGCTGGGCCAGTGCCAGCGTCACATCATTTCGCCGGACGGGTTCGTGCTGCCAGACTTCGCGCAGATACTTCATCGATTGTTCATCGGCACTTCGACCGAGAATGGCGATGCAACCGACGCGTGTTTTCAATACATTCGATTCAGTTCGACCCTTGAGCTGTCGATCGATTTCGATAATCAAGGTGGCTTGCGTTTCGTCCAGTCGCTCCGGCAGTTTATAAAAAGCCGCCAGTGCTGCCGAAGGCCACTTTGCCCCGTTTTTCAGGATTTCGGCGACTTGAGTGGAATCGACATCGCTGGTCCAGGATTCGAGAATTCCCGCAAGGAACAAGTTGTGGTTGCCTTCGGTCAAATGACTGGTGGTCGTTTGAAAGTTTTCGAGAAATGCAATTGCCGCCATTTGTTCTGCACCAGCGAATTTGGCAGTCATACCTCGCAAGTTCAGCAAGACCTGCAATTTGTCAAGGTCCGAATTGGAACTGCTTTCCAGATAAGCGGGCAAACGGGCACCAATGCCGGGCTCGTTCATGTATCCAAGAACCCGACTGATTTCACGATTTACCGGCCCGCTTTCGGCCGGGAACATTTCCAGAATTCGTTTACTGAACTCAGGAATTTTTTCGGGATCAACGTGGCATTCAGCCAGGGCCAGTTGGGCTGTCCGTAACATGTCCAGCACGTCCCGCTCTTCCGTGAATTTAGGTTGCAGACGACTGATTTCCGCCAGTACGTCGTAGGCGTTTTCGATGGTTGGCTGAATAATCAACAACGAAATACTGCCGTTGAGAAACTGGCGGGTGTTGTCACAAGTAAACAGGTTGCTGCGCCAACTGGAAACATCCATCGTCTCGAGCAGTCGTCGTGCGGCAATCGCCTCAACACGACTTTCCGAGCCGAGAATATGCGAAATCTGATCGAAGGATGGCTTGATTTGCAAATGCACGAGGGCGTTACAAGCTATTCGTCGCGCAATCGGGTCGGTATCTGAAAGCATTTTGACCAGGGTTTCGCGACCGATATCGGGATCCCGAAAACTTAAGGCACGAGCTGATGCCTGACGTATTTTGGCATCTGCGTCGCCGGACAAATGGATCAGATCCGCATCGGATGGGATGGGTCCGTACAGCGACAGGATCGAAAACGCACGGAGTCGATAGGCCGACTCGTTGTGCGATTCCATCAGAATACCCCGCAGCATGGCGTTCCAGCTTTGATCGTCCGTGGTCGATTTGATTTTAGCCAGTGTTTGCCGGGTCCACGCACTCTGCGGTTGCGGCTGGCGCACAAGTTGAGAGAGTGGGTCATCCAGATTGGTAAATGAATCCGGCACGGTTCCTTTCCAGCTCACCCGATAAACGCCACCCTCTGTGCCGCGGCCACCTGTCGAAAAATACAGGGCACCATCCGGGCCAACCGCCAGGTCGGTTACGGCGAGTGGCTCAGCCGTCAGGAATGGTTCGACTTCGGCGCTGTAGGTATCACCGTCCTCGCTCAGAATGGCCGTCATGATTCGTCCTGTGGACCAGTCACCCAGGAACAATGCTCCATGGTATCGCATCGGCATCATGTAGTGGTCATAGACCACGGCCCCTGTCGGCGACCCGCGTCCCGTGTCAGCGATGCCGGGCAGGTTGTCGACAAAATAATAAGGGAACACGGCGGTGCCACTTCTCCATCCGTATTCGCCGCCATCGGTCAGGTGATAAACTTGCGTCGGTCGATACCAGGGAGTCCCGATGTCGGATTCCATGTCACTGTCCTGAAAAAACAAATCGCCCTTGCTGTTGAAAGCCATATCGTAGGCGTTGCGCAATCCAACAGCGACGAGTTCCAGCTTGCTGCCATCTGTGGAAACACGAACAACGGTTCCGCCAGGTGCGCGAATGCCGACCGCGTGTCCACCCGGGTCTTCCATGCGTGGCACGATCTCGCCCTCGTGAATCGAAGTGACCGCACTGCACGCTGATGGAGGCGACTTCAATCCGCTGGCGTTACCAATCATTACGTAAATCATTCCGTCGGGACCCAGGGCGATTCCATGAGGACCATGTTCGCCGGGCTCACCCCGGAATAGTGCCAATGTCTTCACTGGTTCCAGCATGCCGTCCTTATTAGGGTCAGACAATCGATACAAGGCCATACCATCCGGCCCCGAACCGGTTACGTACACGTCACCGTTTAAGGGAAGAATTCCCTGCACGTTTTCAATGGCGTCGCAGTATTTCCGTACAACGACTTCCCCGGATTGCGATTGGCTCAAATCGGCGAGAAGCAGCTTGCCACCTTCACGCGAGATAATGAGTTGTCCAAATTCGTTGAACTCAAGGGCAATCAGTGACCCGACAGTACTGTCAAGAATTTGCTTAACCTCAAAATCTTCCGGCAAATTGAATTTCTTTTCAATAGCCGTCTCTTTCCCCGTTGCTGAGTCGATACCTGTCGCTGTTTGCAACGAGTTATTTGTGTTGTCCAGGTTGGCTTGCAAGCGGACGGCGTCCCACTGTTTGGTTGTGCCGAATTCTCCCAGCGTGTTCACCGCGATCCAGCCGCTGTCGTCGTACCGCCTGTTGACCCAGGTCGGTGTCACGGTGCCGGACGATTTCCATGTCGGGTCGGTTGCCGTCCAGCGCCAGGCGGTTTCGCCTTCGAGCTGAAAACGGACTATGGCGGAAAGGGCTGCGTTTGCCCCCTGGGTGTTGGTTGCCCGAATCGCCAGCAAGTTGTCTCCATTTCGCAAATGCATTGTCAGGTCAATGCGTGTCAATTCGTCATAGCCCGCGCCGTACCCGATTAACTGGCCGTTAAAATAGACCTGAAATTCATCATCGGCAGCAATCACCAACTCTCCACGAACGGGTCGGTTCAATGTAAAGTTCTTGCGATAATGTGTCGGACCGATTGGCACAGCACCTTGTTCATGGGCCGAAGTCCAAATCCAGTTGGCGGTTTGAGCCATTGCTGTTGGCGAAATCCATGTTGAAAGGGATATCGCAAGAATGCCAATAACCGCAGTCCTGATTCTTTGACGGCAGGCATTGGTGCAGAGAGTCGAGACGTCCATGTCCGGTCCTTGAAGGGCAATTTCAATTGTTCATGTATTCGACGCAGTGATTGATCAAGTCGAAACTAGTCGGCACGCGATAGCCGTTTGTTTTCGGCCTGCATTCGCGCAAAAGCCTGAATAACGTCAACGAGGTCTTGTGGCAACATGACGTCGTCATTGCAAAAGTCGTTCAACCAGGACTGGCCTTGTCCTGCGGCGATCTGGAGGGGTTTTAGCACATCTCCAAATCGAATCCGCTGCAATCCGCCCCGGTCGGTCGCAAGTCCGTCTTTGTCGCCATTCGACCAGGTCGTCGAGCCTTGTCTTGTGCCGTTAGAGTTGTTCATTCGCCGTTCCATTAAGGGGATTTATGGTGACGCTTTCGCCCCCCGTCATTGGGAAACGAATTCGCCCGCCTTGTTGCAGACTTGTTGCAGTCAGGATCGGCAATTGGGATTTGTCGGGATTAGCTAAACTGTTCTGGTTAGGTAAAATTTACGCCGGCACTTTTGGCGGACCATGCAACCAACAGTTGCCAGTACAAATGCCTATCGGACCATGCTTTTCAAGCCTCTGGTCTTTTGTCCGATGACATTGGCAGGGTGGCCAATTTGGGTGCTATGGTTACCATGGATGCCTTGTACACTTGGCGAATTCCTGACTTTTGAAAGCAGAAACTCTGTGAAAGTGTTGTTGACTGAAAGCCAGATTCGAACAGGAGTTGCCGAACTGGCGAGCCGGGTGTCGGGAGTTTATGGCAAGGAGCCGTTAACAATTATTGGAATCATGACTGGCAGCATCATGTTGCTTGCAGATTTGATTCGGGTCCTCGATATGCCGCTTCGCGTTGGCGTCATTCAAACAAGTAGTTATCGCGATGGGACCAATCGCAGTGAACTGGCGATCAATGCCAGCATGATGCCCGACATCACGAATCGGGATATTTTGCTTATCGACGATATTTTTGACACTGGTCATACGTTGACCGGGGTGATCAACAAGATTCAGGAGTTCGCCCCGCGCTCGGTACGATCGGCAGTGCTTCTTAGAAAAAGCGGTCGCCAGGAAGTCTCCATGAAACCAGACTTTGTGACGTTTGAAATTCCGGACAAGTTCGTGATCGGGTACGGACTGGATTATTGCGACGAATACCGGCATCTGCCGTACATCGGGACCCTGGATGCTTCCGACCTGCCCCAACCCTCAACACCCTGAACACGAATTTCGAAAAGGCAAAGTCGAATTGCTCAATGAATACCTGTCGACTCTTACTGATTTGCCCGCAGTTCTGGCCTAATTCCGAACCACGTTCACTGTTGGCAACGGCGTTTGCCGGAGCGCTGGCCGAATCAGGTCACCTGGTAACGGTGGTCACTCGTCATTTGATCGGTTACTGGCCGCGCACATTCCGGATGGGTTGCGTCGATGTTGTCCGCCTGTCGCAACGCAACACCCGCTTGATGGATTCGATGCGCGGTCTTGGCGGGGGCGACCCCTGGATTCGCGAATTGAGTCGTTGGTTGCCGTCCCATCGGACTCAATTTGACTTTGCAATTGTCGTTGCCGGAGACAGCGAAGTTTCATCGATCGCCAGCGTACTCAGGCGTTGGGAAGTCAAGTCAGTGGTTCGCGTTGAAGACCAGCACTTGCTCGAATCGCAGATTGAATTCGACAAGCGTGACCCAATGCTGATCTGGACAACACCTTACGATTCTCCAGGAAGGCAAAAATCGGTGGTTTTTATTGCGGATGGCGGCGACATCATTGGCATTTCAGCCGACAGTCGCAATACGCTTCGTCGGGCACTGAAGAATGCCCACCCGATGTTGGAAATCCCGGGCAGCGGCCCGATGGCTCTTTGCAGTTCGCCACTGGAAAAACGTCGAGGCGTGTTTGAACTGGTAACCGCCTGGCAAGTTTTTCTGCAAACATGCCCGTCAGCGCGACTGTGGCTTGTCGGGTCCGGCGCCGACGGTTATCAACTTTTTCAGCATATACGTAATCTGGACATTGAGCATGCGGTGATTATGCCAGGAAGTTTTGATCACGCGCGCGACTTGATTATGGCCGCCGATGCCATCGTACTACCGGGCCGCGAGTTACACCCTCATAATGAATCAGGCTTTTTTGTCGTGACCGCCATCGAGAACCGATTGCCGATGATTTGCCATGCCGGCCATTGGGCGATCCGACTTCGAGAACACCTTGCGGAGCAACGTGAATCTGGTTGCACCGCTGATGCCGGAGAGTTGTGGACTTTTTGTGATCCGGAAAATTCACTTGCCAGCGTTCTTTTTGCATGGAATGACTGGCGAACAGCGTCGGTTGAAGATACCGAAACGAACCTGGTTACTCCGACGAACCCGTTGCGGGAAATGGCGTTGCGATATATCGAATTTGGGCAGACAATGATGAAAACGATCGGTGAACACAGTCGGAACCAGGGGCTGACCAGGCAGGAAGCACATTCACGAAATGAAACGGATTTTTACGATCGTCGATAACGCGCGGCCCCTTTCGCCATGCCACGATGCATTTGTCGTCGGCCAGCGACTGGTTGAACGCGGGCACAATGTGTTGACGGTCGAACTGCGGGATCCAATGCCAGGTAGTGAAGGCAGTAGTCGGTGCTCGCATTCAATTGTTTGGCCACGCCGTTTTAGCTGGTCGGGATTTCAACAACTTCGCCGTTTGATACAAGACACCTCGCCCGATGAAATCCATCTTTGGGGCCACCACAACCACTGGTTGCCTCACGCCCTGACCGGGCTTGTTCGTTGCCCCGTTCGGCAAATTGTTGGCACCGTTTCAAATCGATCAAGGCCGGGTGGTGCGTGGAACTGGACTCGCGCCGTTTCGCGAAGCGTCCACCAGGTTTCACGTTTTCCTGATCCAGGAGTCGGATACTTGCCCTGGTTCGGCTACTCGACGAAGACAGTTCCCGGCATTCGCCAGTTGGTTCGGGCCAGACTGGGAATTCCCGAACATGCCCGTCTGGTCGGGACCATTGGCCCGTTGACCGCCCGATCCGGAATCAAGGACTTTATGTGGGCCGGCGATTTGCTGCGCTGTATTCGTGATGACGTCTACTGGTTGGTGATGGGTGATGGCCCGCAGCGCTGGCGGTTACAACGGTTTGCAACTCAGTTGGAAGTCTCCGACCGATTGCAATTGCTCGATTACCGGGACGACATCATGGAAATCGTGGCGGCCCTCGATGTCTATGTGCAGCCTTCGACAGGGTGCGACAACTATAGTGGACTTCGCGCGGCGATATCCGCCAGTGTACCGTCCGTTGGAATTTCGCGGTCCGTGCACGAGAAATTGATTTCCCATGACCGAACAGGATACCTTGTCGAACGAGGAGCCCGCAACGAAATTGCCCGTTGCGTCAATCGTTTTGTTTCCGAACCGGCCATCGTCGATGAATTCCGGGCAAGCATTCCCGCCTGGTCGAGAAAAGCCTTGTGCGGAGTTGACGAAGCAATCGATCGATTGCTGGCCAGTGCCGGATCAAAGCGAGTTCGGCGCGCCGGTTAGACCCGAACGGGGGACTTGATGGACTTCAGTGCAGCGTCAAACAACTCTTCCTGCTCGATCTTGTGGGCTTTTTTTGAACCAGTCGAGGGACTGGCTGACTCATCTCGTTTGATCGAATCGACCATTGGCCAACGACCATAAAACGAATCACCAAAACGGATCTTGACAAAGTACCAGGCGCCCATATTCGACGGCTCTTCCTGCACCCAAACGACAGGTGTGCCATCGGCATAGGCACTCAGCGTTTCCTTTAATTCCCGATGCGGCAAAGGGTACAATTGCTCAAGGCGAATAATGGCGATATCGTCAATTTGCCGCTCGGCACGGAGCTTGAGCAACTCCACGCCGATCTTGCCCGTTGTGAGAAGGATCTTCGACGGATGGTTAATCGTTGCGACTTCCGGGTCGGCGAGAACCCGTTGAAACCGGCCGCTCGTAAAAGCATCCAGTTCGCAGGCAACATACGGCTCGCGCAACAAGCTCTTGGGCGTTAGCACAATCAGGGGCTTCCGCCATGGCCGTTTAACCTGTCGACGCAACAAGTGAAAATACTGGGCCGCCGTGGTCGGCACAGCAATTTGCATGTTGTGTTCGGCGGTTTGAGTCAGGAATCGTTCGACGCGAGCGCTGCAATGTTCGGGTCCCGCTCCTTCGAAACCGTGCGGCAACAGCATCACCAGCCCGCTAAGGCGACGCCATTTGTCTTCGGCGCTGCTGATAAACTGATCGACGATCACTTGTGCCACATTGTAGAAATCCCCGAATTGAGCTTCCCACATGACCAGCGATTCCGGGCGGTCCAGACTGTATCCATATTCGAATCCAAGCACACCTGTTTCGCTGAGCGGACTATTGCAAATCATCACTTCGGCCTGGTCATCGGCAAGATGGCGAACGGGCGACCAGATTTTTCCGGTTTCGCTGTCGTGCAAAACCGAGTGTCGCTGACTGAAAGTGCCCCGTTGGCAATCTTGTCCTGTCAATCGAACGGGATGCCCCTCAAGAGCCAGCGTTCCAAAGGCCGCCAGCTCGGCGCTGGCCCAATCGATCGGCCGTTTGCCGGAAGCCATTTCACGACGTTGGTCGAAGATCCGTTCCAGTTTTGGATTGAGGGAGAATCCAGCGGGTACTTCCGCCAGCCTTGCCAGGGTATAGGTCAATTGGCCAATGGCAACTCCGGTATCAAGTTCGTCGTCATCACGTTCAGGTCCTCCATAATAGCCGGTCCAGTATCCACCCAGCGATTGAACGTCGGACTGAAAGGTATCGGTTCGGGCCGCTTCAAATTCGCGCTGAAGGGCTTTTTGTCGACGTTCGGCAATCAGGTCCCCTTCGAGAACGGAGACTTCGCCAAGCTGGGCCAGTTGTTGTAAATAGCTTTCCCGAATCGTCGGCTGCGCATCGATCTTCTTGTACATCATTGGCTGCGTGAATCGGGGCTCGTCGCTTTCATTGTGCCCCAGACGTCGATAGCAATACATATCGATGACGACATCGCGATGGAATTTCTTGCGGAACTCCATGGCCAGTTCAACGCACTGGGCAACCGCTTCCGGGTCTTCGCCATTGACGTGAAATATCGGGATCTGAAGCATTTTGGCAATGTCGCTGGCGTAGGTTGTCGAACGGCCTTCATCGGCCATAGTCGTAAAGCCAACTTGATTGTTCAGGATGACATGCAGGGTGCCCCCGGTTTTGTAGTCAGCCAATTGGCTGAGATTCAACGTCTCCTGAACGATACCTTCGCCAGCAAAGGCCGCATCGCCATGAATCAGGATCGTCATGACTTTGGTCTGATCGCGATCTCCGATCCGGTCCTGTTTGGCCCGGCAACGTCCCTGGGCGACCGTGTTTACGAATTCGAGGTGGCTCGGATTGAAACACAGCGAAATGTGCATCTTGTGTTTCTGACTGGTAAACCAATCGCTACTGTGCCCCATGTGATACAGAACGTCACCGCCGCCGCGCATTTCTTCCTGGGTTGGTTCCTCGAACGACCAGAAAATATTCTCGGCCCGTTTGCCCATAATATTGGCCAGCACGTTCAATCGACCCCGGTGAGCCATCCCAAGAACGACTTCGACAACACCGTGCCCACCGGCCTTTTCCAATGCAAGATCGAGCAAGGGGATGAGCGTCTCACTCCCTTCCAGCGAGAATGTCTTGGCACCCATGAACTTGCGACGCATGAACTCTTCCAGAATAGTCGCGTCGGTTAATCGAGTCAGAATTCGCAACTGGGTATCGCGACTTAACTGAATTCGGTTTTGCGACCCTTCCATTCGTTTCTGCAACCAGTTGCGCACCGAATGGTCATCAATGTGCATGAACTGGACGCCAATGGACCGGCAATAGGTTTCCCGCAGTTGCTCCACAATCTCGTGCACTGTTCGAAAATCACTTCCGGAAATCGTCACAGCAGAGACGGTCCGGTTCATGTCCAATTCGTTCAAACCGTACGTCGTTGGATTGAGCTCGCGATTGGTCGGGCGAGGAATCTTGAGCGGATCGAGTTGAGCTTCCAGATGCCCGCGAACACGGAATCCACGAACAAGCTGGTCAACTTTGTCTTGCAAGTTGACAAGCGATTCCGCGCGGGCGGTTGCCGGGCTGCCAATGGAACCCTCGGTATGATCGAACGCCTCAAAATAGCGAAGCCAATCTTCGGAAAGGCTGTCCGGATTTTCAAGAAATTGCTGGTAAAGCGATTCGACGTAGTCGTGACTAAAAACGTTCATGCAGCTTTTAGCCGATCGATTGGGATCGGCAAGTTCCTGATTTCAGGGTTTGGGCGAAAGATATTGACGGAAATTGCAATCGATCGCCTTTTGGCAAATCCTTGCGTTTCAGGCATATTTTTACAGGAAAACCGCTTTTCGGAAAATCGTGGATTGGCACTTTCTCGTGATTTTGACTGGAACAGTTGCTGCTTTCTATTCCAGGTGAAACGAAATTTCGCTATTGTCCCGATCCCTTCCTGGCAGGTTTTTCAAAAAAGGTAGAGGATTGAGAAATGAAATTGCGGGCTCCCGGAACCGGTGATCGGAATGCAACCTGTATTTTGATTCTTGCCATGTTGTCTCTCGTTATGCCTGTTGGCTGCGCTTTCCAGAATCCATGGCGTGAAAAACTCAGTCGAGCCGACGACATTCCGGCGGCAACCGAACCGGCGATGTGGCTCGAATATGAGTCGGCGATGGCGGTTTCGCGCAAAACAGGCAAGCCGGTCGTATTGTTCTTTACCGGCAGCGACTGGTGCCCCTGGTGTGTTCGGCTCCACGAAGAAGTCTTTGATACGGACGAGTTTCGCGAATGGGCGGCAGATCGTGTGACGATGGTTGACGTCGACTTTCCACAAAAATCGCAGTTGTCGGGCGACCGGCGAGTGCTAAACGAAACGCTCAAGAAAACCTACGACGACCGCATCCAGGGCTTTCCAACCGCCTTGTTCATTGACGCTAACGGCAACGTACTTGGACGTCTGGGTTACGAAGGGGGCGGACCGAAACCATGGATCACAAAAGCCGGTAAATTCGTGACCTCAAATACGCTATAAGACGCCCTGTCGGCACTTGGCGCAAGGACTGCCCTTGTACCTGCCATGCGTTTATACTCGTAAGCGCAAATCCGCCGCAATCCATTTCATGTACCGCCGGTTGCAACGGTGGTCCGTCATTCGTCGGAATCGACCATTCTCCATGCACGCTTATGCCAGGGTAATTTAAAATGCCAATCCGTTTTCCATGGTTGCCGACAATGTTTACGGTCGTGTTATTGTGCGACTGTTTATCGGTTAACGCTCAATCGGGCACGCTCGCACCCCCCGCAACCGAGGATGGTGTACAACAAGCAACACCGAACGGCGAAATTGCGCCGCTATCTGATGACGAAATTCAGGCGATGAGCACCATCAATGAACGAATCGTCAAAGGAACCGTTTCCTTTCTGGCATCGGACGAACTCGGTGGGCGAGGCACTCCATCTCCTGGTTTTACCATCGCTTGCGGTTACGTAGCCAGCCGATTTCGGGCTGCGGGTTTGCAAGCTGGCGGGACCGACGGATCGTTTTATCAAAAACACAACATCGACCTGGTTCAACTTCCATCCAAAGGCGTCACCCTCGAATTCGATGGTGGTAGGCAATTGCCGAATCTTGGACTGATCGCCGCAACCAATGTCCAAGTTGATTTTTCGGGACCGGTGACAAGCATTCAGAACTGGGATACCTGGAGCAACGCGCCGGGTGGCCAAACGGGTGTCACCGGGGCAGTTTTGGTTCCAGCCGACGGGAATGTACCCGCGGGTCGACAACTTCGACAATGGCAACGCCGCGCTGAACAACTAAAAAAATCCGGAGCTGAAGTTATCCTGCTGGCGGTGGATCCGTCAAGCGACTTTATTGCGCTTTCGCTTCAACTCTCTGAATCGCCGGCCATGTCCCGTGACGACAGCTCGTGGCCGGTCCCCGTAATCCTGGTTGACAAGGCCACGGTTTTGACTGGTCCTGTTCAGGTTCACGTTCCGGCAGTCACCCGAACGACGGAGTCAATCAGTAACGTCGTCGGCATCTTGCCAGGCAGCGATCCGGAGCTAGCCAAAGAAGCGATTATTTTTTCCGCGCACCTGGATCACCTCGGTGTGCGTGACAACGGAATGCCGGATCAAATCTACAATGGTGCCGATGACGATGCATCGGGGGTGACAGGCGTTCTGTCACTGGCAGACGCTTTTGGCTCGTTACAGGACCGCCCGGCCCGTACACTGATTTTTGCCACATTCTGGGGAGAGGAGCTGGGACTTGTCGGTTCACGACGTATGGCGGAAACTCCCGTTTGGCCTCTTGCCGAGACACTTGCAATGATCAACATCGAAATGATTGGCCGACCGGAAGCAGGCGCGAACGGAAAAATCTGGATGACCGGATGGGAGCATTCGACATTGGGAACGACGCTGGCGGTTGGTGCAAAACGTGTTGAAGTTGAAGTCTTTGACCACCCCAAATACAGCGCTATGCTTTACGGATCCAGCGACAACAAGCCGTTCGTTGACGCGGGCGTTATTGCACACAGTTTTTCCGCCGGGTCATTGCATGATGATTACCATCAGCCGGCCGATCATTGGGAGAAACTGGAAACCCGGCACATGACTTTGGTCATTCAAGGTTTGTTCGCCGGCTCACTTCCGATCGCCCGGGGGACTCTGACACCGGCAAAAACATCAGTTAATCGAAAGTGACGTTGTCCCAATCGATAATGGCAAGCGTGCCGGGGCAACATTTCCGATTCAAGGAAAAACGCCGCTGCCGATTTTCCAGGCTGCGGCGTTGAGAAAACTCTCGAATCGATGGCGCTCTATTTTTCGAGTGCCGCATCGAGTTCAACTGCGTACAACCGGGTCCGGTCGGTGATGAACATCCGCCGGTTGGCGATTGTGGGAGTCGTGTACACGGACGAGTAATTGACCGTGTCGTATTCTTTTACAACACGGGCTTCTTCAGCGGTTCGCTCGAATACAACAAGCTTTCCATCTTCAAGTCCCAGAAACACATTGCCATCAACGACCATGGGTGAACCCCAGACGGCCGAGTACAAATCGTGTTCCCAGTGACGTTTTCCAGTCTTGAAATCAATGCAATGAAAAAATCCGCTAAGGTCCGGCACAAATAGCAGGTCGTCGGAGATGGCCACCGTAGCGATCGTGCGTCGAAACACGGAACGCCCTTCTTCACCGGTTTGGCTTCCGTCGGAATCGACACCACCATAATGCCAAATCACGCCCGTGTCGGGGTTGGGTGTTCCGGGCTGTCCGATTTCACCAAGCTCGGCACTAACATCGCCAGTTCTGGTTGCGTCGATTCGCCACAAGTGCCCGACTCCTTCTCCATCCGCCGGGTCCTGGCCAACGGCAATAACCACGCTGTTGTCCATAAATACGGCAGTTCCGATGATACTATTTCGAGTACCCGCACCCCCAATCTTCCAGATGGTCTCTTTGGGGTTCAGGTCACATTTCCAAATGATGTCGCCGTTATCCGGGTCGAGAGCATATAGCCAACCATCGCCCGCCGGGAAATAAATCTGGGCATTTCCATTGACCATTCCCAATGTCGGTGAGCTCCACTGACCGTGTAATACGCGATCCTCCGGATAGTTTTTCTCCCAAAGTAATTTGCCCGAGTTCTTGTCGACACAAATCATGCTGGGAGCGCGAGGAGCCGGTAATTCCACGTGAGATTCGTCAACACCATTGGAAGTATGGACATAGACCCGGTCACCTGCAATCAAAGGCGAACTGGTCGCCAGGTTGTGCGGAAAAACACCGAGTTCCTCGATCATGTCCAGGCTCCACAAGATGTCGGCGTCCACATCGGTCGCGTCAACTTCGTCCATGACCGGTCCGTCGTTACCGTTCTTCATTCCTTCCAAATCAAGGCACATCAATTCGCCCCGGTTTGTAACAATCCACATGCGCCAGCCCTGTTCTTCCGATCCGCCCGGTTCGATGGTCGGAGTCGAACAGATTCCTTGCAGAGGCCAATCGCAAGCGCTACCGATCGGTAATTTATCGCGAGTCAATTGCCACTGAAACGCTCCGGTTTTCTCGTCGAAACAAACGACCACGCCCTTGTCTTCTTCCGATGGATACTTGTCGGCACGATAGCCACTTCCGTTGTTGGTGCCGACAACAACCTTGCCCCCGGCGACAATCGCGTTGCCGTAGGTTAGCGACCCAAGTGAGGCAGTCCATGCGACGTTTTTTCCGGCCCGCAAATCGAAATCAATATTGATATTGGTCGCACTGGAAATCATGTTGCGGGAAGGCGTGCCACCCAACATGGGCCATCCTGTGTCGGTGGTGGATACTTCCGCCGCGACCGCGTCAACATTAACCGATGCCAGCTGTTCCGGCGCACCGGAGGAATCGTCGTTGCATTTGCCACACGGTTCGCTCCCGGTTCCGCAAGCACAATCAGCACCTTCTGAGGGAGCGCTGGACGTGCAACAAGTCGTGTCAACTGAGGTTGTCGTCTGGGCACAACAACCCGGGCATTCTTCGCAAGTCGTGCCGGTATGGCTTGCAGTCGTCTCAACGATTTCGTTTGAATTGGTGAAAGTCCCCGTGCGAAACCCGATCACAGTCAGGGCAACGGTTAACAGGGCAAGTACGGTATAGATTTTCATGGAGTAAAGGATCCCTGGAATTTTGAATTTATTTGAATAGCGCCCAACCCGCATCTTCAGCGGCAAAACCCATTCCACCATAAAACCGCGAAAAGTTTGAATTGCCAAGACTGATTTTATTTGGTTTTCCCTGAATAGTCAGGGGACCCGGGCCATCCATGTTGAACAAACGGCTTGTTTTGGTGCTTGCATGTACAAATGGTACCGCGGCAGACAAAAATCTTGCCTTTGTTAAAGTGATGATCGCTGGCGTCTGCCTTGCCCTGCCCGGGCAATTTTACGGCGACGTGCGTATTGTTCGGCTAGAACCGTTGTCAGCGTCGTGTCGCCTGTTTTCAGTTTTGGAACGGATATTGCGAAACCCCAACTCTCTACAAGACGCGATTTCGACGGTTACCTGCGACGAGCCGGCCATCGAAATTCGAGGTGCGCGGCAACATAATCTGAAAAACATTGATGTTCGGATTCCGCACGGAAAGTTGATCGTCGTGACCGGACCCAGTGGTTCCGGCAAAAGCAGTCTGGCAATCGGCACAATCTTTGCCGAAGGCCAGCGGCAATACGTTGAGACCCTGTCGACCTGGGCCCGCCAATTCGTTTCCGGATTGCCCCGCGCCGACGTGGACTCGATCGAAGGGCTGCAACCAACGCTGTGCATTGACCAGAATCCATCATCGTCCAGCCCTCGAAGCACCGTCGGGACGATCACAGAAATCCACGACTATTTGAGATTGCTGATGGCGCGGGCGGCCGATATCCACTGCCACGAGTGCCACAGCCCGATTCAGCCAACTTCGTCGAAACGAATCGTCGAGTCAATCGAAAAACTGCCCGACGGAACCCGGGCAATGGTTCTCGCCCCGATGGTCCGTGGTCGTCGCGGCAATCAATCAACGGTGATCGAAGAGATTTGCAAAGCTGGTTTACTGCGCGTTCGCATTGACGGCCAGTTGACCGAAATCGATTCGGTCGGACAGCTCGATGCCCGAAAACAACATTCGGTCGATGCTGTCACCGATCGAATCGTTGTCCGACAAGGGAACACGTCGCGCATTGCCGAATCCGTCGAGTTGGCGTTACGTTTGGCTGACGGTGCCTGCGTCGTCGCCTGGCAATCAAACGAAGGGAGTGACCTTTCCTGGAAAGAAAGCGTTTACAGCACACGGTTCGCCTGTCCGAATTGCGATGTTGCTTACGTGGAGCTCGATCCGAAAAACTTCAGCTTCAACAGTCCCTATGGCGCGTGTTCAGGCTGTCAAGGGCTTGGCTGGTTTGTTCAATTCGATGAGGAACTTGTACTGGGAGACGAAACACTCTCGATCAACAACGGGGCGATTGCTGCATGGCAAGGCCTGCCCAAATCCGCCTTGCTAAAACGACAAGGCGAGGTCCGGGGCTTTTTCGAGGGCAAGTCAATAACGGTCGACACGCCTTTGTGCCGATTTACCCCGTCGTTGCGAGAGAAATTTCTGCGTGGAGAAGGCAACTGGCCGGGGTTACTTACGTTGCTGGAGAAAGAGTTCGCCACGACGCTGGCCGATCGACGACTGGAATCGCTGGAAGCATTCCGCGGAATGATCGGCTGTACCGAATGCAATTCCAGCCGGCTTGGTCAGCAAGCCAAATCGGCTTCCATCAATGGAAAAACGATAATCGACATTTGTCGCGCACCGTTGTCCGACGCACTTCGCTTTTTTGATTGCGCAATTTTCAAATCCGATAAACGGGAAATCGGCACGCCGCTGGTAGCGGAGATCACGCGACGGCTTCGTTTCCTGTGCGAAGTTGGACTCAGTTATCTCACACTGGATCGACCCGCCGATTCGCTCAGCGGTGGCGAGCACCAGCGAGTGCGGCTTGCAACATCGATCGGCAGCGGCCTTGCCAATGTTTGTTACGTACTCGACGAGCCAACGATCGGGCTGCACCCATCCGACAATCGGCGGTTGATTCAGGCCATTATGAAACTCAAGGATGATGGCAACACGATCATCGTTGTGGAACATGATGCCGAAATGATGCGGCACGCCGATTGGATCATTGATATGGGACCGGGTGCCGGTCAGTTTGGGGGTGAGATTCTGTTTACGGGCACGTGTGACGATATGCTTCGTGACAAAAAAAGCGTAACAGGGCCGTTCCTGGACGGACGGCAAGTCGTTGCCACATCGAGAAACCGGCGAGTTCCCAATGACGAAAACTATTTGCAATTGTCAGGCGCTCGAGGCAACAACTTGCAACGCATCGATGTGCGGTTTCCCCTGGGATTGCTTGTCGTTGTAACAGGCGTTTCGGGCAGCGGCAAAAGTACCTTGATCCAGGACACACTGGCACCCGCTATTACCCGGCATATTGGACGCGTCGCGCCTCGACCGGCCTCTTTTGAATCGCTGCAAGTCGTCGGGAAACTGAGCGACATTGTTCCTGTTAATCAACGGCCGATTGGCCGCTCGGCGCGAAGTAATGCAGCAACGTACAGTGATGTCATGCGCGAGCTGGGAAAACTGTTCGCCGCCACTCGCGAAGCCAGGGCACTGGGCTTTGCTGCGTCACGATTCAGTTTCAATTCAAGCGGCGGTTGGTGTCCCGTCTGCAAAGGGCACGGTCGGCAGCGGATCGAAATGAACTTCCTGCCAAATATCTGGAGCGAGTGTATCGAATGCCGTGGTCAGCGGTATAACCAGCAGACGTTGGGAATTCGGTACCGCGGCTATTCCATCGCCGACGTACTTGCAATGCCGATATCCGACGTCAACGAATTGTTCCAAAACGTCGAAAAAATACACAGTGTCACCGATTCGTTGGTGCGGACAGGACTTGGGTATTTGCCGCTGGGGCAACCCTCAACGACGCTTTCCGGTGGCGAAGCCCAACGGATCAAATTGGCAACGGAGCTTTCAAAAAAGAGCGCCGGCAATACACTGTATCTGCTTGACGAACCGACAACAGGACTGCACTTTGAAGACGTCCGGCGACTGCTCACCGTTTTGCATGGCCTGGTCGATCAAGGTAACTCGGTTATGGTGATCGAACATCATCCCGATTTGATTGCCTCTGCCGATTGGGAAATCCGGCTTGGACCTGGAGCCGGCGACCTGGGAGGACACGTGACCTGGTCGGGTCCGCCACAATCGGTGCACGGGTCGGTAAGCCCTTGATGGATTATTTCCGTGATAAAGATGGTTGTCGCAATATCCATCTCCCATTTTTTGATCAGCAATTCCACTTTTCAACTTGCAGAATTAGCCGTGAAGCAAATCTACCTGGATTACAATGCGACGACCCCTGTCGCGCCGAGCGTTCATGAAGCCCTCGAACCGTTTTTGCTGACCCACTTTGGCAATCCGTCGAGCAGTCACGCGCTCGGCCGCGCAGCCAGTGAAGCGATCGAAGACTCGCGAATGCAAGTCGCGGCGCTGTTGGGTGTCAACCGCGAGGAGATAGTCTTTACCAGTGGCGGAACCGACAGCAACAACCTGGCAATCAAGGGAGCCATGTTTGCCGCGCGAGCGCCCGGCCACCTGATTATTTCTGCCATTGAACATCCGGCCGTTGTGGAACCAGCCCGCTTTCTCGAACGGCTGGGACACGAAATCACAATGGTTCCATGCCAGTCGAATGGGGTGATTGATCCGGATCAAGTTCGGCGGGCGATTCGCCCTGACACGCGACTTGTCAGCATCATGCACTCCAACAACGAGATAGGAACATTGCAGCCCATTGCCGAGATCGCGACGATCTGTCGTGAGCGCAACGTCCTGATGCATACGGACGCGTCGCAGTCGGTCGGCAAAGTCCCCACGAATTGCATGGAGTTGGGCGTGGACATGTTGACTGTCGCCGGTCACAAGCTTTACGCGCCCAAAGGAATCGGAGCTCTATACGTTCGCGAAGGGATCGACCTCGAGCCTGTTCTGCACGGTGGTGATCAGGAAAACGGAATGCGCGCTGGTACGGAAAACACCGCGTTTATCGTGGGACTTGGGCAGGCCTGCAAGCTGGTTGCCGGTTGCATCGATCAAACTGTTAAACGACTTGCTGACCTTCGCGACCGATTGCATGCGGAAATCGAAAGGGCCATTGAACGCCCCGTTCCCGTAAATGGCGGAAGTGCAAACCGTTTGCCGAACACATTGAGCATTCGAATGCCCGGAGTGATCGGATACGAACTGCTGCGTCGCTGCCCGGAAATCGCCGCCTCAACCGGATCGGCATGCCATAGCGAGGTCCATAGCATTCCTCCAATCCTTGCCGCTTTGGGACTTACATCTTCCCAGGCGTTGGAAACCATCCGCCTGAGTGTTGGCTGGTACACATCCGAAGATGACATTTCTGTTGCCGCCAACGCGATCGCCAACGCCTGGCTCACTTCACTGGAAATCGCCTGATCGTTAGTTTCAGCCCGTCCATCGAAATCGAATGCGTGTGCAATTTGATTACGGCAGGCGTTTCAAGCGAATCTTTCGAAATTCGACTTTCATCGGGGGGCCTGCGTGTAATTGAAGGGCAAGGATCCCTGCTTCACGGGCCTTTCCCGTTTCGCCATCGTCCAGTTGCGCCGAGACAATTCCGTTGATCATGTGCGTAATCTGACTTCCATCGGCAATCACCTTGCAAGTATTCCAATCACCTGATTTGATTTTGTCGACAAATGCCTTCTCATCGCAAGTCGCTTCGTCGGATGTTGTTCGTGTTCCGGCGTTGTCGATCACTACATGTTTGGCACGGGGGGCAAGAATGCCACGCCCCCCTTCTTCGTAAATAATTCCGGTGTAGCTGTTGGTTGCATCAAAGTCCGCTTGATAGCCCGTAACGCGATGGTCGCCGTTATCGGTGCTGCGAAATTGCAATCCGGAGTTACCCCCCGTAATACGAAATTCCAGTTCCAGTTCAAAATTGGCAACCTCGTCTTCGAAAATCAGAAACGTGTTTTTTTCCGTCGGGTGTTCTTTCGTCGTTTGTCCAACGATTGCCCCGTCGGCGACAGACCAAAACGATTTGTCACCGGTCCAGCCGGTAAGTGAACTGCCGTCAAACAAGTCAACTTGACGTTCAGCATCGACTTTTGTTTCTTGAAATGCATGGACGGGAGTCTGCCAGGTCGACAGGATACAAATTCCGGCCACCGCTGTTGTTCGAGCCAGTACAAGTCGCCAGTTTATTTCGTATCGCATCATCATTCTCATCGCCTCACCCATTGAAATTCACCCACCATTTGCTTCACGGACTTCATGAAGTCGCAGGGCCATTGTCACTGCCGCTTGGCAGTCATTCAAGTGTCCCGACACCCAATGTTCAGTCGCTGCCAGACAGTCAATAATCGGGGCTTACGGAATCCCCAAGAAAGTCAACCAAAATTCGGGTTTGAAGAGAACTATGGCAAACAAGCAAGATCAATTGGGTGTGACGGTCAGAATTTCCGTCATGATGTATCTGCAATTCTTTTTGTGGGGAGCATGGTTTGCCACGCTGGCACAGGCGTTGGGTGCTAACGGCTTGGCGGATTTTGGTGGTGGCTCGTATGGCACAGCCCCTCTAGGCGCGATTTTCGCACCGTTGTTTCTCGGTTTGATCGCCGATCGTTTCTTTCCTTCTCAAATCATCATGGGGCTTTTGTTTCTGGTCGGCGCAGGATTTATGTATCTTGCCTGGCAAGCGTCGGTCGATGGCAACGGAGCGATGATGGTCAATTACTTTCTCGGTCATATGCTTTGCTTCATGCCGACACTGGGTCTGGGCAACACGATTGCGTTTACGCATCTGAGCCGGGATACATTTCCAAAGGTACGTGTTTGGGGAACGATTGGCTGGATCGTCGCCGGACTGGTTGTTGGCCTTTTAGCATGGACTTCCGATTTGCGAATCATGCCACTGGCTGCCGCATGCTCGGTTGTTCTTGGTCTCTACTGCTTCACACTACCCCACACTCCGGCGCCTGCCAAAGGTGAACCGATTAATATCAAGGCATTGTTCATGGTGGATGCATTCAAGATGCTGGCCAATCCACATTTTTTCATTTTCATACTCTGTTCGACCCTGATCTGTATCCCGCTGGCGTACTACTACGGCCTGACGTCCAACTATCTTTCCAACACCGGTTTTGAACAAGCGGCAGCGAGCATGACGATTGGTCAAATGTCCGAAATCTTCTTCATGTTGCTCATTCCATTTTTCTTCCGACGGCTGGGCGTAAAGTGGATGATATTGATTGGAATGGGGGCGTGGGTCGCACGTTATTTGCTTTTCGCCTTCGGCGCCCCCGATCAAATCGCCTGGATGTTGTTTGCCTCGATCGCCCTTCACGGGATCTGTTACGATTTCTTTTTCGTCACAGGGTTTATGTACGCCGACCGCGTGGCACCCAAAGAGATTCGCGGGCAAGTCCAGTCGATGCTTGTGTTTTTCACGCAAGGCGTCGGCATGTATTTCGGCTATATGTTGGCGTTTGCGAAATTCGGACATGTTTCGGGGTACGCCCCGCTTGATGCGGCCATCAAGTCAGCACGTGCCGCCGGTGATGGAGCGGCGGACAGTTACCTTACCCAGATGGGTAAAATGTTCTCGGTAAATATGCCCGATGGAGTCGACCCGACCCTGATTTCGACCGCCATGGGACAATGGAAGGAATTCTGGACATTGCCGGCAATCATGGCCGCAGCAATCGCCGTCCTGTTCTTTCTCGCCTTCTGGGACAAGACTCGTGTCACCAACGACGATGACGAAAAATAAAAAAGCCGCTCGTAATAACACGGCGGCGATTTTTCTCAACGACAATGGTTTCTTCCAGACAACAACTGTCAATTAACGTCTAAAAGTCGATGGTGCCTGCGGCGCGGCGGGTTGTGGCTGGAGAGCGGGCTGGCCGCCGTTGAATTCGCCGAGACGAATGCTCGGTGGTTGCGCGGCGACACCGATCCCCGTATTGCCGTAACCGCCGTTGCCCGGAGTTGAATAGTTGGCATTGTTCTGCGGCAATGATGCTTGACGGAGAGCGGAATTGCCAGGGACCATCGACGGGTCACGGGATGCAGGCAACAACATCGCGACAACTTTTTCGTTCGACGGTTCATTCGGTTTCACGGTCAACGCGTACTCGGCGATTTCACGATTGTATTGGGCGACACCCCGGGAAAACGCACCATGACTTTCACGTGACAGGTAAAGCGCTTGCAGCATGGTCGCGCTGCTGTTGCCCGTTTGATTGAAGGATTGAGTTGCGCGCTGGATGGCGTTGCGGCATCGTTGCACCGTCTCGGCCCGGTTGATGATCAATTCCCGTTGCCGCGGCAACCACTCGTCAATCATGCGCAGCGGTTCCGACGAGTAGCCATTCGATGCGTAAATCGCGTAATGCGTTTTGTAGCTGCCGACCATTGGAATGTCTGTTGGCCAGGGTAATGTCTCGGAAACCGGACCATTCAGAAATTTGGCAAGCAATTGCAATTGACGGGTCACGGCAATTTCTTTCTCCATCATCGCATCGGCAACAGTGGCCCGAGCCGCTTCCAAAACGAGTCTCTCGCTTTCGTCACGCGGTTGTCCCAGTTGCGACAGCCAGCGGACTTCGTCGGCTGCAAACAAATACTCGGCACAAGCATGCCAGGCCGACCAGTATTGACGAACCATTTCCTTGTGTTGCCAGGAATCACAATTGGCCAGCATGTCACTCAGCCCCATCGGCTGGTATCCTCCAATGACTTGTTGCGAAGTTCGCTGAAGCTCAACGAGCAAGTTCCCGGCAACGGTCGACTCAATGTTCGCTGATGAGTTTTGTTGCGCGGGGGGCGTTTTCTCGATTTGCTGAAACGCGGCTGGCTGCAATGACGAATCGACCAACGGCGGTTCGCGTTGCAGTTCAAGTGATCGACCCTGGTCAACCAAAGTGTCCTGCGACCATGGTGTCGGCTGCGAAGTTTGCAAACTTCGCAAAGGTTGACTGTATTGTTGTTGTGGCAGGTTCGATTGCGGGGAAGATTCTTGTGCGAATATTCCGCTAAAACAAGCGAACAAACCGACGCCAGTCCCCAGGGACCTCAACAGAGTTTGCAGATTCATCGAAACGCCTCCTTGCGATTTCAGCAGAAAAGTTCATTTTTGGATTCCGGCCAGCTCGGCATTGCGGGTGATAACACTGGCATCGTTACGAAAATGTCTCGATTTTCACTGGTCGCGTCAATGCGAACATCCCATGAACTTGCACGTTTAAGGCAATTTGGGAAACGCTGTCTCATTGACCCGTCTCAGGAATATTCGTGATTTCCGAGCCCTTTCCGTTCCATGAGTCGCAACCAAAAAGATGGCGTTTTAAGGAAAACTTGTCGCACTTCATGAATCACGATAGCATTGTCGGGTACAGCGCGTAAAAGAAAGTCTCTGACGGCACCCAGGCCTACTGCCGAAATCGTTTTCGAAATGATTCGCGGATCTCTAATCTAACTGACAAGGAATGGCATCAATGAAACTCGTATCCAGCCTGGCGATCGTATTCTCATTCTGCCTGGTCGACCTGCAACTTGCCGCCCGACAATCGACTGTCGCACCCGATGAGAAAGCTGCAGCACGAGAGTTTCTTGATCAGTACTGGCCGCGCGATCAGAGTACGCGACGTGCAGCCGAAAATGCCTACAAGGCGATCGAAAAAGCGGGGAGTTCCAGTGGCCATATTGAAATGGCTTATGCCGTCAACCGAATTCACTTCGATCAGTTCCGGGAAGCGAAAGCCGTTTCGCAAGGACTCACGGAAAAGTTTCCGGAAGACTGGGATGCATGGCACTTGCAGATCTGGACCGAAATGTCCGTTGGCAATTGCAACGAGGCGCTGGTGTTGATGCAACAAATGAAAAAAGCGGTCAACGCAAATTCCGACGTAGACGAAACACAAAAATTTACGATCTATTCGCGACTGGGACGACTGTATGCTTTTGCCGAAGGTCCCGGTCGTGAGAAAGCGAGACCGGAAACATTGGTCAGCACGTTGGCCACGATAACCGACGGCCTGGACGACACCGATCTCGGTTCGTTTGAAGACCAGCGCAGCCAAACCGATCGCATGTATACCAGCATGCTCGATGAAAAATCGAATAATGTCACAGAACAAGTGCAAAAATCCGCTGCCGATGAAGCCAAAACGCTGCAACAAGTGACGGCTGAAAATCAGGTTATCAGCGAACGACAGACGCAATTGCAAATGGAAGGGACGGCGATCCGCGAAAGAGCCGAATCGGAAACAGGTCAACTGCGGTCACGTGCTGCGCCGCTGCAATCCGATCTGGCATTGATCGACAGCCGGATTTTCGACGAACAAAACCGGGCGGCCTTGATTGCCAACGATGTTGCCAGTTACCTGCATGCTGCGGAGAACGAGATCGATCCTCACCGCCAGCACCACTTGTATGAACTAGCCGCCGCCGCGCAATTTGCATTGACGAACCAACAACGCCTTGTAGGCAATCTGCGAAGTCAATTCGATGCGATCGCCAGCCAGCTTAACGTGATCAACTCCGAAATCGCCGCCACGGAAAACCGCTTTGGGTCCCAATTGCGGGGACTGGAAGGTGAATCAAGACAACTAACAGGGCGGCTCAAAAAGAACTCTCGTACCATCTCGAAGCTGGGTGACCCGAAACCGGAATCTGGCTACATCAAACGCGTTGACTCGCAGCTCGCCCGCCTTGCCACCTTCGATCCCTTTCCGGTCGAAGAATTCAGGCAGCGTTTGCTCGACGAACTCAAGTAAACAACATCGCAGTCAACCGCCGATATTCGCAAGTCCGGGCGCGTCGTCTTTCCCTGGCGAGTTCGGTCTCTGGACGCGAACACTTCTCCGTCCGTTTTTGAATTTTTTATCGGCGACAAATTCACCGAAAACTCGAGTGATTGCCGATTCCCGGCCTTTTCGGCCTCGATAAATTCTGTTTTTCCTGGTTTTGCGGGCGAAATAGTTTATTGTGCCTTTGGCAACTCGAATCAGAATAATGATTGCCGACCGCCGTTCAAACCGCTTCGGAGTTCGGATTCATGATTAATCATTTGTTGCGTTTCGTAATCGCCAGCGTTTTGCTTCTTGTCTCCGCCGTTGATTCAGTCAAGTCCCAACAGGTGGTCTTCCTCGACTTCTCCGGAACGGATGGTTCCATTGTCTATTCAGCCGCCGACAAAATCGGCGTCATGACGATAATGGATGGACATCATGCGCCGTGGGATTTTACCTTTTTGCTGTCTGCACCGGGCTCCGGTCCGTTTTCGACTGTCAAATTTAACGCCGGAGGGCCAGGCGGCCTTGCCGAACATATCGATTTTGGCAACGGCATTCAATGACGACGAGTTTGAAACATTCGATTCAATTCTCATCGACTTGATTATACCGTCCGATGGAACATACTTTGTCAAGGTCGATCGTTCACCATTTGCGCCAGGTGCGATAGGAACCTACGAGCTGTTCATAAACCGGTTTAATGGAGTTGCAGTTCCCGAGCCTGGTTCGGTGGAATTTTTGGTACTGGGCATGACTGGCCTGGGCCTGAATCGACGGCGACGTCGCTGTTCACAATGACTCGGGAATTTCGGCGAGTTTATTTTTTGAGTCGTCCGATCAACCCCGCTCCGCCTGCCGTGATCCCTTTGAGCATGGACTTTAGCAAGTCCGGGCTGGGTGCGTAGTCCATCGCCTGGGAATGGGAGACCTGGTTTTTGCGGATCATCTCAGCCAGGGAAAAAGTAAACGAGCGCATTCCTTCCTCGTGGCAAGCGTACAAAATTGCCGGCAGGTCTTCGTCCTCTTCGTGTAGTATTTTTTCCTTGACCAGCGAGTTACCAAGCAATACCTCGGTCGCTGGAAAACGACTTCCTGGCTCCAGACCAGGCAACAAGCGTTGACACATGATCGCTCTTAAGCTGTTGGATAACGATGAACGAATAAAAGGATGATCGTCACGTTGGTAAAACTCCAGAATCCGCGAAAAGGTTTGCTGGACATTGCTGCTGTGAATCGACGCCAGTACGAGGTGCCCGGTTTCAGCGGCTTGCAATGCGGCCAGGACCGTTTCCTTGTCGCGCAACTCGCCGATCAATATGCAATCGGGATCCTGTCGAACTACCGATCGCAAGCCGTCGGGAAAATTAGGCAGGTCGACACCGATTTCACGCTGCGAAATAATCGATTTCCCCCCCTGAAATGTGTACTCAATGGGATCCTCGATCGAAATGATGTGCATGCTTCGGGTGCGATTGATGTAATCGACCATTGCCGCCAGGGTTGAGCTTTTACCGCTCCCCGTGACTCCACTGACAAGAATCAAACCCATATGAGTCTTGGAAATCAGTTGTTCGTAAATGGGTGGCAGGTTGAGACCCTCGAAATCGAGAATCTTGCTCTGAATCCTGCGCAAGGCAGCGTGCATCTCTCCTCCGGATCGGAAAACACTGATCCGAAATCGATCACCCGCTTCGCTGCGGTGTGCAAAATCAAGGCCGCCATGCTTTACATACTCGCTTTGTCTTCCTTCGGGCATCAAGGGTTTGATCATCGATTCGATAAATGCGGAATCGGGGATCATTGCAGAATCGACTTGCCGCAAATGCCCGCCGATTCGGACATAGGGCGGGTACCCAACCTTGAGGTGCAAATCGGAGGCATCGTTTTCGGCAACGAAGCGAAGTAGCTGAACAATTTCTTTTTCGGGTGCCTGTAATTCGTGCATGGAATTTTGACTGGTGCTGGAGTGGTGGGAGTCCCGGCGAGTCGACTTGGGGGAGCTGTTCTGTATCAATCTGCGGAGGCAGGGCGAATACAACGCTTGTCGTTTGAGGCGCCAAATTCAATATTCGAAGGTTGATTGTAACCCTATTTACCAGCAAATCCAGTTTTTCCGGGTGTGGTGAGGAGATTCCCACAAGAATTACCGGAACTCAACTAAAATCAGGCGGAGTTTTTGGTCCGGTTACTATCCAAACTTCGCCAGACAAAGTAACGATCCAGGCCCGGCGGATGGGAGGGTAATTGATTTGGGGAGGATTAAATCCGGGATCCTCTATTTCTTGCCGAATGCCGTGGTAATCCCTGTAACACATGGTCCTGCATACACACTTTGACTCGATCGACCATACTATTCACAATGTTTTATAAGACTATCTGTAGTATCAAGATGGAATTTCGATGAGACTCGGTTCGCATACAATTTTTGTTTTGACAGCGACATTATTCGTCAATTGCGCATCAGCTCAAACTCTTTCGGAAAGATTAGTTGCCGAAGATCCAGCAACGCTTATCCAGCGAGCGAAACTTGATGGCAATATTGTCCGCGGCGCGATTCTGTTTCATCAAGGAAATATCAATTGCGCCAAGTGTCATCGACCGGCGGCCGAAATAGATCGTATCGGTCCTGATCTCAGCCGAATGGGTCCGGAACTTACCGACGAACTCATTATCGAATCAATACTTCAACCTTCGAAGAAAATCAAAAAAAACTTCGAGACGATTGCTGCGTTGACCGTTGACGGTCGACTCGTCACCGGGATTATCGTCACCGAAGATGCACAGAAACTGGTTATCCGTGAAAGTCAGAACGTCGACCAACTGGTCACCATTCCTCGAGAGGATCTGGAGGAGATCCGCCCAGGCATCGTATCGAGCATGCCTGAAAACCTGGCTGATGAACTAAAGGATCACCAGCAGTTTCTTGATCTCCTTCGGTATGTCATCGATGTCAAGGAACGGGGTCCCGACGCCGGTGCAATGGCTGCCAATCTCACCGTCCGCCGTGAGCTCAGTCCGGAGTTGAACGGCGTGATCTTGATTCAGGAAATGAACTGCGTCGCTTGTCACACGTCAGATTCGATCGAATCGGCTATCGGTCCAAAAAGGGCTCCTCAATTGCAATGGTCCGGCAAATGGTTGAATCCTGAGTTCATCGAAAAATTTATTGCAAACCCGCATGCCATAAAGCCGGGAACAACAATGCCTGACATGCTCGGGCACCTGGACGAAGCAAATCGCAGGAAAACCGCCGAGGCAATTACGCAATTTCTGGTTTCCAAAACAAACAACGAATTTCAGGCCGAGGGCATCGACGGCGTCGCGGTAACGCGAGGGTTCGAGTTGTTTCATGCGGTGGGCTGTGTCGCATGTCACGCTCCGCGAGACCAGCATGCCCTGGAAAAACCGCTAGCTGACTCTGTTCCCTTGGGTGATCTTGTTCCGAAATACAACGTCAGCGGACTGATGACGTTTTTGGAAAACCCGCACGCCGCGCGACCGTCCGGGCGCATGCCCAACATGCAGCTCACCCATCGCGAGGCGATCGACATTGCAAACTTTCTGCTTCAATCAATCAACGATTTTTCGTCTCAATGGAAATACGATTCAGAATTGGCCAATCTGGGTGAAACGCTTTTTTCCGAACAAAAATGTGCCAGTTGTCACGCGGATATGACGCCACAGAAAGCGAACCTGGCAATCCGGCTACCGCCTGGAGAACTCAATCCCTTGACAGGCTGTCTTTCCGGCAAAAGCGGCGATTGGCCCAACTTTCATTTTCAGGATCGACAGCGGCAACAAATTCGTGCAGCGCTGGAGCAACATCCCATCCAGTTGAATGGAATTCAGCAAATTGAGGTTACCCTCAAGACCTTTAACTGCATTGCCTGTCACGACCGGGGTGATTTGGGCGGCGTTACCGCCGAGCGCAATCCGCACTTTCAAACGACGAACCTGAATCTGGGAGATCAGGGAAGGATTCCACCAACTCTGACAGGTGTCGGAGCAAAACTGAATTCGAAATGGATACGAGATGTGTTGGTCAACCGCAGGACAATTCGGCCGTACATGAAAACGCGGATGCCCCAATACGGTGAAGAAAATGTGGGACATCTCGTGGAACTGTTTCAGGCGAACGATCGGCTTGCCGAAACCGAGTTCGCTCAGTTCACAGACCAGCAGGAAATGCGAAAAAAAGGGCTGGAGTTGGCCGGAAGCAAAGGACTCAATTGCGTCGCCTGTCATACTTATAAATACGAACTTTCGGACACGATGCCAGCGGTTGATCTGACCGAAATGGCAGAACGATTAAAAAAAGACTGGTTCTACCAATACATGATGGCTCCCCAGGAATTCAGTCCCAACACGGTGATGCCATCATTTTGGCCGGGAGGCCTGGCGATCCGCAAGGATGTCGAGGGAACTGCCGAGGCTCAGATCGAAGCGCTGTGGCAATATCTGATTGACGGTCGTCAAGCCGGTACTCCGAACGGCGTGGTCCGGGAACCGCTGGAAATCGTGGTTGCGGACGAAGCCAAAATGTTGCGCCGCAGTTATCCGGGAATCGGCAAACGAGGAATCGGTGTTGGTTATCCAGGGGGTGTGAACCTCGCTTTCGACGCGGAACAACTGAGAGTCGGCGCCATCTGGAAAGGCAAATTTGCTGATCCGGCTGGCGTATGGACTGGTCAGGGATCGGGCGACGTTCGCGCGATGGGTGAAAACATCGATTTTGCCAAAGGACCGGACCTGGATTACAAAGACAATTTCTGGATCGTTGATGACGGACGGCCACCCAATCGTCAGTTCAAGGGTTATTTCCTGGACGAATCCAGACGACCGACTTTTCAATACATTTTCGATTCAATTGAAGTTGAAGATTTCTTTTCAGAAGTGATTGACAAGGCGGGGAACCAGGTACACTTGCGGCGTAGCGTGTTGATGTCGACTGCGGAGCGACGTGACCACTTGAGCTTTCGACTTGCCTCAGCCAAAGCAATCAACGCCAATGTCGACGGCACATTCTCCATTGGCAATCAATTGAGAATCCGTTTGGTCTCCGACCACAAGGCGCAAGTTGTTGACGATGGTCAGGACGGCAAGCGATTGGAAATCGCGTTGGAACTCGAGCCTGCCAGGGAACAAAAACTGGTGATCGAATATTTATTTGAGTGATGACTTCAAACAAAAGGGGCGGAGATCCTGTTCGATTTTCCGTTTGACTACCGTGGCATCAAATTCGATTTCAATTCGGGGCGAATTTTTATGATAATTTTGTTGAAGTACATTTCCTGGACAATACTTGCCATGGTTCCACAGGAGGAACCGCTGGGGGAGTACTGGGGGACAGGCGAAGAAGAATCAAAATATTACCATTTGGTCGATATTCCGCTTCCCGGAGAGTTGGCGATCGAAGCAGGCAGTTTCGAAGTCCTGCCCGATCAGAAACGGCTGGCGATTGCAACCAGGCGAGGCGATATTTTTCTGGTTGATGGGGCATTCGACAAACATCCAGAACCCAAATTCAATATTTTTGCCAGCGGCCTGGACGAAATCTTCGGGATGGCCTGGCGGGACGGTTCGGTCTTTGTCACGCAACAAACGGAAGTCACCCGGATCACCGATGTTGATGGCGATGGCCGCGCTGATCGCTTTGACACGTTAAGCGATGCGTGGGGGTTTCGACACTACCATGAATTCGCTTTCGGTTCCAAACCAGATGACGAGGGAAACATCTGGGTTGCGCTTTGCTTGTCCCAGTCGTACAACTCCGATGCTCCGTTTCGCGGGTGGTGTTTGAAAATCACACCCGCAGGAGAAACCATTCCGGTGTGCAGCGGGATCCGCAGTCCTTGCGGCATCGGCCCCAACGAGCATGGCGTGATGTTTTATGCCGAGAGCCAGGGGCCGTGGAACGGATCGTGTTCATTAAAGGTGTTACAGCCGGGCGGGTTTATGGGCCATCCGATCAGTTTCAACTGGTATCCGCTTGCGCCTGAACTTGGTCCGGCTCCAGTGGTACCGAACTCCGCATCGCGACTGGAAATAGAACGGAAACGCGTCAAGGAACTGGTACCTTACGCAGTTGTATTTCCATACAAAAGAATGGGACGCTCCATTTCCGGGTTCATGGTTAATCGAACGGGGGGCAAGTTTGGTCCGTTCGAAAACCAGATCTTTGTTGGTGACTTCAGTCTCGGTGTTGTCATGCGGGCCACGACAGAGCAAGTCAACGGGGTCTGGCAGGGCGCCTGTTACCCGTTTCGCGAAGGATTTGATACCGGTTTGCTGGCGGTCCAGTTTACTCCCGATGGAAGCCTGATCGCTGGAGGAACGAATCGAGGCTGGCCGGTTCGCGGGCCCAAGGCCTATGCCGTCCAGAGACTTGATTGGACCGGCCTGGTCCCATTTGAGATCAAGGAGATCAAAGCCAGGGCAACGGGTTTCGAAATTGAGTTTACCAAACCGGTCGATCGGGAACTGGCGTCCAACCCTGGTGTGTACCAGCTCAAGACGTTTACTCACATTTATCAAGAGGGTTACGGTAGCCCCGAAGTGGATCAGACCACGCCGCAAACAACGCAGGCAATTGTTTCTGCCGACGGAACGAAGGTATATATTGAAGTAGACGGCCTGGTCCAAGGGCACGTACACGATTTTTATTTGCCGCAGATGCGCTCGTCGGACAATGAAAAACTCCTTCACGCCAGCGCCTATTACACGTTAAACGAGGTTCCCAAACCGGATACAGCTACGGACGCGGATACGGACATTGACACGAACGCGGACACCGACGCAGAAAGTGGCACAACCCGCGGGCTCATCGATTTCCAGAGACCCGCTGTCGCCATTCAACTGGTGGGAGAATCCCGCTCGCAGATGATCCCGGAAACGGAAACCAAGGGCCTTTGGACTTTCGAGAATGGCGTGTTGACGGCGTCTCCCACATGGGACAGCGTAGTAACCCCCGAGGCCTACCAGGATTTTCGTATGCACCTGGAATTCAACATTAATGATGCCGGTGATGTGCCCCGTGAAAGAAACGGAAATTCCGGAGTCTATATCCAGGAAAGGTACGAACTGCAGATACTCAATTCGTTCGGCGTTTCTGAATCCGAATACAAAAATGACGATTGCGGTTGCATCTACGGGATGAAAAAACCCGACAAGCTGGTATGCAAGCCGGCGGGCCAATGGCAAAGTTTCGATATCGCTTTTCGCGCCGCACGTTTTGACGGCAACAGGAAAATCGAAAATGTGCGGATCACCGTGTACCAAAACGGAGAGCTGATCCACGACGACTATTCTCTAACGCGGGAGACTGGAGCGGGTGAACAAGAAGAACCCACCGCCCGACCCATAAAACTTCAGGGACATCATAATCAGGTTCAATTCCGCAACGTCTGGATTCAGGACTTGTCACCAATCGACCCGCGAATTACTGCAGTAACCGTAAGTACAAAGTCCCTTCCCATGCCCGGCGAGACGTTCAAGTTCAATCGACATGACGCTTTCCTGATCTTGCCAGCAAGCACCAAAGCCGACACCCCATGGGTTTGGTATGCGCCGACACTGGAAGGGCTGCCAGCCGAGGAAGAGCGATGGATCTTTCAACGCTTTCTTGATGCGGGAATCGCCATCGCCGGAATCGATGTCGGTGAGTCTTACGGCAGCCCGAATGGCCGCAAGACTTACGATGAATTCTACAATTACCTGGTCAATACCCGTAAATTCAGCAGGAAACCGTGTCTGTTGGCCCGCAGTCGAGGAGGGCTGATGCTCTACAGTTGGGCTGCCGAAAATCCTCAGTCGGTCGGAGGGATCGCCGGTATTTATCCGGTTTGCAATATCGCCAGTTATCCGGGAATCGATCGCGCGTGTGGTGCCTACGAGCTAACTGCCGAACAACTTCAGGCTGATTTGAGCAAACACAACCCGGTTGATCGACTTGAACCTCTCGCAAAAGCCGGTGTACCCATTTTTCACATTCATGGCGACGATGACAAGGTGGTTCCCTTACAAGCAAACTCGGGATTACTGGCGGAGCGATACAAGGAACTTGGGGGAGAAATGACGTTGAAGGTTGTTGAGGGCCAGGGTCACAACATGTGGCCCGGCTGGTTCCATTCAGAAAAGCTGGTCGAATTCGTTGTTAACAGCGCCGGACGTGCGGCCACAGCGCACCCGGCGCCTGAAAGCGATTTGTGGTTGACGTTTGCGGGAGGCGAGGGGCCGGGCAAGGGAAAGCACCTTGTGTTAATCGCTGCCGAGCAGGAATATCGCAGCGAACAGTCCATGCCGATGTTGGCAAAAGTCCTGTCGCAGCATCATGGATTTGATTGCAGCGTTCTGTTTTCCGTTAACGACCAGGGAGAAGTCGACCCGACCCTGCCAGCCCCGTTCGAGGAAAAGGCAAATCGTCACAATATCCCGGGTCTGGAAACTCTGGCGGATGCCGATTGTGTGATTTTGTTTTCGCGGTATATGCAGTTGCCCGATGAACAAATAAAACATCTTCACGACTACTTTGATTCAGGCAAGCCACTCATTGCCTTGCGCACGGCCAATCACGGCTTTTGGGGTGGCGAGCAATATATCAAAGATGGCAAAAACGTTTCCCTGCGTGAAATGCTGGGCGGCGCTTTCATCGAGCATCATGGAGGTTGGCAACTCGAGTCGACAAAAGGGATCCTTGTTCCGGAACAAGAAACGCATCCAGTTTTGATTGGTGTGCATGATATTTGGGGCTCGTCGGACGTGTACCGTTGTCATGACGAAAAAAACCCTTTTCCGGAAAACTGTCAGGCTCTGGTGATGGGCCAGCCGCTGGTTGATCTAACACCCGACGCCCCGGCTAACACGAACAAGGAACCGTTACCCGTTGCCTGGACCAAAACCTGGGTTGGCAACAAAGGACTATCTACCAGGATTTTCCATTTCACCATGGGATCGGCAAAAGACTTCGAAAATGCCGGGGTCAGGCGACTGACCGTAAATGCAGTTTACTGGGGTCTCGGCATGGAGGCAGCCATCAAGGCAGACAGTTCGGTTGACTTCGTCGACGAGTATCAACCTCTTGAGTCGGGGTTCAATTATGACCAACTGGGTGTCCAGCCCCACAAACCGGAATTCTATAAATAGTTGAATCGGAATTCACACGTCGCAAAGCCGATCAGGTGATCCAGGAATAGTGGCCGGCACCGAACGTACGATGGACAACCGTCGCAATCATCCAATCGACGCCGTAGCTCAAGCAAGGATGGAGCGAATGCCCAGTACCCATACAAACCTGTTATTTCACATCGTCTAAAGCACCAATATTCTCGCAACCTGTCGCCGCTGCGCGGCTAAATTTGATAACGATTCGGCTGCTGGGGCTTTCGCCCCAGGCTTTATGCTTCCGTCCCTGTCGGGACTTTCCAATCTCGGAATATCCGTGAACGGTTACAACGCGCCTTTGGCTCGGTCGCGATACCGTTCGACAGAAAACCTGAAATGAATTAAATTACGGGATTGAAACGGTTTACGTTTCACGGGCCGGTAGCTCAGTTGGTTAGAGCAGGGGACTCATAATCCCTTTGTCGCGGGTTCAAGTCCTGCCCGGCCTATCAATGGCAAGTTGCACGGAATTGCAACTGCCCGTTTTGAATCGCCCTGACGAGAATTCGTTGGGGCTTTTTTGTTGATTTTTGCCGAGTCGTTTTGTTTTTCAAGCTCGTTGGAATCGTGCTCGATACGTACCGTGCCTTGGTCATGCGAATCGGTGCCAATAGGGGCTAATGCTCCATTGGTGTCGTCGCATTTGTCGTCGCTTTTTGTTTTGAAGTTTGCGGCGAGTTCAAATTGGCCATCTTGAGTTTGCAGGTAATGGGCCAATGCAACCTTGGGAGAGTTCCCCAGCCAGCTGCACACGTCCTGGATCGGGAATTGCTTGACTAGTTCCGTTTCCCGTGAAGATCGCAGATTGGTCCATGTTTTCTTCCAGGGAATAACTCCGGCCTTTTTGATTATCCGTCGAGCCGCTGTCCCGGGATTCTGGTGATTTCGCAAGTTTTGGAAAACGTAAAGCTCCCCAACTGCAGCTTGTTCTGCGCCATCCAACAAGTATTTGAGCATCTCGGGGAAAATCGGAACAAAGCGCTCGGCTTTGCCCAGGTGTTCGGTTTTTGGACTTCGGATTCGAATGCGATTGCTTTCCCACAAGATGTCATCCCAAGTCAGATTCTGGATTTCGGACGGAATGCGAAGGCCGCAGTACCGGGCCAAAACGAAAAGCAGCTTCCATTCCATCGATGGGCATTTGTCGATAACCACGTCGATCGTTTCAGTTGAAACAAACTCCTGCCTCTCGTTGTTTTTGCTAACAGTGACAGCGATCCCCTCCAGTGGATTCTCGGTAATCAGATTCAGACGTATCGCTTCGGTGAACATTTGACGTGCGATCCCGCAACGACGCCTGGCCGTGTTTTTTGAAAGTTTTTCGGTATCACCAAGCCACTTTCGAAAATAACGTCCATCGGCGAGAGTAAACGAATCCAATTGTCTGTCCGAGTCGAATGCCGCCAACAAGTTTCTCTTGACGTTCTCGTAGGTGATCAGGGTACGAGGCTTTACATCGCTCCGTGAAGAAATATAGTCGGTCAGAAAAGTAACAAGCGAAGGAATTTCCAGTTTCTCAACTCGCTTCCTCGCTAGTCCGGCTTTCGTAATCTTCTCGTGCAGCTTGGTTTCACATGCGGCCAGCCATGCGTGAGTGCTGGCGTCGATGTTTACACCCTTGTTTTTGCATCTCTCAAGGCAATCGATATGTCCCGCGATTTCGTTAGCCTTTTGCTGTCCGATATTTCCCAAACGCAAAGTATAAGGTCTTCCGTGGACCCGCCCCTGAATTCGGTAAAAGGATTTTCGGCCTCGATATTCAACTTGCAGACTAGCCATTTCTTAATCGCCTTTTGGTTTTCGTTTCGGATCAAGGACGATCCGTAAGCCCAGGTACTTGCCCAGAATATCCAAGGTTTCACTGTTGATGCCCCGTTTTCCGTTGACAAACTTCGACAGTGCCGACTCATCGATGCCGGTGTCCTGAGCGATTCGGTATCGCGAATGGCCGGAATCGTCCATTGCTTGCCGTATTTGATCACTGAGTTTTGTTGTTTTGCGTTTTGCCATCGGTTGATTCCCTAGTATTTCAGATACTGGGCGTTTTGTCCAGTATTAATTACTCGTTTTGTCCAAACTTTTTTCCCATTTCACATCGGCAGTTCTAAGTGCCTGCATCATTCGTGGTGTAAATAGTGGATCGTTCTCCACTAAATCCAGTGCTTTTTGCCAGACGACGTGGGAATCCGATGAGATTGTGGGCGTAGACGCTTGGCAATTTCGCAATTGAACAAGAATCGTAGCTTTGTGCCGTGTCAAACTTTCGAGCAATTCCGTCGTGACAGCGCCACGTGGGGCATCAATTGTTAGCTGGTCCCCGTTTACTGGAGTCAACCGGACGTTTCGTTCCAAGCACTCTCGAACCAATTCTGCAAGATCATTCATATCGTCACCTGTTCACGATCTGAATCCTCATCTTGCCGATGTGCGCACTCAATATTCCCTATATCCCCTGCTTCTGGCGTTTCAAGTACTTTATGGGAATATTGAGGAATCGTAGCCACTTGTTCACGTTTAAAAATCTCAGGGTTCACCTCAAACGAGGGTGACGGTGGACGCCCAGGGCCAGCGGATTGCAGTAACGGCTTTTTTCGAATGTATCCTCGGCGAGCCAATTCCTCCAAAGGTGCGTCTATGTCTGTTGCCTGAGGAAATCTTCGTTTGCCATGTTGCTGCGCATCGCGTTTTGTGAATTCCTTTATTTCGTGTCTGACAATCCAGCGAAGGACATATTTAGCGTCTTCTTCTGAATCATCCTCCTTTGCAGACATCAGATCCAGCACTTTGTCAGCATGTGGGACCAGGAATTTCGCGATATCGATCGCAGCAAGCATCGTGTTTCCGTCAACTTGCTTCTCGTTACCATGCCCCACACAATGCAGGACTCCAGTCAATCGCAACGTAGCGCCTGCCAATTTTGCTCCCCAATCACGCATGATCTCCATTGACCCGCCTTCACCAAGCATCTCTTCTATCTCGGACTCCCAATGCTCAAAGATATACTGAGCGTTTTCGTTAAGTTGCAGAAGCAGCTCTTCGTTACTGTTCGCAAGACATGCGACCAATCGAGTGTAATTGTCCCTGATAGCATCACTAACCGGCTCTGGCGCAATTTCTCGTTGCCCTATCCAACTTTCCGGAGCCGCATAGAGAAATCGCGCCAACAACCCTCGACCGCGAAAGGCAGTGTTGTCGGCCAAACCAATGATAACTTGTGGCTGTATCGCGTAAGCACATGTCAGTGCCGGCTGTTCGACTCTTACCGAATCCCGTGAAACACGATCCGTAACCAAATCGTCCCCCGAATGTCCCATCAAATAGACACCGAATTGTGGCATACCGCTTTTGCTGTACTGCCCAGCCATCAAGTCGAAAACTCCACCCTCTGGCGACGCGCTGATGATTCGCCCGTTCTGTTGTTCCAGTATGATCGCCAACATTTCGCTCGTCACGTCATCGACGATTAAACGAGGCAATACGGGTTCTGGTTCCATTTCCAATTTCGCTGCCAATTCTCCCGCTTGATACCTTGCCTCCAGGTCACTCTTTTCGGCAGCCTTCTTCTCCAGCATTTTCAATCGGATTTCGTCTTGTCGACGCTCAGTTCGTGCCTTTGCGAATGCCGGTGTTGCAAGTTCAACTTTCGTGGTTTCCAGTAAGCGAAGCGGTCGCAATGCATCCGTAAAAACTGCTGATTTTCGGTTGCCCGGTTCAAGCAAAATGGCAACAAATATATTGGTTGGTTCTCGATAGCCAGGGCGTGGTTCGACAACGACCTTCTTTGCGATTGCTGCCGAGCACACAGCCAAACTCAACAACGCTGCCAAATCCGGCGGCGTCTGCGTTGCATGGGACTCGGCCTCAACCCATTCACGTAGTTTAAGGGGTAAGGTATCGGTTGGAAATTTCGACAAGTGCTTGTTGTCGAACGGATCAAGTTCCGGCCATGGCGCGAAATCCGCAGCATTGCAGTCAGGCGTCTGTGCAACGATTGCCGCGAATTGCTCTCGGGTCCCACCTTTTGAAAGCCAGTCGGAGATGTCTTCTTTTGGTCCTAAGCCCGGCAGTTCAACAAAACGAACCAAGTTGGCTATTCCAATCAGAGATTGAATGACGCCGAATGCGTGCTTTCGCCCGGCATCGTCATTGTCAGCAACCACAACGACGTCACGACCTTGAAGAAACTGCGCATGCTCACCCGTCCAGTGCCCTGCGCCTCCTGAATTGCACGTTGCAAAGACCCCAATCCTGGCTAAGTTGTCACAATCTTTTTCGCCTTCGACGATCGCGACAAGTCGAGTTGGTTCGGCAAGGAACTCGGGAAGTCGGTACGGGACAACGCGAACGCCTTTTATTGACCAATGCCATTCTCGACCCGACTTGGGTCGACGTTGCCGAAAGTCTTTCGGGTCTAGCCGCACGACTTGAAACAGCAAGTTGTTTGATTCGTCGCGGTAATCGTAGGTCGCAACGATTTCACCGTTGGATTTTGATTTTGGTTTCGTATTCGATTTGGGTTGATTGGACCGCTTATGTCCGGAAGTGTTCGGCATCAAGTCGGCTACCTTCAATCCAACGGCGTGGCAAATCGATTCGACTGTGCAACCACAATGGCAATGAATCAAAACCCGACCGTCACTACCTTCGGAAATGGATAGACTGGGACTCTTGTCGTCATGAGCCGGACAACAGGCAGCCCAGCCTTTCCCACTTTGTTTCTCCGCAGCCCCGGTATTGTGAGACAGCGCGTCGAGAAATTTTTGAACAGGGGTGGCAATCATTATTTCGCCCCCCCTTTCCTGTTGCGCTGTACGTAGGCACGCAAGTCGTCGATGCAATACCGGACAGATCGACCAATTCGGACGCACGGAATTTCACCACCGGCGGTTAGACTCCAAAGCTTTCGTGGGCTAATTGACAGAGCTTCGCTTGCGTCAGCGGGCGTCAGAAGGATTTTGAAGTCATTAAGTACGTTTTTCATTCTTGCTCCTATTGAGAAATGCGACGATTGAACACGTGTTTGTCGCTGGAGCAAATATCTGGGCTACAGTTGGACTCCTGTTCTTGACAATCAATGGCCTGTCAAATGTCAGGCCGCATCACACAGCATTATGCGGCAGGAATTCGCCAGAAAAACTTTGGCCTGACACCGGCCTGACATTTTCAGGTCGATTTTGGCACTTGGTATTTTCTGGCCAAGTCACGAAGCTCATTTGAATCTGCGCGATAAAGAAATCTCGGCCTATTCGGAAGCGGGTCACTGTTCTCAACCCAGTTTCCATCACCCAACGATTTTCGATTCCGACTCAACTGCTGCTCGAAGGCGTTATACTGGGACAGATGAATTCCAAGCGCTTCGAATAGTTCCTTACCGCCAAGAGACCCAATAACAACCGTTCCTCCTATTTGATCGACCGAACCTACCGGCATCGTTTTCGTCAGATCCTGACTTAATTCAGTCACCCAGTCATTCAGACGTTCATAGGCTGCAACGGGGATTCTGTTTTCTGACGCTTCAAGTCGAATAATGAAATAGCGAGGCCACTTCAGAAAAAGTTCATCATCTGAAATATCGACAATCGCAGTTGGAATCGTTTTGTCGGAGTCATGGATTGCACACAACACCACCGCAATCTCGTCAATTGTTGGCCTAACACTATTTGATTGCCCAGCGCAGAACTCACCATCATCAAATTCAATCTGTAATCGAGCGTATACATCATCGACTCCAATTGGCTTGTTATCGCCATTTGCGATAGCCCAGTACTGGTGGACTCCGGCGGAATATTGAAAATCCGATTAGGAGGACATTATGTCAAGCAAATTAAAACCCAAGCGTCGCACATTTACTGAAGAGTTCAAGCGGGAGGCGGTCAATCTTGTTGTCGTT
>JANNWJ010000031.1:0-110591 GCA_031414755.1 Pirellulaceae bacterium | reverse complement strand
TTGCCTTTGCCTTGTGCTTTGCCAATCGGAGTTTTCATTTGGTATACTGATCTCCTTGAGACTCCCAGTCTCGCACAGGGGACTTGCACCCCATAAACTCACGCCCATGACGGGCGTACCAAAAAAATGCACCCGAGTTGCCGATCGGGCGTTTCCTCAAATTAAAATCTCTTGGCAGCAACCGGGTGATTTTGGTCGTTATGTCGCCACGATACATGAATCGCCTTCTGTTTGTATTGCCCGTTTTGCTTGCATCGTTTTGTGCTGCCGGATGTACTTCGCCAAACAGGCATCTTGATGCTCAATCACTTGTAGTTTTTGATCTCTTCGCGCAGTTGTTCGACGGTTGCGGGATCACTGGAAACGGGTGGGGGCACCGTTCGTTGGCAGGCGACCAGCGACAAACAAGAACACAAGAACAGGACCGGCAGCCACCGAACCTGATTCGATCCGGTTGATATCGTGGCTTGTTCGCGAATCCGATTCTGATTCGCCCGTTTACTTTTCAACCAGTTCATCGGCAGCGATTCTCATTTCTCCCAGCTCGGTCGTTTCGTCCGCGGTTATAGTCACTGTAATCTCTCCTCGACGGCCGACAATGCTCTGTCCGTCGCGCGTCAGCGACTTCAGAAAACCGGGGCGTTGATGCCAGAATTGAAACGTCCATTCGCCGGCAGGAATATTCTCAATTCGAAAATTCCCATCCTTGTCAGTGATCGCGACGTAGGGCTCATCGCGAACCAGCAACAGCGCTTCCATCCACGGATGAACATCGCATTTCACGATTCCAGGAACCCGGTCGGACTCGTCGAGCTTTAGTTCCATAGTTTGGCCGGCGCCCAAACTGCAATTTTCCTCGTTGCCCATCGTCACGATATGACAGTTGTGACCGATGGAGTCGGAATTCTGAAATTCCAGAGGCTGACCCGTCCGCAAAAAAACGGCTCTCGGTTCAAACTGGCATTTTTCGTTGTTCAATGCCACCGATTTTTTGACGGAATCATCGTACGAAGGGTGGACGGCCGGGCGCTTGTCATCTCCCCGGCCAAAATACATCATCACGTAGGCATCGCGCAGTCCACCTTCCTTGCCGACAATCACAGAACGGTTTTTGAACGTCTGACCTGTCGCAATGCAATAGTTGCGATCCGCCGTATCAATTTTCAAATCTGCCGGGACGGGCATCTCCCCCGCAACCACAATTTTTCCTCTCAGGTGCCCCCAGCCGGGTTCCTGTGCGTTTGCAGCCGACAAAATCGCCATTGGGGTCAGGCAGGCGACCACGCCCCAAACCGTACGGTGAATCATTGTTCGTTCGATCATTGAATATTGCGTTTCGGAAAATCGGTTTTGTTAATGGAAATCAAGATCAAGGTCGACGTTTAGGCAAACATTGCGATTCACTATCCTAACACAACAACAACATTGTCTAATACCGGGCAGCGCTTATTGCGCGGCGAACGGTGGTACGAATCAGCTCGACATCGGGCGCTATTCCTGTAAACATCTCATGTTGTCGAGCCGCCTGTCGAACAAACATGTCGACGCCCGTAATCGTCTGGCTCCCTGCGGCACGGGCGTATTTGATGAACAACGTTTGCTCCGGATTGTAAACCGCATCAAATACGATCGACTTGCGGTCAAACCACTTTTCTTCAAAGGGCGACTCGTCCAGGTGTGGGTGCATCCCAACTGACGTTGCGTTGATCAAGACATCGTATTCTGCGTTGACGCGACCGGCCCAATCGAGCGACTTGCATTGCAATTCTGTAGCAAGCGAGTCACCGCGGCGGTAATCCCGTGCACATATTGCGACTTTGGCTCCCTCCCGGTGCAAACCGTATCCGATCGTTCGGGCGACGCCACCGGCGCCCAGTATCAATGCCCGAATGCCGGCGAACGGCCGGTCTTCAAATCGGCTCGGCAAAAATTCCTGTATTGACTCAAGCGCTGCAATACAGTCTGTATTGAATCCAAGCGTTCCGTTCCCTCGAAAAACAATGGTGTTGACCGCCTTGATCCCTGCTGACAAGTCATCCAGCGCGTTGATGTGCCGAAGCACCGCCTGTTTGTGAGGAATCGTCACACTCAAACCTGCGATGTCCAGTTCCAGGCAAGCCTCCATAAACTCATTCAGGTATTCACCTGGCACGCGAAACGGCAGGTAGATCATGTTCAGACCTTCCTTCTGAATCAGCGTGTTGTGGACTATCGGACTCAAGCTGTGTCCCACGGGATCGGCAATCACGCCAAGGACTTTCGTTTCTCGGTCCAGAAATTCATAGCGGTAATCGCGAGTGAGTTGTTCCCAGGTCAACTGACCGGGTGCCATAACACGTTCCGTATTGAACGAAGCGTAGGTAAATGGCGCTCCGTTCTTGCCGCAAAGGATTCGCGATGGCAGCCCCATGTCTCCCATGCAAAATGCCACCGTGGGAAAACGGGCGTTGCGGCAGAGTCGCAGCATTCGAACGTTGTCGATCGGATTATTGGCCATCGTGGCAATTTTGATGATGTCGGGATCCAGTCGACACATCATGTCGTAAATCGCTGGCAAGTCCTCGGGGGTCTCGTGGAAATTGTGGTAGCTGATAATTCGTTTGGTTGGCCCGTAGCGTGGAATTTTTCCGGCGACATCGGATTCCAGATCGACGTAGTCGGCACCATCGGCGATTGCGGTTCGCAACAGCATCAGACGGTCGTCTTCGCTGCGCATCCACTTGCCTCCCTCATGAGGCCGGCGCACCGTGGCAATCACGGGACAAGGCCGATCATCCAGCAATCGGTTGAGGTTGACTGGACGACGGATAAAGTCCAGTCGCAACTCGACGAGTTCCGCGCCATGTTCTGCAAGGTGTTTGTGTTCGGCCATCAACATCCGGTGACGGCCACGCCCAATAGTAATACAAATCATGATTAGTCAAAATAAACAAGGTCCATTGAGCTGAACGGATGGAGGGCAAGTTCCGGGGGAGGGTATTGGCAAGCCATTTCGCTTCCTTCTATTCTGATCTGGAATCCGCGATAATTCAAATACGCTTGAATCGCCGATCCAGCTCTTCTCGGGAAAAAATCAGTGAAGTTGGCCGTCCGTGAGGGCAATGATGGGCGTCCTGACAGAGCTGGCGGTGTTCAATAAGGGCCGTAATCTCCGTATCGGACAGTTGATCACCCGCCTTGATCGCCGCTTTACAGGAAATCATGTGCAGTAATTCATCCACAATGTCGCGCGCGTCAACCGATCGGGTTTCATCAATAAGCAGGTCCACGATGCTTCGCAGCATCTCGGCCGGATTGTGATTGGCCAGCATCGCAGGATACGACGACACCAGCACCGTGTCCCGGCCAAACTCTTCGACGGTGATGCCGATTCTACCAAGCGAGTCGGCCGATGCCAGCACGCGTGCCGTCTCCGATGGCGATAACGGGACAGGCTCGGGGACCAGCAACTGTTGCGTTTCAAGGTTCCCGCCAAGCACTTTTTCACGCAACTGTTCGTAGATGATCCGCTCATGCAAGGCATGCTGATCGATTACAACGACACCTTCATCAGATTCGGTAATCAAATAACGATTATGAATCTGCAGCGCCCGAAATCGGGGGGCAGGAGAATGTGGCCCGTGACTTCGCAACGATGACGATCCCTGGTGGCTGGATTGTTCATGGGAAACAAAAGCGCCCGTTTGTCCGGTATCCGCCCGGTCATTTCCCGGATTGTGTTGATCGACTCTGCTTCGCTCAATTTGTGAGGGGACGTTGCCGCCCGGGAATGGCCGAAACGAGTCAATGCCGCCGGTCCAGTTTCGGACGGGACGATCATCGGGCAAGTCCATTGTTGATTGCACTGGACCGGGAACGGACTGCGCTCCGGCTCCCAATGCAATGTACCCGCCATGAACGGACGTTCGATCGGAATTCCGGGAAAGCTGTTCCCGCGCCGTCAGGTCCGTCGACAGAAACTTGTTGCGAATCGCGCCAAGCAACAAGCTGTACAGGCGACTGCCGTCCAGGAAACGGACCTCCAGTTTCGCTGGATGCACATTGACATCCACAAGGTCCGCTGGCATTTCCAATTTCAAAAAGGCCATCGGAAACCGGCCAGTCAGCAACAACCCGCGGTACGCTTCACCCAATGCATGTTGCAAGGCCCGGTCCCGAATAATCCTGCCGTTAATAATCAGGTATTGCATCCGGTTGTTTCCGCGACTTTGTGTCGGATCAACAACGTAGCCGGAAATCCGCACCGCTCCATCTTCGCTGCCAACGGGAATCAATGAATTGCCGATATCCGGGCCGAAAAAGCTCATGATTCGTTCGGCAAGGTTTTCCGTCGCCGGCAAATCATGAACGACACGCTCGTTATGAATCAATCGCATTCCGACTGAAGGAGCCGCCAGGGCAATTCGGGCAAAGGCCTCGCTGATGTGCCCCATTTCAGTTTGCGGCGTTCGCAGGAACTTGCGGCGAACCGGCGTATTGAAAAACAGGTTGGCAACTTCGATCGTAGTGCCCATGGAACAACTGCACGGCGCGACGGGTTCGCGCTGACCGCCATTGATCCTCAACTCGAAACCGGTATCGGATTCAGCCGTCCGGCTGCGCAGTATCATTTGACTGACTTCGGCAATCGATGCCAGCGCCTCGCCGCGAAAGCCGAGGGTGCTGACCCGAAACAGTTCATCGGCGTCGGCAATCTTGCTCGTCGCATGACTGGTCACGGCCATTTCCAGTTGATCCGCATCGATGCCATGCCCGTCGTCGGTGATGCGCATCAAGTCCATACCCCCTTGCGCGATCGTCACTTCAATATTTTTCGCGCCGGCATCAATCGAGTTTTCAAGCAGTTCCTTGATCACGCTGGCCGGACGCTCGATGACTTCGCCGGCCGCGATCTTGTTGACAACCGATGAGGGCAATTGTCGGATGACAGGCATGACTGGTCCTTCCTGAACGAAAATTGCCTTGAACAAAGCTGATTTCGAAGTGAATTAGCGACTGGTTCGTCAATTAAAAAAAAACATGTGGCGATACCTGAATCAGGTTAATGTGATTCCCGCTAATTCAGATTGTACAGTCCGATCTTGCGATACAAGGTCCGTTCGCTGACACCCAGTATTCGGGCGGTTTCTTCGCGATTCCCGCCGGTCAAACGCAATGTCTGTCCGTAGGCCCAGCGTTCAATCTCGTCCATCGATTTTCCGACCAGGTCGGACTCAGCATCTCCGATGATTGGTGGACCGTTTTGGTTTTGAATTTTTCCGGTTGGCGCAATTGCCGGGCCCTCGGTCAGGTCCGGTGACAAATCGTCCATATCGAGCAAGCCATCCATGTCGAGAACGACCATGCTTTCAATCACGTTTTTCAATTGTCGGATGTTACCCGTCCAGGTGTAATTGAACATCCAGCGGGTCACATCTGGTGAAAAACGCCTGGCGGACTTTCCGTTTGACTTGTTGGCCATTTTCCGGAACAGGTCCGACAATGGAATGATGTCATCGCGGCGCATCGACAACGGATCAAGATGGAGCGTCACGATCTTGAGTCGAAAATACAGGTCTTTGCGGAAATTGCCCGCTTCAATTTCGGCTTCCAGATTCTTGTTGGTTGCCGCCAGAACGCGAACGTTGACGTCGATTGGTTTGTTATCGCCAACACGAGTAATTTTTCGTTCCTCAAGTACCCGCAACAACTTGATTTGTGTCGCCATCGGCATGTCGCCGACTTCGTCAAGGAACAACGTGCCGCCGTTGGCATATTCGAACTTGCCGATCCGATCTGTGATCGCATCGGTAAAAGCGCCTTTTACATGCCCAAACAATTCGCTTTCAACCAGGTGTTCGGCAACCGCCGCAGTGTTGATTGCGACAAAGGGCTTTTTCTTGCGCGGGCTGTTTTGGTGGATGGCTTGTGCCACAACGTCCTTGCCCGTTCCCGTCTCACCTGTAATCAAAACCCCGGCGTCGGTCGGCGCGATCCGTTTGAGTCTTTCCACCACCGCTTTCATGCTGTCGCTGCCGTAGATCAGGTTTTCAAATCCAAAACGTTCATCCAGACGGCTTTGCAAATCCTGATTGTACATGCGAAGACGGACGGACTCGCCAGCCTTGGCGGCTACTGCCTGCAGTCGCTTGGGAGTGATCGGTTTTTCAAGGAAGTTGAACGCACCCTGCTGCATCGCCTCGACCGCTTTGGGAATCGATGCGTGACCGGTCACGAGGATGACTTCGCAGTTGATTTGCTGTTCACGCGCAGCGGCAAGGATCGCCATTCCATCGACATCGTTCATCACCAAATCCGTCACGACGAGGTCAAAGGTTCGCTCATTGACCAGTCGCGCCCCCTCTGGCCCTGACGTGGCAATCGATGTCTGGAAACCGATTCGCTCAAGGCTCTCGGCCATCGCCTGGGCATGGTCGGGATCGTTATCGACCAGCAGGACCCGAAGACCAGTATGGGGGTTATTGGTTGAATCTTCTCTCATGCAGTGATAATACCGAATCGTTCGCCGAACTTACAGGCGATGACAATGTGACGAATTAAACGACCAGGAATCCCATACGGGTCAGGCTTCGAACACAAAACGCGCTTGCCGGGTGACTGAAACGGCGTTGGCAGCGGTATTTTCCGAAAGAATCAATAGTCGACGTCATCATAATACCACGAGACCTCTCCGGCAGGACTTTTGCGCATTCAATCCCGGTCCGATATGCGGTATTATGAGTGTTCGAAGATTCGAATGTCCCGAGAATCGCAAATTCAAGCCTGTCCTGTTCCCGTCGCATAACGGGCAGATCGGCAGGGATGAATCGCGGTTCCATTTACATTGATTTACTTCAGCCCCCTGATTGCTGTGAACAACATTCGCAAAAAGACAGGTGGATTCATCAAGGCAGGGTTGCTTGTCATTGGATTGCTGGCCAGCGGGCTTGCTGCAAGTGCCTGGTGGTTGAACGGCAGCTTTGACCGGCACGTCTCCGTCCCACACGATCTCACTTACGAAATCGCCCGCGCCGATTTCGTTTCCTCGATCACCGAACCTGGAACGGTCACCAGTTCCAGCAATTTCGAAATCCGCTGCCGCGTTCGCGAACGAGGTGGAACGCCGATACTGGAACTGGTTGATGAAGGAACCGAAGTCAAGACTGGTGATTTTTTGGCACAACTCGATGATTCTTCATTTCGAGATGAACTGGTCGAACAAAAAATCCTCGTCGCTACTGACCGGGCCTCGGTCATTCAGGCAGAAAGCGACCTGAATACTGCCAGGCGCAGCCTTCTGGAGTTCGAGAATGGTCAATTCGCCCAGGAACTCGCTACGCTGGAAGCGGAACTTGCCTTTGCCCAGGAAACCCAGCGCCGAGCGACGCAATACGAAAAGTACAGCGAGAACCTTGCCCGGAAAGGTTACGTCACGAAAGCGCAACTCGAGGCGGACCGCTTTGCCGTGATTAAATCCGAAAAGGAAGTCTCACTTGCCAAAAGCAAACTGGCCGTGTTGCGAGATTACAGCAAGGATCGAATGAAGGCCGAGCTGGAAGCCGAAATACAGAAACAGGAAGCACAACTCGAAGCCAGCCAGCACACGATGGAACTCAGCCAACAACGACTGGCCTTTTACGAACAACAAGTTGCCGGTTGCCGAATTGTGGCACCCGTCGATGGGCAAGTCGTTTATGCCAACGATATCGAAGGGCGCGGTGATTCCGGTATTGTAATCGAAGAAGGGGTGAATGTTCTGGAAGGCCAGGCGATATTCCGATTGCCGGATCCGACGAAGATGCAGATGATTGCCAACGTAAGCGATTCGAGAATCAACAATGTTTGCCCCGGACAGTCCGTGATCATTCGCCTGAACACCGCGCCGGACTCGGTGATCGATGGCATTGTCCGGAAAGTCGCCGATTTTCCTATGCCGCAGCGCTGGAGCCAGGCACCGATCGAATACGAAGTCTTTATCGAAATCGCAACCAAAAACAGCGTTGTTCGATCGGGTTTGCGCGGGACTGCCGAAATCTGTGTTGACAAGGTTGACAAGGCGATTCTGGCTCCGGTCTCATCGATTGTTCGCCAGGGCGGCGCACATTTCGTCGTTGTTGCCGATGGCAATGAACGGGAACTTCGCCAGGTTTCGCTGGGTCCCAACAACGAAAGCCATGTCGTTATTGCCGGTGGATTGCGCACAGGCGAATCCGTTCTGGTGGTTGGCGATACGTACAAGGATTCCGGGGAGAAAACCACGACTCCGGAAAACTGATCTGCCATGGGCAATATTAATCTGCTTCGGCCCAGGATCTGGACGGCTGGCATCAAAAGCCTGACGTTGCATCCGATGCGATCCCTGTTGACGATTCTCGGTATCTTTATCGGCATCGCCAGCGTGGTTTGGCTGCTGGCGATCGGCGAAGGAATCAGCCGTCGTGTCCAGGCTCAAATCGAGGAGCTGGGCACCAACAACATTATTCTGAAAAGCGTCAAGCCGACGGCATCGGGCGAAGCCGACGAAAACTGGATAGCGATCTACGGCGTCACCCGTGACGATTTCAAGGTCTTGAGCAGCACGCTGGGAACTGTTTCCGACGCCTTGCAAATTCGTGAAGCGCGGCGCGAATTGCATTTTGGACGATACGACCTCGACATTCATCTCGTCGGATGCACGCCAGGCTACGACAATGTCATGCAACTGAAGATGGACGCCGGGCGCTTTCTGGAAACGCTGGACCTCGAAAACTCAAACAATGTCTGCGTCCTGTCGCATGAAATCTCGAAAAAACTTTTCCCAATCGATTCACCGCTTGATCAGATCGTTCTCGTTCGCGAAACGCCCTATCGAGTGGTGGGGGTCGCGGCCAAACGTGGTGTGATGGCCGCCATTGGCGGTTCGCTTGACGCGCAGGATTTTACCGACGACGTTTACATTCCCGTGACGACGTTTTGGCAACGCATCGGCGACTGGACAATGGAACGAAGTGCCGGAACAAGAATCAACGAGCAAGTCGAACTGAGTCAGATCACATTTCGCGTCAAAAACATCGAGGATGTCCTGGCCACCGCCAACACAATTCAGTCGATCATGGCGCAGCGTCATACCGAAGCCGACTTTGCTGTGGTAACGCCACTGGAACTGCTGAATCAGGCCCGCAATACCCGTTTGATGTTTATGGCCTTCATGGGACTGATCGCCGCTATCTCGCTGGTCGTTGGCGGGATTGGCATTATGAATATCATGTTGGCGACGGTAACCGAAAGGACACGGGAGATCGGAATTCGCCGGGCTCTGGGTGCCACTCGCGGTGATATTCTTCGACAGTTCCTGGTTGAGACCGTGGTCCTGTCCGTAGTGGGTGGCGTCACAGGAATCGTGGGCGGCTTGCTTTGCCCGTTCATCGTAACGAAGATTCGCGAACTTCTTATCGGCTGGTTTCCGAATTGGGTTTCGCAGTTACCGGATTCCGTTCGGGATATCACCCCGATTATTGTTCCGGAGTCGATTCCCATCGCATTTGGAATTGCCGTGCTTGTCGGTATCATATTTGGCATCTACCCGGCGATTCGCGCCGCCAAACTGGACCCAATTCAGGCATTGAGGCACGAATAGGACCAAAACGATTCGGGAAGGAACCGTTCGCATGTCAAATAATGAATTATTAATCCAGCAAATCCGCGCGCTTCGGCCGTGGCACCAGAACATCCGGATTTCCGAGTCGTTGCAAGTGATGGATGCGTTTGACGAGCAGGAACGACTGCGCGCCAACAACGAAAATGTCAGCATGATCGATGCGAGCCATCGATTTGCCGAGAAAGTCAATTTGATTTATCCGGCTGGACTTGCCGGAAAAAGCTTTCTCGATTGTGCCTGCAATGCCGGCGGTTATTGTTTTTGGGCAGGCGAATTGGGTGCTCGATCGGTCCATGGATTCGATGTTCGAGAACACTGGATTCGCCAGGCAGAGTTTGTCCGAACTAACCGGACGTACGGCCCGGTCGACCATTTGAACTTTCGCGTTTGCGATTTGATGGAACTGAACAAGCAGGGAATCGAGCCAGCAGATTTTACGCTATTTAAAGGGATCTTTTATCACCTGGCCGATCCGATTCTTGGTCTTAAGATCGCCGCCGACATGACCCGCGAAGTTCTGTGGTTCAACTCGGCTCGCTGCTTCATCGATAATACAGAATCCCTTTATTGTGTTTTCGAAGCGTCCGAAAAATTGATGTCCGGTGTCCATGATCTGAGCTGGATTCCCAGTGGACCCTCTGTCATTGCCAAAATGTTGTACTGGCTGGGATTCTCTGACATCTATCACGTGTTTTCAAAAGAGAGTCCCGAACGACCAGGCTTTGGACGCATGGAAGTCATGGCTTCACGCATTCCGGGCCAGCTTGATCAGTTTGCGGAATCGGAAAAAGCCGAACGGATCGACGTTGCCGCTTACACCAACTCCAAACAAGCAAGCCCGGACGTCAAACGCCTGCTTTGATTTCGTTTTAGCCTGGACGCGCTTATCGCCACAATGTTTGTATGACCTTGCTCGCCGCCGAAAACCTGAGAAAGTATTTTTCTGCCGACCCGGTCCTCGATGGCGCGTCGCTGGAAATTCGGCCGGGAGAACACGTCGGCCTGGTTGGACCCAACGGCGCAGGCAAAACAACCCTGCTCAACATTCTGATTGGTGACTTGTCACCCGACGGAGGCGATTTGACTTTCGCACCCGGCGCGCGGATTGGTTTTCTGCGTCAACAAATGGACCTCGATCCGGCGATTACCGTTTGGGATTTGGCGCGGGAGTCGATGAAGCACTTGACGGATATGGTCGACCGGGCCACGCGAATCGCAGCGGAAATGGCTGGCGCTCCGCAATCCGAACAAGCGGAATTATCGCGGCGTTACGACTCACATCACAATGAACTGCAGCGACGGGGTGGTTACGAGGTCGACTACAAGATCCGCCGCATCCTCGATGGACTGGGATTCAACTCCGGCTATGACCAACGACCGATCGGACAACTTAGTGGCGGTCAACAAAACCGTTTGATGTTGGCCCGCTTGCTTCTCGAAGAACCGGATTTGATGTTGCTGGACGAACCGTCTAATCACCTCGACATCGAATCGACCACCTGGCTCGAACGGTTTCTTGCCGATTGCCCGCAAGCGTTTCTGCTCGTCAGCCACGACCGCTATTTTCTCGATCGAGTTACCAACCGGACACTGGAACTTGTTAACGGCCAAATCGATTCGTTCCCGGGCAATTACACGAAATACAAAATGCTCAAGGAGCAACGGCTGGAAGTCTCGCGCCGAACCTTTGAAAAACAACAGGAAGAAATCGAGAAGCTCAAGGACTTTATTCGCCGCAATCATGTCGGGCAAAAGGCAACCCAGGCCGAAGACCGTCGCAAGAAACTGGAACGTATTGAACTTGTTGACGTGCCCCGCGAAATCGCCGTGCCGCGCATGAAGTTTCACGACGTATCACGATGCGGCGATATCGTTATGAACGTTCAGGGGGTCAGCAAGTCTTTTGACGAGTTACTTTTTTCCGACGTCAGTTTTCAGATTGAGCGAAGCCAACGCTGGGGAATCCTCGGTGCAAATGGAACCGGCAAAACAACCTTACTGCGCTGCTTGCTCAACGAAATTCCTGCCGACAATGGAAAAATCCGGTTTGGGACCGGGGTCGAACATGGCTACTTCGATCAACACCTGCACTGCATCGATGGGGATTCAATCAGCGCCGAAGCGATCCGCCCCCGCGACGAGAGTACCGCCGCATTGCGAATGAACGAACTTGCCCGTCGCGATTTGCTGGCTCGTTTTGGCATCACTGGTGACACGGCACTGCAACGGGTTTCCAGCCTCAGCGGCGGTCAGCGAAACCGTGTGGCCCTTGCCAATCTCGCTGCCCAACGAGCCAATTTCCTCATCATGGATGAGCCGACCAATCATCTCGACTTGTGGGCTCGCGAAGCACTGGAACAAGCCATCAATGAATTCCATGGTACGCTGCTTTTGGTCAGCCATGACCGGTATTTTCTCAACCGCGTTTGCACCCACCTGCTCATTCTGGAAGACCGAAAAGCCCGTGTCATCGAGGGAAACTACGACACGTGGTGCATGATCAAGGAGCGACTAAGACAGGAAGCGGATTTGATCACCAATTCGCCGGTCATCGGTAACGGTGCATCCAAAGGTAAGAAATCAGGTGACGACGGAAAGCCCAAACGCAAGTTTCCCTATCGCAAGGTCGAGCAAATTGAGTCCGACATCGCCGCTTGCGAAAACCGCATCGAGGAACTTCACTTTACGCTGTCCGATCCCGCCGTTCATCGCGATCCGCAACAGGTCGTGGGTGCCAAAAGCGAGCTCGATGACGAAAACCGGAAACTGCAACAGCTCTACGAACACTGGGAAGAAGCGACGAAGCTGAATTAAACGGACTGTACCGGTTTTTGAGCGGTTCGGCACCAGCCGCCGGCATTCGGTGAAACAAACCGGCCGGCTTCTATGGAAACCGGTTACTTTTTCTTAAATCGCAAAAAGTAATTCTCGGACAATCCCTCGATCGCCACTTGTTCCACGAATTCGAAACCCGCCAACTCGACTTCGCCCCGAAACACCTCCTTGCCTGCCCGTACGTGCGACACAACCCACTCCCGCGACGTACCGGGAATGCGATCAAAGTCGATCAGCACAAGTTGCCCCCCCGGTTTTAAGGCCCGATGAATGGTCGCCAGGATCTCTTCGGGCGTTTCAAAGTGATGGTAAGTATCACAGATGAAAACAAGGTCGACCGACTCAGGCGGTAATTGAATCGAGTTTTGTGAATTGAGTATTCCTGTCACGTTAGCAAGTCCCGCTTCGCGCGATGTGACGTTGATGTGTTCGATAAAGCGCGGCGCGATATCGATCGCATAAATCCAGCCGTCGGGACCAACCGTTTTGGCAAATAGTCGCGTGTAAAGTCCCGTCCCTGTTCCAACATCGGCGATCCGGTCGCCGGGCTGGATTTGGCACGCGGTGACAATTGCTTCCCGTGCCGAATAGATCTCGCGACTTTCAATTTCAAACCGTTTGATAAATTCGTCGACGTTCAACTCCGGATCCACAAAATCAGCATTGATCCCTTTTTGTTCCGGCAATTGAACTGGTTCCACGACGGGTGGCCTGGCCGGTTTAATCGATAAATCGATTTCGGAATCGGTCGTATCATGGCCATCGTCGGGTTCGTCAGTGCGTCGCTCGCCTTCCGTTTTTGGCTGGCGATTGGCTTGCTTTTTTCGGATGTACCGCCGCGCCTTGTCAAGAAGTTCTTCGGTGCGAAGTCCAATCACTTTCGCTTCGGCAACGGCCGTCTCCAGCGGAACACCTTCATCGAGGACCCGATATGGCAGCCAGGCAGCCCCCACCCGATTGGCGGAACCGCAATGGAACAGCGTGGTCGAATCGTTTTCGGCAAGCAATATTCGAACGGAGTCAAAAACCTGGTCCGTCAACGAATCGGGAGACCGAAAAGGAATAGCAAAGTACTCGATTCCGGCCGCTTTCAAGGCAGCTTCCTCGTCCCACTCGATTTCGCCATCGGTTCGCAAAGTGATCACCCGCTTAACGCCTGCCGCCTGCAATGCTGCGATGTCTGCCGCAGTGAACTGACCGGCAAAATAAAGGGAACCACTTAAATGCACGTTGATCGTATCGCCAAGCTCCGCCGAACAAATGGGTGCCGCTCCCTCTTGCACGGTCGGCTCTGCCACGTCCGATAACTCCGTTGTCGTTTCCGCGGGCGTTTCCTGAGCCACGGCGACGCAGGAAATACAGAACAGCAGGCTGAATGCAAAAAGCAAGCGATAAATCCGTCGTCGACTGACATTCATGACATGAACCCGATTGGAATCGAACAACAAAAACGTCACTTCGGAAACTGGAATGATACCAAACCGGCATGTTTTTTGGCAGCAAAAGTCGTGTATTGATGGCCAATGACCCATTCAAGGCCATATACTGACTGACGAATGACCAAATATCAAAACGCGTTACCGGTTGTCAAAGCGTAACCATTTCCAGGACCCTTGCGATGAAAACACGAATTACGTTACTCCTGCCATTCATTTCGTTCATCCTGCTGAATTGTTTGTCGTCAAACAGCCACCTCGTGGCGCAAGTGGATTCGAACAAGGGTGTCTACTTCGTTCAATCGTTGGGCGAACTGGAACTGACGGGTGACGTCAAGTCTCCGTTTGGTCCAAGCGAAGAAACCTGGAATATGGAATATTGGGAGAACGCCAGGTGGGCGTTCGTGGTGCTGGACCAGCCAGGCGAGGCTTATTTGCAAATCGGTGAGTTTGTATTTAACCGATTCAACGTGCGACCCATGGTCATGCCTTCCGAAACGTCGGCAACGACAGCACCTGCTTACAGAATCGCAATCCACCTGGAAGAGCCTGCCGACGTGACCGGCACTTTTTATTTTCCCAATCTCTGGAATGGCCCATTGGTAGCCTACAGGTTTTCCATCAAGGCTGATCAATTCAAAACAAAGCGAACCGACTACCTCAACGTAAAACTTTCCCATTACCGACGTCTTTGGAACTCGCAACTGACGGGCACAGCGTGGTTTCGCTATCAGGCCAATCAATTAACAGCGGAGCTCGGTCTCAATGATCAAGTCACAAATGAGGGAGCGACGCAGAACAACAATTGGCAAACCGAATCAGAAATGGATCGCTCCCTGTCGCTCATAAGTGGCGGGATGGCACTCAGCGAAAACCTGCAACTCGATCGGATGCTCACCATTGGTGTCGGTGAAGACAAGGAAACTTTCGCCGTCGATGAAATCGAAGGGATCACCGTTGCCGAATTCGACTGGAAACCGCTGGTCAAGGAAATCGATCCGAAACTCGACACGCTGGCCCGCTACATTCCGGCCGATCAGCACGCCATGTTCGTCCCGTCTTTCCAGTCGCTGGTCACGCTGATCGAAACGGGATTCCAGACGGCTGGTCCGCTCGTGCCGCTGATGACGCAAACTAGCGAGTCGGCCAATACCCGCCAGCGCTATCAGGATCAACTCGGTTTACCGCTCGGCGAAATTCAGAAAATGTTTGGGCCGAAGCTGATTACAAGTATCGCGATTACAGGGGGAGATCCGTATTTTCGCACAGGAACCGACGTGGCTGTTTTGTTCGAGGCACCCGAACCAGCGACATTGGCCAGCGCTATCCAGGCAACGGTTGCAATGTCCGCTGCCAAGACCCCGGGAGTCGAAAAAGTGTCAGGGACGGCCGGAAGTGTCTCCTACAGCGGGTATTGCTCGCCCGATCGACGCGTCAGTTCGTACGTTGCGACATTGGGCAACGTTGTTCTGGTTACCAACTCACTCGTTCAACTCAATCGAATTGTCGAGGTCAGCAATCAGCCAGACACTGCACTCGCGAACCTCGACGAATACCGGTTCTTTCGCCACCGCTATGTGCTGGGCGACGAACAGGAAACAGCGTTGATCATCATCACGGATCAGACGATTCGTCGCTGGTGCAGTCCGCGATGGCGAATCGGCACATCGCGCCGGACTCGTGCTGCTGCTGTGTTGACGGATTTGCACGCGCGCTACCTTTCGCAACTGGCCGACGGTCTGGAGACTCCGGTCAGTGTCGATATCGGCGCTTCCGTGTTTGCATTGAATCAGTTCACCGTGGTCAATCATGCGGCGATCTCTCCCACTTACGGAACGCTGGAATTTCAGACTCCTGTAAGTGAACTGGAAATCCAAAAAGTTTCGGGGCGGGAAAAGATCGCTTATGAAAACTGGAGACGCGGCTATCAGTCGAACTGGAGCAGGGCATTCGACCCGATTGCAATCCGGCTGACGATGAACGATGGAAAACTGGCCGCCGATCTGACGGTGATGCCGCTGATTGATAACAGCGAGTATCAGTCAATGACCGACGTGTCACTTGGTGCGAAACTGGACTCCAAACGGAATGCCAGTCACCCCGAAGCGTTGACCTGGGGTGCATTGGCCCTGAACACCGAATCGCCATCGCTCAAACAATGGGCCAATATGGGTTCGGTGTTTGCTCAAGTCAATTTTATGGATTGGTTGGGCGATGCTGCGATCGTTTTCGTCGACGAAGACCCACTTTGGGCGGACATGGAGAAAAAATCGCTCGAGGACGGATTCGAACAGGAAAAGTTTTTTCAGTCCAATCTTTCTCGCTTGCCAGTCGCCATTCAGTTCAATGTCCGCAGCAGCATTCGGTTGACGGCTTTTTTGGTTGGTCTGCGCGCTTTTATCGAACAATCCGCGCCGGACATGACAACTTGGGAAACATTGCGTCATCGGGAGACTGCTTATGTCAAAATCAGTCCAAGTGCCAGCTCGCGTCGCGACATCCCGGAGGACATCGACGCCAGGATTGCCTTGCATTATTTTGCCAGCGGAGACACGTTGATTCTTTCGTTGAGCGAATCGGTCATCCAGCGTGCCATCGATCGACGACTGGATTCCAAACCCGCCGAAGCAACCGATGACGCTGCCGAAACTGCGCCTCCTGCCGATTCGTTGCCTGTGTTAGGTGACAACCTCGCCGTGCAAGTCAAACGTTCCCTCGCATTAGGCGTGCTCTCGATGTTTAACGAAGACTACCAGCGCCGCATGCAGCACCAGTCATGGTCGCCATTGCCGATCCTGAACGAGTGGAAGCGATTATTTCCCGATCGAGATCCACGTGAAATCGATCAGGTTGTCTGGAAGAGGGAACTCCATTGCCCAGGAGGTGGTGAATACCGCTGGAACGAAGAATTCAAAACGATGGAGTCTTCGGTTTACGGTCATCCCGCCGCTCCCAAAAACGGTCCCCACGTCGAGCAACTCCTTGGCAACTGGGAGTCCGGCAACTTTGGTTTGACTTTTGAAAACCAGGGATTGCGTGCCAATTTCGAACTTTCGGGTCCCGATACAAACAACGCCGCAGAAAACCGGTAGCGGGCCACCGATTCATTGCTTGTACCTGTCGACGTTCGATTATATTCCGGTGTTTGCGGTATAGCGCCCGTCCAACGAGTTGGATGGACTTCGGAAATACCACCCTGCGAAATGGGCTTTTTTTCCTAATTCTCGTTGAGTGGCAACAATTCAAAAGCCGTTGAAACAAATCGGCCGTCTTTGATTTCACCAGTCACTGTTGCCTGACGGATGCAGTTGCACATCCCGTCGTCTCCGTGGGCATCGCCATGTCCGTCCAGCGATGTGCCATCGACGTACCAGGTTTTCCCGTTGATCTTCACCGCCAGATCGCAGCCTTTCCCTTCCATGCCGAACTGGCACTGGCCACACGAAGCCTCAACAACCTGATTGACAAATGTTGTTGTGCTTACAGGCGCCGCTTTTTCAACGACGGATGGAGTGGCTTTGTCACCCGACTTTGCAACTTCGTTTTGACAGCCGCCAGTAACCAGACAAAATACAAGCAACATCGGCAAAAATTGACACTTCATCGGATCACCTTGTAAAAACCGGGACTGATTCGCCACACAGGATTATTTTCGCCATTGGCGTTCACGATGGCAATAACGGTAGCAAGGATACTTGGCTGTGTGGCAGGATCAAAAGTCAAAATCAAAAGTTGCCATCTATGAATGGCATACTCCGGACATGATTGGCGCGCTTTCCAGGCCCGGCGGGCCGACAGAATATCAGCCGGTGGTGTAAACGACCGGAAGTCGACTCACAAATACCGGGCCCTTACGAGCCCGGCTGAGGTTGTGCCGACCCTGCGGGTCTGTCGTTGGCATCAATGACGGAGAAAGGAGACGGAGAAAGGGACGGAGAAAGGTGCCGCCCATATTTTGAGGAGATTTTGAGGCCCATCACGTTTAAAGCCCTGGATCGGAAGACCAGCCCATAACGATAAGACTGCGAGAGGTGACCGCCAGCGGTCCAAACAGCTACATCGTTTCGGGCCATACCATTGAGGAGAACCGCCCCGTTAAACTATCATGGAACGCAAACGGGTGTACGTTCGTGATGTAATCGGCCTCGTCAAATGGTCAGCCTTGTGAAATTTTTGGTTCATTTGCGGGCGATTTTTGTGCGGCGGTGTCTTTTCCGTTTTCCCGATCGTGGCAATTGCTACCTTCGACGGAACCCGTACCGGCTTTATTTCGTAAACCATGAACTCAATGGCCCATTGGCACGAATGCCAACCATTGGCTGAATTCCGATCGCACGTAACGGTCAAAGGCCCGCTGTTTAATTAAATTTTTGAAACCAACCATGACGCAAACAGAATCCGTAGCGAAGCAAAAAGCCTCGTCCAGTAATGCGACTCCAATGATCGAGGCCGTTAATCTTAGTCGTTTCTACGGGATTTTCGCGGCGACTCGGGATGTTTCATTTACGGTTAACAAAGGAGAGGTCGTTGCCTTTCTTGGACCCAACGGCGCCGGCAAGAGTACGACGATGAAAATGTTGACCGGATACCTGGCTCCATCCGAAGGGCTCGCCCGCATCGCAGGCCACAATATGGCCGATGACCGTCTGGAGGGTTCACGGCACCTCGGTTACTTGCCGGAGACTGGTCCCTTATACCCGGACATGACGCCGTACAGCCTGCTCGATTTTTTTGCCGAAGCGCGGGGAATGGGCAAGAAATTGAAAAAAGACCGGATTGCTTCGGCGGTCGACTTGTGCAGTCTTGGCAGTGTGATTTACAAACCGATCAACAAACTTTCCAAAGGGTTTCGGCAACGTGTCGGAATGGCGCAGGCCCTTATCCACGAGCCGGAAGTCCTGATTCTTGATGAGCCGACAAGTGGTCTTGATCCCAACCAGATTCGCGGAGTCCGCGAAACGATGAGACGATTGGGCGAAACAAAAACGATTCTGCTTTCGACTCACATTCTGCAGGAAGTCGTTGCAATGGCGAGTCGTGTCATCCTGATCAATGAAGGAAGACTGGTTTTTGACGGACCACTGGATACGCTCGACCCGATGAACAAGGGACTGGATCAGGTTTTTGCCGAACTGACCGGCCATGCTGACGAACCCGGTGGTAACGACGCAACGGCCGGACTTGGGGGCGCGACGAGCAATCATTTCGATTCCGAAGACCCGGTCGTGGTCGAAACAACTCAATAGCATCATTTTGATGGAAACATCAGCTTAAATCATCAGTAATATTCATTTCCAATGACCGGGACGACAAGTTCCGGAAAATCATGAACGACAAGTTAAAGTTGCTGGAATTCCTCAACATGGTCGGCATCGACGTGTTGTTTTTTGCAGTGTTGATGATTGCAATGTTGCCATTTGGTATTTGGCGACAAGCGGCATTTGCCGTTATGAAGCGGAATTTCGTGGGCTATTTCAGCAACCCAACCGGATATGTTTTTCTGTGCCTGTTCGTATTGTTGACTTCGTTTGCAGCTTTTTGGCCACACGAGTTTTTTACCACCAATCTGGCGAACTTTGATCAACTCAACCAGTTCCTGCCGTACATCATGCTGATCTTTATTCCGGCCATCACGATGAGTACATGGTCAGAAGAGCGGCGGCAAGGAACGGACGAGTTGTTGTTGACGTTGCCGGCGCATGATTTTGATATTGTAATTGGCAAATATTTTGCGGCACTACTTGTATTCACGGTGTCACTGTTGTTTTCGCAGTTGTCCAACTACGCAGTGCTTATTTCGATGACGGGGGGCAACCTCGACAGCGGCCTGTTGTTTTCAACATACCTGGGGTACTGGTTTGTTGGAATCGCCATGCTGGCTGTCGGTATGGTCGCTTCGTTTTTGACGAACAACCTGACCGTTGGATTTATTTTTGGCGTTGTGTTCAATGCGCCGCTGGCGTTCTTTTCCAATGCCGATGTGATCGTGTCCGACAGCAAGACAGTAAGTCGCTTGTTTGAATGGTCCGTTCTGCAACGATTTGATCCATTTGGTCGCGGACTGATCAGCCTTTCCAGCGTGTTTTATTTTCTTGGGATCGTGGTGATTGGCATCTACCTGTGCCTGGTATTGATTGGCAGGCGACACTGGCAAGGGGGCAAACACGGAACCTCACTGCTCGGACATTTTGTCTTTCGAACTGCCTTTCTGATGATCATCGTCATTGCGCTGGTGTTGATCGCGCAATACAGTCCGCTCAACAAATTTCGTATGGACGTATCCGGCGAAAAGATCAGTACATTGACCGGGAATACACGAGATATTCTGGCTCGCCTCGCGGTAGAAAAGGGTCGTGACGATCGGCCGGCAGCACCGATCACAATTGATGCCTATGTCGGTTCAAATATCCCTGCCGATTTTGTCCAAACCCAGTATGACCTCATCAACTTGTTGCGGGAATTCGATGTGATGGGGGGCAATCGCGTTCGGGTCAATTTGCACAAAAACGTTGAGCCATTCAGTCAGGAAGCAATTCTTGCCGAGAAACGATTTGGGATTCGACCGGTAGCGTTTTCGTCCGAAACCCGTGGCGCTGTCCGGCAGCAGGAAGTGATTCTTGGAGCCGCTTTTTCGTCCGGCCTGAATCGTGAAGTCATACCCTTTTTCTCCTATGGTTCGCCAATAGAATACGAACTGATTCGTTCGATTGCCACGGTTGCCCAGCCCTCGCGATTGCGCATCGGTATTGCAAAAACGGATGTTTACGCCACCGGTGACATACTGACCGTTGATACGCAGACATTCAATATTCCCAAATTGGGAATCATCAGTGAACTGGAAAAGCAATACCGGGTACAGGATGTCGATCTTTCCCAGCCTCTTTCGATCTGGCTGGATGAAACCGACGGCGTGCGCGAGCTGGAATACGCCGTTGTCGTGGTGATCCAGCCATCCAAAATGACACCTGTCGAGTTGAATAATCTGATAGCCGCAATCCAGGCCGGGCAACCAACGGTGATCTTCGAGGATCCGTTGTCGGTGCAACCGTCGCTTCGCGAACGGGTGATTCCAACCGTCCAGCCACGTCAGTTACCGCGCGGCGGCAACAAGGATAATCCGCCGATAACCGAGCTCTGGTCAAAACTGGGCATTGCGGTTTCGGGACGCAAGGACCGGACTAGCGACGCATTCATTCCGGATTTTGTCTGGCAACGATACAACCCTTACAAGCGGGATTCGACCCTGGATTTGCCGGAACGAATTATTGTCAACAATGACGAAGACAACCTTATGGCGGCTGATCCGCAAATCAGCAGTTTGCATCCGGCGACCCGCAATATCCGGGAGCTGCTATTCGATTTCGCCAGCGCATTTACTTCGCGGCCGGACTCGCCCTACCAGGTGGAGCAACTTGTCGTAGCGCGGAATTCCGGAAAGGTCGCAATGGACGCTTACGATCGCGCTTCGCGCACGGGCGAAGCACGTGCTATCGATCTGGAACGTGGATCGGCGTTACCCAACGAGACAATGATGTTGGTAGCGCGAATATCGAGCAAGCTGAAATCCGAAGATGTGCAACCAGGCGATGTCAATTGTATTTACGTTTCCGATGTGGATATTCTGTCTGACGAGTCGATCGCGATGCGTGATGCTCCTGTCCAGGGAGGCATCGAGTATCGGTACGAAAACACGGCGTTCGTGCTGAACCTGATCGAATCGCTGACAACTCGCCAGGAGTTTTTGGATGTACGCAGCAGGCGACAACGATACCTGACTCTGCGACACGTCGAAGAAACGATTCGGAGCGCCACCGAGGAAAACGACAACAAGTTACAGGATTACGAGAAAGACTATCAGACAAAGATGGCGGCGGCCCGGGCCACCGCGCGGGCACAAATTGCTGAATTGGAAAAAGACGTTCAAAAGATGATTGATTCCCAAAAAGCCGGTGTGGAAGTTGACATTGTGGCACTCGAAGCCAAACAGAAATTGTTGGAACAACGGATCAGTGACGAGAAAAACAACCTTCGCCGAATCAATGAAGAGATGGTAAACGAGCGAAACGAGATGATTCGCTCGACACGCTTGACAGCGGAACTGACAATCCAGGAAATACAACGTGGCTACAAACTGGCCGCTGTGCTGATTCCGCCGATTCCACCTTTGGTTTTGGGATTGATCGTGTTCACACGGCGGCGATTACGTGAACGAGAAGGTATTTCCAAGGCGAGACGGCTGAAGTAGGCGGCTATCGATTTGTCGGCCTAAGCCTGAATGAAACTTTGAACACGGGACCTCGTGGCAAGTGTTGTTGCCCCGAAAACCGAAAAAGGAAGGAACTTTCGTGAAACCGTTCATTATGACCTTGTTGTTGGCAATCGGTGCCTGTGTCTCAGGCGTGATTGCCTGGCGCTACTCACCCAAAAACGAAGTGGGAGAGACCAACTCGCGAATTGGTGAAATTTTGCTCACCAAGGACGCGGAAAACGCAGGGCCGCTCTTGCCGACTGAAAGCGATCATGAGTCCGCCTATGATTCCAACGATGTCTACCGGATAAAGGTTGAGCGATACGATCGCGAACTTGACTCCCCAAAGAAAATTGAAATCTCTCGCGAACGCGGCAGTTGGGTGATTCCTGACAAGTATGAATTCCTTGCAAGCAACGCACAGCGAATTTCTGGCGTGATTGACTCACTCAGACAAAAACGAATTCTTGATATGCCATCGGATCAACAAAACGATCATGAGGAGTTTGGTGTCGTCGAATTGGGAGCCAGTGATGCAAGCCGCAGCGGCGTTGGTACGACGCTGATCCTGGAGGACACGCGACGAAATACGCTGGCGCGAGTTATTATTGGCAAACCCGCCGCCGATCCCGCACAACGCTTTGTCCGAATTCCCGGCCAACCACAAATCTATGTCATTGAATTTGATCAGAATTTATTGTCGACCGAATTCTCTGACTGGATCGATGGTGACTTGTTGAGATTTGGCAATCAACGAAATCAGCTCGGCGAGATGATCGAGTCGATCGAGATTGATTACTATTTTATCGACCCGCGCAAGTTGGCGACCGATGCCACAAGGACTTACGTCTATCGGGCCCGAATTTATCCCGCCGGGGAACGCTGGCTGTATGACGTTTGGCCTGCCGACAGCGAACAGAAACTTGTCGACCGACCATTGGCCAGAGGCGCCGAAATCAACCTGGCGACGCTGGGCGAATTTTTGGGCGAAATCGTGGCTTTCAAGCTACGAGATGTACAAAAAAAATCAGCCAGTGCTGCCCAGGATCTGGCAGCACCTGCGGAATCGAATCCGGCGGACCATTTTGACTGGTTGGTATCGCGCGGGTATCGGCATGCCGGATTTACAAATGGACAACATCAGTTCGACAGTTTGGCAGGCTGTATTCGGATCCGTTATCGCAACGGGAATGTCGACACGTTGGCGATTGGCGACCTTGCCGGAGTGGATATGCAAAACCGATCCAATATCAACCGTTTCCTGTTGGTGAGCTGCGGAGTTGACGAGACAATGTTGCCCATGCCTGTGAATCCGGGAGCAGGCAACTCAGACGACTCGAGTTCCCATGAAGCGGCGGCTGAGTCGGCGAACGAACCAGTGGAAGGCGAAGCGGCCGGGTCCGGGGCCGCCGAAACGGCTGCCGTCGATGCAAAATCAGTAGAGCAGGTTCAGGAAGACGATGCCGCCCTTCGTGAATATCAAAAGCGCCTCAACGATCGAAAAACAGCGATGGATCAGGCCAATGGCCGGGCCCGCAACCTGAACCAGATTCACGCGGACTGGCTTTATGTTATTTCCCAAAACGCTGTGAACAAATTGTTTCCATCGATTGAGTCGCTGGCCAAACCACCGGCACAATCGCCGTAATTCGAGTTTGGAAAAGGGGGCGGGAGTCATTTGTGGGTCGGCACCCAAAGGGCCGTACCGGCAAATGACTCCCGACCCCATACCAGTTCCCTGTTCCATCCAAATCGAACCTATGAAAAACGCATTCCCGATTTTATTGAAATCAGGTTTTTTCGGTTTTCTTTTCATGGCGATTTCGATTATTCCCGGATCGTTTTCGAAGGTGACAGGAGATGAGTTGCCCGACAGGATTACCGTGGCAACATGGAATCTGGAATGGTTTTATGACGATTTCAAACAGGATAATTCGACCGATCTGTCAAAAGAAAAAGCGGCTCCAACTCGAGCTGACTGGGATTGGAAGCGTCGCCACGTCGCCGAAGTGATCGGAAAACTGAAACCGACGATCATGTGTTTGCAGGAAGTCGAGAACCGAAATGTCATATACAAGCTGTTGAAAGACGTCGAGCAGGATTTTGGCATCAAATACCGTTATGCATTTATTGAAGGGTACGATTTTGCAACGGATCAGGACGTGGTGATTATTTATCAAAGCGGACTGGTGGAGTACAGTCGTCGCGAGCAGAGCCAGGAAATGCCTGGTACCGGCAATTTTTACAATCTCAGCAAGCATTTGATCGGCAGGTTCGAATGGGGCAGCGGCGGCGACCGCCAGTCACTGCTTGTTTTCAATTGCCATCTCCGCGCCGGTGCCGAGGCGTTTGAACTGCGGCAGCGCCAGGCACGATTGATTCACAACTGGATGTCCGAGCTGGTCGAAAAAGGCGACAACGTGATTATCGCCGGTGATTTGAACACGGAAGATGATTTTGGTTTGGAGACACCTGGCGGAGATGTGTCAATCATTCGCGGGTTGAATAACGATCGGCCAGGCGATGATTTTTACGATTCAAATGAAGCAATTAAAGAGGGGCATCGCTCGACCCATATCACGGGGCGGCAATTTGACCGAATCTTCTACTCGCCCGCACTTGCCCGGGATGAACCAAATCGCAAGGATTTGCTGTTTGCCAGTGCTGCCGTTTATCCCGACATGGTGATTCAGGGTGAAGTCGACGCCAATCACTATGACAATTATTATCAAATCCCGGCCGACGAGCGGGACTTGAGCGATCACTATCCGCTGATGTCCGAGTTTTTGGTCAAATAAGCAATTTGATGGTCGATCGGACCCGGCGAATCCTTAATCCACTCAATGGTGGCAGCGTGAATTCTTTTGAAGTTAATTTTGACGGAATCGTTGGTCCGACACATAACTACGCCGGGCTGTCGTTCGGCAACATCGCATCGACAAAACATCATGGGCAGCCCGCCAGCCCGCGCAGCGCCGCCTTGCAAGGCCTGGACAAGATGCTATTCGTCAGTCGATTGGGCATCCGGCAGGCTGTGTTGCCACCACTCCGAAGACCGCGCATCGATCTACTCCGGGAACTGGGCTTCAACGGCAATAATAACCAGGTGATTGAATCAGCCTGGAAGTCCGATCCCTCCCTCGTGGCAGCCTGCTTTAGCGCCTCCAGTATGTGGACAGCAAACGCGGCAACGGTATCACCATCCACTGATTGTCGTGACGGTCGCCTGCATATCACTCCTGCAAACCTTTGCAGCGGGTTGCATCGATCGATTGAAGCAGTTGAAACCCACGCGATCCTCAAGGCAATTTTTGGATCGGATTGCTTTGAGGTACATGCGCCATTGCCCGCCGGGTTCGCCCTGGCGGATGAAGGGGCCGCCAACCACACGCGATTGTCGATGGAACACGGTCAACAAGGGATTGAGCTGTTTGTGTTTGGACAAAGTGTCCTTGATAAACAGCTTCCTCGCCCGCAAAAGTACCCGGCCCGTCAAACGATGGAAGCAAGTCAGGCAGTTGCAAGGCGGCATCTGCTCGATCCGAAAGCGACCTTGTTCCTGCAACAACACCCGGCCGCCATCGACGCGGGAGTATTTCACAACGATGTCATTTCAGTCGGTAACCAAAACCTGTTGCTCGTTCACGAATATTCGTTTTTGGAAGGTGCCGGGGCGATCGACCGGATTCGTCGGGCGTTTCGAACGTCGCTGGGTGGCGAACTTTTTGTCTGCCAATTCAGTGAATCAGAGTTGTCACTGGCGGATGCGGTCGGCAGTTATTTGTTCAACAGTCAGTTGTTGACGCGGCCGGATGGAGCAATGACATTGCTTTGTCCCGGTGATGTTGAAACCAACGATGCTGCCCGTCGTTGTGCCAACCAAATTCTCGCGGCGGATAATCCGGTCGACGAAGTCCGGTTTTTGGATCTGCGGCAGAGTATGAACAACGGGGGTGGCCCGGCCTGTTTGCGATTGCGGGTCACCATGACGGAAAAAGAACTTCAACGCGTTCACCAGGGAGTCCTGTTCGACGAAACGCTTTACGAAAAGTTGCGCGATTGGGTCGAACGCAACTATCGTGAGGAATTGCAGGCTGGTGACCTTTGTGATCCCCAGTTGATCAGCGAAGTTGAAATTGCATTTGAAGAACTGGCGGTCATTCTCGAATTGCCACGGGCACTGTTTCGATTGTTCTGATTGGCGAAACATTGATTATTGAACAAGGAAATAACACTGCGCAATCGTTGACGCCGCAATAATTTTTTTTGTTTTTCTCTACTCGGTGCGGCCGATATCATTGAGTCGCATGGATGCCAGGCACACTCATGGAGGTGCTTGTTTGTCTTCCTCACCCCCCCGAGGTTTACCATGTTGTCTTGTGATTCGATGCACAGTGTGATTCTGCTGATGTTCGTTACGGTATGGGCCTTGATCGGCCAGTTTACCTTTATCCGTCAGTAGTATTTCTTTCGACTCAGTTCGACAGATTCAACACTGCGTTGTGCGTTTGTGTTATTCTGTCGCTATGAGAGAAATGGAAAATGACGATTCCAGCGCCCCCGTGCGCCGAACCGCAAGTGCTCGTCCACGAAAGCGGCGGCGCAGCAGGATCCCGTTGTTGTTGTTCATTTTGACGTGCTTTTCCACGTTTTGGGTTGGCATTACCAATTGGCAGCCGACATTCGAATTGTATCGCGTGTTTAACAGTTCGACTGCCAATGGGTTCGTCGACTGGATGTTGCTTCGGCAATTGATCGTTCGCAACTGGGATCAGGGTTTGATCTACATGTGCGCCGTACTGGCGATACTGTTGATGCACGAGATGGGCCATTATGTTGCCACATTGATCTACAAGATTCCGGCAACGGTTCCGATCTTTCTCCCCTTTCCGTTCAATCCCATTGGCACACTCGGTGCGGTGATCGGAATGGAAGGAACGCAAGCAGATCGCCGGCAGATTTTTGATATTGGAATAGCTGGTCCGCTTGCCGGCCTCGTGGTCGCAATACCGATGGCGATTTACGGAATCAGTCAACTGGACCTGACGCTGCCGGCGGCGGGTCAATTGGCCCTCGAATCTCCGTTGGCATTTCAATGGCTCATGCAATGGATTCACGTCCCGGGATATATTGCCAACGGCAATCAGGGTGTCTGGTTCAGCCAGATCAACCCATGGTTCGCGGCTGCGTGGGTTGGATTCCTCGTCACGGGCTTGAACATGATGCCCGTCGGACAACTCGACGGCGGACATGTAACTCACTGCCTGTTCGGCCGGTATGCCCACTGGATCGCCGAATGCATCATTGTTGCAGCAATCGCCTTTATGGTCTGGCGCGGAATCCCGCACTTGTCGGTAATGGTTTTGTTGTTAATTGTAATGGGAACCCGTCATCCGCCGACGCGGGATGACGAAGTCCCGCTGGGCGCCGTTCGATTCACGTTGGGGCTGATGTCGTTGGCAATTCCGTTTCTATGTTTCCCGCCCAATATCTTCATCGTGCCAGGTTAGGTATTATCACCACAAACGATTGCGAACAGCGGGAAACAGAGCGATAGCGCTTTTGTCATTTCAATCCGCTTGTTTGCCAGCAACAATTTTATTGACGCCATTGCAGTCCATCGCTAAACTGCTGCCAGCTCAATCATTCCATCAGGTTAATGAGCAATTGCGAACCGGGCCGAAAGGCAAAACTACAATTCGTTTCAAAATATCAATTTTGATGAGTTAGTCTATGATTTTCCATGAACTTTCAAAAAGAACTGTTTTGTTGTGTTCGGCATTGTTGGTTCAGGTCCTCGATTCAACTGCTGCGGCGCAAACAAATCCACCCAATCCTGTCTATAAGGCTGACATGCTAGTCAATGTTCAGATTACGATTGGCGGACACTTCGCAAATGGTCAGGCGGCTATTGATTTGAAAGATTTGAACGCCGTCCCGATAGACAACATTGGGTTTGGAACTGCGGCAAAATTCACGGGAAGTCTAGGCAAGAGCAATTGTAATGGTGACTTTTACGACTACACCCGAGTTGAAATCGATCACGCTTGGATAGGCGTTGTAAATATCGACGGCGTGAACTATCCGGTCACCCATGCTAACAACAAAGCGTACTGGGATTGGTACTATCAAGGGTACAATGTTCCGGCCGCGTGTGACTACACGCAGAATTGCCACGGGTATGCGTTCGGTGTGGGTGACTGGGTGGACAACGCCAGAATGATACTGGCTGTCGGCGGTGCGTTCCCTGTTGGAGGTGTTCCAGCCAATTCGTGCTATTCCGTTGTCCCGACAAAGGACGCCCGAGTTGCCAGCGACTGGCCGCGTCACTCGATAAAGGTCGAGGGAACGGAATGTAATGTTCCCCCGCCGCCGAATGGACCAATCCCTGTTGACGAAGACGGTAATCCACCTCAAGAAACAAGCGCTCGTCAAGTCCTATGAAAAGTTCATGGAAAGCGGTGTCTATTGGAGGGAGTGTACCTGCCCAACTACTTTGGCTCTTAATAAGGCGCATTTTGAGCGATTCGGCACGACCTTTGCCTTCACCCTTTTCAAGAAAAAGCCTTAATCCGCTTCAAAGGGTTCAAATCTCAAATCGAAGGATTGTTTCATGAAAATCGTTTTCGGATTGTCGGTTGTCGTTGTTGCGGTGTTGTTGATTTGTTGGCCTGCAACAATGCCAATTCCGGAGGCTTCCAGAGTGACAGTACACTCGACGCCGGCGATTGCGGACCAGGTTAAAGCTTCGGCAATTCATCATGAGTACGGCTTCCCGGAGCCTTCAATGGCAGAGTCCCCTCAGGAACGGCGCCTTCTCGCGTTTCTTGCCAATACCCGTGATCAGGGATTCGACGAATTGGTGGATGCATTAAAGGTCAACAACGATGCTTACGGGATGCTCTTGGCGCAAGGGTTCTCGGGGGGGTTTTCGCCTCCGGCAATGTTAAAGATGGCAATGGCTGATCGCCGTATCTGGAAGCTGTATGAACTGCTTCAGGGGATGGCGCCGGATCAGGCGAGCGACCGGGTCGCTGCGGCTTTCGATTCGGAGTTCGCCAGCTACTGCCGACGATGGGAAGGCACGGGGTTCAAGGCGGGTGCTTTTCCCGAGCGCAAATATGCGTTGACCGGACTGTTGTTGCTATGTTCGGAATTCTGCGATGAGTCGATTGTGCTGGAGCTGATTGATGACTGGCAGGATTGGCACACACAAAATCTTGACAAAGGGGCCCCTCGTAGACCTGGTGTTTCAGAGTTTCTGTTTTGTAATCAGGGAGGGCCGGAGCCACTGATGGTTTGTAATTTGTACATGAATGGCCTGCTAAAAAAGGGCATCCAAATCGACGAATTGAATGTGGAGTTAGCAGCCATGGGACGGGATACGGGTTTCACCGGGTTTCCTGAATTGGTTTACAGAAACATTCATCCATGGCACTTGTACAACTACGAGCTGTTCCGAGAACCCGAAAACGTGTTAGCCGTGATTCCCATATTCGAAACCTGGAGTCCTGCCGACGACATGTACTATCCTGGCGTAAAACAGGATTTGGTACTAACCGAGTTGCGTTCATGGGTGGACGCAGAAATCCAGCGGAAGCCTTGACGTACAGGGACGAAAATCCCCGGCATGGGGCAGAACCGAAAGGTGAAGTCGATCTACGCCGGGCGGACCGTGATAGATGGAATTTGCCAGTTTAGCCTTCGCCCGGTTCGAGAGCACCCTCATCAATTAGCTTGTTGGCATGGGCCTTGATTTGCAGGAAGGCCTTGCGTTGTGGTTCCGACAACTCATTGATGTCGACTTCCTCAAGCGTCTGCAGTGCTCGCCTGGGAAAAACCTTTTCCAGAACATATATTTTTGCCATGTTAATTCGAAGTCGCGTGGCGTTTATGGAAAACCGCTTCAGATACTGTCCCGTAAATTCAATCGTTTGATCCCATTCGTTTTTTGACTGTGATAATTTGATCAAGGTCATCAGTTGACTTTCCGTCCAGTCAATCCGGCCTCCCCGCCTGTGATAATCGACCATCAGCCGTGTGGCTGCCGTGATGTTACCGACGGACAGGTGTGTGTCGAGCGAACGAATGACGAGAGCAGTTTTATCGCCGACGACACGTTGTTGTCCGATCCTTTCCTCTTCTGATTCCTGCTTCTCCCGTCGCGACAACTTTTTCTCCGGATGTTCCTTGCCTCGCAATTCACGAATGCGGGAAAGCACATCTTCGTTATCGGACTCGACCATATGCCAGCGAAGCATGACGATTGCCGGGATGAAACCAACGGCGGCACCTATGATATGCAGCAAGGGCGTGCTCATTTCAAAACCGCTGAACATTGCCGAACCGAAGTCCATCATCAGATACAGAAAGCAAAACACAATAATCGGAATGGTGAACGGAATCGGCGTGAACAGGAGAAACAAGAAACAAAGGATGTTGTCACCAGGTGCCCAGAACATTGCGAGGACCAGCATTGCGTACAGGATGCCTGATGCCCCGAGTGAGGGACCAACGGGCATCCCCAGAAAAAGCCACTGTTCGAAAATGTTCTGAACGATTCCCATACCAATGTACAGTGCCACAAACTTCGTCGGACCGACCTTGCCCTCAACGACAATTCCAAACACCCAAAGGAAAACCATGTTTCCCAACAGGTGGAAGACATCGGCGTGCATCATGAACGATGTCACCCACTGTATCGGATGAAGGCCTTCGCCATGCGATAGCATGTAAGGGTCCCAATCCGGAACGGAAAGCGAAATCACGAACGCTCCGATATTGAAAACGATCAGGCCCAATGTTGCGAATGGCCAGTGATAGATCGGGGTATCGGTACCGTAAGGAAGGAACATCTTTTTTTGGAGACGCCGGGGGTGGGCACAGTTTTCCGGAGGATTATTTTTCCGGATGATTCAAGGCAACAAATCGTTGGTCGAACGCACTTAGCTTGTTAACTTCCAGCGCGACGATCACACCATCGGACTTGCGAAGTCGAATCGTATTGCCCAGCCGATCGACAAAAGCCGCCTCGATTTGATGCTTGCCACTTTTGTCAGTCCACGTTCGCGCGGTTGGCGTCGGAGCCGCATCCGTCGTTGGTGGTTCCGAACTCATGCCCAATTGCTGGCGAGCCTGTTTTGCTGCGGCGGTGTCGGGGTAACGCTCCAGAATTTTCAGAAAGTTCGCTTTTGCCGCATCGCTGTCACCGTCTTTCTTTAGTTCGGTTGCCGCGGCGAGGAGCTGGTTTGCCGAATTTTCATTGTCTTCCCGCATGAAATCATCAATGGAGCTGGACGTTTCAACAGGTTTTACCTGTGTCAAACCTGAATTGTCGGCGACCGGTCCATTTTTCGAATGGTAGTTTTGCGAGTCCTTGAAAAACGAATCGATGTCGACAATTTCATTGCCTGATTCGACGACTGCCGCCGCGACATTGTCGTTCAGATACTTTTCAAATTCGGACGACAACGCCTTACTGCCGTTTTTCCGGGCAGTGTTTGCGACGGAATCCATTTCATCGAGTAGATTTGAGATCGAATTGTTTTTTTGATCAATTTCATCAAGTTCGGGCCCGGACAATCGTTTCCGGGCACTTTGCAAAACTGTTTCCATGGCCCCGACATCCGTATTGCGCGGCTTCAGCTTGATCACAACGGCAGCCGCCCAGGCCGCTTTCGTATAGTCGCCTGCTTTCTCTTGATTCAGGGCAAACTGTTCCCAGCACCAGCCGGATTTGGGAAACTTCAACAAGCCTTCCTTCCAGACAACGGCAGCATTTTCAGGTTGCTTTTGTTCCTGCAAGGAAACTCCCAGTTGCCGGTAAACACGATCATCGGTGCTACCCCAAGGCGCGATATTGACGGCTTGTAACAGGTAAGCGGCGGCCGGTGCATGCTGTTCATTATTTTCGAGAAGCATGCCAACGTTGTAGTAGGTTGCCCAGTTGCCTGGATCAAACTCGATCGCTTCATGGTATTTTTGTGCGGCAACAAACTGGTAAATCGCTTTCAGTTCTTCGTCGGTTTGCGATTGCCCTTGACGAATTATCTGAACAGCCTCGTTGATTGCTTCACGCGCAAGCTGCGGGTTTTTTCCAGCTTTTTTGTTCCACGGTTCGATGGACTTTGTCGAAAAGTCGTGCATGGGCAGGACAAATCCCACGTTTTCGACATCGGTAAATTTCAATGTTGCGATACCAAGCACTTCGCCGTTTACGTTAACAACGGGGCCTCCCGAATTTCCAGGATTGATGGCCGCATCGATTTGGTAATAACTGATTCCTTCATGCAATCGATCGATCCCGCTGATCAACCCTTGCGATATCGTCTTGTTGAGAATCCCGCCACCTGCTGCCGGATTCCCGATCGCATAGATTTGTTGGCCGGGTTCGGCCTTCTCACGGGTAAACGTTGCCGGAATCAACTCGGCATCATGTTCATTCGGATCGATTCGTACCAGGGCGAGGTCTTTGTCGGGATGCCGTCCAATGATGCGGACACGACGAAAAGATACCGTTTCCATTTTTCCGTTTCGCCGGATATCGACGAGACACCGGAAAGGGATCGGAGATGAAACAACGTGGGCATTGGTAAGTATCAGACCGGACCGGTCAATAATGATACCCGTGCCGCTCCCTTCGAGATTGGAAAGCCCGACGACGCTTGGGCTAACACGCTGAAATACGTCTGTTGCAGATCGTTGGGCCAGGCATGGATTGGCAAGTAGCAAAACCGCCAGAATCCCGGTCAGACAAGGAAGCATACAGGATTCGGCCCGACCTTGTCGGTTGCGTTGAGTTTGCATGGCTTGTAGACAGACGGGCATTTTATTCTCTACGTGATGCAACGTACTATTGATGATGAGGCTTGTTTCAATCAAAATTCATCCAGCGCACGGGGTGACGATTTGTTAGATTGATCCACCACAATGATTATCGGTACCCGACGATCAAAACGCAACAATCCAACAAGCGGGACGGGTTATTGGGGTTCGTTTTTTTGAAAATTCCAGAGGAAATGTCAAGAATCCGGAGGCGCAGTGATTTTTGGCGTGTTGATGAAATCGAATTGTCTGCTGCCGGTAGCGGATTGAATGTTTTGTAATTTCCAGGGAGATTTGTTATGGCTCGACCCGTCACTTTGTTCACTGGACAATGGGCCGACTTGCCGATTGTTGATATGGTCCGATTAGTTTCGGAATTTGGTTATGACGGAATTGAGCTTGCGTGCTGGGGCGATCACTTCGATGTGCGTCGTGCCCTGAGCGAGGCAGGCTACTGCGATGAGCTTCGGGGCTTGCTCGAATCGCATGAGTTGCTTTGCCGTGCCATTTCGACGCACCTGGTCGGGCAAGCGGTTTGCGATTCGATCGACGAACGGCATAAAGCCATCTTGCCTCCTCACGTCTGGGGCGATGGCGATTCTGCCGGTGTGAACACCCGTGCGATTGCAGAAGTCAAAAATACGGCGCGGGCCGCTGAAAAATTCGGTGTGGAAGTCATCAATGGTTTTACGGGTTCAAGTATCTGGCCGTTGTTGTACTCGTTTCCACCGGTGCCCGAGTCCATGATCGCAGCAGGATTCCAGCAATTCGCTGACCGATGGAATCCGATTCTCGATGAGTTCAACAATTGCGGTGTACGATTTGCTCTCGAAGTACATCCGACGGAAATCGCCTTTGATATTTACACCGCACAACGCGCGCTGGAAGCGGTCGATCACCGACCGGAATTCGGTTTCAATTTTGACCCCAGCCATTTGCACTGGCAAGGAGTCGATCCAGTCGAGTTTATCCGCGCTTTCCCCGATCGGATCTATCACGTACATATCAAGGATGCGATCACGACGCTGGACGGTCGTAACGGAATCCTTGCCAGCCATTTGAATTTCGGCGATGCGCGGCGAGGCTGGGATTTTCGTTCTCCAGGCCGGGGTGCTGTCAATTTTGAAGAGATCATTCGCGCCTTGAACGTCATCAATTACCAGGGTCCGCTTTCAGTCGAATGGGAAGACTGTGGAATGGATCGTGAATTTGGTGCAATCGAGGCTTGCCAGTTTACCAGGTCGATTGATTTTTCTCCCGGCAATCGTGCTTTTGATGCCGCTTTTGAAAAGGCCTGATCCCAGGTGTACCCCAAATGACCAGTGACGTTCAATTGCGCAAGGACCTGCCCAGTGCAACCGTGCGCATTAAGGGGCCAGGCAATCGCAACGCATTGACTCCTCAACTTGTCCAATCGTTGTTGCAGGCGTTCGATGATCTGCGGGGTGAGAAAAAGGTACGTGCAGTGATCCTCACTGGAAGTGCAGAGGTCTTTTCGTCGGGAACGGATCTCAAGGCGCTTTCGCGGCAGATTGCTGACGCCGATTCTCCAGCAGCTCTGGAAGTCTACGCACAATGGCAGGAGGAAGTCTCGCAGTTGCTGGAATTGATTTCCTCGTTGTTGCGATTTCCCAAACCGGTTATTGCAGCTGTGAACGGTATGGCCGCAGGTACCGGGTTGGCGTTAGTGCTGGCTTGCGACTTTGTAATCGCCGGGCGATCAAGCTGTTATTCGGTCCCCGAAGCCCGACATGGATTGATGCCGGGATTGACGGCTCCGTTACTCGGATTTCGCATCGGCAACGCAGCGGCCCGACGAATGGTTTTGTCCAGTACCGTGCTTGATTCGGAAAAGGCGTTTGGCATCGGGCTTGTTGATGAACTCGTCGACGACGATTTAGTCTGGGTCCGCGCTCAGCAATGGGTAACGGAATTGGCTCACTCGGCACCAGCCAGCCAAATGTTGGCAAAGCAACTTTGCAACGAAACGATGGGCGAAGCGTTGTTTGTACAACTGGCCAATGGCGCTGCAAATATGGCTGCCGCCCGCATCACCGAATCGGCCCGACGCGGCGTCGAAGCGTTTGTCAATAAATCCGCAGTTAATTGGGATGAGTAACGGCAAGTTGATTGAGTCGTCGCGGTGCCAATGGGGAATCGTTGTTACTTGCCAGGAACCTTGCTGCCCACATGATAGTTGTGGCAATCAATGCAGCCACCTGGTGCACCCCCCGGTCGATGGCAATTTGCGCACGTCCCTTTGGTAATGGGTGCAAAATCGCCAAAGCCGCTCTCCTGTTTCGAGGACGACAATAAAACCGGATGGTTATTGATCGTGTGGCAACTTTGACAATCCGACAAGCCGGATATCGAATCATGCGGCTGATGCGAAAACCGCGTAAACGCACGGATGTTGGGATCGCGATAGTAAGGACTCCACTGCACGACTGCAACGTTGTCATTCGAATCGGTCGAGGACGTATGGCAACGCATACATGCCCCGGCCGAGGTCTGTGAAGTGAACGAATCCTGAATTCCGCTCTCTTGTACAACCTGTGCGCTGGCAAAGACCATTGAGTAATCAATCCACGCTTTCATCACCGGATCGATGTGTTGAACAGGCTGGTATGTGATTGCAAAATTACGATCGTTTCTGGTCCAACCACCACCCCGATCGAGTGACTGACGCGAATTGCCTTGTCGAATTTCCATACGCATCCGATCAATGAACTGCGAATCGGTCTGGTTGATCACTGACTCCAATTGCCTGATATTCCCTGATTGATTGACATCGGTTGGGTTGGTGTTTTCGGCAAGTGGAGGCAATTCACTTAACGGATTTTCAAGCAGCAAATCTTCTGGATTGGCGTTCCGCATTCGACCAACGGGATCGATATGCGGGTTGGTCACTACTCCATCCGGTATGTTGGGGTCGGATTGGTTTTTAACGACGGGTACTTTGGGTGAATCGTTTGGTTCGGCATGCTCAGGAAAGGCCGGGACAGGAATGCCGCTCAACAGCCTGGTAAGCGGGTTCTCCACAAGCAGATCATCGTCTTGCTGTACAGGTGTATTTGCCCGCCCAAACAAAACGCGACGAGCCCCATCGTCTTGCCCTGGGTCGGACATTCGATGCTCCGATAGTTCCTTCGCAAGATCAGGCATCCAAAGCTGCCCGGCTTGAGCGAACATGTCGGGATGAAGTCCTTCTGCCAAAGAAGACCATTCGATTGAATTCTGACCGTCAGTTGGTGCGTCATTTCCTGCGTCATTTGCTGCCAATTGCAATCGTTGTTGCAAAGTCTGGTCGGTTGAGTTGGCCAAGTCAAAGATCAGGGCCTTGATCCCCCAGGCAATTCGGCTGGCGTCGTCGAGGTCATCAGCATTTTCCCGGTCGAGATCTGTAAATGCGAACTGCTCTCCTCGTCTTTGCAGAATCGTGGCGATAGTCGGGTCGGCGGACAACAACAGCTTCATGGCGGGCGGCAATAAACCGTCGAAGTCCCCGTCGCATGATGCCGGCCAGTCGCCTACCGATTTTCCGGCATTCGCCAGAGCCTGCGTGTCGACCATTGGAAGTTGCAACAAGGTCCATTGTGGACTCTCAGGCCCGCGCACTTCACTGGAATGACACTCCGCACACGATTGAGAAAACGGAGCAACAAGTTTGACATTCCCGCCCGCGTCATCGATATGACACTTGCGGCAATCGAAATTCGTATGCTTCTCCGGGAAATGTTTCAAACTGTGAACCGCATGGTCAAATGCGATGTGGCGATTCCGCTGGTCGGGCCAACGCGTAAATTCCGGGTGATCTTTTTCGAAACTGTGAATGTAGCTGGTGTGACAAGTCTGGCATTGCCGGTCCGTCAGTGCCGCCAGATTGAATTCCACACCATGATGTTCGCGATGGCAGGTTGCACAAGCCAGCTCGCCGTTTGCGTTGGCTGGATTGACAAGGCTGATCGACGCTTTCGTTTCCGTGGTCGATGCGGTGATCGCGGCCAGTTTAGCGGGCTCAACATTATGGGGCAGTAGCGCGAACTGTTGCAACAGGGTTTTGTTGTGACAGTCCATGCACAGGCTGGACTGGGAAACAGGGATATGTTTTCCGGAACTCACGGCGTCTTGCATCCAGTCGACAAGCTTTCGGTCCCCGGCCCCGTGGCAGGAATCGCATCGTTGTGATCCTGAGCTGGCGAGTATTTGAGCGTGAGCGTGAGTCAGCGGACCAGGTGCCAGCAAGTTGTTTCGGGAAGGACTTGCCAGCAAGGTGATCAAAACGCCAGTCGTTAACGCGGTGATTGCAAGTGTCAGCACGCCCCGATGCAGCCGCAACGAGGGCTTTGGAATGCACGGTTCCGCATCATCGCCATGTTCACCGCATCCGCCACACGAAGGCGAATCGCACCGCGAACAGACCCAGTCGTCATGGGGGCGAACGTAAAAACTGCTTCCCTTGTTTGACGGTGCATTCATCGCAGGCCACCTCCAAACGCATGCGCGATCACGCCATGCAATACGGAAACCAGCACCAGTCCGTAAGTTAATCCGATATGCACAAACAACCAGAGTTTCAGTCGTCCTTGCAAGGCCCAATGGTAGTCGAGATCTTCTTTCTTGCGCACAAGCGTTGTCAACTGGCGACTGGATTCGCGTTGCGTTGCAGAAAGGTAACGATCGAGTTGCCGCATTTCCTCGATCAGCGTCTTACTCGTTCGAAGTGAAGGGGAAAAGTTGTAGGCCAATGAACGGGGCCGTTCCATGAATTGCGCCACGCGGTGCAAATAGAATTTGGCAATCACATCGGTGGATCGAGCAGTTTCCAGAATCAGGTTTCGTGCACAAGCAACAAGCTGACGGCGTTTTTCCGGAATCTGTTCAAAGATAACTTCGAATCCCGTGGCTGTCAGTTTGCCCGGAATCGTGCGAGTCATGTAAAGTCCATAGACTCCGCTGCCGGCAACGGTCACATACAGCAGGGCAAGTGCTTGTTCGAAGACGCCATTCGGTACTGCCAGCCCGATATGCATCAGGAATACGGCGATCGAAAAGAACGCGACATAGATATGCAGTTGCATCCACATCGCACTGGTCCCTGACGCAGACAGGAACGGCAGCTTTTTTCGGAGGTTGAATGCTGCCAGAAACAACAGGCAGCCAAAAAGCGAATAACCGGTGGTCCACGCGGTATGTTGCAGACTTTCTCTTTGAAGCGTTTCAAAAAACCAAAAGGCCAACACGGCAATAATCGTCAGGGTAACGCCCATCAAACGCCGCCAACGCAAGCTGGCGGGTTGATGTTGTTTGGATGATCGGGTCGTCGACCTGGACACGGTTGGCTCAGCGTGTTTGTATGATTTGGAAAAGGGGCAATGGATGGGTTAGATCGACACGGACCAGTGCGTCGTGAGGACAAGCGCGCTGACAGGCAGGGCCGCCGGACAGGCCTTCACAAAAGTCGCATTTGGTAGCTTTTTGCAGCGTTTCGCCCCGTTTTGCGTCGACGATCGGCTTGCCTGATGAACATCGAATGTCAACCATTTTTATGTTCGAATACGGGCAACTTGCGGCGCAAGTGCCACAGCCAATGCAGGTGTTGTCATTGATGAGAACATTGCCCGACGATTCATTGCGACCGATTGCACCGGTCGGACAGCCAATCATGCAAACGGGGTCAAGACAATGCATGCATGCGCCGGCAATCATCCAGTTTTCGTATCGAGGACCTTCGCGCAGGAATCGCGGGTTGTTGTCGTGAGTTGCTGCACATGCCCGAACACAATCGTCGCATCGGGTGCAGCGATCCAGATCGATCACCATCGCCGATGTTCCGTTGATGAAGCGGCCATCCACCAGAAACTCGAGCAGACCGGTCTCCAGTTGCGCTTCACGGCGATTCGCGCGGCGATCGTTTTCAGCGAGCAGATCGTGTTTTGTTGCGTTCGTCGCCAGGGGTGCAAATGATGCTGGCAGCGATGATTCCGGGACATTGGGCAGCACAAATTGCTCGATCGGCAGTCGCGGAATTCGCAGAATGTCAACGTAGCCGACGGCACGCAAAGTCAACGTCCACGGACGGTTTTCCTTGTTCCTCCAGTTGTGAGTCAACTCGCGCATCCCGAATACCTGCCCTTTGCCCAGGTAGGCGATCGTCTGGTGGCCATCGCCATGTTGACGACTGAGTCGGGCAAATCCGTTTCGAATCAACAGCAAACTGTCGGCGAGGCCGCCTTCCATGGCGATGACCGGTTCGCTTTGGATTCGATCGGCGATATCGCGCTGGCTGAGTGACTGGAACTGGCGATTCCATTCGAAATCACCGTAAGTTTCAAACAGGGTCTCGTTGGCGACTTCCTGCAACCAGCGCTCGTCGAGTTCCGCCAGGAAGGGAGTTTGTTGCAAGTGACCGCGCAAACTGTTCCTGCGATAAAGCGAATCGACGTGATTGCGAAGCGCGTTGTCACGCTTCATCAAATCCCGCAGTCCTTGCCAGCGCAACTCCAGCATTTCGCCAGGGCCGTCGGCAATTACAGTTGCCGAGCGAGGTGTCCGCGTCAAGGCAGCCAATTCGCCAAACAACTGCCCGGTTTGAAGCCGGAAGGTCTGTGAAATATCGATCGTTCCTGGAATGTCCTGAAGAAACAGTCGCATTTTCGCACCCTCGCCGCGCGCAATTGGGGGAAGAGGTTGTTCACCCGGTAACTCACGCATTTCGGCAACGTGATTACGACGCCAAAGTCTGGAAACGGAATTTAGTAACGATCGCCTCGTTTTGCGAGGCTTGTCGGCGAAATCGGCTGGGAGCGGATTGAGGGTGACGATCGCGTCGCCTCGCAAAATCAGAAAAGCACTGCTTCCATAGTCGCCTTGCCGGATGACGATATCTCCCGCTTTGTAACGGTTGATTCGGCAGTCATACTTCAAAATACCACGCAACGAAAGTTTTGAAGAAAACGCTTCCGCGTTCATTGCACAAAAAGGAGCAAGTGTCAGGAGTCGCTCGACGTCGTTATCCGTCATATCGGCGGAAAACGGAGCGTCCCAACGTTGCGGTCGCTGGACCGGAACTTCCTTGATACTCATTTTTCCGAAACTCCCTGATTCGAACTTCCGTTTTCGCCGGTTGGGCTCATTTCCGAACCAGGCGGCTGTCACCATCCGTTGAACGCCGTTAGCGATACGCCTCCGGTTTGGGCAGCCATGGATCCACTGCCGTCAACTCGCTTCCTTCTGGTTTGTTTGCAAACTCGATTCCAAGTTTCTTGATCTCGTCAGCAATCGTGTCGAGTTGCGAACGGTTGTTGATCGCCAACCGCGCCGATGAAAATGTTTGCAGCACCCTGTCGAGCAATGGATCATGGACCTGTTGCTGAATCTCGTAAAGGCGAACGGCAACGGCCGCCGCCCGCCTGGCGCTTGTCATCCCGTATGTCGCTCGTTCGGTCGCAAGTCCCGTTGCCCGCGTGCTGTATTCCAGGTCAGCAATCTGACCGACGATATACATGACTCGAAGCCGTTCCGTCGAGTTGGTCGCATTCGATTGACCATTGGTGCGCAGAAAGTTGTGTCGCACCATCCCTTGCGACCAGGCAACCAGTTCAAATTGTTCGCTGCCCGCTTTGTGAGTGCCGACGTTTACAAGTGATTCATTGGGAACGGTATGGCAATTGAGACAACTCCGGGCAACCAAATACAAGTTGACCGGGTTGCGCATTCCAGCGGCGATGCTCGCGTCAAGTCGCTGCTGGCGATGGGCATCCGACTCGGATTGTTTCGTGGCTGCAGGGCCACCGTAATCATTGTGAAGTGCAAGCCAACCAGCGGCTGCGCCGTGGCAGGACTCGCACGATACACCCGATACCGCGCGAATCGCATCACCATCCTGTTTCATTGTGTAATGGCAAGTGATGCACAGGTTTCCGCGTTTGATGGAATGCTGACCCATCAGCTCAGCGATTTCCTTTGCCCGGGGATTGCGATGCAGCGTTTCAAAGGTCTCGAAATGAGGTGTCGTTCGCCAGGTGGTTACTTCACCTGCATGGCATTTCGCACACGAATCAACCGAAAGGACTTTTGCGGGATCGCATTGCGGAAGCTGTGCTGATGCTTTGTTGGAGAGCACCAGAGTCAACACAACAACGAACCAGGAAACAACACGATTCGCATCGAGGGCTCGTTGATTCGCGACAGTGCAAACTGCCACGTTGATTTTATTGTTGTTCATGATTGTTGCTACGCGTCGATCTCGATAGGCCCATTGGGCCTTGCAATGCAGGGAAGGAAGTAGCCGACCGCGCAATCTGCGTCCGCCTCGTAGCAGACCGAACCGCTGATCAATCGTGTTTCACAAGTTCCGCAGTTGCCAGCCCGACAGCCCGAGTCGATCGATATACCGTTTGCTTCACACAAATCGAGCAATGTGAGATCGGGGTTGCTCCATTCGAGTTCATGTCCCGAACTTGTGAGTTTGACTGTTGACCCGGATTCCTCATGGGTGCGTTCGCGCGAATCGTTCACGGCCACCTTGCGACTCTGACTACGGCAATTGATCGTTGCCGGACCAAAGGCTTCGAATTGAATTCGCGAATCCGGTACTCCCCAATCGATCAGCCCGTTGTAAAGGCTTTTCATGAAAGGGGGTGGACCGCACAGATAAAAATCAAAATCGCGAGATGGCAAAACTTTTCGCAACAATTCGATACTTACGAATCCGCGAACCTGGTAGTCTCCGTTGGGCTGATCCGTTTCCAATGGCATGGAAAAACAGTTAATGACGTGAATGTTGGCATGCGTTTGGGACAGTTTATTAAGTCGCTCGCCGAAAGTTAAATCCGAACCACTCCTGACGCCATACAACAATAAACACTGGCGGCGCGATTGGATGTTGGCAAGATGCTGGATCATGCTCATCATCGGAGTGATACCAATTCCACCAGCTAGCAAGACAATCGGCGAGTCGCCAGGCGCGAGCCAGAACCTTCCCGAGGGTGACTTCACTTCAACCACGTCCCCTTCGGCGATTTGGTCATTGAAGTGACTGCTGACAACGCCCGGCAAGGCATCGGGTGCTGTTGCCGGAGCAAAAGCCCGTTTGATCGTCAATCGGTAGTAGTCTTGATCTGGCGCATCGGACAACGTGTAACACCGGACGACCGGTCGTTCGCTGCCAGGAACTTTCAGACGGACGGTCAGGTGCTGGCCTGGTTTGTAGTCAGGCAACGGAAACGCTTCAACAGGTTGCAAATAAACCGACGTTGCGTTGGCGGTCTCTTTAACCAGTTTCACGATCCGGAAATTGCGATACCCGTTCCAGTTTTTCCCGTCGGCAGTTGCCCGGTCTTTAGCCGTAACGGAATAGACTTGTTCGATTTTCGAATTCGATTCAACCGGCAAGACTCCGGAATGGGAATTGGATTTTCGTCGCGCGGCAATTTCATCGAGTTGGGCTTTGAGCAACAACAACCCGGAATCAAATCGACGTCGTTCCATTTGACCCAAGCGCACGAGGCGACCGGTCCAGAACGCGAACTGCAAAAGCGCCGCGACTATCAATGCGAATCCGACAATTGGAAGTGCAATTTCCATGCATGTGACGGCGAGTGCACATGGCCGCAATGAGCCACGGAGTTGTTTACCTCGCCGGAAAATCCTTTCAATGCGGCAGAATCGAAACATTCGTCATTGTTGAACGTCTGACTATGGTCGCTTCAATCCAAATCGACAATGCGACAATGTCGCTTGAGCCACCCGTGAAACGTCGAGAATTTCTTCCGGTATGTCGAGCAGAACGTAGGATTTAGCCGGACTGTCATGGAGCCAGCACTTTTCTGAAACGTCATTCGTCGCCATGTTGGGCATCACCGTATTCGGCCGAAGAATTCACGAGCAGCGGGCTTTCGCCACCTTCCCCGTCGAACTGGGTTCGCTTTTGCCAGAATCCGACGGTTCGACGAGCTGGAATGTACCGGTCGACGATTTTGCCGTTCGGCAATGCGAGATTCTCGAATGTCGCGTCGCTGGCGAAGTAACGATACTGAACCGGGGACGTTCGATTCAAGTTGGAGACGGTGTCCGATTGTTCCCCGGACAACGTCATACCGTGCAACTGCCAGTCGTCATGTGGGTCGGCGAAACGATCGTTCGGCTGTTTGAAATCGATGAGTCCAGATGTGATTCCCTGGAAGTCGAAGAAGGTTTTGCAGCGTTGGAAGGGAGCCGTCCCGACAACGGAGCAAGCCTTGTTCCTCCCAGGTCACAACGTGCACCTGGCGTTCCTGTGCTGTCTGCCTGGTTCGACTGCCTTACTGAATTGCAGCGGGCAACCTCAGTCGATAACAGCTTTTTTCGAAATGCGGCCAGAGCAATTTTTGATCCGGGTGGATTTGACGCCGGCATGATCCTTTTGCTAACAGAAGGTCGATGGCAGGTCGCGGCAAGTTACGTTCCCAATCCAGGCCAGGCCGTTTCCTTTCGAACGGATTTGCTGGAACTCGTATGCCGTACGGCGGAAACACGATTTCATTGCGGCGAGCATCCGGCAAGCATCGAAAGTCAGATTTCAACGGCCGTCGCTCCCATCCTGGACGCTTCGCGGGAAGTTGTTGGAGCCCTCTATGGGACGCGGATCCGCAATCCCCGCAATAACCGGGCGGGAATTCGTCAAGTCGAAGCACATTTTCTGCGCCTGATTGCTCAAGCAGTTTCTGCCTCCATGATCCGCTCTCGCAAGGAAACGGAAATTGCCGAGAGTCATTTGTTGCTGCGACAGGTCTTTCCTGAAAGAGTTGTGGAGTGCCTGAGAAAAGATCCGCGGATGCTGGATGGGCGGGAGCAAGTCGTCTCGACCCTGTTTGTCGACTTGCGTGGTTTTTCATCGATGGTCAATCGATTGCCGCCACGAACGACATGGCAACTGGTCACTGATCTGATGGACTGCTGGACCGGGATCGTTATCGATTGTGGCGGCGCAATCGTCGACTATTATGGAGATGGCCTGGCCGCATTTTGGAACGCGCCAGTGGAATGTAGCAACCATGCAAGCCTGGCGGTCGAATGCGCGTTTCGATTACGCCAGTCATTGCCGGAGATCAACGAGAAATGGAGTTCGGTCGCAGGCACACCGCTGGATATTGGAATCGGCGTTGCGACCGGTGTCGCCCAGGTCGGCAACTGCGGCAGCAGGCAAAGAATCAAATACGGACCGCATGGCCGTTCGGTCAACCTGGCCCGCAGGCTGGAAACATTGACGTCCACCACGGGAATCCCTATCCTGATTTCTGACGAGACCGCCGCCCGGATTGGCGACGACTATCTGGTGCGCCGGTTGTTTCAGGCCAGGATCAAGGGCTTCGCGCAACCGGAATCCGTTTGGCAACCGATCGAATCAGATCATGAAAGTCCGATCGCGGCGTTGACCGGGTACGAGATCGCGTTAGCGTTGCTCGAATCCGGTGACCGGACAGGAGCGATCAGAAAACTGCATTCCCTGCAAAGCGAGTTGCCGAATGACCAGGCGGTCCGGCATTTGATTCATTGGATCGAAAACAACGAAAGCCCGATTGTTGGCGAATCATTGCCCCGCCAAACCGGAAACAAAACCGCCGAAAGCGATTCGCCGCGCGTTCGTTAATTCGATTCGGATTCACCCAGCGATCGCAGTCGATCGAATGTAAAGATACCGGTGTTGTGTCCGTCACTGAACTCAATGTGATAGGCGTAGTTGCCAACAGGTGACATGGAAACGACTTCCAGTGGCAAAGTCTCGGCTGCGGTCAAAATACGGAATGGATTGGCGGAAGGGGGAGTCGCAGGTTTTTCCGTCATGGTTTCGTGAGCCCGGCAACCCGCGCATGCGCAGCCATCGCGCAGTTTTCGGTAGCTGATGCGGTGTTCCTGTTCATCGCTCCAGCGAATAACCAGGCAACGGGCGATCGGGTCACGCGATAAACTTGCAGGATATACCTGTTCACTCATATTGCGCCCCGGCGATTGTCAATGAAGCGCTGACCCTTGAGTTCAAATCGTGGCAGGGACCCAATGGCAACACATTCGACTTGCACTCTCAACCCGAGGCGCATTTCAAGTTCTTTTTCGACTCGTTGCGGTTTCTCAAGTCGATCTTCAATTTCGATTCGAAGCGAATCCATCTCGCTATGTTTGGAGGCAATCATGCGATACTCGACGATTTCAGGAAAACTCCGCAAGATTTGTTCGATCGATGATGGAAAGATGTTGACGCCCCGAACAATGAGCATGTCATCCACGCGTCCAATGACTCCGCCATCCAAAAAGACAAAGCGGCAGGAATCCGGGTTGTTCCACGATGGCCGAACCAGATCACCGGTTCGATAGCGTATTACCGGACTCCCCGAACGACCCAGCGTCGTCAAAACAAGTTCGCTCAAGTCGCCTTCGCCGGCGGGCGCACCCGATTCAACCGATATGAATTCGGCAATGAACTCTGCTTCGTTGACGTAGATCCCTTTGCCCTGCGCGTCGGCAAAGCCCCAGGCTCCTACTTCGCTTGCCCCCGCATGGTCAATCACCTGCGCTTGCCAGGCATTTTCGATTCGATTCCTTACATCGGGAATCGATCCACCAGGCTCGCCGGCCACCATGATTTTTTCGACAGGCAGTCCAGCGATATTCGTTTGGTTTTCCTCGGCGACTTCGGCCATATGCAACGCATAACCTGGTGTGCAAAAGACTGCCGTCGCGCCGATCGTCTGCATCAAGTCAATGCGGGCAACCGTGCTCATCCCGCCCGTCGCTACGACCAGGGAACCCCGATGAATCACGGCGTCATGCGCGCTCCAGAATCCGATGAACGGACCAAACGAAAATGCCATCAATACGCGGTCTTTTTCTGTAATGCCGCCAGCGTCCAGAACGTATTGCCAACAATCGATCCACCATTGCCAATCGGTCTCGGTGTCCATCACAATCAGCGGACGCCCCCGCGTTCCCGAGGTGCGATGCATGCGAACGTATCGATCAGCGTCCCAGGTCATGTTGGCGGCAAATCGATGGTTCGCCGTACTTTCGAGCAAATCTTCCTTGAACGTGTATGGAAATTGTTCGAGTTGATCCAGGCACTCCAGTTGTTTCTTGTGTCGTGACAATCGCGTTCGATAAAAAGCGTTGTCAGGCAAAATTTGGCCGAGCAGTCTATTGAACTTGTTCAATTGATGCAGCGAAAGTGCCTCTTGGTCCAGTTGCTGAAGTGCCTGTCGGGTTTGATAATCGGTAAAGTTCATGCACGAATGATACGAAACGCCCGATCGGACGTCGAGTCGTAGAGTCGTTTGCGATGCCATCTCAATCGCGATTCGTTGCCGTGTAATAATATCCAATCTCCATTGGCCCAACGAAACAGGAAACGAGTTGATGTCATTTGCCGCCCAACATGTTCGCGACGCGAGGAACCACTTGCGAAAGTCCGACCTGCGAATGCGGGAAGTGATACAGATGGTCGGTCCCTTCACCGCCCGCATCCACCGCGATCGATTCCAGGCACTTGCCCGAGCCATCGTGGCCCAACAAATATCGGGCAAGGCAGCCACATCGATTTGGGGCAAACTCGCAGATTCATTTGGTGGAGAAGTCTCGGCAAGCGGCCTGACCGGTCGATCGGTCGATCAATTGCGCGAGTGTGGTGTTTCCAGTCAAAAGGCAAACTATTTGCTCGATCTGGCCCGACACGTTGACGATGGCCGATTGGTCCTTGCGCAAATGGGGCGAGGTTCCGACGAAGCCGTTATTGAATCGTTAACTCAAGTTAAAGGGATCGGTCGCTGGACCGCGCAGATGTTTCTGATCTTTTCATTAGGTCGTCTCGATGTATTGCCCGTTGACGACTTGGGAATTCGGAGTGCCGTTATGCGCAAGTACGAATTAAAAGAGCTTCCCAAACCTGCGCAAATGGAAGAGATCGCTGCCCCCTGGCGACCCTACGCCTCGATCGCAAGCTGGTACCTGTGGCAATGGCTCGACAACAATAATGAAACGTCGTAAATGCAGGCGAAAGTAGGCCGGAATCGAGGAGGCTTTGCGACGACGTTCCGGCATGTCAATCTCAAATCTCAAATCTCAAATCTCAAATCTCAAATCTCAAATCTCAAATCTCAAATCGAATTCCAATGCCGGAACTGCGCCGAGCCTTGTTCCGGCCTACTACTACTGCGACGATGTTCGGGTATCAATTACAATGGCGAGGGAGACAATTAAGGCACTTATTTCAACGAGGCGGTTTGATGACACGTCGGACAGGTTTTCTGTTTGTTGGCTTGTTACTTTTTGTTTTCGCCAGTGCGACATACGCCATCGCTCAGGATTTCGAAGCAGAGCTGAAAAAGCAATGCGATGAAATCTGCCAGCCGACCGATCAGCCGTGGCGCAAGATTCCGTGGCAGACCGATTTGCTTGCGGCGCAAAAACTGGCCGTTGAACAAGCCAGGCCTATTTTCATTTGGGCGATGGACGGGCATCCACTTGGCTGTACGTGAAACAACGGAGTGCTCGACCGTGAGTCGACTTTCGCAGACAAGCAAATCATTGGAATGCTGACCGACCAGTTCATTCCGGTCGCTATCGACCAGTGGTACACCCGTCGGCAACAGGATACCGAAGGAGATTTTTATCGCCAGATCGCCGGTCAGGGTCCGCGAAGTGATTTTAGCAACACAACCCAGGGTCTTTACATTGCCGATTCGGCGGGGCACTTAATCGCCTACAACAACAATCGAGGCCCCGAGCGGATTCGGGCCCTGATGGAAAAAGCAGTCGCAGAATTCGATCCTCCAGACGCTACGCCGCTGACTCGTGGGAAGTCCGATCCCAAGTACAGCACGCCGATTCCAAAGGGTGCAGTTGTCGTGCGGACGAGTGCTAAAGTGATGGGGGGATACGAAAAACCTGTCGATCACTGGCAACAGATTTTCCAACACGCGGTGTCGCGTGACAATTTGTGGATCACGGCGGACGAGCAACGCGAGTTGCTCGACGACAAGATGCCGGAAGCGCTTGCGCGTCGAATCGCCCGATTTCATTTGGTTGACAACACGCGAGGGCAACCCCCAACCTGGCAGCTTGAGGAAATTCGCAAGCTGGACTTTTCAATTTCCGATGGGAAGATGAACGGCACAATTGAATTGGAGACAGCCGATCATACTCGTGGATTCATGGCCGACATTTCGGGTGTCGTTTCTGGCGCGGAGGGCCGTGTAACGGATTTCACGATGCTGGCAGAAGGAACGTTTTGGGGGACCGGCACGTACACGATGGAACCCCCACAGGGAAAATTTCCGCTGGTTATTGCCTTTCAGCTTGCCGACGGCAAGGATATCGCCGACGCAATCGCCCCGCATGCGTCACGTGGCTGGGTCGATGGGTATTTATATCCCGAACGCTGAAAACGGAGACCGGCCAGTCTCCGTTTGCGCAATTGAAACTGGTCGCGACGATTTATGATTCGTCGCTGACGGTGACTTCCTCTTCGAAGGCAGGACGCTGGGTATCTTTTCGCTTGACGCGATCGTGCTGGCCTACGAATTCGAGGATAGCACGTGTTCCGGCGTCGCCCAAACGTGGTTTGGCGAGTCGGAGGATACGAGTGTATCCTCCTTGTCGATCTTCGAAGCGTGGAGCAATGTCTTCGAACAGAATCGAAACAGCTTCCTTGTCACGAAGGAAGTCGAAACAACGGCGACGGGCGGCGAGAGCGGGAGCCATTGCGGCGGCCCATTTCTGCCAGTTGTCGCTTTTACGCCACGTTTTCCACTCTTCCGAGTTTCGTTCAGCGGTTGTTGCCAGTTGTTGTGCGGCTTCCAGGTGCGGGAGAGCCTTGCGGGCGATGGTCACGCATTTTTCAACCCATGGTCGCACTTCCTTGGCTTTGGAAATTGTCGTAACAATCCGGCCTTTGTGCGTTGGTGGTTTGACAGTCGTCTTGCCGTCTCCCTGAGTCAGCCCTTCGAAGAACATCTCGTCCCGTTCAGTCAGAATCAGGGCGCAAGCGAGGTTGCGCATCAGGGCTTTTCGGTGACTGGAGCTTCGGCCTAATCTGCGGCCGGATCGTCGATGTCGCATGGGTTCAATCCCGTCGAATCAGTTTGTCTGGGTCCATATCCCCTTCGACCCGATAACGGTCAAAAGCAAAGAGACGGACTTGGGTTGGTTTGTTGTTTAAGTGAGTTGTTGTGAGGGTGTCTCAGGAAATCATGGCGGGCGGTGGCACTTTCATTCCCAGACGCAAGCCCAGGTCCCGAAGTTTTTCCTGAACTTCCATCAATGTCGTATCGCCAAAATTCCGGATTTCCATAAGTTGGTCTTCGGTTTTCGTAACCAGATCGCGGGCGGTCAATATGTTGGCATGGTCGAGACAGTTTTTGGCTCGAACACTAAAGTTCAGCGAAGAAATCGGTGTGTTCAATTTGGCTTCCTGGGCCGCGTCCATTCCACTGGACGATTTGGGTCGAGCGAAAATCTTGCTCCCCAGTTCCGAGTATTGAACAAACGGGTTGAGGTGTTTGCGGAAGATCTTGGCGGCTTCGACAAGTGCCATTTCCGGGCCAATTGAACCGTCGGTCCAGATTTCCATCGACAAGCGATCGTAGTTGGTTTTCTGTCCAACGCGGGTTTCTTCCACATCGTAACGAACGCGAGTCACTGGGCTGTAGACCGCATCGATCGGAATGATTCCGATCTCGTGGTCACGGGTGCTGTGTTCGGTGGAAGGAACGTAGCCGCGCCCGTTTTCAACTACCATTTCCATCATGAAACCGACGTCCTCGGTCAACGTGGCGAGTACGTGGTCCGGGTTAATGATCTGGATCTCGCCACCTGTTTGAATGTCGGCTCCGGTAATTGGACCCGCCGTGTTCTTTTCAACAGTGATGACTTTCATCTGATCGGAAAGGTTTTTGACGACCAGTGATTTGACATTCAGAACGATTTCCGTGACGTCTTCGAGGATACCGGGTATCGAGGAGAACTCGTGATTGGCACCGCGAATCTTGATTTGGGTAACGGCACTTCCTTCGAGACTGGAAAGCAGTACACGTCGCAGGCTGTTGCCAATCGTCGTACCGAAACCGCGTTCAAAGGGCTCTGCGTAAAACTTGCCGTAGTTGGCGGTCAATGTTTTTTGATCGCATTCAACAACACTCGGCAATTCCAGTCCGCGCCATCGAATATGCATTGAATGATCTCCCTGTTGTATTGTGTTTACCGAAAGGTATCGTTTACCCTAAAGGCAAACTGCGGCGAATGATGTGGACTAGACGCGGCGTTTTTTGCGCGGTCGGCATCCGTTGTGTGGAATAGGTGTGCAATCCTCGATCGTTTTGACGTTCAAGCCGGCCGATTGCAGGGAAGTAATGGCACTTTCACGACCGCTTCCGGGTCCTTTGACTCGAACGTCGATCTCTTTCATCCCCATCTTGATGGCCTTTTCAGCAGCCTGTTGCGAAGCACATTGGCCGGCGAACGGGGTGCTCTTGCGGCTGCCCTTGAAGCCACATGTTCCACCACTTGCCCAGCACAAGGCGTCGCCCTTGCCATCAGTGATGGTGACCGTTGTGTTATTGAAAGTCGCATTGATATGGGCGACTCCCATCGAAACGTTGCGTTTGATTTTTCGTTTTTTGATTTTGGCCACGAGCCGCTAAACTCCCAAAGTACTGCGAAACGATTCAAGCCCGGGGATCATTTTCCCATGGGTTAGTATTTATTTTCATTCGGACCAGCGTTGGACCGAATCAGATTCACTTTTGCAATTGGTTTTCAAACTCTTGGGGTCGACGATTCCCGATAACCGATTTTTCGGTTTCCAGCAGCAACAATTTTGATCCAGCCACTGACGGGTTCATTCAAAATTACTACTTGAGGTCCTTGACGCCTTTCTTTCCAGCAACTGTTTTCTTTGGACCCTTGCGTGTGCGAGCGTTTGTTTTCGTGCGTTGACCTCGAACAGGAAGTCCGACGCGATGTCGGATACCCCGGTAGGATTTGATCTCTTTCAAGCGGTTGATGTTTTGCAACAACTGCCGACGTAATCCACCCTCGACCACGTAATCGGTCTCAAGAATTTTCGCCAGATGACTCAATTCCTCGTCGGACATTTCCCGAGCACGCTTGTCCGGGTTGACACGCGCCTTATGGCACAAGTCCCGGGCAGTTTGTGGGCCGACTCCGTAGAGGTACGTCAGCGAAACGACAGCTTTTTTGTCGTTTGGAATATCCACACCGAGCAAACGCGGCATGTGCAATCTCCGAAAATATTCGTTGGCAATCGAATCCCGAAGGACCGATCATGGATTTGGTAATATCATCAAACTGCCCGCCCCGGCCATATTCGCAGAGACAGAAAGCACTTTTTTTCCAAAGCAACCGGTAATCAACAATCTAAAAACGAGCAGGGCACCGATCGACGAACCTTGCCAGCGTAATTCGACGTTAATTGATCCAGGAAAGCAAAATCCGGGGACTAAAATTGTACGAATTTTACCGACATCAGCTTGGTTCGAACCAGCCTGCAAGCTCCCTTTTGGGCTTATCCTTGACGCTGTTTGTGACGAGGGTTTGTGCAAATGACGAACACTCGCCCTTTGCGGCGGACTACCTTGCAGTGTTCACAAACGCGTTTAACGCTAGCGCGGACCTTCATCATTCAGCTCGACAGCAGATGTTGTACCAGAATTGGAAAGCGAGACAGTATAAGGCTTTGCATGGAACATGTACAAGTGGCAAATTGACGTGGAAACCCGAATTTTCCAAAGCGTATGTCGCTTAAAGCCTCGTTACTTGTCATACAGTTAAAACGACCAATTTCGACGTCACCAAATCCGCTTTGGGGCAGGATTTATAACCAAAGCTTGTCTGACCGACCTAATCACCGTTTCGGCTTTTGCAGCGCACCCCCAAGATTTTGATTAGAGGCTCAGTAAACAGCCCTAAGAATGGGAGTTTTGAGCGGCTTGTTAACAAGGGGGGGTCTTTGGCGATTTTGAAGGTCATTGCTTTTCGGCAAAATCAACCGGTAATTCTGCATTTGCGGGTCGTTTTTGGCCGATTTTGCCTGATATCGCTTCGGTCCGGACTACCAAAGTTCCCTTAACACAATTCCTGGCTCGTGTTCAAACCCCTAACCAAAACTTGGGTTCCTTTACTTATTTCAGCAACGCTCGTTTGCGGCTGGATTATGTCGGTGCGCCCTTCAGCCGACCCGACGATCGAATTCTTGTCGCGAGATGCCGCGATTGTCAAATTGGATTCTCGCAAGAATCCGGAGTCGTTTGCTGCCAGCTTGATTCACCTGAAACAACTATTGGTTGATACCGGATTCGATAGAACAACAGCTTCGCAGAAAGCGGGCGATTACGACGTCAACAAAACAAACGGGGCGAAAACAACGTTGCTCGCCGATTTGCCCGGTACTTGTCTGAGCGGACTGGAAGGACTTGATTTGACAAGTGTCCCACAAGTGGACATCGACGCCGAAACCGAGCGAATTCGTCGGATCGTCGAAGGGAATCGAAACAACGCCCTGCCTCCTCGCCCATCGCAACTTGTTGGACGTTCAATTCCTGCAAGACCGATCCGTTCGCTGCCTGTTGTCGACGAAACCAATTCGTCCGAAAGACCGATCGTCAAAACGACGAGCTTTGATGAACCATACAATCCACACGCCAACGCATCAGAGGCAAATTCAGATACATCAACAAGCGACGCCATTACCCAACTTTACTCAAGGGAATGTGACGACCCGCACGCTGACGTCTTTCAGGAATCGCTATATCCATCGGCGACGCAATGTGCCAAGTGTCACGAGCAGATTTATGACGAATGGGCGAGCAGTGCTCACGCGTACTCGTCGGTCTCGCCCATGTTCACCCGATTCGAAGACACGATCAACGAGCTGTCACAGGGTACGATTGGGTACTTTTGCATGCGATGCCATGCGCCGGTGGCCACAACCGTGGGATTGCGTCGGGACCAGCCGATTTGGGATGGGCCACGCGTTTTCCGGGAAGGCATAACTTGTATTGCCTGTCATCGCGTCAAGGAAAATTACACAAAGGCCAATGGGGAACGACGAATTGAACCGGGCGACATGTTCGACCCGATCTACAGCGGTTCGGGAGAGACCGGAACTCAGGTCGCGGCCAAGTACAAGGATTACTTCAAGGTCAAAACGTCTCCCGATGATACGGGACCGGGACAACCGATCCACAATCGGGCAATCGAGTTTGAGCAGCTTTCGCAAAGTGACTTTTGCATGTCATGTCATCAGGTAGCGGTGCAGCCAGGGATCAAGCTGGAAGTCGTTTGGGATCAGTACCGCGCTTCGCCCGCTTACCGGGACGGAACGACCTGTCAGGATTGTCACATGGGAATTGTGCCGGGTCGAGCCGAAGGCTATTCGGTGGGTCCGGCAGCCGTTGTCGAAGGCAAGGTCGTAACTCCCGAACGGAAACATTCCAACCACATGTTTTTTGGACCGGGACACTCGATCGCCCATCCTGGCGTTTTTCCGCAAAACGAAAAAGCCGACCGGTGGGCCTTTAACGACTGGCTGTTGTTCGACTGGCGAGCAGGTTGGGGTACGGATTCGTTTGAAGAATCAGTGGCAAGCGGGCAAATTCGTCCGTATTTTCCACCTGCATGGATCGAGGCCGACGACCGTTACGACGCGCGCGAGTTGATCGAAGCCAATTTTGCGAAGCTGAATTACAAAAAGGAAACGCGTCGCCAGGTCATGGAAAATGGCTCCAAAATTGACGGTCCGTTTTTTCAGGGACCGCTAACTGCCGGCGAAGCCCTTCGATTTCATTATTGTGTCACGAACACCAATCCCGGCCACAACATGCCCAGTGGATCGTTGGGTGCGCAGCCGCAACTATGGCTCAACGTCGTTTTGATCGATCCGGACGGAAATCGGGTTTGGGAAAGCGGCTATCTCGATTCGATCGGTGACCTGGCCGATTTGCATTCTGATGATGTGCTCAACCGTCGCGTTCCCCTCGACAAGCAGCTATTCAATTTGCAGACGAAGTTCCTGACATCCAATGTCAAGGGAACGGACCGTGAGATGTACTTGCCCTTCAACCTTGATATTGATCAGTTACCTTTTATTCGCCCTGCCCCGCAGCCCGTCACGGTTCTGAACCATCCGCCAGCCATTCGAATGGAAGCTCATTCGATTCCGCCGCTCGGATCGCGCAAGGCCAAATACGTCATTCCCGCGAACTTGATACAAAACCCAGGCACATGGCGGTTGAGTGTACGTATGCGAAGTCGCGCCGAACCCATCTATTTTATGAAATTTGTCAAATCGACACCGGAAATGATTCGGATGATGAACGAAGGGATCGTCGACATTCATGTTCAATCGGTCGTTTTCGAAGTCCAGTAATTACCCTGTTTCCAGGCGCATCCAAGAATCATTAGTTCGCTGCTTAACCAAAACTGACGGAGATATCGTTGCCTTCGGAAGTAAACAACAAGTCGCCGATTCGATTGAAATCGTGCCGATCCGATTCGGTGATTGCGGTCGCGATTGCGCTTTTGTTGAGTAGCCAGGCAACCACGCTCCGGGCACAAACCAGTCAACAAACTACCGGTTCGGTCCCTTCCAGCGAAAAATCAACAACGCAAGGGGGCGTTGTGTGGGGGTCGACATCGACTGGTTCCGCGAACAAGGAGACACAGCCTGCATCCAGTCAAACGACTGGCACTTCAGAATTTACACTAGCTGCGCAGCCCGCGATCAACGGGCACTTTGACCAGGGGCCCGTTCAATCCGATCCTTGTGCGATGGCGGTTCCGGCATCGGCTGACGATTTTTCCCCGACTCCCATCGATCCGGTTGAGTCTTGTGATTCGATTGGCGAAATCGGGATTTACGAGGGAAAAACGCTGTTTGCAAACCAGCGCCCCCTGATCGAATTGGGTCGGCCCTGGTATCAGCTCGGTCAGTTGGCTCCCGGTTCGACCTTGTCCGGAAGCCACAACCTGATGTCGCCCCAGTTTATCGTTTATGGCGATTATCGAATGGCGTATGCCAGTAACGACTTTGGCGACGACATCACCAGTCAAATGGCGTTCGAATGGAATCTGAATTTCGATCTGCGGCTGACCGCCACAGAACGCTTCACGGCATTTATAGCGCCGCTGGACGACGGCGGGAGTAACACGTGCTGGTTGATGGACGAAGACCGGTTCGTAGAGGAATTCGATGCCGATATTGAATTCGGAATGTTCGAGGGGGACCTTGGCGCGATCGCTGGTGGCGCGTTGGATCAGACACTGCCATTCGACTTGCCATTTGCTGTGGGAGTGATGCCCATGCTATTTCAAAACGGCGTCTGGATGGACGATGCGCTATTGGGTGCGGCCGTGACGATTCCGGCGCGAAACAGCGCGCGACTGGATATCTCCAATATGGATACCACTGTCTTTGCCGCGTTCGACAACATCAACAGTGACGCGTTTCCAGGTGACAATGATGTTGCACGCCTGTACGGAGTCGCAAATTTCATTGAATCCATGGGGGGCTATTTCGAACTCGATTATGCCTTTATCGAGGACCGAAATCGAATTCTTGATCGAAGTTATCACAATATCGGTTTCGCCTGGTCGCGCCGCTACGGTCGCTTCATTTCCAATTCGTTCCGGGTGATCACCAATGCCGGTCAATCAACGATTGGAGGACCGAACACGGCAGATGGTGTTCTGTTTCTGATCGAGAACTCGTTGATCACGTCGCGGCCATCGACGTTCGTTCCCTATTTCAACCTTTTTGCCGGATTCGATCGACCGCAGTCAGCCGCCCGATCACTTGACGCAGGGGGAGTGCTGCGAAATACCGGGATATTATTTGAAAGCGACGGGATGACGAACTATCCAACGCTGGATCCGACGGCAAACGACACTTGGGGAGGTGCCGTGGGCCTTAATATTCTGTCGGACAATTTTGACCAGCAATTGGTTTTGGAGGTTGCCGCGCTGCAAACATTGGGAAATCCGGCTAGTCGCAACGCCACGGCAGATCAATATGGCACCGGAATAAGATATCAAATCCCATTGAGTAACTCATGGATTCTCCGCGCCGACGGTATGTACGGTGTCTTGCGTGAAGTACCAGACGTACATGGTGTCAGGCTGGAATTGCGACACAAATTTTGATCGGGTGTCAGAAAATATTCAGGAACTTTGTCCGGGATCGGCTGGAAATCCAGAAAAATACGGTAATTTTTCAAAAGGCCGCTGCCTGCCGGGCGAACAGCATCGCTGATTCACGGTGTCCGTCGAGGCGACAGACCCGATCAAGGCAATCAAGACCTGATAAAGGCGTTTTTACCTATGAGCATTTCACCAAGTCCGTTTTCGATAACTTCGGCGAGCGCCCGCTGTCTGCCCGTCGCGCTTCTCTTCACCCTTTTGGCCGGTTGCAGTATCGGTATTAAGGGCAACGGGATTGCGTTAACCGAATCACGGGAAGTCGACGACTTTGAGGCCGTTCAGGCATCGGGAGTTGCCTCGGTGACGATTACAGTGGGCAAGCCAAAGTCCGTCTCCGTTACAATCGACGCGAATCTAATGGAATATGTCGAAACGACCGTCAAGAACAATCTACTCGTTATTTCTACGAAGCAAGCCATTTCGACAAGTCTCGGTCTTAAAGTCGAGATCACCGTGCCGACATTGAATGAAGCAAGCGTTTCCGGTGTGGGCGACATCAAGATTGTTGATGCCGCAGGTGAATCATTGAAGCTGCGTATGAGTGGAGTGGGGAGCATTAAAGCCACCGGAACAGTAACCAATGTCGATGTAAGCGTTTCCGGCGTTGGCGACGCGAATCTCGTGGACCTCAAGACCGAAAACGTTATCGTTTCCGTGTCCGGTACGGGCGGCGCGAATGTGTTTGCCAGCAAATCGGTCGATGCCAAAGTGAGCGGCATTGGAGATATTATTGTCTTTGGCAATCCGGAAATTCGCAACCATTCCGAATCAGGCATTGGCGACGTCGAATTCAAATAACGCTCCGCAATTCAGAAGAGTCGTTGAGTCCGAAATCCTGCAGCTTGGCTATTGGCCCATGAGATTGTTTGCTGGTACCCAATGGGATGCGCCGCCCACGTGTGATCGTTGCGGGTTAGCCGAAGTATTGTGCAATTGCCCGCCGTTGCCTGTATCTCGTGAGCCGACCAAGGCACCGGAAAAACAAATTGCCCGTGTCGCCGTTGAGAAACGGAAAAAGGGAAAGGTGGTCACGGTCATTCGCGATTTGTCGGATGCCAACGAGCAGCTTGAAGAGTTGCTGGTGAAGTTGAAAAACGCCATGGGTGCCGGTGGAACTGTCAAGGACTCCACGATTGAAGTCCAGGGTAACCACGAAGCCCGCATCCGAAAGTTACTTGCCGAATTGAAATACCGTATCAAGTGAGCGTTGTTCAGCAAGCGACTTAGCGTGTCGCCTGCCATGATTTTCCTGTCACGTCATCATCGACATTTTGAGTTGTCACCCACAGCGAATCGGCTTCGACTTTATCGGAAACAATTTCGGCAATTGCGCGCGTAGCTGCCAGAGCGGAATCGATTATCGCCAGCCATCCGTTGTGACGAGCAAGCTCCATTCCGCGCTGCGCCATAGCAATGGCCGGATCATCATGGATATCCAGCGTTGATTCGGGCAGCCGATCAAAGTACTCGCGAAAATCCGTCGTCGATGCCAAAAATTGACGAAGCCCAAAGCGGTCGGCCAGCGCTGCTTGTAGTCGTAAAGCGGCATGCTCGAAATGGACATGATCGGGTTCATCGTATGCGAGCCCCCAATCTTCGCGAGCGAATCCATCATGGCCCGCAACCATCGCATGGCACATTTCATGCAATATCATTTGGGCCAGACTGTCGTCGGCATCGAGTAACTCGGCCGTTCCGATTCTCAACAGGCGGACACCATCCCAGGCCGCGTTGACTTCCGCATCGCGTTCGACCCGAATGCCGGCAAGCTTTGCAGCATGCAACCAGATCACATCCAGCGGGTCCTGGTATCGGTGCGAAACAGATCGGGTCATATCCTGACTCACGTTAAATAAACCGCTCAACGAATCGTGGATCGAGCGGGATATCGGTCACTTCGATATCGGCAATCAGGTCGCGGTGAAGTTGCGAGTTGCGATCCATCATTAATCTCCCAACGTCCGCCCAGGCGTGTTGCAGTTCGGGTGAAGAATCCCGCCCCTTCATCTTCAACCGCGATTCCAGATCGAGTGCCGCAGCAACTTTCAAATATTCGGGGTGCGGTTTATCAAGCGACAGGACGAAACACAGCGAAGCCATCGAGTGACAAAGTTGGTCGAAGATACCCCCTTCGTCACCCAGAAGGTAACTTTGATCCATAAAGGACTTTTGATAACGGGCAATAATCATCAGGATCCTGCGGCCCAGAACGCGATGTCGCTTCATTGCTCGCCGGGCGTACATTTTCTTTTCAGGGAACAAATCATGGACACCGGCAAACGAACCAGTCCACGGATTGAATGAACCGATAACACGCCGTGCGATGTACATTCCAAAACCGGCTTTCGCCCCCAACCCCGACTTGCCCGCGACTTCGGCAACACCAATCGGTTCCAGAAATTCTGCCCGAATGTTTCGAGTCATCGCGTTTGGAGCGCCGACATCAGCCAGTACTGGATTGGGTCCTTCGTAGACCGTGGCAATCGTGAATTCGTGCATGTTTTCGCCGATGAAGTTTTCAATCGGATTTTCGGGCATGGTTCCAAGCGCCTTGTTTCCCGACAGCCGCGCCGCAATGCGTGTGTACTTTCGTCGTTCGTCGGTGTGAACCGAACGGCCACCTTGTATCTGGTAGCAATTGATCGCCGTTTGCAACAGGCATTTGGTGGCATAGACCTTGGCCACCATGCCTTGCGTTTCATCGCGCACTCCGTTGGCGGCAAGTCGAAAACAAAGATCGCCCAAAACGCGTCCCGCCAGGCCATGACAAGCAGCACGGCCAACCCATGTCTGAATCCGGGGGGCACAACCGATCGGTTTTCCAAACGTGCTGCGGAACGACGTCCAGCCACCTCCGCTTGGTTCACCCGTCTTGTTTTGTACCGAGGAAGATGTGGTCTTCGAATCGGCGTTCGTTTCCGGATCAAGAATAATTTGTGCCAGGCACTTGAACGTCTTGGCCGCACTATTGACGCCGATGCCACCACGACCTTTGGCAAGTGAACTAAAGGCCTGGGCAAGTCCTTTGCCGGGTGGACCAAGCAATGTTCCTGCGGGAACAGGGCAATCAATCAATCGAAAACGGGCATTCCACAAATAATCAAATGCCGTCAGATCATTGCGGACCATGCGGAAATGTTCCGTGTCCGTCGGCGGGACTTCGTAAACGATCATACCCGAATCGCGTCCCGGTTTCAGTTCGTTGTGCCCGAGCAGCTTCACAACAAGTATGCAAACGCCGCCATAGATCACGTTGGTAATTGGCCATTTGACTCCATTGAGAATGTACTGTTCTCCATCGCGCCGCGCTGACATCGACAAGCGACTGGGATCCGCACCAACCCCCGGCTCGGTCAGGGCGAATGAACCGAGCAACTCACCCCGTGCCATTCTCGGCAGGTAATACTCTTTTTGTTTTTCCGTACCGAAGTCGATGATCGGCGTGACCGGGCCCAGGAAATTATGGACTTCGAACATTACAGCCAGGTCAGGATGAATAAACGTTAATGCCCGGAGCAGCGGGCCCAGGTCACCGAGCTTCGCGCCGCTGCCCCCATACTTTTGAGGAATAGCCAAACCGAAAAAACCGCGCTCGGCCAATCCGCTTATGACGTCGTCATGAAAAAGCATTTTGACGTTGTCGCAAAGCGTGTCCGCTTTTTTTCGCTCTAACAGGAACGCCATGCACTCCGCCATGACACGGGCTACTTCAGCAGCCGGGCTGAATTTGCCGGCATAGAATTCGGCCACTTTGCCTCTTCCAAAAAGCGATTCGAGCGTCGGCGCTAATCCGGAGAACTGGGTCTCGGCTGAGCGATCGGCTTCGTCCAGCGTTGACAAGGCCGCGATTTCGTCAGCGCTCTTGCCCGCTTGTTTCAGGATCATCGCCACGGCATCGTTGTCGGCGTTGGCGGCGGGCTCCCCTGGCGTTGTGATTTCTTTTTCAGTGTCAGTTTGAAGCATTTCGAATTCCGAAAAAGGGACTGGGGCTGGACGTTTTGCGGCATGAGCCCTGGCAATCGCTCATTCTAGTCAAATTGCCGTATAAATAAACCGCGCGGTAATTTTTGGCCTGTACCCGCGGTCTAACCGTTGCGGGTTGCCGTGATTAACATTCATCGGGAAGTGCAGGTAAACTGGGAGCAGTTTGCCGTGCAGCGAATCCGTTGCATGAAACCCAAATGGCTGATTCGACAATGCTTGTCTACTTTTTCCCAGGACCCTGTCAATGACCCAATCATGAGAATACCAGTTGTCACATGCATGGTACTCCTGGCAAGTTATTCGATATGCGCTGGCCAGGTGGAATTGGACCAACAGGCAAGCGACAAGCAGAAACAAGTCGTTATCGACGCTTTTGAAGCAACGCACGATGGCTGGAGCAGCGACGAAGTAATCTTGCAAGTGGAACTGAACGATCGGTTCATTGCCGAATGCCAAAAATCGATTCACGACGCCTCGCCTCCAGAGCTTAACTGGACATTGATGAACCTGCGAAAAGCCGGAGGCCTCCATGCCAAAGCAACCAGACGCGAACCGCGATCTGTCGATGATGTCCGACCATTTGGCGAGATGTGCGCACGGATGTTGATCGACAAATACGGAACATCGATCGATCGCATTATGTGCGATCCGGAATTGCGCGACGAATTTGACGCGGCAGCCCGGGCGATCGATGCCAACGTGGACTCTTATCTCGCGCGCAAGGCGGCGTTTCAGCTGCGCAAAACCCGCAAGCTGCGTCCGGAGTTGATTACCCGAATCGCCGATTGGGGGCGCGTTGTAACCGAAACCAAAGCCGCAGTATTGGCAGCGAACCCTGATCAGATTCCCGAATCGCCTGGCATTTACATCTTTCGTGATTCGACTGGTTATTTGTACATTGGCGAGGCCGTCAACCTGCGCGAACGACTCAAGCAACATTTAACGGAGTCCGATCGCGCCGCTCTGGCGAAATACCTGGCTGAACAAGGGGGCGAAGAAATACTCGTCGAGATTCACATTTTTGACGCCGACTCACGGATCAATGAGATAAGGGTTCGCCGCGCGTACGAGTCGGAACTGATTCGCAGCCGAAACCCGCGATTTAACATCCGCCCGTAGGCGATTGACCACCAGTCGCTCGGGCTGTTACTTTTTTGTACAAATCCGTTTCGGTGACCGGGTCGAACCGCAAATTCACTTTCATCCAGTGGTTGCAAATGTAAAACGGAATCGTATAGAAAATTGCGATCACAAAACTGAGCAAAGCCATAAAACGACTAATTCCAGGGATGTTCAGGATCGCCCGTATGCCAAGGAAAAAACCGGCCAAATCGAGAAATATCCGTTCCCGCCGCGCTTGAAGTTCAAAGGCCTCGATCGGATGCAATTTGGGTTGTTGCATTACTTTCATGTTCGGCGTTGCATTAATCCAGTGGTTGACCAACATCGATCCTGGACCAGTCAATTTCGTCCTCGAACTCCATCGAATTCAGGATCTTTAAAGCCGTTGCCAGGTCCTTTTCACTAATGACGACATTGACATAGCCGGGGGCCTCTGCACGAAAGCCGGCAACTGCGCCTCCAGTCATCATCGCGGCGATTCCTGATTCCGTGAGCGCGGAAACGATGATGGATGCCGACATCTCGTCATTCATCCTTACAAGCGTTACAAGTTTGTCATGTTTGTTCATCGATTTCCTCCCGCAATTCCGTTGATCAGGCACAAGTACATTCTAGTCCAAAAGCAATCGACGGTTTTGGTCCCGGCAATAAGCAGCGGATGAGCCGCTACTTGTCGCGATTTGTGCGGGGCTGTTGAAAACAATGCACCGCGATAAACTGGGCTTAAGGGGAAACGGTTGACAGCACTGCCATAATCGCCGACCTTTGTTCGGTGTGATAAAATCGACAATCGGGTAAACTTGAATCATCACAGGACTTTGCCAATGAGTACCACGTCCGAGTTATTAAAAACGCCCCTTCATGATTGGCATGCTACCCATGGCGGGCGCATGGTGGACTTTGCCGGCTGGTCGATGCCCGTTCAATACACATCGATCATGGACGAACACCATGCCACGCGAACGGCGGTTGGAATGTTCGACGTTTCGCACATGGGGCGATTTTGGTTTGCTGATCCCGAGGCATGCGGTTTTATTGATTCGTTGACTTCACGCCGGGTCTGGCCCATGGAAACTGGCAAGATCCGTTACTCGTTGATGACGCGCGAGGATGGGGGAGTACTTGACGATGTCCTCGTTTATCACTTGCAAGACCTCGACGGGAAACCGTTCTGTTTCATGGTCGTTAACGCCAGCAACCGCGAAAAGATCCTGGGATGGCTGATGCAACATGGCGATCTTGAAAAGTTCGGTTTCGAGGATCGGACAACGCATACTGCCATGATCGCTGTTCAGGGCCCCAAAGCCCTTGCCGCCGTCGATCCGCTGTGTGGCATTGCGCCATCAACGCTCAAGTACTATCACGGAATGATGACGACCGTTTGTGGCGTTCCCGCTATCGTGAGTCGCACCGGGTACACAGGCGAAGATGGTTGCGAAGTGACTGTGGATGCGGCAGGTGCCGTCGAGATCTGGACCACAATTTTAAAAGCAGCATCGCCAGGTGGCGGAAGTGCTGTGGGTCTTGCCGCTCGCGATACTTTGCGCCTCGAAGCAGCGATGCCACTGTACGGCCATGAATTTACCGAAGATATCAACCCGGCAATGTCCGATGTCGATTTCGCAATCAACTTGAAAGACCGGGATTTTCCGGGACGCGATGCGATTGCCAATGCCCGCAAGGTCACCGCGCTTCGACGCCGTATTGGACTGGCGATGGAAGGCAAACGTGCTGCTCGTGAACACAGTTTGATTTACGATGGTGAAAGACTTGTCGGCGAAGTTACCAGTGGTACGTTTTCTCCGACGTTGCAGAAACCGATTGCCATGGGGTATGTTGATTCCGGTTTTTCTGCAGTCGGCCAGCAACTTGAAATGGATGTGCGTGGAAAACGCCTGCCCGCCACCGTTTGCGAATTGCCGTTCTACAAACGACCGTAAGGCAAAATCAAGTTCAATCAAGTTTAAATTTCACCAACTCAACGACGCTACAACGAGTCGTGCATTCAAAATAACCGGAGAGCAAACATGAATCAGGAAGAACTGCTTTACGCCGCTTCGCATGAATGGGCCCATGTTGGCGCCAACGGTATTGCCACGATCGGAATCACCGATTTCGCGGTCGAGCAACTCACCGATCTTGTTTACATGGAACTCCCTGAGGTCGGCGCGACGTTGACGGCTGGTGAAGAGTTCGGAGAAGTCGAATCGGTCAAGGCGGTCAGTCCGTTGTACAGTCCCGTCGATGGCGAAGTCATCGAAGTCAACAACAGCTTGCCTGACAATCTCGAAACTTTGGGAGCCGATGCTTTTGGCAAAGGCTGGATTGCGAAAGTGAAACTCTCAAGCCGCAATTCGCTGGCCAATTTGCTGGACTACGCCGCTTACAAAAAGCAATGCTCTGAAAAAGGGTAATGAAGCCTTGAGGGTCAAGGGTAGACAGTCGAATGGATGTGCGTTTAATCTGGTTGCATGACAACCGCTGATTCCTGTACGCCTGACGATTATCTTCGCCGCAAGTCATTACCGGTTCCGGAGGGTTTTGTTCCTCGGGAATTCTGTTATCGATGTCTTCGCGCCCAATCCGTTTGCATTTGCGATCAGATCGCCGTAGTCCGCAACCGGACCGGAGTGATCGTCATCCAGCACCATCGTGAACGGATGCATCCGATTGGCACGGCCCGCATCGCACGACTCGGTTTGCAGAAATCGAAAATCGTCGTCGCCGAACGACACCGTCAACTTGCCGTTGATTTTGAGTTACTACCAAACATCGGCCTGCTCTATCCCAGCCATCGCGCCCATTCAATTGAAACTTTGAAACCAGTCGACTTTCCCGATCACCTGATCGTCCTGGACGGAACGTGGTGCCAGGCAAAGTGCCTTTACGAGTCCAACACGTTCCTGCACAACTTGCCGCACCTTGTCATCAACCCTGCTTCTCCCAGTCGCTATCGCATTCGCCGCCAACCCCGCGCCGGCTACCTGTCGACCATTGAATCACTCGTCCAGGCCCTGTCGATTATCGAGCCGGAAACACCCGGACTGCGGGGCTTGATTGCAACATTCGATCGACTCGTTCAGCTACAGATTGACCACCGCGACTCGGGTCATTAGCTGCCCTATCGATGCGTGAACACCAGTGTCGTCAAGAAGAAAAGGCTTGTCGCGATCAGATAACTTGTGATCTCAGTTATTAGTCAATAGTGGCAGATCCCGAACCAAACGATAAAAACGATTAGTAAAGTTGGCTAATAATCGTAAATTGGCCAATGCCCGTTTCAAAGGAAAGGTTATAATCGGATATCGATCCACTGGCTTATTCAGGTTCGTCTGTTTTAAATCTCCGCGCAATGACGATGTTTTCACTGCATTCCAATCGAAATACGATGCACTGGCTGCCGAACTGGCTGGTCCTGGTGATTTGTTTGCAGCCACTTGCACTACGATTCAATCACTGCAGGTGTGCAGGCGAATTCGTCCGTGAAAATGCTTCGCACAAAACGTGTTGTGGTGGCACGGATTCGACGACTTGCAAATGCATTGGCGGGTGCCCGTGTTCCGTTGAGGATCATGTTCCGCGTCTGCCGGATACCCTGCCTCCGGCAACATCGCCAGACCATTCCTTGTTGTTTGGCACGATGTTTGTCGCCGGGACTTGCAGCGATGAAATTTCGCAAGTGACGGCCCGTTGTAATCCGGTCGGCTTTCTTCCTTGCCGTTCGGCGCTGCAAACCTGCGTCCTTCTGGAACGATTCCGGTGTTGAGACACCATTGCACAATGATGCTGCGCGCATAACGAAGTATTTTCGTGCGCAATTCACGGGATCATTGCGCTTTCTTTCTGAGCCGTTCGAGCGCTAGCACCGGTTTTTTGTGACGGACCCGTCGCTAGCGCCAAAACGGTTAACCCAAAAATCAACGCATCGCAAGTGCGACAATTCCTGGGCAAGCACGGCGGGTGATACGCCCATTGAATAATCAAGTACCCAGACCCCAAGTTCCTTTAAAGGAGTATCCCAGTGAACCGAAATACCATTTTTTCCAATATTGTGATCGTAATGCTGCTGTGCAGCGCATTTCTGCATTTGAACGGCTGCGCCAAGACCCCGATGAACAAGGCTGCCAACCGTGACAATTCTGCTTCATCCAATCAGCAATCAGCAGCCGTTGATTCGACAACGCCCACCGATCAAAGGAAGGCCAGCGAAGAAATGCACGGGCATATTCCGGGCGCGCACGGCGGATTCATCGTCTCCATCGGCCGCGACAGCTATCACGCCGAAGCAATTTTTGAAAAAGAGGGCGCGATCAGCCTTTACATGCTCGGTGCCGACGAATCGAGAATCAATGAAGTGGAAAATCAGGACTTGACGGCATACGTCAAATCATCGAGCAGCGCCGAAGCAACACCCATGGAATTGAAACCCGCTCCACAACAAGGCGACTCAACCGGCAAAACATCACGGTTCACCGGGACGTTGCCTGAACCGCTTTGGGGTGTACCAGTCGAGGTAACGATTCCTGTTATTCGCATCGGCAATGACCGGTTTCGACTCGGTTTTAATTCAGTCGTGCCGGCCCATGGCGATGCTGCGATGCCGGTCAAGGTAACGAGTCAGGAAGAAAAGGATCTGTATCTCACGCCGGGCGGTCTCTACACGCAAGCGGATATCGAAGCCAACGGAAATGTGACGGCGTCGCAAAAGTTTGCCGGTTTCATGTCGGCCCATGATATGAATCCGAAAGCGGGTGACAAGATCTGCCCGGTCACAATGACGAAATCCAACCCCGAATGCACGTGGATTATCGCTGGCAAGTCGTATGACTTCTGTTGCCCCCCTTGCGTCGACGAGTTCGTGATGTTGGCAAAAACGAATCCCGAAAGCGTCAAGGCTCCCGAGGACTACATCAAGCAATAACCGGAAAATTCTGAATCACGAAACGGGAGTCAACCATGTCTGTTCAGCAGCCGTCTGGCAAGCGATCAGGTTCATTGAAGAGGGTTTGTTTGTTCCTTGCGATTGCGTTAACACCATTTCAGGTTCGGGCACACGAAGGCCACGCCCCTTTGCCATCGAAAGGAGTGGAAGTCGACGTTCAGCGCGGATCCGTGTTGCTTACTCAACCCGCGCGTGATGCTCTCGGAGTCGAGACTGCCGAAGTATCGCTTGAATCTGGCGAAGTGCGGGTGTTGGCCTACGCCAGACTGGTATCACCCTGGCAACAGCACGCCTACATCGCTGCACAAATTCCTGGCAGGATAACTCGACTCTACATACAGCCGGGCGATTACGTAGAGAAGGGTCAACCGTTGGCGGACATGGACAGTCCGGAGTTGCAACAAGTGCAACTGGAGTTGATCAATGCACAAAACGCCTTGTTGTTGTCGGCGCAGCTTGTCGAGCACTTTCAATCGATCGGAGAAAGCGTCGTTGCTGGATCAAAGTTGCAGGATGCCGATTCGACGCATCGCGAAAACGTCAATGCCATGGAAACCGCGAGGATCAAACTATTGAACCTTGGTTTGTCGGCCGAGCAAATTGAGAAACTGGCGCTCGGTGGTAACGCGCAATTGCTTGCCACATTGCAAATCCGCAGCCCGATCAACGGCACTGCGTATCACAGCGATTTGTCGATAGGAAAAGTCGTCGATCCGGCCGGGCACTTGTTTGAAGTCGTTGATTTGTCCTCCGTGTGGGGCAAGATCGAAATCCTGGAGCAGGACCTGCAGCGCGTGTCGGCAGGCCAGTCTGTCGAAATCACGTTACCAGCCTACCCGGGCGAAACATTTCGCGGCGAGATCAAGGTCAAGGAAATCTACCTCGATCCGGTCACGCACCTGGGTACAGCCTGGATCGACCTGGAAAATCCGGCAGGTCAACCCGTTCGATTGCTGCCCGGGATGTTTGGCCAGGCCCAGGTGATAATCGCTGCCCCCGAGAAATTGCTTACCGTACCCGAAGCCGCGCTGGCCCGCGACGGTGCCGAGCGTTTTGTGCTGGTGCAGGAGGAAGCGACAGCCAAAGCATCGCAATTCATAAAACGAAATGTCGTTGTCGTTCGGCAATCGGCGGGCATCGTTCAGTTTCGGGCGGAGCAGGTGTTTCCCGGTGATCGGGTGGTCACCGTCGGGACTCACCAACTTTTCAATTTCTTTGTGCAGGGTGTTCTACGGTTGAGCCAGGAGGCGGCAACCAACATTGGATTGCGAACGGAACGGGTCGGCTCGCAAATTGTCGGCGATGGATTTGCAATTGACGGGTTGATCGAGTTGGCGGCAGCCGGTCGAGATAGCGTTTCCTCGCAATTGGCAGGCACGATTGAAACAGTCCTCGTATCGCGCGGCCAGTATGTGCACAAGGGCGACGTGATTTGCGAGTTGGCGAGTCTGGAGTTTCAGGACTTGCAATTGCAATTTGTATCGGCGCAAAACGACGTTGCCAACCTGGAAACGACACTGGAGCGTTGGGAGGCAGCACGAGGCACACAGGCTATCTCGCAACGTCAGCGCTGGGAAACAGAGAGTCTGTTGCGTTCCAAACAGAACTTGCGCGACAATTTGAAACGAACGCTGGAATCGGTCGGCCTTGGTCCCGATCAAATCGAGGCGTTGGTTACCGGGAAGAAGTTTGTTCATAGCCTCCCCTTGCGCACGACCATTGACGGCTTCGTCGTGCATTTCGACAAGGTGATTGGGCAATTTGTCGCCGAAGGAGAAACGATCATGGAAGTGCACGATCCTGCTCAGGCGCGAATTCGTGGCTTTGTTTCGGAACGCGAATTGACTCAGGTGCGAATGGAACAGACAGCGCGCGTTCGCCTGGTTGCCGCACCGGATTTCGTTGGTCAAGCCGTAGTCGTTCGCAGTGGTCAGGGACTCGACAGCACCAACAGAACTCTGAGTGTCTGGCTGGAATTCAGCGAAAGTCCGTCGTTTTCCCTGCAGCACGACATGATGGTGCGAATCAACATGATCCCGGTGACCAGTCAGCCAACATTGGCAGTTTCCCGTGAATCGATTGTTGGCGAATCCAGTGGCCAGTTCGTATTTGTCCAATCAGATGACGGAAAGTTCGAACGCCGCCTTATACAAACGGGGCGTTCGGACGATCGCTTTGTAGAAATCACATCCGGTCTTTCTGACGGTGAAAAAATCGCCACGTGGGGCGTTTCAGATTTGCAATCCGCTTACGCCTCTCTCCGATAGGAAATCAGGTGCTCAACAAAATCATTGGCGTTTCGCTGCAGAATCGATTCCTTGTCCTTGTCGTCGCCATGGTCATGGTTGTGTACGGAGCTATTCAACTCCGGGAAATGCCCGTCGATGTCTTTCCTGATCTGAACCGGCCAACGGTCACCGTATTGACGGAAGCAGCCGGACTCGCGCCGGAAGAAGTCGAAGTGCTCGTCACGCGGCAGATCGAATTTCTGCTCAACGGAGCCACGGGTGTTCAGCGCGTTCGATCGGCATCGGGAATCGGACTCTCGGTCGTTTGGGTCGAGTTCGAATGGGGGACCGATATCTACAAGGACCGGCAAGTTGTCGCCGAAAAACTGCAATTGGCCAAACAGCGATTGCCCCGCGATTCCAATCCGGTCATGGCTCCCATTTCCTCGATCATGGGCGAGATCATGTTGTTGGGCATTCGTTCCACGATTGAACCTGAAACCGCCGAACAGCAGGAACAAGTGTCGATGGATTTGCGCACGCTCGCCGAATTCACGATCCGAAACCGCTTGTTGGCAATCGAAGGAGTCTCGCAAGTCACCGTAATGGGAGGGACGCTCAAACAGTTTCAGATCATCACTTCACCCGCTCGACTTGCTGCTCAGGATGTCTCACTACTGGAATTGACTGCGGCAGCCGAAAAAGCCAACGTAATTGCCAGTGGCGGAGTCATGGTCCGCTCGCCAACCGAATCACTGATTCGAATCAACGGCCAAACCCTTTCGCTGGAAGAGATTGGCAACACCGTGGTTGAGTGGCGCGATCCGCGACCTGTCTTGATTCGTGACGTTGCCGACGTTCGCCTGGGCGGGCCCAACAAACGCGGCGATGGCAGCGTCTATATCAAACAAGACGGAAAGACCGTTGGCGGACCGGCAGTCATCATGACCGTTCAAAAGCAACCGGACGTCAACACGCTGGTACTCGATCCGCTCGTCGACCAGGTGCTGCAGGATTTGCAACAGGAGATGCCGCCAGACGTTGTCATCGAACGAAAGATCTTCAAACAGGCTGACTTTATCAGCGCTGCGGTTGACAACGTTATTGAAGCCATCCGCGATGGCACCGTTTGGGTGATCGTTGTCCTTTTTATCTTTCTGTGGAATTTTCGGACCAGCACAATCACGTTGACGGCTATCCCGTTGTCCTTGTTGATGACGGCGCTGGTGTTTTCCTTTTTTGGAATTTCGATTAACACGATGACCCTCGGCGGATTGGCAGTCGCCATCGGCGAGTTGGTCGACGATTCCATTGTCGACATCGAAAATATTTATCGGCGGCTCAAGGAAAACCGGCTCAAGGATCGACCCGACAACCCGTTAAAGGTGATTTACAAGGCCTCTTGCGAAGTTCGCAATTCCATTGTGTACGCCACGATGATTGTCGTGGTCGTCGTTGTTCCATTGTTTTCATTGTCGGGTCTGGAAGGGCGAATGTTTGCCCCGCTCGGGATTGCCTACCTGACGACACTCGTTTGTTCGTTGATCGTCTCGTTGACGGTGACCCCGGTGATGGCCTCGTTCCTGTTGCCAAATGCGAGCTTTATGAGTCACAAAAGTGATTCCTATGTCGTTCGGGTCCTCAAACGGATCGATAGCAAGTTGCTACATATCACGTTGCGCCGTCCGTGGCCAATTCTCGGCGTGACCGTTTTGGCGGCCGTGGTCTGCAACTGGTTGGTTCTGAACATGGGTTCCGAGTTCCTCCCACCGTTCAACGAAGGAACATTGACGATCAATGTGCAAACCGAACCCGGAACCAGTCTGGAAGAAAGCAACCGAATTGCACGGCGGGCCGAAGCACTGATTCTCGAAGTTCCGGAAGTGTTATCCGTTTCCCGACGTACAGGCCGCGCGGAACTGGATGAACACGCGGAAGGAGTTAACTCGTCCGAGATCGATGTGCGACTGGCGGAACACGAACAACTGAAACCGGGTTGGGGTGCGGCGCTCGTTCGCGCCATTCCGGGGCTGCACGGGTTGGGCATCAATCGAGTGGGGCGTCCCCGCGAAGAGGCGATGACCGACATTCGCGATCGCATTACGAATTTGCCCAATATCAAAATCAATATCGGCCAACCCATTTCACATCGACTCGACCACATCATGTCCGGCGTCCGGGCGCAAATCGCTGTAAAAGTTTTTGGTTCGGACCTTCGCGAGTTACGCAACGCAGCTCACGACATTCAGACAAAAATGAGCCAGATTCGGGGCGTAGTCGATTTGCAAATCGAGCCGCAGGTTGAAATATCCCAGGTTCGTTTGCGTGTCAAACGGGAAGAAGCCGCCCGATACGGATTGACGCCGGGTGAAGTCGCGCAGCTCCTGGAAACCGCTTACAAGGGCCGCGTCGTTTCCGAACTGCTGGACGATGAACGCTGGTACGGTCTCGTCGTTTGGTACGATGAAGAATCGCGAAGTAATCCGGCTGTAATCAACCAGACGATTCTGGATACGCCGTCGGGACGCAAGGTCGCGCTGGGACAGGTCGCCGAAGTGCTCGACACGACCGGACCCAACACTTTGAATCGCGAAAACGTGCAGCGTCGAATCGCGATTTCCTGCAATGTCCACGATCGTGACCTGGGAAGTGTCGCGACGGAAATCCAGCAAGCCATAGCCCCCATCGAAGAAGCACTTCGCGCACTGCCCGGTTCATGGCGACTGGAGATTGGTGGCCAGTTCGAAGCACAACAGCAAGCCGCCTTTCGTTTGTTGATCCTCAGCATCCTTGCCGTGCTGGCTGTCTTCATTTTGCTGTGGAAGTGCCTGGGTTCGTGGATGGCGGCCGCGCAAGTACTCGTGGTCAATCTGCCGCTGGCCGCCATCGGCGCGGTGGTGACGTTGATGTTGATCAACTGGCCCGACTGGGCGCAACTGCAGGCGGTACCGTTTTGGCAATGGCCGCAGGTTTGGGCCTCGGCCACAACATTGTCACTGGCCCACTGGATCGGGTTCATTACGCTGATCGGAATCGTCAGCCGCAACGGGATCATGATGATCTCGCATTATTTGCACTTGATGAAATACGAAGGGGAATCTTTTAGCGAGCAAATGGTCATTCGCGGCAGTCTGGAACGATTGTCACCAGTGATGATGACCGCACTGTCGACCGTCATGGGACTCGTCCCGCTTGCTCTGGGGGGCGGGCAAACTGGCAAGGAAATACTGCATCCACTGGCGATCGTCGTAATCGGTGGACTATTGAGTTCCACCTTGATCGACCAAATCGTAACTCCGGCCGTTTTCTATCTGTTCGGTCGCTTGTTCGGCCCTCAAATCTATCTGGGAAAATCGGAATCCGCGTCCGCCGACACAGCAACGGATCAAATGGCTGATTCCCTTTTCCCGAACTCAAATGAGTCAACAAGTCTCATTCTCCCCGTTAGTGTACAGGCAACGCCGATCGTTTCCGCAGATTCCGGCGAAGTCAGTCCCGATGACCCTGGAAATTCGAGTCCGCCAAACTCGTGATGTTGACCGGCGCACCCTACGATTGTTTCAATTTGTACTTTTTACTTAAGGATCACGATCGCACCTCCCACGGCGCATCCTCCACGGCGCATCCTCCATACTGTCGAAACTGGTTATGGGCTGGTCTTCCGACCAGCCCCATGCTTCCTGTCGGAAGGTCTCACCCATTGACGCCGCGCGATGGCTGCAACTGACCGGATGGGTTGAAGATTTCGGTGGCGTGATTGGACCCAAAATATGGGAGGCACGTTTCTCTCGTTTCTTCCCTTGCACCTTTCTCCCCAACTTTTTGCCTTTCTCTGTCACTGCGAAGCGGTAAAACATCAAAGCCCGGGGTCGCGCAGCGCACTCAGGGAACCGGGAGACAAACATCCGGGAACCCGGAACGGGTTCAACAATACGTAACAACGCAACTCCGTCGATTGTTCAACACCTTTCTTCGGTTGCCTTTTCGTTGATTGAGCAAATCCTGCGAGACAATACCGGGACCCAAGCGACACCTTACGTGAACAGAATCGAATAAAGAATTAACAAGGGACCACCGACCATCATAACGAAGCTGCGAAAATTCCAAAGTTCCTCCCCGGCGTCGCCGTAGACTTCACTGGCAATCCAGCCCTCCCATGTCCATTTGGAATAGAAAAAATCTAACGTACCGACGATCGTCAGGCTCAACCCCACCCAGGCGATTTGCCTGAATCCGGAACAAAACAACAGACCCAACGCGACCACTATCGAAATTACAGCGCACCAGATTTCGCGTTTGTTTGAATCGACCACAATCGCTTCCTGAATTTTGTGGAAACCTCCGGAATTGGCGACAAGGCAAAACGAACCGAGCTTCAAACTCTTTCATGCGAACAAAGCGCTTCGATGACGTCAATTCGATTGTTGGACGTAACACTCGACGATGTTCCAGCAATTTTCCCGAGCTGCGTTTTTTGGTAGCCGTTCACAACGAAAAAACAATCTGAATATAACCCCGGTTGGGGTGACCGCATAAAGCCTGGGACGTGAGTCCCAGGATAAGAATTCAGGACAATTCGAAAGCCCCGACAGGGGCGGCAGCAATGGCAAACGGTCAGAAACATTTGATCGAACCCCATGGCTCAAGCATTGTCTACCCCGGCAAATGGCGTCGCAATCTGTCGCCGCTTCGCGGCTAAAATTAATAATGATTCGGTATTTAGGGCTCACGCCCCAAGCTAAATGCTTCCGTTCCTGACGGGACTACCAATCACGAAACTTAGCCTGGCGGCTGTTCCTTATCCACCCGGTTACGACGTTTTTCAAAGGCTCGGAAACCGGATGGAGCGTTGGAAACGCGCCCTTCTTCCTGATAACCGTCCTGCTTGTCCTGTTGGACTTGTGTTTGCTGAACCTCGGCATTGTTCGGCGCAAGACCCAGACTTCGCAACATTTGGTCGAATTCCTGTTTCTGGCTGGCGTCTCCCGTTTCAGCACGCAGCTTGAGTTCGTTCCAGCGCTTTACAAAATCACGCAGTTCGTCCTCGGTCCAGTTCAACTGTTCAAGTAATTCGGGGTCCGGGTTGACCTGTTGTTGTGTCAGGTAATCAAGAGCCAGATCCGTTGCTCGTTTGGTGTATTCCAGATTTGCCGCGTCAGCCACATTTGCAGAATTTGTTTGCGGTGTATTTTGTTTATTCCCACTGGATGACTGCCCGGTCAGGTTGCCGCCGCCCGGCTGGTTACCAGAACCGGAACCACCGGGTTGATCGCCCGCTTGATTTCCGGAACTGTTGCTGTCGGTTGATTGACCCTCACTGGGCTGCGATGAAGTGCTGTTGCCTGGCTGATCGCCTTGCGAACTTCCGGATTTGCCTGGTTGTTGTGAATCTTTTCCATTACTCTCGGAACCTGGTTGGTCGCCAGGTTCGCTCGATGGCTGCCCGTCCTCACTTCCTGGTTGTTGGCCAGTTTCGGTTCCAGGTTCTGGCGAACCACCACTCGACGAACCTTCTTGACCGGGTTGCGTGCCTCCCTGTTTGGAACCGCCTGATTCAGGATTGCCTGAATCGCCCTGATCCTCTTTGCCCAACTCGCCATCCTTCCCTTTGGAATCGCCGGTGGGTTGGGATGGATCGGATTGTTTGGGGTTTCCCTTTTCTTCATTTGCACCCGACGAGCCCGAAGATTTCTGTTTCTGATCATCGCCTCCGTTTGCGCCTGATTTGTCGTCAGGATTGGGTTCTTGTTCCAATGGTTTTTCGCCGGATTCGTTTCCCCCTTCGCTCGATCCTTTTTTGTCGTCTTCCGACTTGTCGCCAGATCCGCCTGATGACTGCGACTTGTCATTCGATCCTTTTTCGCCAGCATCCTCGCTGTCCGAAGCGGAACCTTCGTTGGATGGCTGATTATCTTTATCAGGATTTTGTTGTGTCTGCTCGTTGCCCGAACCACTATTGGATTTGTCACCTTGATTCGATTCTTTTTCGGTTGAATCCGATTCACTCTTGTCGCCACCTTCAGGTTGCTCCGGGGTTTTCCCGGATTTCTCGTTCTGTTCCCTGATTTGGTTTATTTTTTCGATGATATCGCCAGGGTGCGCATCGTCATCAAGCGGTTTACCTGGTTGATTATTATTCCCACTTTGCCCGGGTTGTTCGGTGCCATCGGGATCGGCATTGTTTGCTGATGATTCATTACCACCGGTCGGGGACTCGCCAGACGAATTCGAGCCGGGATCGGTGCCTCCTTCACCACCATCAGCCGGTTTTGAATCGGATCCGCCCTTACCGTCGGAAGACGATTTCTCCCCGTTTCCGTTTTTGGCATCTCCGTTTTTGGCATCTCCGTTTTTGGATTCATCGGATTTGGATTCATCGGGTGTGCCACCCTCCGACTTGCCGTCCTTGTCAGCTTCACTTGAATCGGTGGAATCGGTCGACTGCTTGTCGCCTTGCTTGTCGTTTTGCTTGTCGTTTTGCTTGTCGCCTTGCTTGTCGCCCTGTTTGTCGCTTTGTTTGTCGCTTTGCTTGTCGTCTTGCTTGTCGCCTTGTTTGTCGCTTTGCTTGTCGCCTTGCTTTTCTTCGTCTTCGCCTTTATTGCCCGATTTTTCATCAGGATCACTCTTCGGTCCTTCATCCTTATCGGATTTGGGCGAAGTTCCGTCTTCGTTGGGATCGGAATCGTTTTCAGATTTGGAGTTGTCCCCTTGTTCAGCGTTATCTTCTGGTTTGTCAGCGGGCGGGTTCTCGATTGCTCCGGTGACCGTGATAACGTAATTCGCCGTCAGGGTCCGATTGGGATCGGGCGCATCATTGGCGGCGATTCGGCGGTTGTCAAACGCTGCAAAGGCAACAAGGATGGTTTCGCCTTCCCGCATTTTCAGTTTTTTTGGCCAGAGATCAAATCGCGTATTGATTTGCCCCGACAGATCCGCGTCGCGCGGGAGTGGAACCTCTTGTTCGAACACACGATAAACGGATGAATCGCCGGCCACGCTGATTTTCGTCAATTCGAAATCGGCATCCTGAGCGCGAATGACGAACCGGATTTTTGAATTGATCGGCACGGATAGTTCCGTATCGGTCGGATCCAGAACCTGAATTTCCGGTGCCAGATCCGGAATGACCCGAATCGGGCAAGGGGCTGAAGGTTCACCCTGTTTGCCTTCGACAGTTACCAAATTCAATCGGTAGTGGGAATACCGTTGACCCTGTCGTTTGTTATCCAGTTGCAAACGGAATTTGCATTCCGCCCGTTTCGATTCCACGATTTCCATGGAAACCGTATTCACAACATCAAATTGCGAGTCGGGTCGCTGCAGGAGCAACTCGACGGCGGCTGATTGCAATCCGGTATTGGCAATAGAACGGAGGGTAACTCGTGTTCCTTCGATCGCGCTGATATCGCTTGTTCCCGTGACCGTTTGTTCGGGAAGTCGCGTATATTCGGGTGGTTGATACGTAATCGAGTCGATCGACAACATTGGGGTCGATTTAAGCAGCAGGGTGTACTCAATCGATTCACCGTCTCCCGCTTCGATGTGATAGTTAAGCGAATGCCCGATTCCCCGATCATCGGTCTTCAAAAGCACAACATAGGTTCCGTCTCCTGACCCGGAAGGTCGCATGGAAACACGTTCGTCAATAACCTGGCCATCCGTTGTTGAATAAACCAGATAAACGGAGTCGGGGTCAAATCGACCACTGATTCGCGCGGACACTGGCATGGGCTGTCCGAAATAAACGGTTGTGTTTCCAGGCAATACATCAGAAATTCGGACCCGCGCCGGTCGGGCGACATCGGCAAACGGGGCGATGACCCGGGCGAACGTCTGAAACGGGTCCTTGGGTGAGAATACCTTGTACAGTCCAAGTAGCGTGACAATCACAACTAGCAGCAGAGCGATTCGGATCGTGTTGGACTTGTCAACGGTTCCGGAAACTTCCAGTCCGGAAATATCGTTGGCGGCCCGTGAACCGACCAGTTCGATCACGCGTTGGGAAACGGCTTTTTCTTCCAAGCTATAACTGCGAAGCAACAAGTAGTTGATCAATCCGTTCTTGATATCGGGTCGGGCCGACTCAACGACCTTGGCCGCATACACCGGATTGATTCGACGAATCGATAATGGCACTACCACGACGACAATATATGCAAGTGCAGAGACAACGACCGTTCCAAGTACAGCCAATCGCATCCAGGGACGAAGCTCAAATATCCACGCATCGATCAAGGCCACCAGAAACAGCGCACCGAGAAACGCGGCAAGTAATGTCATAATCGATGTGAATAAGTCAACCAGCCGAACCTGTGTGCTCGCCTTGCGCATTTGCCGTTGCAGGTAGTCGTCCAGTTGTTGCGCGGGCCCCGATAGTTGCGGGGCTGATATTGTCGTTTGCGACATCGCAGCTTGTTCCTGACTGAAATCGTCTCATTCGATCGGCGCGCGATCGTTCCATCCGATAAAGCTTATCGACATTTCCCCGTCGACAACGCCCCGGCAATCTTCGCTGATTATAGACGAATGGCTGCCCGGATTGGTTCCTTGATCCAGGAATTGCCGGTTTTTACAGGCGTTCCGGCAACGATTGGCAAGGAAACCTGAATTTGGCTTTTAGAACTTGTCGATCGATTGTGGAACTTCGTCTTGCGGAACGAGACTTCGGGGTGGTCGGAATTCCGGCCCATTGGGTGACGGAAAAAGACCTGGCGCCAAACGCTGCCGATTCCTGTTAAAATAAAACGAACGGATCGCCTGCAATCGGAACTCCGGCGTCATCGCTTCGACACGCTTTCGTTGCTCGCTCGTCATCTCCGTATCGAAGAACTCCTCCAGGTCGCGCTGCGGCACCTCCGGATTCATGAGTGCTTCGAGGGCTGTAACGATCCAGCGATAGATCAGTTTCTGTTTGTCCGATGTTTTCCCCTGAGCGTCAATGATCGCAACCGCTTCCGGCGACAGCTGATCGCTGAGTCTGGAAATATCGTCTTCCTGAATCAGGCTGACAACGGCATCGATATTGTTTCTGCCCAGGATCAGGAAAAGCATATCCGGCCGCGATTCGAATCCACGGCCTCCCCCTCCACCTCCTCCGTCTCTTCCACCGCCGCGACGCCCGTCACCGGAACTGACACGGGCCCGAAACAGTTCGACAATTTCCGTTTTGCGCGAATCCAGGAATTCCCTGCTCCATTGAAACAGGACCGATACGTCTTCCTTGGGCAATTGCGTTTCACCAGCAACACCAAAAATGGCTTCGGCCTGCTCGCGCCGGATTTCGAATACCAGTTTGATTCGTTTGTCGCCTGATACGGATTTGATTTGTACACGTTGTTCTGCTTTCAGGGACTTGAGCCACTGCGTGTATTGCTTCATGGTATCCAGCAACTCCTCACGGTCGGAATGCGCGGACCATTGTTCGTGAAGGTTTTGCAGGTGTTGCTGCCGCGGTAACGGAAATTGCTCAAATCGCTCTTGACGGTTCCGCAGTTTTTCCAGTTCGCTTCCATTCAGGGCATCGAATCGTTGCTGGTTGGACAATGGCTGGTTCGTTGTCGCGCCGATGTCAATCTTCGATTCCGCGGAGGGTTCGATCTGCGTTTGTTGACGAGCAGCGGTCACTCCAATGGCCAAACCGGTAACGCCGATCAGAAGTACAACGGAGACCTGAATTGCACCTCGGCGATAATGGCCTGGCTGGTTTTTTTGCGGTAAATTTCGCGGTTGCGTAAATGGGTTAATCATTGGGCAAATCCTTGGCAAACCAGCCTTCGGAACGCATTCGCTGGACGAACTCGAGCGAATCAACCTGATCGTACATGTCCATGTTTTCCCAAAATGTCAGATCGCTGACGAATTGCTGGTGCGGCTGATTTTGAAAACTACGAACGGTCTGAAATGCGATCACAAGCGGAATTGCCAGCGCAACAACCGCCGCCACGCCACGAATCAACCAACGGTCCCACTTGATCGATTTCTTTCGCGCAGTCGAAACCACCATCTCGATTGTAGTACGGACAAAGGCATCGCCAGGTTGCGTTGGCTGGACTTCATCCAGCATATCCCAGGTTTGCTGAAACTCATGCAGGCGATTTCGCAACGGGATGTCGGTCGCCAAACGCGCTTCCAGCTCCGCCGACGAGCGTTCGTCCAGTTCGCCATCCAGATAGGAAATCAACAACTGATCGACTTGACTTGCTGGCCGCTCTGAAGAATCCGGCTGATCCTGCTCCGATCGCGGTACGTTTCGGTCGTTTGAATTGTGGTTGCGTTCGTTCATTGATTCACCGAGTCCGTATTTGCCGCAATTACGTCGGGCAAGTTTCCCGAGTTCATGTACGGTTGCAAAATGTCTCGAAGGTTGGCCCGTGCTCTCGATAACAGACTTTTAACCGCTTGCGTTGTGACGTCCATGGCACTGGCGATTTCTTCATAACCCATTTGTTCATATTTGGATAACAACAATGCCATTCTTTGCCTTTCCCCCAGCGACTGGATCGCCAAGGCAACCATTTCCGAAATCTCGATCCGATCCAGTTGCCGAGCCGGCATCAAGCCGCTGGCATCTTTTGCCATGTTGTCAAGCGGACGGGCCAACGATCGGCCACTTTGCGACATTTGCAAGTGAACTTCCTTGCGTCGCGAAAGTTTTCGAATCGCATTGCTGGCAACATTGTTGGCAATGGTAAACAACCACGTCGAAAACCTGGCCGTCGGTTGATAGGATTCCCGTGCCCGGTAAACGCGCATGAAAACTTCCTGAGCCAGATCCTCGGCTTGTCCCTGCCCAGGTACCAAATGCTCCAGAATTCCGGTCAATCGTGCCTGGTATCGCTCAACAAGTTGCTCGAATGCCGCAGCATTGCCGTCACGTACTTGCAACATCAATTGCACGTCCGGGTCGATAAGTTCGTATTTTTCCGGCAAGTCCGAATCGCCCGGCGACACTCAAACCCTCCGTTCCCTAATTTGAACACCGGCGACTTCGCCAGGTTTCGCTGAACTGTCCGTATCTGATTGAATCAAAGCGGTTTTTGTGGATAAAATGCTGTTTCTCGATGAAGCTGCCCGACCCGGACAAGAGTCTAACACACATCGGGTGAACGGAATCGCGTTACTAACGCTTGCGCGCCGGTTCCAGAGTCACAACATTTTGCTGGTTGCGTCGCAATTGGCCACATGCGGCGTTAATTCCATCACCCTTGCGCTGTCGGAATTGAATTTCCACGCCCGCCCGCTCCAAAACATCACGAAATGCCTTGATCGCATGTTTGGATGGTGTCTGCCATTCCAAACCGGAAACCGGATTGTAAGGAATGACGTTCAACAGTTGGCATCGTCCTGCAAGCAATTCCGACAATGATCTTGCTTGCTCCACCGAATCGTTGATACCTGCCAGCATGACGTATTCGAAAGTCAGGCGGCGGCCAGACACGTCGAAGTATCTTTGCGCGGCATCCATCAAAGCCTCAATTCCAATTTTTGAATTCACGGGTACCAGGCGATTTCGCAATTCGTCATCAGGTGCGTGGAGCGAGATCGCCAGATTGTAACGGCAATCCATGCGCGCGAGGCGGTCGATGGCAGGAGGAAGGCCAACCGTCGAAATTGTGATTCGCCGCGCGCTGATTCCCAGGCCCTGTGGATCACTTGCCCAATCAAGTGCCGTCAGAACATTCTCAAGATTTGCAAGCGGTTCCCCCATTCCCATCATAACAACGTGACTCAAACGTTCATCAGCCGGCAACAAATTTTGCAGCAGCAGCATCTGCCCAAGGATTTCGCCATGGGTCAGGTTTCGCTCGACTCCATCCAGTCCCGAAGCACAGAAGACACAGCCCATCGCGCATCCAACCTGACTGCTGACACAAATCGAACGGCGGATTCCATCCCGTAACAAGACACATTCGACCTGTTGACCATCGGCCAGATCAACAAGAAGTTTCTCGGTTCCGTCAGGTGAATTCTGATGTCGTGCAATGGCAACCGGATTCAACTTGAATGACTCCGATAACTTGCCACGCAATGAAGCTGGCAAGTCCGTCATTTGCTGAAAGTCCGTAGCCCGACCCTGGAAAATCCACTTCAGGATTTGCCTCGAGCGAAAAGCTGGCTGCCCGTTTGATTCCAGCCACGGAACCAGTGTTTCAAATTGATCGAAAAGTGATTGCACGAAACCAGACCAGGTGAATAATAGGTAAATGGCTGAAACGACTGATGAATCCAAATGCGAAGCTAACGATCCAGATCGGGAAATCTGTCTGTGTTTTCACGTTTCGCGGCGCAAGATCGAGAATTTTATCCGGATAAATCAACCAAAGCGACCTGCGCAGCTCTCCGAATGCTTTGGAGCCGGTACTGGCTGCGGATGGTGCCGTAGTTATCTTACGTTGCTTTTTGAAGCCCATCGGAACGAATTGAACGACGGTTCAAGCGTAAACCTGTCTATTCCTTCCTCTGAATCTTACCAGCAAATGCGGCAGGTTTACCGCGAGAAGGAGAAACGGTAGCGATCTTTCTCGATGCCGGACTGAATCAGGCACCCCGTCAACCTGTCGACGGCTCAACCATATACCTTTGGAATGGGACAGTATTCAAGTGTGCCTACAAAAGCTAGAATAACCACTGCTTTTTCGCCCCCAAGCCCCCCACGGGGAGCAAAACACTGATTTGTAGAGAAAAAAATGGCAAAAAAAGTCGCCAAAAAGCAGGCTGTAAAAAAAGCCGCCACTGCGAAAAAAACCAGGAAAAAGGCCGCAGCCGATGACGATGCGGCCGACGACAAGGCGCCTAAAACGAAAGCCAAGGCAAAAGCCAAAACGAAGCGCAAAAGCCGCGCCAAAAAAGACGTCCCAATTCGCCAGCGAATCTCCTGGTGTGTCTACAATCACGCCATGAAGCCGGTTGCAAAGTACGCTTACAATCAAAAGAAAGCGGCCGAAAAGAAAGCACGTGAGTTAAGCCCGGAAGGCAAGCTCCCGCACTTTGTCGCCAAGATCAAAGAAGAAGTCGTGGAGGAATAATTGAATAAGGGTTCGGGAGTCTTTTCAACGAATTTCACGCTGATTTATTGACGCAAAGTTTGTCCTGATCCGGGGCATATCCTGTCGTTTTTTGTGAATCGCACCCTGACCCTTTCAAGTTTATTTCGCATGCCCTGGCAAGGTGCCACGTTGCGGCAAAGTTCCTCTATCTGGCAAAGTTCCCCGTCCCGGCAACGTTCCTCGACCGGGCAAAGTCCCGCGACCAGGAAGCGTCCCGCGAACCTTCGCCGAATCAATCAATCGCGGGAATCCCGGGCCACTAGAAGCGGGAAGATCTTCATCCCAGAATCCCAACTCGGCTTCCGGCACGTTCGATTCATGCCGTTTCCCGAGACATCCTGTGATCAAGACAGAACCGCCAATCATTAGCACGCAAAACAAGTGGACGCTATCGGATTTTTTCATGTAAAACATTTGATTAGCCCATCGACTATTTGCTGCACATTCGTTAGCCGTGAAATCATTTACTCCATTCGGTGAGGCAATATGCCATCGACTGGGAGCAAGGGGTCGTTATGGTTATCCCCATCGAAACATCTTATCAGCAAAAATGCCGCTCGCTAATTTCGGTGATTGCGGGCGACCTGCGGTCGGCAAATATTACCTGACTCGGTTTACCGGTTTTTACAGTACACCTGAAACAACTGGTACATTTCGAAAAACGCCGGGCTTGTTACCGGGTTTACGCCATGCGTCCCGATATCAAACTCGGATTGGTTTGGGTGGTTCAGATCGATCTCGCTTGGACTTGACCTGGTACTCATTAGATTCCATCGGGAATTGACCGGTCAAAGCGATGCACCTGCTGGTTGCGAATCCAAGGAAGTCAAACTGCGGCTAAAAACCGGAACTTTTGACCTGTACAGGCCCATGGCTCAATAAAGGTTGATAGATCCGTTAGCACTCCACGCCTGTTGGTGGCGCGGCCGATCATCAATAGACGCTGGATGATTTCACGTAGACCAGAAAAAACCCTGGAGACGAGTCAATGAAACTCAAAATGGTTGTCGCCACGCTGGTTTGCGGCTTGGCGTTCTGTAGCACGAATTGTTACGGATTCGATTTATTGGGCCGAATGATGGGCCGATCCTGTTGTGGCGGAGAAGCAACCTCGTGTTGTGATACTCCTGCTGCCGCAGATTGTGGCTGTGATAACGGTTGCGGCAAAATGTTGGACTTTGATTGCCACGTCCGGTTCGCCCTTGGTTGCCCCAAGTTTGGCGGATTCTTTAATCGCGGTTGCGGTAGTGGTTGCGGCGGATGCGGTGCTGATCAAGGTTGCGGAACTGACGGTGGATTTGGTCGCGGTTGCTGCGGCGGCGGACTTTTGTCACGCGGCGGTTGCGGCGACGGATGCAATTCCGGTTGCGGAGCCGACTCTGGTTGCGGCGCTGACGCTGGTTGCGGCAGTGGATGCGGTCTGCTGAATCGTGGTGGTTGCGGACGTCTGTTCCAGGGCGGATGCGGCGGCGGATGCAATTCCGGTTGCGGAGCTGACGCTGGTTGCGGCACAGACGTTGATAACGGTTGTGGCTGCGGATCTCGTGGTATCCTGTCTGGCCTGTTTGCTCCCCGTTGCGGCTCAGCATCTGGTTGCGGATGCGACAACGGCTGCGATGCATCCAGTGGATGCGGTGCTGATTCAGGTTGCGGCGGATGCGATGACGGCTGCGGATTCCGTGGCTGCGGACTGCTTGACCGCCTGAAAGGCCTCGGACGATGCCGTCCAGCAGGCTGTGGCGCAGCGGCTGGATGTGGATGTGACTCCGGTTGCGGTGGCGGAAACTTCGCCAGTGGCTGCGATAGCGGCTGCGGAGTACGCCCAGTACGGGTAATTCGTCGATGCGACAGTGGTTGCGGTGCTGGCACTGTTTCCGGTTGCGATAGCGGTTGCTGCGGCGGAAGCGCTGCTCCATCTGGCGAAATCCAGCATGGTGCTCCAGTGGAAGCAACCCCAGCTCAAGAGCCAGTTGTTGAGCCCGGCGTTGAAGTTCCTGTAGTAGATCCGAACGCATTTATCGTTCCGAACCGTCGAATTGCAGGTGGTGCCCGCTAATTCGAGACAGTCTGAACTTCTTCAATAGAGCGGCCGGAGTCATGAGGACTCCGGCCGTTTTTTTTTTGCGCAGCCAAGTCCATTCGTTGCCCTTTGTCTATCTGTTGGCTGATTGCTCGCGCGAACTCATCACTGTGGCATAGCCCAGCAAATCGCCTCGCTCGATGAGGGTCCTGGCGACTCGGTCATGAAGGCGATATCGACTGGAAAGCTGCTGAAGTGAGGGAGCAATGTCCTCGTTAATCACGCTTTTGTCGTCGACTTCGTGCAAATACTCCAACCAGGCATCAATCGCCTCTTTGCCACGACCAAGCCGGTCCAGCAGGTAGACCAGCCATGCCGCTGAATCAAGTATTTTTAATGCATTGCGCTGTTCGGACGCCGACGTGCGCATCCTTTCGATCACAGCATCCACTTCGCCGCTCTCTCGACCTGCTCCCCCCAAGACACGAAGAAACTCAAGCGTATCAAAATAAGTTGCCGCAAAAGGCGCCGTGCCCCGGTACTGAAAATCGTTATGTAGTCCGGTACCGTAAATCGCAAGTTCGATTGCCAGGGCAACCGCCTGCGGGTCGCACAGGATTCGCGAGAATCGAATTGTCGATGCCAAATGCGTCGTATCCATGTGGTGCGCCAGGCCAGTCGTCAAGTCCTTATGTGAATCCATCAATCCCGCTAAATGACCGGTCGGATACGAACGTCCCGCCTGTTCAGCATCATCATTCAATGTTCGTTCAATGTTTCGGCACAATTCCTGGTAAACGTGTCGAACCAGCTTGCCAGTTGTTTCACGACGGATGTCCAGAGGTGCGTTTCCCAATTGCGTTTCCAGGGCGGTGATCGCTGCACACGTTCCGAATCGATCGAGCACCAGTTGGTATCCGCGTGCCGGATCGACTCCTCGTGTTATACATAAATGAACAAGTGCTTCGACGTTTTCGTTGGTGACATCCACACTGCCCAACAACTCGCGAGCCAGTTGTTTATCGCCAACTGGCTCAAGATACGACCACCCCGAAATGAAATCTCCATCGCGCATCAACATGGATCCGACTTCGCGACAAATGCCCAGCAATCCCTGTTCAAGCGCCTGGCCCTGCTTCGCCGGCAACTCTTCGATCGATTGCCATTTCTCGACTGGCAGACCCAGATGCAATCGCAACTGAACCTTGCGAAGCTCAAATAATTCATGATAGCGCTTTTGTTCAACGAAGTTCGCGCATAGTCCGTCGATTGCCTGAAACAAGCCCTTTGACCGACTGGTTTCCTCAAAAATCTCAAACGGTGTCATCATCAACATGCTTCAACAGGTTCCGGGGTGCCTCGCGATTTTCTAGCACACACATCATTGTCAATGATAGACTGGGAGGCATATGGCAAAGTGCTTTTCGACACGATTTTCCTGACTGTGTTGCGATTCAGTGTTTATGCAATCGTCCAAAACAGAATCAATCACTATGCAATCGTGGCAGGCCTTGCGCCGCGAGTTGCTGGATGAACGATCCGATAACGGGGTGTGGAAAGGCCAGCTTTCCAATTCGGCTTTGGCCACCGCCACCGCCGTCAGCGCACTGGCCGAATACAAACGAAATTCCCGTAAACCCTGCATCAGCGAACAGCGACTCTCCGATCTGATCTCCAGGGGAACCGCCTGGTGCCTCACGCGTCAAAACGAAGATGGTGGCTGGGGCGATACCGAAGTCAGTCATTCCAATATCGCCACAACCATGTTGGTCGTTTCCGCAATACGCTTGTCGGGATTGAAATCCAATCCGATCGAATTTGCACTCGAACGCTCCGGCAATTATTGTCGCGAGACCACTGGAACAACACCAGCCCAAGGCAGCCCAACGGCGCTCGTTGCCGCCCTCAAACGGCGATACGGAGCCGACAAGACTTTTGCCGTGCCCATTCTGGCCAATTGCGCGATCGCCGGATTGATCCCATGGAAATTCGTCCCGTCGCTGCCGTGCGAAGCGGCTCTTGTTCCGCAAGGTCTTTTTCGATTCGTGAATCTGCCCGTCGTTAGTTATGCCATCCCGGCGCTTGTCGCTATCGGCCAGGCAAAGTTCCTTGCCGCGCCGCCGTTTAACCCGTTTGCCTGGCTCGCCCGGAGAATTTCGATCCAGTCCGGCTTGCGCTTGCTTTTACAAATGCAACCCGAAAGCGGCGGGTATCTCGAAGCGATCCCGCTGACGAGCTTTGTGGCAATGAGCCTCGCTCACAGCGGCCGTGCCGACTTGCAAGTGACTCACCAGTGCATTCAGTTCATTGTCAATTCCATTCGCGATCATGGGAGCGAAGGGACCTGGCCAATCGATACTAATCTGGCAACGTGGAATACGACGCTCGCCATAAACGCCCTTGCCATCGACCATACGGCAAGTGACCCGGAATCAAAAAGTCACCTCACCGATGAACTGCTCCAGTGGTTGCTCAGTTGCCAGTACAAAACCGTTCATCCGTTTACCGGTGCCGCGCCTGGCGGTTGGGGCTGGAGTGACCTGAGCGGAGCAGTACCCGATGCCGACGATACGCCTGGAGCGCTGTTGGCGCTTCGCGCCTGGTGGAACTTGTCGGACTTGCCAGCCGACAAACGAAAACAGATTCTCCAGTCTGCCCAGGCCGGTATTCGATGGCTGCTTGATTTGCAAAACCGTGACAAGGGCTGGCCAACGTTCTGCCGCGGCTGGGGACGGCTTCCATTTGATCGAAGTGGCTCCGATATCACGGCCCACGTGTTGCGATCGATGAACGCCTGGCAACGTGACCTCAACGACGTGGCGCTTGAAAAGCGGATCAAAACAGCAACGGTTCGCGGTTTTCAGTTCATTGAAAAAACCCAGAAATCCGACGGAAGCTGGTCCCCCCTTTGGTTCGGAAATCAGGATCGGGCCGACGAAGACAACCCGCTTTACGGAACCGCCAAAGTCCTGTTTGCCTGGCGAGACGCCAACAAGGCAAATTCGTCCGCCGCGCAGCGAGCCGCGCATTATCTCCTGGCTCAGCAAAACGGTGATGGAGGTTGGGGAGGGGGCCCTTCGCGATCCTCGGCATTGCCACATTTCCGATCAAGCGACGATCCGTTGCGGACGAGTAGTCTTCAGGAAACGGCACTTGTTTGCGAGGTGCTGGCGTCAATCGAAGCGCCCGCTGGTCGGCAATCGGAGTGGTTGGCCGCCTGCCAACGCGGAAAATTCTGGCTAATCGATGCGGTTAAACGTAAGGAGCAGCACGAAACATGGCCCATCGGTTTTTACTTTGCAAAGCTGTGGTATTATGAGAAGCTCTACCCGTTGGTGTTTGCCACTTCCGCACTTCGTCAACTTGCTGCAAACGAAATCAACAAGTCGCAATTGACGAACCAATGCAATGGGCAAGAAGAGGTTGCCAACGGCAACTGGACATCGAATCGGGACTGACTTGAACTTAACGACATTTATGATCGTTCATGGAACCGGGAAAAACTGGCGTGGTCGCTGAGCAAGGACAAACCGAACCCAAACGAAAAAGCCGGCGCCGCCAGACCGCGCACCTTAAAAAAGTGCCCGAGACGCGCAGTATGCGCGAAGAGTTGCGCGAACGTTGCCGGGCTGTTACAGCAACACTCGATCGCAGCAATCCACTTTCCAAAGAGAAAATGGAATCGATCTGCCGTGAGTTGCTGGCAAGTGTCGGTTTGTCGGAAGGCTACCTCGGCTGGACGATGGTGATCTTGTCCAGCGAGTTTTGGCGTGATCAAGTCGCCTCGGTTCCACCTGAGCGTCGGTTGTTCCTGTTGCCTCACTGCCTCAAACACGCCGAAGGTTGCCCGGCCGACTACGACCAGTTCGGCCTTGATTGCAAAACATGCGGCGCCTGCAGCATCGCCGACTTCCGAAAAACGGCGGACGAAATGGGCTACAAGGTTCTTGTTGCCGAAGGCTCGCCCATCGTATTGAAAATTATTGTCAGCGGCTACGTCGATGCGATTGTCGGCGTCGCTTGTTTGAACGTCCTCGAAAAAGCCATCGACAAGATCCTGCTGGCTGGTATCCCCTGCATGGCCGTCCCGCTTCTTTCCAGCGATTGCCGCAACACAAGTGTCGATGAAGACTGGGTCGACGAGATGGTCGCGACGCCTCACAAGACAGCGGAAACTTCCACCCGCACCTACATTCACTTGCTCCGCCGATCCGAAAAAATATTCGAACCCGCCGAACTGGAACGCCTCGTGCCCCGATCACGGGGTGAAGTGCGACTCGCCGAACTCAACGGCAAGGGAATCTCGGCACTTGATCCTGTCGCGGCAACCGAAACGATTGCCTATGACTTCCTCTCGCGTGGCGGAAAACACTCGCGACCCTTCATCACGCTCGCCGCCTACGATGCGCTGAAAGGAGATCTTGCCACAAAATCCGACGGGGCGAATTGCATTGACGAATTCCCTGATTCCGTTTTTCGCACTGCGATGTCCATCGAGACTTTTCACAAGGCATCGCTGGTGCATGACGACATTCAGGACAACGACGGTTTCCGCTACGGACAGGAATCGCTGCATTGCAAGTACGGTGTTCCAACGGCAATCAATCTGGGCGACTACCTCATCGGTATGGGTTACCGCATGGTCAGTCGCGACGCCCGCGATCTCGGCCCGGAAGTGGCCGCCGACATTCTCGATTTGCTCGCCGATGCCCATGTTCGCTTGTCAGAAGGGCAGGGGGCCGAATTAATTTGGCGCGATAACCAAAACAAACGACTTCAACCGATCGATGCGCTTAAAATCTATGCACTGAAGACGTCACCCGCCTTCGAAGCTGCCTTGTTCTCTGGCGTCCGCCTTGCAGGCGAAATCGAGCCGTACTTGAAACCGCTGAAGGGCTTTGCCCGAAACATTGGCGTCGCATTCCAGATTCTGAACGATCTCAAGGACTGGCAGGGAGACAACGACAACAAGCTTATGGCCGGCGCCGATTTGCTTTCTGGTCGACCCACATTGCTGTGGGCGCTTGCCCTCGAAAGTCTCGATGAAGCGCATCAGCACGAGCTGCTGGAATTGATCGGCAGTTCCAGCCTGCCCGCCATGCAACGTGTGAATCGGGCACGACAGCTATATCACATTGCCGGCGTGTTCGAGAAGGCCCACAGTCTGGTCGACAAACACCAAACTCGCGCGGAAGAAATCGCCGACTCGATCGAACCCGAATCACTCCGGCGGTTGTTGTATTATCTGGTGGACACTGTGTTGACCCGTTCTGAGTCAGAGGTCGTTCCGACGATCCAGTTCCTCGAACCAACGATGCGCGACGCTTTGCCGATCGTCGCACCCTCCTGATCTATCGCTTCGACAACTTTCACTTCGTTCGACGAACTGCCCGACACCATGCCCACCAATCGCGCTGACTGGACGCACCCCGATTTGCAGACGCTCGTCGATCTGTTTTTTCCCGATCCCGCCGAACTCGGCACATTCACGGAAATCCAGGCAGAACAACTCGCACGCCCCTGGGCCAAACTGCTCGCTCATACGCATCACATGACCGTCACGATCGAGAAGTTTCACGGCACTCCCGTGGATGTTGTCGTGCTCGACAAGCTGGCAACCCAAACACATTATGCCCGAAAGATCGTGCTTCGTCGTCAATCGGACCAGCAAATCGTCCAGTTCGGCATTGTGCGAATTGGCCGATCGTCGCTTCCTGATGAAGTGATGAAGCAGATCGAAAGCGAACAGGTCCCGCTCGGTCGCGTGTTGATTGAGCATCAAGTAATGCGAACCGTCAAGCTCATGACTCTTTGGCGTATCGTTCCCGGCCCTGCGCTCAAGAGTGCCTTTTCCGATCCCGATCTAACCGAGTGCTTCGGTCGCACTGCCCTGATCTACGCCAACGGCCTTCCCGCCGTCGAACTGCTGGAAATCGTCAATTAGGTTGATCTCGATTTTTTTATCGGACAACATTTCAAAACCGCCCAGGCTGATGACTGCCAAAGGCACAAACGTGCCTGCAAGTTTAACTTAGAGGTTGTTGGCAAGGACACTAATGTCCACGTTAAAAAATTTGGCCAGGGTTCTGATCATGTGACGGCTGAATGGTTTTTTGCCCGCGATGATTTCGGAGATCGTTGACTTGGCTATGCCGGTGCTGCGGTGCAACTCAACTTGCGTGATTCCCTTTGCGTCCAACAGGTGACGCAACATCCCGGAATCAGAAGCTGGTTCAAATCGGTAATGCTCGTCCTCATAGGACGCAACCAGATCGCCAAGTGCATCCAGGTAGAGCACTTCACCGGCTGATCGCACTTGCTTCGCAAGCAATTTGTCCATTACGATTTGAGCCGCTTCGAGATCGTCCTCTGTTCGAATCGAAGTCAACGGGAATTTCATAATAAGTTCGAGATACTCATCACGCACTTTGCCTTTGAATTGTCGAACGTTTGACGTTGCCATTGTTATTTCCTGTTGCGTTTCCGGAAATCCAAAACCTTTTTTGTCGTCGTGCGCTTCTTCCTGGTCACCGATCGGGTACTCTTTTTGGGAGGATCGGAATAGCATCCGCATTCGTCCTTCCAGTTGACTTTGTCGTATTCGTTATGGGTCATCACCTTGAGGATGAAAACCTTTTGACTCGGAAAAAGGATACGGGTAATTAAACGGTACTTGTTTCCTCCAACATTGAAGACCGCACAATTTCCAACCAGATCGGCGTTTCCAATCGAGGCTTTGACATCCGACCAATTCCGCCAGGCGATACTCCTGTTGCTAACGTGGGTGTACCAGGCACGCAGAGGTGATTCGGAATCGCGGTGTTCGGCAATCTTCCAAAACTTCTTAAGTCGAGATTTGGAAATAACCCGCATCCGTGCCCTTCACGTTCTTTAATGTTATCGGCCATAAACGCAAGCATAGTTCGCAAAAAACGAACTGGCAAGGCTAAAAGTTCACAAAACACGAACTTTAGGTTTGTAGACTGACAGAGACACGTTTTGACAAACAATCACGAATTGACGGGCGCAAACGTAAAAGCACGGTACCCGGATGCTTATGACTCTCTGGCGTATTGTTCCCGGCCCTGCGCTCAAGAGTGCCTTTTCCGATCCCGATCCAGCCGAATGCTTTGGCCGCACCGCCCTGATCTACGCCAACGGTCTCCCCGCGGTCGAACTCCTTGAGATCGTCAATTAGGTTGATCTCGGTTTTTTCATCAGTCAAATTTTCAATGCCTCTTCGGCGGAGGACCGGGAAAGCTACTTGCACTGGTTCACGCGGATTCGAATCCCTGTTGGTACCTGGCGTGGTTGACTAGAATCCTGGCGGTGAGCAACTCACCAGGAAAATTTCTACCAAAGCCTGTCGCATGAAAAATATTCGGAATTTTTGCATCATCGCCCATATTGATCATGGCAAGTCGACTTTGGCCGATCGACTGATTCAGGCATGCGGGGGCGTTACGCAGCGTGAGTTTCACGACCAAATGCTTGACACGATGGATATCGAGCGTGAACGGGGCATTACCATCAAAAGCAACACGATAACGCTCGACTATCGTGCCCCTGACGGCCAGGATTATTTGTTGAACCTGATCGACACGCCCGGCCACGTTGATTTTTCGCACGAAGTCCGTCGTTCCCTGATGGCCTGTGAAGGCGCTTTGATTGTTGTCGATGCCTCTCAGGGGGTCGAGGCACAAACCGTTGCCAATCTCTATTTGGCCCTTGAACATGACCTGGAACTCTTGCCGGTGATCAACAAGATCGACCTCCCGGCCGCCGACATTGACAAGGCTCGTGCGGCGATTGAACTGGAATTGGGGCTGGATCCGTTCAAGGCGATCCCCTGTTCGGCCAAGACCGGCGTCGGCATTGAAGACGTGCTTGCCGGAATCGTCGAGTCACTGCCGTGCCCTACGGGCGACCCCGACGCACCGCTGAAAGCCCTCGTTTTCGACGCACACTTCGATAATTATCGTGGAGTGATTCTGCAGTGCCGGGTGATGGAAGGGACGATCAAGGCTCGCGACACGATCCATTTCATGCACGCCGACCGTGATTTCAAGGTCGATGAGTTGGGTTACAACCAGTTCAGACTCAATCCAAAGGAACAACTCAGCGCAGGAGAAGTTGGCTATATCGTCGCCGGCGTAAAAAGTGTTCAGGACATTGAGATAGGCGATACGATCACGTTGCTTGATCGCCAGGCCGTCGACCCGATTCCGGGATATCAGAAGGCCAGACAAGTCGTCTTTTCATCCATCTATCCCATGAACACCGACGAATACGTGGACCTCACAAAGGCGCTCGAAAAACTCGCAATCAACGACGCCGCACTCACTTTCGAAAAAGACAGCTCGGCTGCTCTTGGTTTTGGTTTTCGCTGCGGGTTCCTCGGTCTGCTGCATCTGGATGTGATTCAGGAGCGCTTGCAACGAGAGTTCGACATCGGCCTGGTTATTTCGGCTCCATCGGTGAAGTACAAATTGACTTTGAAAGACGGCTCGACAATCGATGTCGACAACCCCAGTTACTGGCCCGATCCGATGAGCATTGATTCGGCCAGCGAGCCTTACATCAAGGCATCGATCCTGACTCCGGAGGAATACGTCGGTCCGGTCATGGAGTTATGCCGGGAACATCGCTCGGAAAGCCAGACGATGAATTACCTTTCCGTGGGTCGGGTGGAAGTCGTAAGCGAAATGCCGCTGGGAGAAGTGTTGTTCGAATTCTATGGCAAGCTCAAGATGATTACGCGGGGCTACGGATCATTTGACTATGCTCCCATCGAATACCGGAAAACCGACGTGGTGAAAGTTGATATTCTGGTCAACAGGGAACCGGTCGACACGCTATCCTATCTGGTTCATCGCGACAAGGCGCGAACCCGGGCCCTGCAGTACTGCGAGCGATTAGCCAGGGAAATCCCCCGACATCAGTTCAAGATTCCGATCCAGGGGGTTATCGGCGGCACCGTCATCGCGCGCTCAACAATCGCACCCTATCGCAAGGACGTGACCGAAAAACTCTACGGCGGCGACGTAACTCGCAAGAAAAAGCTGCTGGAAAAACAAAAGAAGGGAAAGGCAAAAATGAAGTTGTTCGGCAGCGTCAATATCCCTCAAAAAGCCTTCGTCTCGGTCCTCCGCGCCGACCAGGACTAGTGAACATCCGTGTATGTTCGTAGACGATAATCGAATGTCAATTATTTGAAAACGAATCTGCCAAACCGTCTCCATTATCGCTGAACGAATTGCAAATCCTGATCCCGTAGCGGGGTCGCAACGACGACTACCGGAATACGGGTGAGCCGACCTCTTGCTCCTCGGCTATCCGTCCATTGGGCTTGCTCAAATCGACACCGGAGAAGGAAAGGGGAGGCCAGACGAGTCGTGCAGCGAGCGACGCGGTGTTTCGGTTGATGGGAGATGATTCATTATTCGGCCATGCAAGGACGCTTAACAAATTCACCATCGGAAAGGGGTGACCGCTCTTTGCAATTAGCACTTTGCCGCCACCGTTTGAAGCCGTCAGGATGGCACCACCCAGGTGTTCCGGCGCATCGATAGAAAGCGAGTAGTTTCGCAGCCGAAATCCGAAACTCAGTTCACGATATTGGAATTCGCCAACGTTTCCATACGGTTCAACGACTCGCATTTCGGCAAAGTCCTGGCAGGCAGCCAACAAATTCGGTCCAATGGTTCCGTTTTGGGAATTCAGGCTTCCTGCAATCTCCCGCAATTGACCGTCGCACAGCGTTGCAGAATTGACAACGACTTGAGCGCGCCCGCTGACAGGATGGCCGAACTGGCGTTGTACGAGTTGGCCGAGATCCATATTCGCCAGAGTGATGTCGGCAAGCTCGCCACTCCAGCCACTGTCGCGTTGATACAAGATCGCCCGACCGGCGACCATTGTGTCATCACCGATAAAATCCAATCCTGGACAAAATTCGCCGATCAACCAACCGGGCAATGATTCGTTTGCTCCATCGATTTGCCATGTAGTTTGTCGGGTATCAACGGTTCGGGCGATCGAGACTCCTGACTCTTTTCCGACCGTTGCCGGACCGGAAAACCGGATTTGCAGTTGATCGCCGGGGCGGGCAATTCGAATCGTGACATCCACCAGTTCACAAACGCGACTGCCGGGCGATTCATTGCACTTCAAAACGACCCGGTCAGCGCGAACCAGCAGCGGCCGATCGGAACGCAGTGTTTGTTCGATCTGTTGGTCGATTCGCTGCAGAGCTTGCCGAAGTGCCTTGGCCGAACCGGTAACTGTACCGAGCTGCAACACACGGGCATCGGCAAGATTTTGCATCACGACACTGTCAATCTCCAGCCTCGTATCAAACGTGTCGGCACCAATCACGATTCCTGAAAAATCGGTGCGCTGGGGAGTGCGCAAGTCGACTTGTGCAACGGTAGCATTTGTTCCAAGTCGTTGCGAAATGCGCGTTGACCATTCCGATCGTGATACCGGCAGCAACACCATTTGCAACGTGAAAAACGTGGGGATTACGCACAGCAGGCAAAATGCCGCCCGGCATATCCAACGCTTCATATTGTCGCTGAGAATCACGTCCATGTTCGTCTCAAATTTTGCAAATGGCGGCCTGCATAACAACATGCACGCAAACCTGGATTGTTAACGGCGGCGAGCCATCTCCTGAAACAAGTCCCAACGACCTTGCATCTCCATAACGCTGTCCCCTCCAAATTTGTCGATCAGGGCGGTCGCAATTTCAAGTGCGACCACCGATTGCAGAATCACACTGGCCGCCGGCACAGCGCAAATATCGCTTCGTTCGTAACTGGCCTTGCTCGATTCCTTTGTCTCCATGTCGATCGATGCCAGGGGCTTTTGTAAAGTGCTGATCGGCTTCATTGCCCCGCGCACGATCAATGGTTGTCCGTTGGTCATGCCCGCTTCAAGTCCTCCCGCATTGTTGGTTGGTCGCGTGAAACCCAGCGACACCTGTTCAACACTCGATCTGTCAAATCCAATGGCGTCGTGAACCTGAGAACCGGGCAGGGCGGCTGCACGAAAACCCATCCCGATTTCGACACCCTTAATCGCTTGAACACTCATCACAGCCGCAGCGAGTCTGCCGTCCAGTTTGCGATCCCATTGAGCGTGCGTTCCAAGGCCGAACGGAAGTCCTTCGACGCGTACTTCAATCACACCACCCAATGTGTCGCCCGCCAGTTTTGTGTCATCGACAAGCTGTTTGAGTTGCTGATCGCGATCGGGCCACAGCGAATATAGTTCGCTTTGGTCGCGCAGTATCTGATGTTCTGCAATTGTTCCGTTGGGAGCAGGGAGATCGATGCCACCAAGTTGCACAACATATCCAAGTGTATTAATTCCGAATTCCTGCAAAAGCTGTTGGGCAAGCGATCCTGCCGCTACCCGCGCCACAGTTTCTCTGGCACTGGCACGCTCAAGCACTCCGCGAATCGAACCCAAATACTTGATGGCGCCGCTCAAGTCGCCGTGCCCGGGTCGGGGTCGAGGAAGCTCTTGCAGCTTTTCCAGCTTGTAATCGCGGTTGGCAATTTGCAAACAGATCGGACTGCCAAGGGTTACACCTTGCCAGGTTCCCGACAGAAACTCGACAGTATCGGACTCCAGTTTTTGCCGACCACCGCGCCCATAGCCACCTTGTCTGCGACGCAGTTCGGAATTGATCCACTCCTGATCCACGGCCAGTCCAGCGGGAAACCCATCAATCAAGGCAACCATGGCCTTTCCGTGCGATTCTCCAGCGGTCCAGTAACGTAGTGGCATTTCGGTTCTGCAAACGGGTGAGAGTTTTCCAGGGTGGAATTCCGGGACCTGGCGGTGGCGGAGTCTAAATCTGCCGGGCAACACGCGGAAGTGCGATTATCCCCTGCTAGCGGCCAGTGGCGAGACTACAATCCAGTTTGGATCGCCGGCGCGATCCGGAAAAGTGTGTAACGGCCACAATTTCCGGATCTTTTGAAATCGCTCCGATTTTTGAGCGCAAATCGTACTGGTCCATTCGTCATCGTCGGGGAAAAGAAAGTTCCTGTTTTCGCAGGATTCAATCCCGCTATTGTTTGAACAAGGAGAATTACCATGAATGCCCTTCGCGTTTTTTGTATTTTGACGTTGCTGATAAACGTGTTGATGGTCGCAACCACGGCGTCGGCACAAGTCGAGGCAACCCAACTTTTACAGCTCGAACAGGTGCTGCCTGTCATTCAGGCCAGGGAAATTCAGTTGGCTCAGTTATTAACGCAACTGGGACCCCGACATCCACAAGTTTTACAACTAAGGCAGGAAATTGCTGCATTGAATTCCCGACTTGCCGAACTCGACCCACACATTCATTCGGATCCCGCAGATCAACTTCGACATACCATGCAACGTTTTGCCGACACAATGGATCTGCTTGGCAATCAAATCGAAGCGATTGATAGACTTGGCAATGAAATGGGTGCGGAAAAATCCGAGCCGCGAAAAGAGTTTCTTGAGTCCTCCCAGGCCATGTTTCTCGCAGCAAAAACGCACCTTGCCGAACTGGAATTATTGCTGGGTAACAAAGTACAGGATGTCGCCCCTGGTGGCTATAACGTCCACCAGATGGAAATACTTATGCAAGCCCAACAAGTTGCCGAAGCCCAAAAACTTCAAGCACAGGCAATGGAGGCGGCAGCCGTGGATTTGCTCAAACGAGCCACCGAAAATGCCAATCAATTGCAGTCCAGTGAGCCTCGCATGGATCAATTCGATGAGCGACTCTCTCGTATCGAAATACTCCTGGAAAAGTTAACAGCGAACGACGCGGGCGTCGAAACATCCGAAAGCGATCGGTAGTCACCGGTCGTCCCCTTTCTTTCAATGTTTCCGGAACCAAATATAATGGCGATTCCCATCGTTGCCAAAATCCTCGTTTTCCAGCCGAAAGTCAAAAATCATGATCGCCACTCGTAAAATCGGCTTATCGCTCGGTGCCGACCTTTGCTGGCCCATTTGCTACGAAGGGATCATGCGAGAACTGGACTTGAATATCCCGTTGCGGGGCGAGGAAATCCGCTTCGAAATCGAACGGGTCGAGATTGAACCTTTCAATATCCGCCAGCCTTGCCCCTACGACCTGGTGATCGATCGCGTCACCCATTGGTACCACACCAGTCGCGAATGGATCAAGAAATCTATCCTGATGGACGGTTTGTACACCTTCAACAATCCCTGGTCGCTGCAATCGATGGAAAAGCAGACGACGTACTGCGCGATGATGCATTTGGGATTACCCGTTCCCGAAACCTGGATGGTTCCACCCAAATCGTATGAGCATCACGACGATCTGGATACAACTTTGCAGCGGTATGCGCGGATGTTTGATCTGGGCGAAGTGGGTCGCGAACTCGGTTACCCAATGTTTATGAAGCCTTATGACGGTGGCGCCTGGAAAGGAGTCAGTCGTATTGCCAACGAACAACAGTTGCGCGATCTGTACGAAGAGAGTGGCACCTATCTGATGCACTTGCAAAAGTCCGTCGAGGGTTTCGATCGATTCGTGCGCTGCATCGGACTGGGACCGCAGTTCCTGCTCGTCAACTACAACCCGAGCGCCCCTCACCATGACCGCTACGAGATTGCCCACGATTTCGTCTCGGACGATGAAGCGAGCCTGCTGCGTGATATGGGGATGACGATCAACTCGTTTTTCGGATGGGACTTCAATTCGTGCGAGTCGCTGCGACTGGGCGACACATGGTATCCAATCGATTTTGCCAACGCATGCCCTGATTCACAGGTCACTTCGTTGCATTATTATTTTCCATGGATCGTACTGGCCAATATTCGTTGGTCCGTTTATTGCGCCGCGACCCGCCGTCCCATGAGAAAAACGCTTGACTGGCAACCTTACTACGACGTGCTGGCCGAGGATTTGCCTTTCCGCGAACGAATATCCCGATACGCCGCCATCGGTCACGAGCGGATGGAGACGCAAGGATTCAACGAATTTTGCGAGAAACATTTGGGTCATCTCGATCAGATCGCACTCGATTTCTTTGCAACCGGGACCGCTCGCGATGCTGTCCGGAAAAAAGTTACCGTGCTTTTCCCGCCGCATGAAGTAGAATCGTTTACTGAACTGTTTTGGCAACGCATTCAGCAATGGCGGCAAGACCATGCAAAAGTTTCCAGCAAATCCTGATTGAATGCTGAATCCCGGCCATCCACCGAAATCGAATCACAAGTGAGCTGATCAACCGTGATTGAGTACCTTGATCCGGCCACCAGGGCCATGAAGTCCAAAACCCGCTGGCACTCGCCTCGCCTGGGACAGGAACTCGATATCGTCCGCTGGGGGCATTTCGGCGTCCCGCTGCTCTTGTTTCCGACGGCGGGGGGGGACGCGGAAGAAGTCGAACGATTTTTCCTGATCAAAGTGCTTGAGCCGCTGATTCACGAAGGACGTATCAAGGTCTACTCGGTTGACAGTACCAATGGACGGGTCTGGTTGACTCATTCCAATGTGGCGCACCGAGTCTGGATCCACAAACAATACGACGAGTTTATTCGCCATGAAGTCGTGCCGTTCATTCGGTCAGATTGTAACAGCGATGAGATCGAGATCATGACCGCCGGTGCTTCGGTGGGCGCCCTGAATTCACTGATTTCGATTTGCCGACATCCCGACGTATTCAGTCAGGCATTGTGCGTCAGCGGAACGTATGACGTACAGAAATGGCTGGAAGGAGAGTGGTATGAGGATTTTTACTACCACTCGCCCCTGATGTTCGTTCCCAATCTTGCCAACGGGCCCCAACTCGATCGTTTGCGGCGACGGATGGTTTTGCTGACGACCGGTTCGGGCAAAAACGAAGACCCGGAGGAATCGTGGAAAGTCGCCAAAGCGCTGGGCAGTCGCGCGATTCCCAACCGCGTCGATGTCTGGGACGAGTCGTATCCCCATGACTGGACAACCTGGCGCGAAATGTTCCCGCACTACGTTCAGGAAATGCTGGATTCGATGGACAAGTAGCAGGTCCTGGCAATTTTCTGATCTCGCCTGTTTCGACTCACAAATAAGATCCGCTTTTTGTTCGTACAGCCAGAACAATTCTGCAACAAGTGCTTGATATAACAGGAATAAACTGGAGGCAACAGAGCATTCTCCGGTGCACACGGAAGCGTCCGCATTTGATCGCGGCGAGCACGTCCTTGCCGAACAACTGATAGTTGGGTCAATAGTTGGGCGGCACTTTGCAGTTACTTTTGGAGCGCGGGCGTCCTCGCCCGCATCTTGCGACTGTGCAGACGCGGACGCCCACGTTCCAACCCTGATTTTCTTTTGTAACTAGCAGTAGTTATTGCTGCCGTAGTCGGCGTCGATGCCGAGTTGGGTGCGGAGTTTCTCGAAGCCGTCGAGGTATTCACCGGTGGATGTATGGACGTGTTCTGATTCGGTAATGAATGTAATGTCATCGATGCAGGTGACGCCATGCTGTTCCAGAACATGTTCGAACTGTTCCAGCGGACTTCCGTAGACAATCAGCAATTTGTGTTCATCCAACTGGACTTCCTGAGGCGTGTTGGGGTTCAGGACCGCGATGCCGGTGCAGCCATCGTTGGTAAGCAGGTCTTCGTAATCCCACAGGGTGCTGGTCAAAACCGGGGAATCAATTTGTTCACGATAAAAATCCACGTGCCCGTTACTATCATGATCGTGGCTGGATTCCAGTACGACATCAACCGTTGGTCCCAGTCGATGAACAAGTTGCATGAACAACGAAAACAGAATTTCTCGCGATGCCGCGGCCATAATAACGGGAATCACCTTGCCTGATTCTTCGTCCCGGTAGACATCGTGACGATAGCCTTGTTGGGGTTCGACCGCGCCGTTGATCGAGGGACGGACAGCATCCGTTAACTGAAAATTGCCGTAGTTGTCGTTGGTCAGATACCGTTCGATTTCCTCCATCGCCCGGTCGGCTTGCTCGGTGGCAAAGTCCTTGTAGGCTGGCGATTGTTGAAAGACGTTTTGGAAAAACTGTTGAAGAAAGCCCATCTGGTTTCTCGAATGATGCGTGCAGATTTTGAAAGGGTCCTGAAATCCATAAACGACTACTGGAAGCAGTGCGCTTCCGGTATCCCGAAATTGAATCTCTCAATCAAAAGTAGGTCATAAACGCATACCGCAAGTCCGTATTTCCAACATGGAAACCCGAGGGATTCGCTGTCGGAACACGAACCAAACCGTACAATCGGTGTCTTTGGCACGATGTTGATTTTTTGAAACACAGCGCCGTTAACTCAAGGACCTTACGACAACAAGGATCGCCGCAATGCAGTCGCAGCAGGACACCAACGAACCCGTTTCTGACCAATCGCCAATTACGCAACCAGAATTGCGGACCGGAGATTTGTTGTTAAGACCCTTCAATACGACCAGTGACCCCGAACGGGTTCAACTCAGCTTGCAGTGTCGGGAAATCGCCGCGAATACACGAACGATTGAACATCCCTACCCGGACGGCGCCGCGTTGATCTGGATCAATACGCACAAGGAATTATGGACGACAGGCAAAGCAGCCGTGTTTGCGATTTGCCAGGTTGATGAACCCAACGAACCGGTTGGCGCGATCGGCTTGCATATCGAAGTCGACCATGCGCATGCAGAACTCGGTTACTGGATCGATGAAAACTGGTGGGGCAGGGGAATCTGCAGTTTGGCCGCACGCCGAGTTATTGAATTTGGTTTTTTCGAAATGGGCCTTAACCGAATCCATGCCCATCATCTGGGGCGTAATCCGGCGTCCGGCCGTGTTCTGCAAAAGGCAGGAATGCAACGGGAAGGTACTTTTCACAAACATGTGAAAAAATGGGGCGTTTTTCAGGACACCGTCCACTATGCGATTCTGGCATCTGACATGGAATAAACTGTCGATGGAAAGTGAGCCTTTCCGGTCAAAGCTGCGTAGAAGTAGCTGAATTTGCCATTTTCGTTGTTAGTCGGACAGAATTCGCTAAGATTACGTTATTACAGGCGAATAGCCCCCGGTCATGATATGCCACTGGTACCGGACAAGGCTCGTCGGAGGACCTTGTTTTTGGGTATTGGGATCGAATAAAGTTGGGAAATTGCGTTGGGAGCGAGGTTTCAATGAGTGGAAATGCGACGTCGGAACGGCAGGGAACACAAGTCGTTTTTTTGGATCAAACGGGTGCCAAATCGGTGGAAGCGGTGGTCGCCGACACAGTGACCGTCAAGCGAATTCTGCCAAATATTATCACCAAAATGAACCTGCCGGTCGTCGGACCCGACGGCCAGCCGATGAGTTACAGTCTCGATCACAAGGAAGGTGGCAAGCGACTTCGCGAAGACCAAACCTTGATCGATGCCATGGTCCGCGACGGCGACCACTTGATTGTGTACCCGGAGATTGTCGCCGGCTAGTCCAGCCTGCTTGCCGAACATGAAAAAGTCACCCCGAACGCGACGACTGGAAGCCGACTTTCGAGCCATTCAGCAACTGGCAGCCGAAAGCACGATTTTTGATTTCCAGGCATTCGGGCCAATTCCGGAATCGTACCGGATGATATTTACAGGTCCAGGAACGTGGAAAACGGAACGTCGCACGGTGGCAATACGTGAGCGCCATGAGATTGTCGTTGAGCTAGGCGCTGCCTATCCCCGATTGATGCCCGGTCTTAGCTGGCAAACGCCGGTTTTTCATCCGAATATTTCTTCCAGCGGTATCGTCTGCCTTGGTGGCTATGGCACCAACTGGGTACCCAGTTTGCGACTCGACGAATTGTGCAACATGCTGTGGGACATGATTCGATACGAGAACTTTGACGTTATGAGCCCGTACAATCGGGAAGCCGCCCTGTGGGCTCGTGACCAACGAGACTTCAAACTTCCACTGGATGATCGAGCACTTCGCAACCGCGTAGCGGGTGATGCGGATGAAGTAGTCCTCGCGCAAACTGTCGATTATGAAAAGCCACCTGTCGTACTGGATGTCGGGCGCTGCGGTTCGATCAATCGGCCACCTTTGTTTGCAAACACAAATGGCGATGTATCGAGCCCGCGCCGCTCGGCTGACAGCGAGACTGGAATCACCTTTCTCAATTGAAACAGTAACATTCGTCGATTCCGTACAACGACACGCGAAGTAAAAATTCCATGACCTTTCGAACCATTGACCGGCGCTTTGTGAACCCGTTCAAAAGGAAACAGGCATCGTGAAAAACGACTTGGGACAACAACGCGCTTTTCCGTTGTTGACCGGGCGCCATGCGGTTCGGCAAATCGGTACTATCCCCAGGGCTTGCCCGGCGATTTGCATCGGGCGTTCGACGCTGGATGAAATTCTCGAGTATTCCGATCGATCCCTCGCAACCGAAACGGGCGGTTTCCTGATCGGCCAACGTTTTCATGACCGGCATTGCGGGCGAAGCTTTCTCGGAATCGAGTATTTCTTGCCAGCAAATTCGACCAGCAATGGCTTTGATTCATTGACGTTCACCCATGACACCTGGTCACAGTTGCACCGCGAGATTGATCGGCAGTACAAGGGCTCGTTGATCCTGGGCTGGCATCACACTCATCCGGGATTTGGTATCTTCTTGTCTCGACACGACGAATTTATTCACCGAAATTTTTTCGACAGCCCCTGGCACATTGCGATGGTTGTCGATCCGCGGCACGGCGAACTGGGGTTCTTTCAGTGGTTGGCCGGCGACCTGGTGAACACCGGATTCCTGTTGTCGCCCGACAAACCCAAATCCCGACGACGATCCGCATGAACGATTCCCGTTTGCACATCAGTGACGATAGCCGATACTCCAGTCTGGAACTGATTGGCTGGTGGGACCAAAGCCGTTTGCGGCAAGCTCGCGTGCTTGTGGTCGGAGCAGGTGCCCTTGGAAACGAAGTGTTGAAGAACCTGGCATTGATCGGAATTGGCCACGTCACCATTGTCGACTTTGACTGCATCGAAAACTCGAACCTGTCGCGCAGCATACTTTTTCGGGCAAGCGATGCCGGCAGATCAAAAGCCATTGTCGCCGCGGAAGCCGTTCGGCAAATCAACCCGGACGTAAACATCCAGGCCATCAATGGAAACGTACTGACCGATATCGGTCTGGGTCTGGTGCGTGAAATGGATGTCATCGTGGGCTGCCTCGACAATCGCGAGGCTCGCCTTTGGGTCAATCGGATGTGCTGGAAAGTCACCCGGCCATGGGTTGATGGTGGCATTCAGGAAATCAACGGTGTTTGCAAGATCTTCGTGCCCCCCAACGGCGCTTGTTACGAATGCGGCATGACCGACGCCGACTACCGATTGATTCATCTTCGCTACAGTTGTCCGTTGTTGCGTCGCGAAGACATGCTGGAAGGAAAAGTCCCGACGGCACCGACGATTGCCTCGATCATTGGTGGTTTGCAGGTTCAGGAAGTGCTTAAACTTTTGCATGGCCGCGAAGTCGATGAAGGAGTTGCCCTGGTATTCAACGGTGTAGCCAATCAATTTTATAAAACACGGTTTCAGCACAACGAAAATTGCCTGAGTCATGAAACATGGGAGCCCCTGATTGCGGTTCCACTGACCAATCAGTGCCAACTCAACGAACTGAAATCGTGGCTGGCCGAAAAACATGACTTGTCGTTCGACCATCTAATGCTCGATCGCGACCTCGTGACAGAACTTCGTTGTAAACATTGCTCGATCAACCGCCCCGTCATGCAAGCCCGACCGCGGGTTGCTGCCAGTGACGGGATTTGCGAAAAATGCCAACAGCCGATGGTTGCGGAAATGGATCATCTGATTTCTGTCAATGGAATTTTTGCAAACCGGCGGCTGGATGAATTGGGTGTCCCCGATCGTGAGATTTTGCATTTGATTTCCGGCGAACAGTCGATCTACGTCGAACTTGCTTCAGGCACAAACGGACAGCGTGACTGAAATGGATTCCGGAATACAATTCGGAGAACTTGAACAACAGGGCCCGCAGCCGAGCGGCCGTCCCGACCAGGACCGGCAGTATGCGGTTGTTGGGTGCGGAGCGCGCGACGAAGTGGACTTGCCAATTTTCGTCGATCTGGATGTGATGCGCGAAATGGAAGGACATGCACGTACCAATACACGGGTCGAGTTGGGTGGCGTGTTGTTAGGCGGGAAGTTCCTGGACGAAAACGGAAAGTCGTTCGTTGTGATCCATGAAGCGATTCGCGCTGAACACTACGAAGCGACCCGTGGCAGTTTTAAATTCACCCATGACACCTGGGCCGAAATTACCCGCCAACGCGATCAATTCCCGTCGGAATTCAAGCTGGTTGGCTGGTACCATACCCACCCCGATTGGGGTGTTTTCCTGTCGGGAATGGACATGTTCATTTGCGACAACTTTTTTAATGACAACCTCGATGTTGCTTTGGTCATTGATCCATGCCGGGGTGACAGGGGCTGGTTTCACTGGCATGACAAGTCGGGACAGCGAGTCAAGCGTCGTGTCGACGGGTTTTACATTTTTGCGAACCGGTATCGTCGCAGCGAACTGTTGCATTTTGCCAACGAGTTGGCGACGATCAATCCTGCATACCATGATTCACGTTACGAGAACTCTTTTGGAGAAACCGATATGCAACCGATTGTGCACTTGCACCAGCAACAATCGATGCCCCAGTTAATTGCCATCATGGGTATGTTAACGATCCAGACCCTGGTCCTTGCCATGCTCGCCTTGCGTGTTTTCATGGCGCCTGCCACAGAAACCACATTGGTTCAGGAGCAAAGAAACCAGGTCTATCGGGACGTGCTGGGTGAATTGGCCAAGGATTCTCCCAATGGCGCGGCGCTGGTGGAACAAGTCGAACGGCTGGGCCAGGCCTCAATTGCCTTGCAGTCCAGTGTCGACGGGCAAGCCATGTTGCTCGACAGCTTGAACAGGAAAAATGCACAACTGTTGCTTGAAAAACAGAAATTGGAAAAAGACCTGCAGGCAGCGAACAACCTTGATTTGAAAAAATCCAGCGAACTGGTAGCCTTCCGAACCCAGATGAAAAACCTGGAAAACGGGAAACCGGCCACGGGCTATACGCTTCCAGTAATCGTTGCCGCTTCTGTCGTGGCGGCACTCGTGGGCCTTGTCGGAGGCTGGTATTGGGGTGGAACCGCAAAAGCAGATTTTCCGGAAACTCGAAAACGCAGCATCTCCTCCCAACCCGATCACGATGGTGAATAGCGGATCTGTCATGAATGAACAACGAAGCCTGCGCATCAAACACGAACTGCAATTGTTGCAATCCGTCGCCGATCAACATGATTGGGTGACAATGACTTTGAATGCCGCCGACCCGATACCCGGTCGAGAGACGATCATCGTTGAAATCCGGGGGCGCGGTTTAGCCTGCGGAGGACCGGGCGCGAGGCAGTATGAAACCTGTGATCATCACCGGATCGTAATTGGTTTTCCCGACGATTATCCGCGCCGCTCTCCCATGATTGAAATAACATCCCCTGTGTTTCATCCCAATATCGCTGCCAATGGTCGGATCGCCTTGCCTGATATCGGCATGTCCTGGCAGACCGATTTGACCGTTGATATTGTGATCGAAAGAATCTGGGACCTGATTCGCGTTGCGACGATGGACATCGATAATGCGATTAACGGTGCTGCGGCGCGATGGCTGTCCGGGCAATCCGTCATCGAGTTGCCGCTCGATCCGCGGGGACTTTCTTCTGCCCGATCCATGTCGAATATCGTTCGATATCGCCCAAAAGACCGAAGCCGTCCTGTCGCGAACGCGCGAACCCGGGACTTGCCGCATGTCATTGACGATTGCTGTCCGGCCGCCAAAACAGACACTGGCGTTCATTTTATCGAGTGACCGATTCGTATGGCTGGTTTGATTTTTTTTCTGGTAATGGTCGCTGGAGTGATTTGCTTCGTGTTGAGTGTTTTTTTTGGCAAAGCCACCTGGTCATCGGCCTTTGAACAAATCGCCTTGCGCTACGGCGGCTTGTTTCACTCCGCCAACATGTTTCGCCCACCGGCGGCGACATTCAATTACAAACAAACGCCATGTCGAGTCCGCTGCTTTCGTCGTCGCTTCGGGAATCGCGGACGATTTACCGAACTGCGAATTGCCTGGCCAATGCGGGATCTGTGCTTGGAAATCCATCAACAAGGACAGGGGCCGGGAAAACGCGGATTGCAACCGGTTGCCTTGGCACTGACCGGTGTTTCCACGTTTTCCCAACGCTATGCAGTTTCAAGCAATATTCCGGAACGAACCATGCGGCTGGTTTCGCCTGCGGTCTGTTGGCAAATTGATCAATTGGCGAAAGTCAAACCCGAGTCCGGTTTGTTCGTTTCAATTGACCGCGGCTGGTTGGCCGTTACTCGTTCCAGTTACTTGCGGAACAAGGAAGCCGTGGACGATTTCGTCCGCTTTGCACTGGAGTTGTACGATCACATGGCGCTGACGATGACGGAAGGGATCGAATTTCATGATGACGTCATTGTAGCAATGGATAACATGAAATGCCCGGTTTGCAGTTGTGACATCGAAGGTCGTCTGGTGATGTGTGTTCGATGCAAGACACCGCATTGTCACGATTGCTGGCTCTACAACGGGAAATGCGGCATGTACGGTTGCAGTGAAGCCCGCTATTCCATGCTCGGTGGATAAAACCCCGAGCACAATCTGCCAGCCCTGGGCAACGCCTGCGTACGGAATGGCGGCACATGAAGCCGTTTCGATTGCCAACGGAATCACCAAGCGTTAAAATCGATCCAATACAAATGCAATGTCCGCTGGCCCTATCACCCTGCTCAACAGCCGGCGCAACGTGCTTTGGCACACGAAACACTTGTATGATTCAGAATCTGCTTCAGGACTTTCGCTTGAATTGGCGCCCGTTGCTGGCGACCGATCTCGCGATGAAACTCGTCGCCTTCACGATTCTCACGCCGTTGGTCGGGCTTGCCTTCAGCACGTTTCTTGCGTTCTCGGGACGAACCGTGCTGGCAGACACGGACATCGCCCGTTTCTTGATGCATCCAACTGGATGGTGCGCGGCGATTGTGGTCGGAGGAGGAATGCTCGCAATATTCGCCATCGAGCAAGCCGCGCTTATGGCCATCATCCTTTCATCCTCGCAAAGTCGATCCATCGGAACAATTCCGTCGCTGCGCTTTGTAGCCGCGAGAACCGGCGGCATCGTTCAAATCACCGGGCGATTGGTGATGTGGCTGCTGCTCACGGCACTCCCATTCCTGGCTGCCAGCGGAGCGATTTACCTGGTGCTGCTCACCCAACATGATATTAACTTTTATCTGACGGAGAAGCCGCCGGTGTTTTGGATCGCGGTAGCGCTGATCGGCACCGTGCTCGGCGTAATGGCCGCCGTCCTGTTGCGACTTGTAGCTGGCTGGGCGTTTGCACTTCCACTGTATCTGTTCGAAAACACCGCCCCCCGTGAATGCCTGCGAGCCAGTAACCGTTTCGCCGCAGGACAGCGCAGGCGTATCGTTGCCTGGATCGCCGGATGGTTCATCTGCAATGCCGTAACAGCGGCGATTGTTACGAGTCTGGTTGTGGTGGCCGGTCAGATCACAGTTAAACTTGCATCGGCATCTGTGTGGAGCGCCATTCTCGCCGTTGGATTCCTCTTGCTCGCCTGGAGTTTGCTGAACCTGCTGACCAACGCGCTCGCCGTCACTTCATTGTCGACTGTGTTGGTCCGGCTTTACCAGACGAATGCACAGCGTGACGGACGATCGATCAGTTTGACGGTACCAGGCAGCGGGCGTGTGGCGATCAACATAACTCGTGGACGCGTCGCGGCAGTCCTTACCATCGGCTGCGTCGCCGCCGGGCTCGTCGGAGCCAAGGCAATTCACGGCATCCGCCTGGAAGACAAGGTTCAGATTACCGCGCACCGCGGCGCTTCGGGAAAAGCTCCTGAAAACACGCTGGCCGCCGTCCGGCAAGCGATTGCCGAAGGAACGGATTGGGTCGAGATCGATGTGCAAGAGACGAAAGACGGAGTAGTCATCGTGGCCCACGACAGCGATCTGAAAAAAGTCTCGGGAGTCGATACAAAGATTTGGGACGCCACGGCCGAGGAACTGCGTTCGATCGACATTGGAACTCACTTCGATCCAGGCTTTTCCGACGAACGAGTTCCGACACTGGCCGAAGTGCTGGAAGCCTGCCGAGGGCGGGTAAGACTGAACATCGAATTAAAATATTACGGTCACGACCAGAACCTCGAACAGCGCGTAATCGATCTCGTCGAACAGCACAAAATGCAGGAAGACATTGTTCTCATGTCGCTTGAACCGAACGGGGTCCGCAAGGCCAAACGGCTTCGACCCGAATGGACGGTTGGTCTGCTGACCGGCGTGGCAGTCGGCGACGTGACTCGCGCCGAAGCAGATTTCTTTGCAGTCAGCACAAAGCTCGCCACATCCTCGTTCATTCGAGCGGCGCATCGCAAACATAAACAAGTCTCGGTCTGGACAGTAAACGATCCGATCACGATGTCCATGATGATCAGCCGCGGCGTCGACAATATCATTACCGATTACCCCGACCTCGCCCGCCGCGTCCTCGCCGAACGAGCCGCGATGAGCCCCGTCGAACGAATGATGCTGGAACTTGCGGTATTTCTGGGAGCGACGCCGCAACCGGCGGTACCTGGCAATGACACTCGTTAACAAAAAAGGTGTCTGCCCTTCCCAGGCAAGCGCTCGTTGAAACTTTGGTCAGGGAAGACCCATGTGCGTTGGGCCGGGCATTCGGGTCTGATTGAACGGGCTGGTGCCAGCCTGGTTGAAGCTGTTCCAGTCACCAACCAGTGACAGATTCCAGGTTTGATTCTGGTTGCTGTCACTACGGTTCCATGCGGTGACGCGGTTCTCGTTGTCGTAACCGATGGGGTCATTGCTCATTTGTGCGCAGCACCCGCAGGGCCGTTCCGGCAAATGAGCTTTGACCCCTTTACGGCACCAAGTATTGAAACCAAAACCAGTAAGCGGTGAATTGCTGATCGTCTCAGCCGTCTTGTTCCTGTTCGCATCCCACGTGTACGTGTACGTCCCGACTTTGTCCGCGCCCGGGTTGGTCGTGGTAATACTGGCAAGAAGATTGTCCTTGTTCGCGCCAGAGGCCCGATAGTTCCATGTCGCAACCGCGCCGTTGGAATAGGTACTCGAGGAAAGTCGTCCGCCAATGTCGTAAGTCCGCGTGTCGATCACCGTGCTGTTGTACTTGAGCTGATTCAATTGACTGCGATTGGTATAAGTCCGTTCGACTTGCGTCCCGTCGGGGTAGATGTATTTTTTGATTCTGTTCACAACGTCGTACTCGCGCGTCGTCGTGTATGTCTGTCCCGCGATCGTCAGCCCTTCGGTTGCCAAACGTCCTTTCGGGTCGTATGACATCGAGACGCTGTTGCTGGCAAAGTGCTGTTTCGAAATGTTTTCAATCCCGAACATTCCAATCTCGGCCTTTGATAGAGTAGCTTGACCATCTTTGTTGCTTGCGAAAAGGGCTTCTTCCGTCTTGACTTGGATCGAAACTGGACCTGTCCCCGTTCCTGTCCTGATTCTGGTTGCTGTCACTCCGGTTCCATGCGGTGACGCGGTTCTCGGTATCGTAGCCATTGCTGCCAGTCGAGAAACCATAACCTGAAATCGGCGAATTGCTGATCGTTTCAGCGGTCTTGTTCCTGTTCGCGTCCCAGGTGTAGGCATAAGTCCCGACCTTGTTTGCGCCCGGGTTGGTAGTCGCGATGTTGGCAAGCAGATTGTCCTTGTTCGAGCCGGAGACTCGATAGTTCCATGTCGTCACCGCGCCGTTGGAATAAGTGCTCGTGGAAAGTCGTCCGCCAAGGTCGTAAGTCCGGGTGTCGATCACCGCGCTGTTGTACTTGAGCTGATTCAATTGACTGCGATTGGTGTAGGTCCGTTCGACTTGCGTCCCGTCGGGGGTTTGTGAAGCGCCGATCAATAAAAACGCCGAGGATACCCGAAAATTACCGGTGCTTTCGTTTTCATGAACCATATCAGGAAGCCTTCAGATTGAAAAAGTAGCCCGACCCTCTTTTCTCCGACGCTGACTCACAATCCGGGCCATAGCCGTCTTTGGTCACAGGTTTTTCAAGCTTCAATTATCCTCAACTTTTAGGTCTCCGTCTTTGAGAATAAACCGAAACGATTGGCCAACTATTTGTTCGGGCTGTTTGGCAAACAACCGTGTCGGACTATGGATACAGAACGCCGCTTGTTGTTCAACCGGTATTTCGTTCAATGAGGACTGAGTCACGTAAATAACGATCACGAATCGCGGATCCAAGTCAATTGGAACTGCTTTTCCCTCGAACTGTGACAAGAGCTCGACTCGAATGACTTGGCCTTCGAAAGAGCCCTGTATTTCCGGATTATTATTACACCCCATAACCGTTAACAACGCAAAAACAAAAATCGAAGCAGGGCAAAATTTGTTCATTTCAATATCAAATTCAACCTCCAAGTACTGACATCATTAGGGACAATTATCCGGCTTTACGCTACAGGGAGGCTGATCGGCGGCAACGACGTTAAATTTCGTTCGACAACCGCTAATGAATCCAGAAAGAACCAGATTGCCGACCATGTATGCCTTGACTTCATCAGTTGCGATATCAATCGGATCATCCCAAGCATCGTTGAATGCTTTCGACCCCTTTCCGAATTTGCCCTCCAAGACTCGTTGGTGGAACTGGTGCCATGATTCGTGGTAAAGAACTTCCAAATCAAGAATTGCGGCACAAGGATGCGAAGATGGTACGACTTTTATTTCACCGGTCGAGGATGTTGTACCTGCTTCGACCAGTTCGTGTCCATCTTGTCTGGCTCTTTCTGTCCTGGTTCAACGGCAACAGGAATTTTTGTTGTCTGGGTTAACGGATAAAAAAGGGGAATCAAGTACAAGTTTCAAGCATTAGGTTTAGCGCATTGGAGCCAAAGTTGGAAGTGAAGGGAGTGACTGTTGCCAGCCACC
>JANNWJ010000030.1:0-5572 GCA_031414755.1 Pirellulaceae bacterium | reverse complement strand
ACTGTGTTTGTGTCATTCTGTTTTGTCGGGACCGTGTGATGGGCCCACATTTTGCCTTGCACCTTGACAAGAAACGAACCCAAGACAAATTCGACGGGCGCTTTGATTTTGCTTGACATCGCTCCCATGGCGACACCCGGTTCGTCAAGACTGGACATAAGAATCTTGTCGCCTTTACGCAGGGCCTGTTTGCAATTCACTTTGACTTTCGACGATCCTCGCCCGTCACTGCAGGACGCCTTATTCATGTAGGGCATCGGCACCGGTCCACCAGGTGTGGGAGTTTTGCAGAAATCCAGCGGGCCGGTGGTCAGGCATTGGCCACTCGATGATGTATGCGCAGCGATAAACATAGTTAGCCTAAATGAATGGTTTTTCCATTGATGTGAAAATTATCGGTCGACTTCAGGTGTGCGCGTCCGGCGCGGACCAGCCAGCCCTCGTCCGCTACCTGCCGCAAACGCCGACCCTTGAACTGGATCAGACCGCTTGCCCAGGTGAATGAGTTGGTCAGCCTCTGCACCAGGGTCGAGACGAACATGTTCATTCGCCGAAACCGAAATGTGCCCTGCGGTGCGACCAGGCCGATCGAGTCCTCGCTTTCCATCCGGATCCCCTTGGCGGCCAGAATGCTGACGGCCCCGTGCGGCGCGTCCAGCACCAAGTCGCCCGGCACCCGCAGCGTAGTTGTCCCGCGACCCCGCAACACACCGATCACGTAGGCCTCGGGGAGTTCATGGCAAATCACCAGAACTTCATCCTCGGGCTGAGGGCTGTATGGAATGGCAAGCGCCAATCGCGCCCAGATTGGTTCACCTTCGGGCAACGCGACCTTGACAAAACCGGGTTTTCCCGAGGTGTGGATAACGTGGGCAGGGCCGAGATACAATGAAGTCGCAATCATGTCCTGATTTCCTCACGAGATTTGATGCGGCGCAGGTTGGCGCCGTAAAAATTGGTTTTTTCGATCACCGTGTCGATGAGTGTGGCTCCAAACAGGTTGGATTCACTCAGGTTCGCTAACGTCAAATCGGCTTTTTCCAAAGAGGCTTCATACAGGTTGCAGCGAAACATACTCGCATGTCGCATGCAGGCCTCATTGAATCGAGCCTCTTTAATCGTGGCAGCATCAAAATTTGCGTTGCCCAGGTACGCGCTAGAAAACTCAGCCTGATTCAAGCTCGAACGCGCGAAACTGACGCCATGCAGGTCGGCGAATTCGAAAACCGCCTCCAGACCGTGGGATTCACTGAAGTCGGCCAACGTCAGGACAGCCTTGGCACCGCGAAGCCTCTCCACGTTAGCCCCAACCGCCCGGACATTTCGGCCCCATGCTTTCTCGATCGCCGCATCGCTGAGGTTGGCCCGTGTAAAGTCGGTTCGGTGCAATCGACTATGACATAAGTCGGACCCGCTAAGGTCGGCTTCTTCGCAATTGGCATCGGAAAGATCGGCGTGCTCAAACACCGTCTCGGCGGCCTTGGAGCCGCGGAGCATTGCAAAGCGCAATCGCGCGCCGGTCAAATCGGCACCGGTCAGGTCCGCCCTGCTCAGATCCGCGTGCGTCAGCCATGCTTCGGTCAGATCGGCGCCACTGAAAATCGCTCCGACACATTTGCTATTGCACAGGTTGGCGCTGGCGAGGATCGCACCGCTCAAGTCCGTCCCCGAAAGGTTGGCCCGAATGAGCACAGTTCCCTCGAGGATCGCTTCCCGCATACTCAAGCCTTGGAAGTCGAAATCGGCTAAGTCTAGTTTCGAAAGATCGCAGCCATCAAAACTCTGGCGGGCCGCGATCATCTCAGAAACTCGGACCGACGTGAGAACGTCTTCGTCGTCGGGAGTTTCGGCTTCGGCGTCGTCTTCCTCTTCCTCAACCTCGGGCTCATCCGGTTCCTCGTCTGGCTCAATAGCGAGCGGTTCGGCGGATGGTGGAGGCGTGATTGGCACTGGCAGGGACGCCAAATCGACCTGCGGCGCGGCGGCGGTCCCAGGTTCTTCCTCGTCTTCGGATTCAACAACGACTTCGTCATCCTCGTCCGCAACTTCCTCGACTTCCTCTGTTTCGGGCTCCAACTCCTCGTCGGCTTCTTCGCGGTGCTTCAGTTCCTCAAATAACAACTGCCGGCACTCCTCGGCCGATGCCGGCGCGTCGGACAAGGACTCGGCCATCACGAAAAAGTGCTTCGCCCCATAAAGTTTTTCCGAAATAACGGGAATGTGGCCCCGCCAAACAAGCATCAGAGTCTCCGCATCCATGTCGATCCACAGTGTGTCGAGGAACATGCCGATTTCGCGAAACTCCTCGTGGGCCTTGACCCTTTCATTCATGAAACACCGCACGCGCAGTCCGGGCAGCCAAGCCCGGTACGATGGCCAGTCCGGGTGAACGTTTTCGGCCAAAATCTCCTCTCCGCCCCGCAAGTAAGAGTCGATTTGCTGGTCTTCGGGCGCCACATTGAAATATGCCCAGTCGAAGTTGTGCGGGTACCACGGCCAGCGTTCCTTCAGGTAACGATCGTTATAGGAGCCGAATTTCGAAATCCGTTGCGGCCACATGCCGTCAATCGGCCCAAACCCGGCAGGGTCGACCTTGTCCCTTGGCGATCGCAAACGGTTGTTAGGTAACTCGATCAACGGAAGCTGGTGCGATGTGGTACCGTCCGCTAGTTTGATCGACGCAAAACCTCGACCCAGCGGGTTGCGGTCGAAACCAGGTCCGCCATATGCGAACTCCCAGTTCAAGGGAACCGAGAGAAACGGCGCGGCGATTGGTAGACCAACACGGCCTGTCCAGATTCGTTCGCCGGAAACGACAAGCGACTTGGAATTCGAACCGACCCGGAACGTCACTGGTACTTCGAGCGCGGGCTGTCCGCCGGGCGCATGGCAGGTGCCGACAAGCAGCACATCCGCACGGGGTTTGAATGGAGCAAAGTCCATTGGGTAGCGCAAGGACGCAGCGGGGTCACCACCGTCATATTCGTCACCTGTTAGCGGGCGCTGTTCGTCAGACAGAATTGCTATTTCATCGGGACTCAAGCGAAAGGTGCCCTTGACGATCGCCGTCAGGGCGTGAGCCGGCGGATCCATTTGAGTCACAATCCATGCTGCTTCCATTCCACTCTTGTCTATCAGGTCCAATTTGGTTTCTCCCCCGCCTTCCACGATTCGGCAACCAATCGATCGTGATCGACCGGGCGTACTTGAGTTGCCTCTGTCCCTTCCTGTTCGATCTTGTCAACCCGCGAAGCATGGAAATCGGTCCAAAAGAGATCCGCGTCTCGAAAATCAGCACGATCAACATTCGCGTGAGTGATTAAGGCATATTGCATGACACATTTCTTGAACCAGGAATCCCGGAGATCGGCCGCGTCGAAAATGGACTCCCGGAGATTCGATCCGCTAAAATCGACGCCGCGAACCTGCGCTTCCAAAAAGTGCGCCGATGGAAGCTCGGCGCCACGAAAGACTGCCCCATTTGCCAGACATTTGTTAAATCGAGCCCCCGGGGCCTTGAGATTGGAGAGATTTGATCCCTCAAGTATGGATCCACTGAAGTCACATCCCGGCGCCGAAACAGACTCCAATATCGCTTCGGCGAGGCTCGCTCCCGAAAAGTCACTATTCTTGAGATTGCAACCCGTGAGATTTGCCCCGTTTAAATTGCTGCCGGAAAAACTGCACGAATCGAAATGCGACTGTCCGAACAATACAGTCCGTAAATCGACCTGGTCGACCACGGAACTCAAAAGAATGGCTTGGTTAAAATTAGCTCGTTCGAACCGTGCGCCGTCAAGATAACTATTGGCGAAATGAGCGCCGGTAAAATCGGCGTCCGTGCAAACGGCGCCTGATAACAACGAGTCTTGAAATTTCGCGCCTGCAAATATTGCGTTGGTCAGGTCGGATTCGGAAAAATCGGCGTCTTTCAATTGAGCATTCGAAAAATTCGCGTTGGCAAGACGCGACCCAGAAAACTGGCATCCCTCCAAATCGCGACCGGACAAGTCAATTCCGGTCAAATCAGTTGCCGACAGGTCCGCATGACGCACCGCAGCTTTCGGAAGTGAATGCACCGGCAATGTCGACTGCGCTAACACGGCGCCCGTTAAATCTGTTTCGTCTAGCGTCGCGTTGCTCAAATCGGCTTCCACGAAAATCGCTTGGCGACAGTCAGCTTGCGCGAAATTCACCTCGACCAAATTGGCTGCGGAGAAATTCGCGCCGGCCAGACGGGTACCCGTCATCTTTGCACCTGACAGCTTGGTTTCGCTGAAATCGACACCTGCCAGATCGCGGCCAGAAAAATCAACGCCGGACAAGTCCGCTCCAACAAACGTGCATGCAGCTAACCCATTCGGAGGCGCACTCACTTCAACGAAACTCGATTCATCAAAATTGACTCTTTCGCCCTCGAACCCGGCCAAATCCGTCTTGGCAAACTGGCACTCCAGGAACGAACAATCCGTGGAACGTGTCGCATGGAAGTTGACATCCGGAAACCAACAATCGACAAATCTTGTCTGATTGAGGTTGACGTCGGAAAAAGAGGCGGCGTCAAACGTACATGTGGAGAAACTGCTGCCGGAGATAGTACATTGCTGGAATTCTGCGGCCAAAAATGTGCACGACTCGAAGCTCGTCGCCACTAGTTCCGCGTTTAGCAACCGTCCGCCGTTCAGAACGCATTCCTGGATTTGAACATTTTCGCAACGCAATCCAGTGCACACGGCGTCCTTCATGTCGCATTCAACGAAAACCGTCCCGCGCGCAGATGCCTGGCTCCAAGAAGTTGAATTCGCAGCACATTCAAGGAAAATACAGCGCTCCAAAATTGCATTATCCAATAAGACGCCATGCATTTGACAAGACGAAAATTGCCCTTCGGAAATCTCGATTCCGGTCATGTCGGTAGACGTAAGGTCGACATCGTGCCACATAACCCTGATCATTTTCAGCCCCCGCAAGCTGCACTCGCGCAAATCGAGCTCGGCCACAATACAGTCGTTGAGAGGTGTATGCGACGCAACCGCAGCGATTAATTCGTCGCGAGTCAGGCGTTTTCGAGCATCATCAGCTGGCATCGTCACACATAGGTTGAAAAAGCATCGTTGAAGAGATATCAGTCCACAGTAAGTGTGGTTCCCTTGACCTTGGTCGGTGAATTCAGCTTGATGGTCGCGCCCTTTGCCTTGATGTCGCCGCCCGCTTTCAGATTCAACGCCGCACTTGCGTCGACCTTTATCGCGGCACCCGCCTTAATACTTGTTGCGGCGCTGGACTGCATCTTGAGCGCGGCGCCGGCCTTGACACTGGTCGCGGCGCTGGATTGCACCTTGAGTGCCGCCCCTGACTTAACGTTCATGACTGCTCCCGACTGCTGAGTCAGCTTGCCGGTGGCCTTCACATCCATCTTACCGTCGGAGTGCGCGAGGAACTTCGATTTCGCCAGCAACTGAACGTTGGGCGAAGTTGCGGTATATTTTGAACCTGCCGATACAAGATGTTTTCCCCCAGTAACAGTGGACATTTTGGGGTTGGCGATTGAATGAGATCCACCGATGAGCTC
>JANNWJ010000029.1:0-142681 GCA_031414755.1 Pirellulaceae bacterium | reverse complement strand
AGCGGGCGGACTGTATCACGCTCTCAATCGCGGTAACTTGCGCGCGACGATCTTTCATAAAGAAGGCGACTACGTGGCCTTCGAGAAGATCCTTGCTGAAGGATTGGATCGTTACCGCGTGGAATTGTTCAGCTACCAGTTAATGCCCAATCATTATCATTTGGTTATTCGTCCTTTGCTGGACGGAGAAATGAGTCGATTCATGAAGTGGGTTGGCGGGACACATACGATGCGTTACCACGCTCACTACCATATGAGTGGACTTGGTCATGTTTACCAACAGCGCTACAAGAGTTTCCCGATCCAGGACGACGATCATTTCTTCGTCGTCTGTCGCTACGTCGAACGCAATGCGCTTCGAGCCGGACTGGTCAAGGATGCCGAGGATTGGCAATGGGGCTCGCTTTGGCGTTGGTTACAGAAACCAGAACCATCACCAAAGCTGTTGTCAGCGTGGCCGATACCGAGACTGCCGAATTGGGCTGAACGTGTCAATCAACCGTTGACGGAAAACGAACTTGAAGCGGTTCGACGATGCGCCCATCGCGGTCAACCACTGGGTAACGCAACTTGGGTAGAATCCATTGCCAGACGACTCCATCTGGAGTCAACACTCCGTCCCAGAGGTCGCCCACAACATGAGCGACGAAACAAAGAGACCTGACCCGTTTTTTGCCCGGAGTCTCGATGGGTGAAACAAGAAGCCAGGGTGTTGAGACCGACGTTTTTTAGGCGACGACTTTTACTCGAGCGATCAATCGAAAAATGAAAATGTATTTTGCAGTCGTCGTATCTCTCGTCACATTGATTCTGTCAATTTGCGTACTCGGCCAGCATTTTGAAAGCGTACCGCTGCCAGTCAACAATGGCTTCGAATTCGCTGACGGTCGGCAGGATCTGCCGGCCGCCGCCATCGACGATGCCAGCTTGTCAGCCATCGTTTCAGATGTCGCAGGAAAAGAAAAAATTACCGGCATGGTCGCCCTGGTTATGGTCAATCGCGAGCCGGTGGCGAAGGCTGCTTTCGGTCTCAGGAACGCCAATCAACCTGACATTCCGTTAACCGTCGACGACAAAATGCATCTCGGTTCATGCACGAAAGCGATCACGGCGACGCTGGCCGGGTTATTGGTTGATCAGGGAAGACTCTCGTGGGAAGACACAATCGCCAGTCGACTTCCGCAAATCGCCGAAAAGATCGCATTCGAGTATCGAAACGTGACTCTGTCTCAATTACTCCAGCACCGCGGTGGAGTGATTGCCAATGGAACCGCCTGGCAAAATGGGGGTGTCGGCACCTTCGAGAACCGGCTGGAGATTATCGCTATGGGACTTGAAAAAGTCCCGGCGGGATTGGAGATCGACCGATTCCATTATTCGAACCTCGGCTACGTAATTATTGGAGCCATGACCGAAGCGGCGGGCAAAGAGAAATACGAAAAACTTGTCCAATCCATGATCTTCGATCCACTTGAAATGAAATCGGCCGGATTCGGGCCACCAAATGGGGACAAGCCATTTGATCAACCCCGGGGGCACACGAATCAGGACGGAAAAATCACTCCGCTCAATTTTGATAACCCACCTTCCATGTCACCGGCGGGCAGGGTTCATGCAAACCTGGCTGACTGGGCCAGGTTCATTGCCGTGCACATGCCGGTAAAGTCGGAAGTTCGACCTGGCTTCCTTTCTGACGAGTCGCTCAAATTCCTGCATTCGTCTGATATGAATTCAAAACCGAGTCCTTTAGAACGTCTGTATGCCGGTGGGTGGTTGATTGTAAACGCTGGCTCCGATGAACTCGAATTGCAACATGAAGGAAGCAACACTTTATGGCTCGCGACAGTTATCGTCCAACCCCACAAAGGAAACGCGATCCTTGTTGCCACGAATCATCCTCTTGAGCTTTCTCAAAAAGCCAACAGTCTGGTCGTCGACCGGGTCCGTCAGGCAATCAAGTAGTCCTTGGTCAACAGCTCGATTCGATGCATGTCGCACGATTCGTTTGTAAAGTTATTGCAACCTCCCGGGTAGAAAACGCGTAAGGGTCGGATAAAATTGTGGGTGCCGCATCAAACGTTTTGACTGGATCGTTCCCGGCGATGTTTCGCAAAATCAGAATGGTTGGCGTGATTTTCGCCAAATTCGCCTAACAGTAAAACAAGCGTTTAATACACTAGTTAATGACCTCGAAAACACAGGTGAAGGGCCCAATAGGCGATTGCCTAAGATGAATAATTCCGCCGAAATTGACATGACCGACGAAACAAAATCCCGGATATTGAATGCTGCCGGCCCAATATTCGCCGAAAAAGGGTTCGCAAAAGCGACCGTTCGGGAGATTTGTCGTTTGGCGGATGTCAATGTCGCGAGCATTAAAAACTACTTTGAGGACAAGCAGGGTCTTTACTTGCAAACAGTTCTGTTTGCCCGGCAGATGCGGGCCGACCGTTATCCGATGAACGTTGGTGAAAAAGCGTCCGAGCCAGAGACCCGTTTGTACGAATTTGTTTCATCGTTATTGCGCCGATTGATGGCACTCAACAGTGCGCCATGGCAAGTTCAGCTTTTGGTTCGAGAATTAATGAAGCCGACGGAAGCTTGCCGTACGATCGTTCGCGATTACTTCCAGCCCGCATTCAATGGGCTGCTTTTGGAAGTCGATCAGTTAGCGCAGCGCCTGCTTTCCGATGCGGAACGACTCAAGATTGGTTTCAGCATCATTGGACAATGCCTTCACTACCGGTTTGGCAGCGAAGTCGTTTCCCTGATGGTTCCTGATGCAATCAAGCACGAATTCACGGTTGAGCAGCTTGCCACGCATATCACTCATTTTACGATGGCCGCCCTTCGCAATGAACATTCTGCACTTTCTTGCCGGGAGTAATTGTCGACGATTCAATTGTGCTCATAGACTTTTTCGACGACCGAATGAGATCCGGCGATTCGCTTTACGATGGGTTGATCGAGACCGACCGCAGGTGCTTTCGGCCAGTGATGCTGACTTCGATCACGACAGTTGAAACTGTGGATCGATCAACTGATGACTTTGAAGAATACCACTTGGAGCGGCAGGTAAAAGAACACGTCGGAGCCCATTTAATGCGAATAGCACGAACGTACTAATTTGGAAACTCACATGTCGCTGCCAGAAAACACTATTCACTCGTTGTCCGTGGATGACGCAAAACGGCAATCGCCATTTTGAGCAGGAGGGTCAACACCATTAGGCCAAAGGCCCAGATCCCAACGCTGACTTTCCATTCCGCAAGGCTGGGAGTGTATTCCACGATTTCGTGCAGAGTGCTGGGAATAAATCCTGGAACGATAAGTCCCATTCCCTTTTCGATCCACGCGCCCAAGAACGCAAACGCACATGCGATCATTAATGCGGCACGGTATCGAAACACCAGAGGCGACAAGAATATAAACACCGCAATTATGTTCAGGGCCATCGCCGTCCAAATCCAGGGGACCAGCGCTGAATGTCCATGCAAACCCAGAAACAAGTACCTTGCTGATGCCGTGTGGGAGCCGCCGGTATAAAACTCCGTAAAAACTTCCGAAACAACCATGAGCAGGTTAATCAGGATCGTGACGCGAATAATATTGATCAATAAACGGCCTGGACCTTCGTCGATTTGCAATCCGACGATTTTGCGCAATACGGTCAGGATGATCAGGATCAATGCCGGCCCAGCCACAAACGCGCTGGCAAGGAACCTTGGGGCCAGCAGCGCCGTATTCCAGAATGCCCTCCCACCAAGTCCGCAATAAAGAAACGCCGTGACGGTATGAATCGAGATTGCCCAAAAAATTGAGACCATTACGAACGGGATGTACCAGGACTTGTTCGGCTCTCGACCAAGAAATCGCATGTAAAGCAAATAACCGCATACATGCAAGTTCAGGAGCAAGTAACCGTTAAGTACGATCACATCCCAGGTCAGCATCGACATCGGCCAATTGAATCGCCCGATTCCAGGAATCAAATGCCAGAACCGTTCCGGCCGTCCAAGGTCAACAACAACAAACAACAAACACATGACAATTGCGGCGATCGCCAGGATCTCGCCGAGGATGACGATATCGTGCATTTTCTTGTCATGGTACAGGTAGGCCGGGATCACCATCATCACTCCACCTGCTGCGATACCAACCGAAAACGTAAAGTTGGCGATGTACAGCCCCCAACTTACATGGTCAGTCATATTCGTCACAATCATGCCATCCGAAACCTGCACTGCCCAGGCGTTGGCTCCTACCAGAGCAACGGCCGTCAAGACAAACATCCACAGGAAGAACAGTAAATTGCCGTTGGTTGATACACCCAGTCCCCACCAAATAAATTTTGGGTAGCTGCGCACCGGGTGAAGCGCGTCGTTGTTCAGATTTTGTTCGACGGAAGTAGATGACATCGAGCTTGTTAGTCAAAGAAATAGAAAAAGCTGGGTTTGGTGCCGAGATCTTCCTTGAGCACGAATACGCGTTTGTTTTTTAAGACCCAGTTGATGTCCGATTCCGGATTATTCAGATCACCGAAAACACGAGCACCGGTGGGGCACGCTTCCAAACAGGCGGGCAAGCGACCTTCTCGCGTCCTGTGCAGACAAAAATGGCATTTCTCCATTGTGCCCTGTGGCCTGACCCGGTTGGACAGATAACCTTGATTGGGGTTAACCTCTTCGGACGGAATTTCAGGCGATTCCCAATTGAACCGGCGTGCGTGATAGGGACAAGCCGCTTCACAGTACCGGCAGCCGATACACCAGTTGTAGTCAACGACAACAATACCGTCCGCTTCCTTCCACGTCGCTTCAACCGGGCACACCGTCACGCAGGGTGGATTGTCGCATTGTTGACACTGAACAGGCATGTAGTATTTGTCGTCCTGCGGAACCGCGTGATCATACGTCGTTGTTCCCTGCTCCATGTCCATCGAACCTTTGGACATTTCAAGAATTCGGATGTAGGACTGGTCGACGCCGCGATGGTGATTGTTTTCCTTGTGGCAAGCCTCCATGCACTTTCCGTTGCCGTTGCATTTGGTCAGGCTGATCGCATAACCGAATTTGACGCCGGGAATCGGTTTGGGATCAGAAATTGTGACGTCGGCTCCATAGTTTTCGCGCGATTCCGTTTCCAGTCGGAGAAAAATTTTTCGCTTGTCGTCGTCGGAAAGTTCCTTGTAGTGTCGTTGCAGGAACTCGTCGACGGAAACGTTTTCCGGAATGACCATCAACGGCGAATCAGCTTTTCCAAATGCGGCCAAACCCAACGCTGCTCCGGCGACTTTCAGTGCCGTGCGCCGCGATGACTGACCGAGGATGGGCAGGGTGACATACTTCTTTTCCTGAGGTGCGTTATTGCTCATGCTATTGGTCGGCCTTTTCAAGAAAGCGATCGCGCGGCTTGAACGTGGGCACCATTTTCGGGAATTGGGGCGCGTGCGGCTGATGACAGTCCACACAGTTGTTTTTTGTTTGTGCCCCCCGATTCAAATCCCAGTACCCATTCATGCCACCATGTACTCCATGTTCGAAGTCCTGCATCTGCCGGCTGTGGCACTGTGCACACAAAGTCATGACGTTTGTAAACTCAACGCGCGACCCGTCGGCTAACTTCAAGGCGTCGTAGTCATTTGAGTTGTGGCAGGAAAGACAACTAAGACTTCCATGGCTGATGGAAAGCGAGCCGTGAAATTCGTTGAGGTCGGAACCAACCTTGTTCGCCGGATTTGGCTCACGGGTTGCATGGCAAGTCGAGCAAGAAACCGTTACCGCGCTACCATGAACATCGTCCAGGCCCGTTAGAACTCGCGGCGGTCCAATGGGCTTGCGAATGTCGACGGAGAATTTCTTCTCGGTCGTCGGCAGGTTTGCAGTTTTGGTTAGCGATGAAATTTCCGTTTCTATGACTGACGAGGTAAAAAAATATGAAAACCCGATTGCAGCAACCAGTCCAGTAGCGACCAGTACCAAAAGCACGGGAATGTTTACAGATCCTTGATGCGCAGCCATTTGTCTTTGTCGTGGTAATTGTAGGGCTATCGCACAAGGTATGAGCACGACAGGTTCGGCTTTCGAGCTTTTGTTAATTCCATGATCGTGGCCTGTCAAATCGCTAATTCGATGTCGTGGCCGACGCTGTCAAGCAACTTGCCAACGCCCTTGCGGAATTGTAGATATCGCAGTTGTCTTTTATGATTTGTTCGGCTTGAATAATCCGCGAGTTCATCGTTTCAAACCAAATCGTCGGAGACTTCGCAATTCTTCTGTATTACCTGATTTGTGCATTCACCTTATTTCACCGACTTGTTTGGCTTTGGACGAGCGGTTTGCTCAAAAAAAGTATCCGTTTTGATGACCCCCTGGGACGAGAACGATGATTGCTAGCGTAATCGCTCATCTAACGGTCAATGAATCAACGTTTGAAAAAGCACTTGGATCAATCCGAGAAAATTACCACGTTGAAATAGGCGAATTGATTGATGGTCGATTGCTTCCGATGACAATCGAAGCGAACACGGCAGATGAATTAGACGACTTTCATCGTAGGCTATGCACGTTGAAGGAAGTCGAATTTGTCGATGTTGTCTTCGTTCAATTCGATGAGTCAACGATGAATCCAGCTTCCTGACAGCCAAAGTACAGCGAAAAAAAACAAGCCGGCGGCCATGACTGATGAAAGCACAAACTAATATCGATGCGATTGCTTACCCATCCGATGCAAGCCGTCGGGACTTCATTAGGTCGACTGCAATGGCGGCGGCAACTGCTATCGCATGTAGTTCCGCTGGCATATCCCTGCCGGTTCTGGCGTCGCAACCTCCTCCAGGCGACATACTGTGGAACAAGGCACCTTGTCGTTTTTGCGGAACGGGCTGCCATGTTCAAGTCGGCGTACAGTCCGGAAGAGTGGTAGCGGTCGCCGGTGACATAAACGCCGAGGTGAACAAGGGCCTGCTGTGTGTGAAGGGTTACCATGTCGGTTCCGCCATGTATGGCAAAGACCGATTGACCAAACCGCTGTTGCGTCGCGGCGACGTTTACAAGGAGATTTCATGGGAAGCCGCGATTGATGTTATCGCCGACCGAATTGAAGCAGCGCCACAACGATTCGCCTTTTATGGATCAGGGCAATGGACGATTCCGGAGGGGTATGCCGCCCTGAAGTTCATGAAAGGGGGACTTTCCAATAATCACATTGACCCGAATGCCCGGCTTTGCATGGCTTCAGCTGTTACAGGATTTTTGGCGACATACGGAGTCGACGAACCTGCCGGTTGTTACGACGACCTGGACGCCTGCAATGTTCTGATTATGTGGGGAAACAATCCGGCGGAAATGCATCCAGTATTGTTCTCTCGTGTGGTTGACCGGCGAAGCAAGGGCGAAAAGATCACTCTGATCGATATTGGAACTCGACGCACACGAACGACAGAGCATTGCCAGCATTATATGGAAATGAAGGGGCATGGTGACCTGGCGATCGCCAATGGTATTGCGCACCTGCTGATCAAAAACAACACCTATAACCGCACATTTGTCGAATCGTTTTGCAATTTTAAGGCACCTGACAACGACAACCCGAACTTGCATGGCAAGGTTATCGATTTCGAAGAATATGAACGGAACCTCGAATTCTATACTCCTGAGAAAGTCGAAGAACTTTCTGGTGTTGCTGCCGCAAATATTCGCCTTCTCGCCGACTTGTTCGGAAACCCCGAATTGAAAATTACGTCGCTTTGGTGCATGGGGATGAACCAGCATACACGCGGGACGGCCATCAATTCCATGGTTCATGGCATCCACTTGTTGAGTGGCCACTTTGGAAAACCGGGAGACGCTCCAACTAGCCTCACCGGCCAACCATCTGCTTGCGGTACCGTACGGGAAGTCGGCACACTTGCTCATGCATTGCCCGGCGGGCGCGTCGTTGACAACGCCGAACATCGCCAGCAGGCTGAGGAGTACTGGAACATTCCGGCAGGTCGCATCAACCCAAATCCAGGTTATCACACGGTCAAAATGTGGGAGAGTTTTTGTACGCCAACCGAGGAAGGTGGAGACATCGCAACGATTTGGGTGCAGGTTACCAATCCTGGTCAAACTCTGCCGAACCTGAACAAACTCTTCAACCCAAAGGCAAAGCTCGACGACAAATTTCTAATCGTCAGCGACGTCTATCCCACCGCGACCACGCGACTTGCCGATTTGATTCTGCCCTCAGCGATGTGGGTCGAAAAGAACGGGATGGTCGGGAATTCAGAACGCCGGACCCAGCAGTGGTTCAAGATGGTCGGCCCGCCTGGCGAAGCCCGCGATGACTGTTGGCAAACGATTGCGGTCGCTCATCGCCTGTTCGAGCGCGGCCTGGACAGCATGAAAGACCGGGACGGGCGATTTTTGTTTGAAGTTCTCGATGAGAACGAGCAAGCCATACCGATCTGGCATTGGGAAAACTATTACGATGTCAATGTCGACGAGCATTTGTTTGAAGAATACCGTCAGTTTACACGTTTGAAACACAAGGACCTGGCCCCCTACGCGGAATACGTGAAAGCGCGGGGATTGCGTTGGCCTGTTGTTGAAAGAGATGGACAGTGGCACGAGACGCATCTTCGATTTGTCGAAGGGTTTGATCCTTACGTCGCCCCTGGCAAGGGCATCCAGTTTTATCACTCCAGCACTACAGATGACCGGGCCCAGATCTGGTTTCATCCGTGGGAGCCACCTGCCGAGGTTCCCGACGAGGAATATCCGCTGATGCTTTGCACCGGTCGGGTTTTGGAGCACTGGCATACCGGATCGATGACTCGCCGCATTCCGGAGCTAAGCCGCGCAATGCCTGCTGCATATATTGAAATTCACCCAAACGATGCTGCGACTAAAGGCATTCGAAATGGCGACAAGGTGAAAGTCGAATCCCGACGGGGCGCGATCGAGATATTTGCGTGGATTAACGGCAGAGGCCAACCACCCCGAGGAACCGTTTTCATCCCGTTCTTTGATGAAACCATCCTCGTCAATGATTTGACAGTCGATGCGATCGACCCGTTTTCGAAGCAACCCGACTACAAGAAAAACGCAGTGCGGATCAGCAAGGTTTGATCATGAATTCAAAAACCGGACAAAAATCCAATTATCTAATTGGACTTGTCGTCGTGTCGATTGCGGTAACTGGCTATTACATCGGACTGCATTCACCCATGAACCCAGCTCTGAAGAGCATTCAGGATACTGATTCAACTTCCAAAATCGTGCGCTCGATCCATGACCGCATGGTGAAAAACGATGATTCCAATGCGATTGTTGCCACGACTTATTCAGAAATGCATTTCGCCACAGAACAACTCGCTTGTGAATGGCGCACGCATTTGAATGAACTGAAGTCAAACATCGACCCAACGGCTGATGTAATCATCGGCCCAGGACAGAAAGAATTTGCACTGGTAACTCGCAAACAAAACCGCGCATTCAACGGCGCTCCTCCAACCATACCACATCCGGTTGACCAGTTATCGGCCAAGGCCTGCATCGTCTGTCATGGAGAAGGCATTTCAACGCAATCGTTGAGGATCCCGAAAATGTCTCATCAGCTCCTGGAAAATTGCACTCAATGTCACGTCGAAGTCAATTCCGTACATACGCCATCGTCGTTGTTTCGGGAAAACGATTTCGCTGGCCTGCCGGCACCGACGGGCGGTCCTCGTGCATTTGAAGGGGCTCCTCCAATGATTCCCCATTCAACCTGGATGCGGGTTGATTGCACGACCTGCCATGGATTCGCCGGTCTTCAGGGAATTCGGACGACACATCCGTGGCGACAGAATTGCCTGCAGTGTCATGCGCCTTCTTCTGTGTTGGATCAAGTGCAATTAAATGCCACATCGGAATTCCTCGTCCCGCCAAACATTGAGAAATAAAGGCAACTGCATTATGGATTCCGTCAATCCCACGCGCCGCGACTGGTTCCGGTTGCGCCTACCTCGCGAAAACAGGATGCTGGGCGAAAGTAACAATTCGGCAAATACCCATGCCATGCAAACGATCGCACATCCACCAAATCACGACGGGATGGATTTGTCGCAACTGCCACCAATGCGCGAAGCTCTGTTGACAGGCGAACAAGTCGCCAATCTGTTCACAGACGTCGGAATTCTGGCGACCGAAGTTCAGCTGATGCAACGATCCCAAGGCTCAGCCAAGGCAACTGCTGCACAGGCTCAAACTATTGAACAGCTGGAACTGGCCAGAAATGCCCTGATGTCGGGAGTGATCCCTCGCTTGCAAGTCCGGTACCGATGGCTGAACGCGTTGTGGATTGACACTCTCACGAGTAGCAGCGAGGGCTTCAAACTGATTCGAATTCAACACACGTCAAAATGAATCTGCCTGAGTTCCCTAATTCTTGTGGGCGAACCGCCGATTCAGCACGATCGAATGTCCTTTGCGTTTCAATCGACAAATGGACGCTTAATAATAAACAATGCACGGGCATACTACACCTTGACATGCAGAAATGTTCTGCTTACTCTGGTCGAAGGCCCGGCGATTTAAGTGGACTTCCCCTACTCAATTAAAAAACACGAAACTTGGGACCTGATGAGCGTCACTGTGAAGGGTTCAATTGCTCGCCATTTTGTTTTGGCAATGTTCGTTACCGTCCTCGTATCCGAGACCGTTTTTGGCCAATTGACTTCGTTTGAGGAGCCGCCGATTGACTACATGAATGCGGAAGTCAACGACGCTGTCACCCGCCTTTCGGCCCAACTTGAATCGGGCGAGACCAGACTTGAGCATGATGCACATGGATATCTGACATCGGTGCTGCGAGCAATGGATATTGCCGTGAGTTCGCAGATTCTGGTTTTCTCCAAAACCAGTATGCAAATGCAACGTATTTCACCCAGTCGCGATCCATGAATAAGTTACTCAATCGCGACCCGGAACTTGCAAGCAAGAGTACTGAGCGCCGCATTCATGCGGCTGCGCGGAATGTATTGAAACACTTGCTGATGTGCGATGAGTTTCCGCTGGCCGATCGTATTACCGGAACGAGTGATTTTGCAAAGGAATTCGTTACTCGTGGACCACGGGATTCGCAACACCGATCATTACGCGATCTGGATCTCCAAGCCCGTTTGTTCAAATACCCCTGCAGTTACCTGATCTATTCACCGGCGTTCACCGCCTTGCCAATCGAAGTGCGAAAACCAGTCATTGAGGGGCTCCTCGACGTTCTCGAAGGCCGGGATGATTCGCAAGAGTTCGCGCATCTTTCCGCAGAGACGCGCGCCACGATTCTGAACATTTTGCAGGAAACGAGACCGGAAATCTTTCAAAAACCGGAATAGGCCCGCCAATCGACGACCGACCTACAAGCAGACTGAGGCCTGCCAAAGATCAAGAGCCCGCCCCGGGTTCAACGATAACCTGTCAGCCGGAGGCGCGGGAACGGGGACAGGTCCAGTTTCGAACCAAGTCAATACGATAGAAGCCCGTTTTACGAAGTCGACAACCAACGATGTTGTTGACTCATGCCCGTTGTCGATTTTTTGTGATGATTGGAAATACGATGATTGGAAATACGATGATTGAAAAGTATGTTTGCGTAGAATGTCTGAATGGTCGGGATTGAAAGCATTTTGAAACAGGATTTTGCCAGCAACACTGTCTCGATGGTATTTGACAGTATTGGCCGGACGAGCAACGAAAGCCTTAGCGGTGAAACCACCTGCCGAAACCAGGAAATGGGCGACTCGTAGGCCAGTTACAATTTAGGAGGTGGTCGCAGCACGGGTTGCGGTGGCATGGGGCGAGGCGGCATTGTTTGAGCGGGCGGGTTGTCGTTGCCAGGTTCGGCTTGCATGGGAGGTGCCGGTGGTTGCGTAAATGCTTCCATCCATTTCCATCCGATGGGGGTCTTTAGTTCTTCTGATGCCAGAATCGCCCATGGTGTATCGGGGTGTTCGGCGACAACACGTTCCAGATAAACGCGGGCCTTGGCAGCCAGTTTTTCCGCTTGTGATCCTGTCAGGATCGTGTCGGCCGGGCTCAACACCCAGGTGTTGTTCAGCGGGTCTTCGAATTGCAAGTTTGTTTTTGCCATTGCCAACATGGCGTTGTACGTCTCGGCCCTGATCTTTACAGCCAATACGGTTCCAATCGCCAGGTCGTAACCGGCTTGCCAGCGCAGAACGACCTCTCGCTCTCGATCTTTTTCACCCTCCAGCAATATCTGGGCAAGTCGATCGATACGTGGCTCCAGTACCGCAGCAGCCCGTTGCGCGAGACTTACAGAATTTACAAATTGCGCTTCGTCAAATTTTGGAAATCGCAAAGTGGGTGGCACCAAGGGCTGCAATCGGGATTGTTGGGCTGCTGTTACCAGTGATTCCCGCGCCTTGTTGAGCTTGACCTGGTCCATGTACTGTCCGACGGAAACGTAATCCGGTCGATAAGGCCGCATGACAGCCGGATCAAAAAACCGTGACAGAAATGCTGAAAAGGTTGCCGTTTCACTTCGTCCGACACGTTCGCCGTTGCTATTGCGATTGGGATGGACCGTAAAGTACATTCCGCCGGATTGGTACGACAATCGTGTCAGGCCATACGGTCCAAAGCCGCTGTCGATTGGAGATTCCTCCTCGATCCGCGCAGTGAAATGCAAGTTAATACGTTCGGGCAAATACGACTCGGGGCCCTGGCGAACCGGTGCCCATTGAACTTGCTGGTCGAAATTTGGATCGGGATCGGTCCATTTGACAAAAGTATTTTCCCTTCCGAAAGGTGCCGGAACGCCGACTGTGTACACACGTATCTGACCCTTTTTGCACAAGTCGATGGCTTCATCGAGATGTTCGATATCATCGCCGCATTCATCCGACAGAATCACGATCATCACATTGCGTTCGCGTTCGCCAGTCAGTCGGTCGACTCGCGCCAGGCCAATGAATTCGCGGCAGGTATTTACGACTGCCTGAAAAACGTTTTCGATTCCGGTTTGGTCGACCTCGATACTGCGAACCGCTTTCTTGATCAACTCGACATCGTCCGTCGCCGCTTTGAGCAACAGTTCGTTGCGGGAACCGAACGAAACAACCTGGGTCAGCAACGGAATGTCGTCATGTTTTTTGAATTCCTCGGCACCATCAGCCTGCAATTGGCCCAATTCCCGGTAGACGTTGTCGAACCGCGCAAGGATTTCTTCGCGCTGTTGCAATAAACTGGCCGACTGATCAAACATCCAGACAACAAGAGTCTTGCGCTCCTCCAGTGATAGCAGGATCTCCTGTGTGATCCGGTCAACAGCGCCGGCCGTTCCCTGAGTTGCCTGGCCTGCGACACCATGCACGGCAATTGACGTCACGTCCGGCTCGCTCGACATTTCAGGCAAGTAATCATCGAGTTGAAAATCGCTAAACTCCAACGCTTCCTGGGGAACGTCCAGACTGATTTCCGTGACGTTTTCGGCGAGAGGGATTAACTCGGCCATCGCTTCGAAATTTCCGGTGTCGTTGTTGCCAACCGTTTCTTCGTCCTGGTATTCAATTTCGACCAGAGGAGCCATCTCCTCGGTTTTGGGAACCGGTGGATTTAACTGGACCGCGACATGCAATTGCTGTCGCTGCTGAATCAGGCAAGTCGCCAGTACGAATAACAGCGCGACATGAAAAACCAGGCTAAATATCCAATAAGGTGTTTCGCCATCCAAAGGCGAATCATCTTTGCCTGTTTTAACTTTCCACCAGTTTTTTAGCTGACGAATGGACAATTCAGTCCTCCGATTCAGATTAAACAAGTTGAGCGGAATCGATTGTCAGATTGCCAACGACCCCGACTCCGTATCAACACACGTTTCGCGCCCTCAACAACAAAGTATATCCCACTTTGACGCGAATACATTCGCCAGAATCCGACTTTTGGTCCCTACTTTCCGCCATTTTTTGGATTCCCCACCCTGCCGGAACTCCAGATTGTCTGTCACAGATCATTTACATTGATGATTCCGGGGAATAATCCGTCGATGATCCAGTATTGAACCAACGAACTTGATTGACTGAAATGCCCAACGTTTCTACTATAAAAACGGGGAAATGTGAAAATATGATGAGGAAACCGAATCGATGAATATCGCACCTTGCCTATCCGCGAAATTGAATTCTGTCCTTCGCGGCGTGGAATGCACTTATCTCATGGTTGTTGCCATCGCATGTTTCAACTTGGCAGCCAGCGCTCAGGAAACCCCATTGCCACCCATGGAAGAACATACGTTGATCACTTCCGATTCGGTTAAGCTTTCCGTTAATTACTTTCCGGGCACCCACGAAAAGGAGACGGTACCGGTCATCATGCTTCACGGCTGGGATGCGGATAAAGCATCGCGAGACCTTCAGTTGTTTACGGCACAGTACCTGCAAAAGAACTACGGTTTTGCCGTAATCGTTCCCGACCTGCGCGGGCACGGAAAAAGCACATTACTGGAAAACTCTTCGGAACCAATAAAAAAAGACAACTGGCGAGGCGCTCAGCTCGCAATATTGATTGAAGATATCGAGGCCTGCAAAAAATTTCTGATTCAAAAAAACGATGCCGGTGAACTTAATATCGACTTGCTCGCATTGGTCTCCGAAAAGGAAACCGCAATTCACGCTGTATTGTGGACGTTGCGTGACTGGAGCTTCCCACCCGTCGCCGGCAAAAAACAGGGGCACGACGTCAAGGCTATTGTGATGCTCGACCCGGTGCGAAGTTTTAACGGGCTCAATGGAAATGATGCCTATCGCGACAAGATGTTCAGCGGCGGCATGGGTGCAGGTTTTCCAATCCTGGTTGCCATCAATGAAAGCGGCAACAGCGATGGCTCAAGTCTTCATGGATTCTGGGAGCGAAGCCGCCGAAAACTTGACAAAAACAACCAGCACCTGCAATTGACTGCGTATCTGGAAGAAAAATCGCAGCAGATCGTCCGAAAGCGTGAAGAGAATGACAAATACCTGGCGCAATTCATTGGCGATTTTCTAACGGCGGAAGTGTTTGATCGAAAGCACGATTTCCGCTGGCAAGAGCGATTGCTGAAGTAATGACAATCAGCCGCTCGATTGAGCGGGCAAAATTCCAATAGCGGACGCTTCACGCCCGTTCGACTCATGTTCCTGGCCTTTCTGAAGCAGCTAGATTGACTCGGAGGGGAGTGTTATACAATCTATTATGTTTTTTGTTTTGCGTTTCCCTGGAAAACCGATACAATAATCGGCCAAGCACGTTCGCTGTTTTCAGACCCCCGAGAAAGCGGTATCATGCAAGACAAACATCAAGACTGTCCCACCAGAATTTCGCTGACTAACGAAGAATCCGATTCGACCGGTTTCGTCCTGGCGCAGGATTCACCTCCACAGTTTGTTGAAGCAACCACTCGATACGAGATCCTTAGTGAACTAGGTCGAGGTGGAGGGGGTATCATCTACAAGGCCCGGGATTACGAGCTAAAGCGGATGGTGGCGGTTAAGGTCTTGCGGAACGAGTTCAAGGACCGTGAGGACATCGTTCAACGATTTGAGCAGGAAGCCCGTATCATTTGCCAGTTACAACATCCTGGTGTGCCGCCGGTATTTGAGTGCGGTTTCTGCGACGATGGAAGGCCATTCCATTCCATGAAACTGGTCAATGGCTTTACCTTGAAAAAGTTGATTGAAAACAAAGTCGGCGACAACGATATGCATTCGAAGGCCATCAGTGCATTCGCCGATGTATGCCAAACGATTGCCTATACACATTCACAAGATATCGTTCATCTCGATATCAAGCCCGCAAATATCATGATCGGGTCCTATGGTGAAGTGAGCGTTATGGATTGGGGGTCAGCACGGCACCTGGATTGCAGCGGAAAATATCATTCTGTGGGAATCGTAAAACGCAAAACCCAGCCTCCTCAGGACACGTCACGGGTCGTCGGGGGCACGCTGGAGTATTTGTCACCCGAACAGGCTATGGGGGGAGAGCTTGACAAACGAACCGACGTATTTTCCCTGGGAGCTTGCTTGTGCCATATCCTCACTGGAAGCCCACCCTATTGGGGAGACAAAAAACGCGACGTTTACCGATCGGCTGCGGCGGGCGATGTGTTGCCGGCCCACAACGATTTGATACGCAGCAATTTCGATCCCTCACTGACTCGACTCGCAATCCGTTGTTTGCAACCCAATCCCAACGATCGGCCCCGTGACGCAAGTGAAGTCTCCGGCGCAATGTCGACGTATCTGGATTCCGCCTTTGCCCGGTTCCAAAGCGACATGACTCGATTTTTTGAACTGTCACACGACTTGTTCTGCATTGCGGCATTGGACGGCTACTTTCGCCGAATCAACTCAAACTTTTCCAGGTTACTTGGACATTCGGATTACGAGTTGTTGACCAGGCCGTTTTTGGATTTTGTTCATCCGGATGATCACCAGAAAACGATAGCAGCCATGGGGCTGTTAATTGAAGGAAAGCCCGTTGTGCGTTTCCAAAATCGGTACAAAAAAACGAATGGCGACCACATTCTGCTGGAATGGACAGCCAAGTCGATCCCGGAGGAGGGGCTGATTTTTGCAGTCGCTCGCGACATCAGCGACTCCTGAACGGGCCTGCTCGTTATTGAAGTGTAACTGCAGCCGGTTGCTGAGTCAGCAAGCGAACAGACTCTTTCAATAAAAAATCAGCGTCCATAAACGGCTCGTAGCTGACGTCGTGCCAGCGAATTCGCCCTTCGCCATCGATCAGAAAACTTCCATGCAAAGGCTGCTTCTCAAATTCGTCGAACACCCGATATTTGCGGAACACGTCGAACTCCGGATCTGCCAGCAATTGGATCGGTAGTGCCGTATCGCCGTACGAGTCAATCGAATTTTGTAATCCCTGGCGGTCATCCGTGCTAATCGCAACGATCTCAATCCCTTCCGACCGGAATTCTGCCATCCTGGGGGCAAATTTCTGCAACTGTTCCGCGCAATGCAAACAACCATGTCCCAAATAAAAGATCACGATCACCGGTTTTCCATGAAACTGTTTGGAAGATACGATTTGGTCGCTGGCATCGGCCAGCTCCCATTCAGGGGCATCGAACGGGTGCCAACGAATCGGTCCAAGCGACGATAGTTCCGGCCGCACTCCGATGTCGTCTCCCGGCCTTGAAGCTACGTGCCAATCGCTGCTCACGCCCGCATGCGCCGCAACTGGGGCAAGTCGTTGAAACACCGGTGAATTCATGTCAAGGGAACCGGAGATGTTACGAAGTTGTTCAAACGACTTCAGCGCTTCATCTTTTTCTTCGGCCACCCACAGCAACCATGTCAACGTCGCCAGAGGTTGAACTTCCTTTTCATGACTTTCAACGTATTTTCGAGCTTGCGTAATAGCCTCTTCCTTTTTTCCTGATTGCAACAGAATCAAGGCGCGATAAATGGCATCGACTTCACCAGCCTTCTCAAGTTTCGCAACGGCCTCCGCGTGTTTGTTCTCCAGGAGCAACTGGTAGCCGTACATCTCGTCGATCGCACGATTCAGAACATTGATCTGATTTTCAGACTCCCTGCCAGCTTCCTTGATTGCATCCGATCTCTTCTTGCGATGTTCGCGACGAATCTGCTGGCTCAATTTGGCAACGACTGAATCCCGCATCGACGCGGGTAGCAGGCGGCAAAGTTTGTCAACTTCGGCGTATTTGTTGTCAATTTCAGTGCGGACTGTCGAATTCGCGACCGCTTCCTTTTCCCGTCTCGTGGTTTCAGTTTCCGATAATTGCAAGCGGAGTTGTGCCATGATCGCCTCCCCTTCAGCAAAGTTTCCAATCCGGAAGTACGCTCGACCAAGATAGCGCAGACGTTTGATCTTTTCCAACTCATTATCAGTTGGCTCCAGAACGGCCGTTTGACAAGTATCGATCAGTTCCTGCCATAATTCATATTGACAGAGCGTGTCGATCAGTCGTTGCCGGCCGTACCAGGCGCTACCGCGATTGTCGAGGTGGTTGTATTTCGGATGGCGAGGCATTGAAATCATATTCGTTGCCAGGTCGATCGCATCACGCACCCGTCCCACATTATCAAGATTGCGAATAAACCACTCGTTGTTGTGCGCGAAATTGTGAATTTGATCAGGCAGGACCTGATCATGAATCATGTTGCGATGGTCCGTGCGAGCCGATGCTTCCTGTTGCCAAACTGCATCCTCATAGCGTTTTAATTTGGAGTAGATATGACCTGGCATGTGCCACATATGGGCTATGTCTGGAAGCGACTGACCGCAACTAGCAGCAGCTCCCAGGGCAATTTCCGCGTTTTCGGAATCCCACAAGTGAATGCGGTAGTGATGGGCCGGATGATTCGGATCGACGGCGAAAATCTGATCCAGCAAGGCGTTGACGGCAACGTGGCTGCCAATCGGAATCCCTTTGCCGTCGTTCGCCCAAAGCTGATAAACCAGAAAGGCCTTCGCTTCCATATCGTCGGGATATTTCAAGACCAGCGATTCCAGTCTGTCGACAAAATTTCCGGCACGCGTTTTTTCGTCGGGGACTTTGTCGTCGTAATAAGCGGCCAGAGCTTCGATGTACAACTTTTCGCGTTCCGTGATCTCGCGTGTTTCAAGAGCAGCCTTTTCGCCAGCCAGTTGAATCAACGTTTTGGCCCGGGCTTCGTTGTTGACGTTGGCCATACCAAGTCCCCAGTAGGCCATGGCGCAATCGGAATCAAGCAAGACCACCTGGCGAAAAGACCGCTCAGCTTCGAAGTACCAGAAGCCGTGAAGCTGATCGATTCCCTGGTTAAAAAATCTTTGGGCGTCTTCATTACCGGTCGAAATACTGAATTGAGCCCGCCCCAATCCAGTCATCAAATACGCCTGCTGTCGCGGCCCCTCATTGAATGACTCACCATGGTAGGAATGACCGGCCAAAACGGTTTTTTCTTTCGTTTCGTCGCTGGTCTGTCCCGAGACATTGCAAACAGTTGCCAGTAGCGAACACGCCAACGAAAGGTAAATCAGACAGAACCGCATTTCGAAAACTCACCGGATCAGAATTCAAACGTTGACACTCAAACCCACCAATTTAACCGGACTTGTACCGTTGTCACCCACGCGATTGAAATTCAGTCAAGATTTGCTTTCGGTGCGAGAAAACCTGGTTTCTACCCTGACCTGGGGAGTCCAAGGGACATCCAGTCTCTCGCGTTCATTCCCGGACCGTCCAAATTGGTCGTTCAGGAGTCTAATCGAAAGATTGCCAGATTCAGAAAGGCGGCGAATGTTGACCATGCGAGGTAGGGGGCCATGAGCGCTGCCGCCAATCGGGAGTGGTTCCAAAATGATTTTGTCGTAAAGGCAATTGCCAACCAAAGGAAAAGGATCTCCACAAAAGCGAACCCGGGACTTCGCAGTCCAAAAAAAATGACGGACCAACCGACATTGAGCGCGAGCTGAATTGCGAACAGCCCAAGCGGGAGCTTTGCTGCGGCCCAGCCATTTCGCCGCCATACCAGCCACGCTGCGATTGCCATCATCAAAAAGAGCATAGACCATACCGGACCAAATATCCAGGCCGGTGGTGTCCATTCGGGCTTGGCCAGCGATTGATACCAGTCACCCACAGAACTTGATGTGGCCATGCCACCCAGTGCTGCCGCAGCAAAACAAAGGACGATAAATCCAATCAACCAGCCGATTTGATGCCAGGCGGAGGGTGCCAGTTTCATTTCCGTTTTGATGTTTGCCATTTCAAATAAAATTCACCTGAACCGACTTTCGGTTCAGGTGTAATAAATTTTAACGAGATGTCTTGCCAGTCAAACCAGGTCGTTCTGGCCAGTTGGCACTACTTGTTACAAGTCGAAGGTACTGCTGTGTAGGTTACACGACCGGTTGAGGGGCATACGTGTTTCATGTAGGAAACAGCCTGCGTCTCACCTGACTTTGGCGGCATCATGACGCTGTCGATGATGTGAATGACACCGTTCGATGCATCGACGTCCGTAGCAACAAAATTGGCTCCGCTGATCGTGGCGTTGCCATCAACCATGGCAGGAACAATTGCACTTCCGTTCAACGTCTTCAGTTCGTCACTACCAAGCACATCATTGGAATAGACACGACCTGCGACTACGTGAAACAAGAGAATCGCTGCCAGTTGATCCTTGTTCTCCGGCTTCAGGAGACCAGCAACTGTTCCTTCGGGAAGGGCTGCGAATGCTTTGTCGGTTGGGGCAAAAACAGTCAATGCCTCGTCGCCGGAAAGGGCTTCAACCAGGCCAGCTGCTTTCGCTGCGGCAAGAAGCGTTTTGAAAGTTCCGGCCTTGTCTGCAGTTGCGGGAATGTTGTCCGTTGCAGGCATCAAAACCTGATCGATCACGTGGATAATCCCGTTCGAGCACTGAATGTCGGCTTTGGCTACGGAAGCCTTGTCAATATTGACGGTTCCGTTATTTACCTTGATGTCGACTCGCTGGCCGTTCAGTGTAGTCGCGCCACTAAGTTCGACAACATGAGCTGCGTCGACTTTGCCTGATACCACATGGTAAGTTAGGATCGCAACCAGTTTGTCCTTGTTCTCGGGCTTCAACAACATCTTGAGAGTCTCAGCGGGGATTTTCGCAAAAGCCTCGTCGGTCGGTGCAAACACAGTAAACGGGCCTTTTCCCTGCAGGGCGCCCACCAGGTCGCCCGCCGTCAGAGCTGCCGCAAGAGTCTTGAACGAACCTGCCTCAACCGCTGTGGTTACGATGTCTTTTTGTTGGGCCGAACCGACGTTCGTCATTCCGAGCGACGCAATCGCAACGACAACCAACACCAATTTTTTGATCGACATGTGTCTATTCCTTCGTTTTATTTTCAATTATGCGAACCGACAAATGGTTTACAATAAATCATTCAAATCGTTCACTTCCGCAGTAACCGGGCGAGTATCGGCCGGTTAACAGAGAGTTCGTAAAAATCCGAAAAGAATCTCAAGATCGGTACTAATCGCAACGCCATCGCCGATGCCTGCCATTTATCAGGGACCGAAGCGGATTTTTTATGGCATCTAAAAGACTATTGTTGCAACTGCGCCCCGAGTTCGCATGGCAGCAATTGTATCCCGATCCGCACCGTTTACAACCATGTTATCAGATTCACCGTTCGAATCACCAAATCGGGAAAAGATTTGAAATGGGTGATTTCACTTGCCCGAAACGTTCTAAACGACTCCGCACGTATCCGCTTACCCATTCACCCATCCACTCCCAAAATACCAAATCGATCCGCATTGAGAGGGAACCGGTCCGAATGGCAGGCGGACAGATCACTCGAAGTCCCGATGGTTTCGTACTTTAAATCGGAATTGCGGGACCGACGACGTCCTGACTTGTTCGATTCCTGTTCCGATCCTGTTGGAAACCCTTCATTCGTCAAGTGGAGGGCCGAGCATAGTCCTGGCAAATGACTCAAGGTGTTGCATTGTGTCGCAATGGGCCGCGAATCTCATTTTCTGCCTCAATTCACTTTTTAACGCCCGGCCGCCAACCACCAGGGCTGTATTGCGTCTTAAGCAGGCATCGGAAAGGCGGGAAAAACCGGGCAAAAAGTCAAAATCGTCCGCGATGTGCGCAACGCTCAGCCAGAATATTCTTGGACGAGCTTCGTGTATCGCATTGACCAGTGAGTCAAACGGGATGGAGTTGCCAAGCGACGTTGCAACGTAACCTGCATCGCGCAGAACAAGTTCGGCCATTGCAGTGGGAAGAGTATAAAGATCCCCTTCAATCGTGCCGCCAATTGCAACCCATTTACCAGTTGGCGGACGCTGCAAACGCCGCAATTCAAATATGATCCGCAAGGCAATCTCGCATGCACGGCGCTCCTGATACACGTCCGCTTCCTTGCATTCCCAGCGCTTTCCTATCGCGTGAAACGCAGCACCGATCACATTGTCACAAATGACACTTAACGAATGCTTGGCAAGATATAAATCGAAAACGATCTGCCGGGAAAGTAAATCGTTGCCCTGAAGAATGGCTTCCAGCAAACGGTTCTTGCTTCTCTCAAGTCCCAAATCGGCACCAAGGCTCACCGGTGGCAACCCCAACAATTCCGGCGAAATCAACGATTGATCGTGCTGGCGAATAAACTCAAGTGCATCGCCAATCTGCATCTTGCGATGCCCTCCTGCAGTCCGCACGGTCTTGATCAATCCCCGATCACACCATCGCTTGAGCGACGATTCGCTGACCCCGATCGCCCTGGCAACCTGTCGGGGTGAAACCAGTTTTTCTGGCAATTCCATGAGAGCGATCGTTGTCTTGTGAATGAATTGAACGTTTATCAGTTATATTTTTGTCAGGAAACCAGTCAGAAATCAAGACGATTATTCGCGAAAAATCCATATTATAAAAAAATCACTAAGTTTTTACGCTGTTTTGAACGGCGCCACTGGTGCTTGAAGAATTAGCCGAATAAACTTTACACAAACGATTTGAACGTATTTATTGGAAAAAAACGGCTAGCCATCGTCGGCTGAAGGCAAATGGAAATCGGTAGTTCAAAGCCGCCAGTCTTTTTTTCATTCCAAGGGTGAAACTTTGAGAATTGCAATTATTGGTGCCGGAATTTCAGGACTTGTTGCCGCCTATCGACTGCAAGAAGATCACGAAATCACGGTTTTCGAAGCAAACCATTATTTTGGTGGACACACTAACACGGTTGACGTGGAATGGAACGGCGAACGACACGCTATTGATACCGGGTTCATTGTCTTCAACGACTGGACTTACCCGAATTTTATTGCACTTCTTGATGAACTTGGCGTTCCGTCTCGACCAACGACTATGAGTTTCAGCGTCAGCGATGAGCGTTCCGGTCTGGAATACAACGGGCATTCGCTTAATACAATGTTTGCTCAACGGCGGAATTTACTGCGTCCCGGTTTCCATCGAATGCTGGCCGATATCGTCCGGTTCAACAGGCAGGCACCCAAATTGCTCGGCACGTGTGATGAAAACATGACGGTCGGCGAATTCCTGCCTCAGTACGGGTATTCCCGGCAATTTGCCGCTCATTATTTGTTGCCAATGGGTTCAGCTATTTGGTCGTGCCCGCCGGGAACTTTTGCAAAGTTTCCAATTCGGTTCATCGTCGAGTTTTACAAGAATCACGGACTTTTGAATGTGCGTAACCGACCGACCTGGCGTGTCGTTCAGGGAGGATCACGATCTTATGTAGTCGCGATGGTCCGCCGTTTCAAGGAACGAATTTGCCTTGGAACGCCAATCACACAGGTACGACGGTTGGAAAACCGGGTAGAGCTGACAACGCAAGATGGATTCATGGAAGAATTTGACCACGTAGTATTTGCATGCCACAGTGACCAGGCGATCAAAATCCTGGGTTCGGGTGCGACTCAGGTCGAACGTGAACTACTCGGCGCGTTTCCCTACAGCAAGAACATCGCAGTCCTCCATACGGACAAGTCCTTGTTGCCGCGAGCAAAGCGCGCCTGGGCAAGCTGGAATTATTTGCTATCGCACGACGATACTGCGCCTTCGATCGTCACTTACAACATGAACATACTTCAAGGAATCTGCTCGGAAAGCACTTTCTGTGTCTCCTTGAATTGCGAGTCCCGAATTTCAACCGATCGCATACTCGGGCAGTTCGAATATCATCACCCGGTTTTTACGACTCAGCGAGCAAACGCCCAGGCTCGACACAAGGAGCTAATCGGCCCCAACCGAACTTCGTTTTGCGGGGCATACTGGGGAAACGGTTTTCACGAAGACGGCGTAAACAGTGCGCTGGCCGTTGTCGAGGCGTTGAACCAATCCGCACACAAACAGAACCGTTCTCTGGCTGGATCGGCGAGCGCATCATGACTGGATTGAAAAGCTGCATTTATCAAGGCGTTGTCCGTCACCGGCGCTTTACGCCGGTCAGCCACGTATTCCGGGTTCGCCTTTTTATGATGTACATTGATCTGGACGAATTGCCAACTTTGTTTTGCCGTCACTGGTTTTGGTCGACCCGCAGCCCAAATATTGCCTGGTTTCGACGAGCCGATCATTTTGGACCCAAGGAGCAACCGCTTGCTGAATCGGTGAGGGAACTTGTCGAGTTGCGATTGGGATGGCGGCCGGAGGGACCAATCCGGATGCTTTCGCAACTTCGATACTTCGGCTTCTTGATGAATCCGGTCAGTCTTTATTATTGTTTTGATTCTACTGGGACGTATGTCCAGGCGGTTATTGCCGAAGTCACCAACACCCCGTGGAACGAAATACACTGCTATGTGCTGGATGGCCGGGAACAGGGAATCGCCTTCGATGATCAGTCGGAATTGCTAAGTCAGCATGCCAAGGAATTTCATGTCTCTCCATTTCTCGGAATGGAAATGGAATACAATTGGATGCTGTCCGCTCCAGTCGATCAGCTTTCGGTTCGCATTTTGAATCGGGCGGCAGGCGAAAAGCCCTTTGACGCCGAGCTCGTTTTGAACAGGCGGCCCATGACAGGTCGAAATTTGGCCTGGATGCTGATTCGCTATCCAGCAATGACCGTGCAAGTTGCCCTCGGAATTTACTGGCAAGCATTCCGATTGTGGATGAAGCGAGTTCCGTTCGTTCCGCATCCAAAAACAAGAGGTGCAAACGAAGCACTCCCTTTGCAATCGAGTTTCACGCCCCCTCGGGCAAGTAGCACCATGCCAACAAAACGTCCAAAGGAGTATGTCCAATGAGTTCGCAAGCAATTACCCAAACGCGAACTGCCTTGCCCGCTGGCATGATTGATCGTCTGGCTCGTGGAATCCTGATGCGTCGCCTGAGCGGACTGACACGAGGCGAAGTCACGCTTGAAGATTCGACGGGCGTCAATCGTTTCGGCGAACGCGACGACCTGCATTGTTTGATTCATGTCAACCACCCCCGATTTTTTCGCGACGCCGTACTTGGTGGCAAGCTGTCGGTGGCCGAATCGTATGTCCGTGGCGATTGGGAATGCGAAAACCTCACTGCGTTGATCCGTTTGTTTATTCGGAACTCTGACGCTTCCGGTCGACTCGATCGCGGTCTGGCACGAATTGCGGGAACGCTGCACAGAATATTTCACTGGTTGCGCGACAACACCCCGTCGGGAAGTCGCAAAAACATAAGTGCCCATTACGATTTGGGAAATGAGTTCTTTCGGTTATGGCTGGATGAGACTTTGGCCTATTCCAGCGGAATTTTTTCGTCTCCAAACGCCACGCTTTACGATGCGTCCGTTGAGAAAATCGATCGAGTGTGCCGCAAACTGGATTTGAGGCCGTCCGATCACCTGCTGGAAATCGGCACCGGCTGGGGCGGGTTGGCAGTGCATGCCGCACGCGAATATGGCTGCCAGGTCACGACGACAACGATTTCGCAGGAACAATACGACGCGGCGGAAATGCGTGTCGCCAATCTGGATCTTGCAGAGCGTGTGCACTTGCTGAAGCGGGACTATCGAGATTTGGAAGGTCAATTCGACAAGCTTGTTTCCATTGAGATGGTCGAAGCGGTCGGACATAGGTACTTCGATACCTATTTCCAAAAGTGCAGCGATTTGCTCAAGCCGGACGGATCGATGGTTATCCAGGCGATTGTCATGCCTGAAAATCGCTACGCCCAATACACGCGAAACGTGGATTTTATCCAGCGATATATTTTTCCGGGTGGCTGCTTGCCGTCGCTTGGTGCGATTCTTGATTCCGTGGGGCGCAAAACCGATCTTCGATTCGTCCATGCCGAAGATTTCGCGCCCCATTATGCCGAAACACTCAGGCATTGGCGAAAGGCCTTTTTCGAAAAACTCGATGATGTTCGGGGCCTGGGTTACACGGAAGAGTTCATTCGGCTTTGGACGTACTACTTTTGTTATTGTGAAGCCGCATTTGAAGAGCGCTCTGTGGGCGTGTTGCAAATTCAATTCGACAAGCCGCAATGCCGCCGGGATCCACTCCGGATTGGCGAGCGAGCCGTCGCTCCTGCTGCAACGGCCGATACCGCGCCGTCCGAGACTTATCGAAAAATCATGAAGAGTTTTATAAAACAGGAATTTGGCCATGAATGCCATGAGTATAGGGATTGAAGCTGTCGAGAGGGGACTTGTCCCGGATCTCATAACACGTCGAGCCATTCGCCGTTTGTGTACGGAAAGGTTGCGACAGGCAAGCGGCGACGGCTTTCTCGACGCGAAGCACGGCACAAATCGATTCATTGAATCCATGCGATCGGGGCCCATCGCTCCGCTTCCACATAAAGCCAACGAACAGCACTACGAGTTGCCAGCATTTTTTTTCGCCGAGGTACTTGGTCTCCGTCGAAAATACAGTTGTTGCTATTGGCCCGAGAATTCCAGCACGCTTGATGAAGCCGAAGTCGCCTCGTTGCGTATCACATGCGAGAGGGCGCAACTCGAAAATGGACAACGCATTCTCGAACTCGGCTGTGGTTGGGGATCATTGTCACTTTGGATGGCCGAGAAATATCCAGACAGCCAAATCACGGCAGTTTCCAATTCGGCGTCACAGCGAGAATACATCGAAGCGACCGCAGCAGCCAAAGGTATGTCCAACTTGCAAGTAATCACGGCCGATATGAACGAGTTTGATCCGGCCGGGTCAGAAATCGCCTTTGAAAAATTCGACCGGGTGGTTTCGGTTGAGATGTTCGAGCACATGCGTAACTACGAATTGTTGCTCAAGCGGATTTCAGGCTGGCTCAAGCCCGATGGAAAACTGTTTGTCCATATCTTTTGTCATCGCAAGCTGGCGTATCCGTTCGAGACCGATGGGGCCGCAAATTGGATGGGGCGATACTTTTTCACAGGCGGAATCATGCCAGGTGCCGATTTGTTCCAGAGCTTTCCGGAAGATCTTCGTGTCGCTCAACAATGGAAATGGAATGGCCTGCACTATCAGCGGACCGCTGAAGCGTGGCTGACGAGACTGGATACCAACCGTTCGCGCGTCTTGCCGATTCTTCAATCAGCCTACGGCGATGGTCAGGCAAACCGCTGGTTGAATCGGTGGCGAATGTTTTTTCTCGCCTGTTCCGAACTTTTTGGATACGAAAACGGCGAGCAATGGTTTGTCTCGCACTACCTGTTTGAACATTCTCAGTAGTCAGACGACAAGCCATGATACCAATGACACAGACCTTGCTCGTCACACTCGGCGCAATCGTTGTCGCAATGATCGCGATGTGGACAATAAGTCTGATACGCCGCGATGCGAGCATCGTCGATCCCTTTTGGGGAACAGGTTTTGTCCTGACCGCGTGGTTGGTCTTGATGTTGAACCAGCCGGCGACCAGCCGCGTCGGGTTGTTAGCGGGCATGACAACAATTTGGGGGACGCGTCTCTTCTTGTTTCTTTTTTTGAGAAACCGGGGACACGGAGAAGACCGACGCTACGTTGCCATGCGGGAAAAGCACGGTCAGCAATTCTGGTGGGTCAGTCTGTTCACCGTTTTTCTATTGCAAGGGCTGATCATGTGGATCGTTGCTGTTCCATTGCAGGCGACGGCCGCCATCGCATCGGCAAATCCAATCGGCTGGCTTGACATCCTCGGAGTTTCGGTCTGGAGTGTAGGATTGTTCTTCGAGTCCGTTGGCGATTGGCAACTAGCGCGATTCAAGGCAAATCCCGCCAACTCCGGCCGGGTCATGGATCGGGGTCTTTGGCGATTCACGCGGCACCCCAATTACTTTGGCGATTTTTGCATCTGGTGGGGGATCTATTTGGTCGCTGCATCCGGCGGTGCGGGGTGGACAATCTTCAGTCCGTTATTGATGACGATACTGCTCATGAAAGTTTCAGGGGTAACATTGCTTGAAAGCACAATTATCAACCGCCGCCCGGAATACTCGGCCTACTGTCAACGAACTAACGCTTTTTTTCCAGGTCCGCCGAAATAATTTTGATCTGCAGGTTCCGCCCGTTTCACCGGCTCCACCCACAGCTACACGCTGCCACGGCATTCGCCGCTCACTCGGTGCGAGGTCGGGAGACCTTCGCACAACGCAAAACGAAGACCTTCGCACAACGAACTGTGGTCCGTTTCATTTGCGGCGTGCGTTAATCCTCGAGCGCTCGTACGTAGAGATCCTTGTACCAGACTTTGCTGCCGGGATCGTGTGCTTGCAAGGCGAATGTGCCGCTGGAAAGACAGCGGTCGGGGCGATCGAGGTCGTCTGGTTCTGTGTAGTCCGTAATCGTTTTCCCATCAATCTTGATGACGATTTGTTTTCCCTTGACCGTTATTTCATAATCGAACCATACTCCGTCCTTGACCGGTGCTTCGAAATTATCCTCAACGGCGTACAAGCCACCGGTCTTTTTCGGGTCCGACTGGGTGTTGTTTACCTGGGCTTCGTAGCCCTTGTTGGGCCAGCCCGATTCCAGAAAGCTGGTATGGAAATAGATTCCCGAATTGGCACCTGGTTCGGTATTTACCTGTGCCTTGAACTGAAAGTTCTTGAACGAGGCATCCCCGTTCTCACCGACATAGAAGACGTGGGCCCGTTCGCCTTGAACGACGATACAATTCTCTTCAACCCGTACTGCTTCGGGATTCTCATTGACGCGCCATCCATCCAGATTTTCGCCATTAAACATTTTGATCCAGTCGTACTGGGCGGCGACAACATCTGGCAGGCAAAACCCGAAAACGAATACCGCCACAAAAAACATAAAGGCCTTGGCCATAATGCGTCTCCCCGATTAAATGTGAGTGGATGTTTGTTGTGCTGATTGTAAACCAACTTGCTCCTGGAAGGGAATCGAATGCCTGCTCGACTTGTCGTTTATGAATTAATCGTTAGTTTGCTTGTTTGTAGCGCTGGAATGCAGTCGGTAACGGGCCAGGATGCAAAAATGATCAAGTGGACGTTAAACCTGCAAGTCGACCCCGCCGATCTTTCCGTCGTTTTGCCAATATCGCTGGAGATGATTACAAACGAACCGACTGGGCCGAGCACAGCGTGGATCGTTAACGGTCCCGAACGGATCGAATCCGGGGTTCTGATACCCACGAGATCAGGTGGTGTGATTGGTTTTCCGCACTTTGATTCGCAGTTGCAGTTCGACCCTGGCTGGTCGCCAAACTCCCCCCATCTAAATAAAACTACGAAAGGGATTTTCAGAAAGCGGCGAGGTGCCGACAATTTCGCCGAGGTTCCATTTATTGCGCAAGTCACCAAAAATCCCGACTGGGAAGATCCCACACCATTCTGCGGGCGCTGGTCGGTTCAGTTTGAAGGTGATGAGGATCCGTCCGTCGGTGTTTTCGAAAAGGACCCGACAACGAACGGGGTGAACGGAACTTTTCTGACAACTACAGGCGACTATCGTTATTTGTCAGGAGGAGTCGTGAATGGCCAACTCACGCTATCATGTTTTGACGGAGCCCATGCTTTTTTGTTCCATGCGAACTTGAACGAAAACGACCGTTTGACCGGGACGTTTCGCTCCGGGAATTGGCATAAAGCGACATGGACTGGGGTTCGCGAGGACAATGCGCAACTTCCTGATGCTTTTCAGCAAACAGTGGCAACGGACCGGATCGCACTTGGCGAATTGAAATTTCCCAATGTCGACGGCGAAGTGATGGCGCTTGATGATCCACGATTGCAAGGTCGTTGCCGGATCATTGAAATATTTGGATCATGGTGCCCCAACTGCCAGGACGCGGGCGAATATTTGACGGAACTTCACGAGCGCTATTCGGCTCGGGGCCTGGCAATTACCGGCCTGGCTTTTGAAATGACAGGCGACCATGCTCAAGACGCAGAACAAGTACGCACGTTCGTTGCACGAAACAAGACCCCGTATCCGATTCTAATTGCCGGTACATCGGACAAGGGGGTTGCCAGTGAATCGTTGCCAATTATCGATCGAGTGCGGAGTTATCCGACGATGCTGTTCCTCGATTCCAGTGGTAAGATCATTGCGATCTATACCGGATTCTCTGGCCCGGCGACAGGGGAGGCCCACGCCGAGTTGCGGAAACGGTTTGAGAAGATTATCGAGAGTTGTTTGGATGAGTAATTTCGTTTGAGTCTTCTATTGTCGATCGATTGTCGATCGATTGTCGATGATCGCTCCGCGATCATATCCGAAAAAATGATCGCGGGAGCGATCATCGACTATGTTTCGGAAATCCTCGATGTATCGGAAATCCTCGATGTTTCGGAAATCCTGTTACTCGACCGTAACGCTTTTAGCGAGGTTGCGTGGTTTGTCGACATCGCACCCGCGCATTACGGCGATGTGATAGGAAAGCAACTGCAACGGGATCACCGAGACGATCGGTTGCAAGTACTCTTCGACCCATGGAACATAGATCACGTCGTCGGCGACTTCGGCGATTCGATTATCACCTTCGGCAGCGATCGCGATTACCGGTCCACCCCGTGCCTTGATTTCTTCGACGTTGGACATGACCTTGTCATAGATGAAACCGCGCGGCATTACAAAAACGCTTGGGGTATCGCTATCCACCAGCGCGATTGGGCCGTGTTTCATTTCTGCTGCCGGGTAACCTTCGGCATGGATATAGCTGATTTCCTTAAGTTTCAGTGCTCCTTCGAGTGCCGTCGGGAAATTGTAGTGACGGCCAAGGTAGAGGAAGTTTGTTGCGTGTTGATATTTGTGGGCGAGTTCGCGAACTTTTTGATTCGTTTCAAGGGTCTTTTCAATCACATCCGGCAGCTTGCGCAGATTTTCGATAATTCGTCGTCCCTCGTTGTAACTGACATGCCTTAAGCGACCGAAGTACAGGGCGAGCATAATCAGGGCAACGCACTGGCTGGTGTAAGCCTTGGTCGATGCGACACCGATTTCCGGACCAGCATGCAGGAACAAGCCACCGTCGGCTTGTTGGGCAATGGAGCTGCCAACGACGTTACAAATCGCCATCGTTAAATGGCCTTGTCGTTTCATTTCGCGCAAGGCGGCCAGCGTATCCGCCGTTTCGCCACTTTGCGTTATCGCAAAAATAAGGGTATTGTCATCCATGGGTGGATTTCGATAGCGCAACTCGCTGGCGTATTCGACCTCTACCGGGATACGGGCGATTTCCTCGAACAGATATTCACCAACGAGGGCCGAATGCCAGCTCGTGCCGCAGCCGGTCAGTACAATACGCCGAATTCGACGAAGTTGCCTTGGTGAGAGATTCAATCCACCAAATACCGCTGTGGCTTCATCGTCACTCAATCGGCCGCGCATGGTATTGCGAAGCGACTGGGGCTGCTCAAAAATTTCCTTGAGCATGTAGTGCTCGAATCCGCCGAGGTCGGCTTGTTCGGCGTTGGCGGGAAGTGCCTGGACATCGAGGTCGATCATGCCATGGTCGCGATGGGAAACGACAATATCGTCATCGGTCAACACCGCCATTTGGTGATCGGCAAGGTAGATGATCTTGTCGGTGAATCCGGCAAGCGGGGCAGGATCGCTGGCAAGGAAGTTTTCATTTTCTCCCACGCCAATGACGAGTGGGCTGCCGAGTTTGGCGGCAAAAATAGCTCTTGGGTAATCATGGAAAACGATGGCGAGTCCATAAGTTCCTCTTAATCGTTTTGTCGCCCGACGCAGGGCGGCCGAGGGGACCGACAGATCGGCTGGATCGTATCGATCGCCCATTCGTCGTCTTTCTTCGTCCAGCAACTCAACGATCAAGTGGCCGATCACTTCCGTATCGGTATCCGAATGAAATTTGAATCCCTTGCCTTCCAGATAGCGGCGTAACTCATTGTGATTTTCAATGACTCCGTTGTGGGCGATGGCCAATTCGGAAACGCCACCGAAATGCGGGTGTGCGTTCACTTCGTTGGGAACGCCATGAGTTGCCCAACGAGTGTGGCCAATACCCACTGAATTGGAACTGGGGTTTTGAGCGATCTTGCTGGCCAGTCCGGAGATGCGGCCAACGACTTTTATTATGCCGATATCGCCCTGGCCATTGACCGTAGCAATTCCAGCGCTGTCGTATCCGCGATACTCCAGCCGCCGCAGTCCTTCGATCAGGAAAACACTGGCCTGTTTTGAACCGACATAACCAACAATTCCACACATGGCAAAAAGCCTTTGAACAATAACAAAATGGCAAAATCAAAGCGCTCCCCGGTTCCTGCTGAAAGTCCGAATCAGGGAGATTGAGTTGACAAACAAATCGGGCAGACCAGCTTGAATGGAAAGCACTCCTGCTCTCCAGAGTAGCATTGGTATCGATGTCGCGACAATGGCTTTTCTGACACGGTTGCAATTCTTGACGCGATTTTGCCGACTGCAAGCTTCAATCTGCTTGTCACGCCGGTTGTTTCGGGCAGAATAGCTTCTTCGTTGCGATGAAGGGATCATTGCGATTCCACATGGAAGCGTCCAAACCGGAGATTTGTCATGGCAAACAATATTGCCAAACCATCGCATCAAGCCCCTCTTGAAAATGATATTTGGCTGATTGCCAGTGGCGATTTGAGACCCACGGCAAACCGGCAATGCTGGACCGCTCAAAGCGAGCTGGAGCAATCGTTTTCCAGGGCGGTTGAAAAGTGCGGTTATCGTGTCCATCGCGCACACCCCTTCGATGCCCAGCGCGGTCATGGTTTTATCGATTCGCAAAAGATGGGATTGAAAATCTTCCGCGATATCCCCGTCAAAGCGCCGCTGGTCGTTGCCGAAGCCGTTTGGCAATACTCACATCACGTGCTGGCCGGTTTAACGACGCATCGTGGTCCTATCCTGACGCTTTCAAACTGGTCGGGTACCTGGCCGGGACTTGTTGGAATGTTGAACCTGAATGGCTCGTTGACCAAGGCGGGCGTTGAATACAGCACGCTGTGGAGCGAGGATTATGCGTCGGCAGCTTTTCACAAGAAATTGAAAAAGTGGTTGACGACGGGAAAACTAACGCATTCCCGGTCCCACGTGTTTCCTTTGACGGCCATCAAGGTTCCCGATGTTGCCCGACGCATGGGAGATCAATTGGCCGAGGAGCTGATTCGACACAAGTCCATCATGGGCGTGTTTGACGAAGGTTGCATGGGGATGTTCAATGCAATTATTCCCGACCACTTGCTCAACGCCACAGGCGTGTTCAAGGAGCGTTTGAGCCAATCGGCCTTGTATCACGAGACGACTTTGGTAAGTGACCGGGAAGCGACCGATGTTCGCCGCTGGCTGGAATCCCGGGGAATGAAATTCGAGACTGGCCCGGTTCACGAAATGGATTTGACCGACACGCAAATCGCGCTTCAATGCAAAATGTACATTGCTGCCCTCCGCATTGCCGACGATTTCGGTTGCGATACGATTGGCATTCAATATCAACAGGGCCTGAAAGACTTGTTGCCGGCCAGCGATCTGGTTGAAGGGCTGCTGAACAACAGCGATCGGCCCCCCGCCACTTCGCGCGACGGGGAGCGGGTCCTTTATGAAAACGAGCCGTTACCGCATTTTAACGAAGTCGACGAATGCGCAGGACTTGATGGACTAATGACCTATCGGATCAATTCGGCGCTGGACCAGCCTGTTGAAAATACCCTTCATGATCTGCGCTGGGGTGATTTTGACCCAACGGGAACAACCGATGAGTATGTTTGGGTGTTTTTGATCAGCGGCTCGGTACCACCAGCTCATTTGATTGGTGGCTACAAGGGAGCGACGAGCATGCGACAGCCGCCCATGTACTTTCCGGCTGGCGGTGGAACGATTCAAGGAGTTTCCCGCCCCGGTGAAATTGTCTGGTCACGAATTTATGTTGAGAAGAACCAGTTGCGAATGGATATGGGACGGGGTGGTGTCGTCGAACTACCGGAAGTCGAAACACGACGCCGTCTCAAGGCAACGACTCCGCAGTGGCCGATCATGCACGCGGTCACCTATGGAGTCAGCCGCGACCAAATGATGGGACGCCATAAAAGCAATCATATCCAGGTCGTTTATGCGCAAACGCCAATCGACGCCGACCGGGTTATGTATACCAAGGCCGCAATGGCGGACGCCCTGGGAATCAAGGTGTTTGTCTGCGGCACCAACAAAAAGGGACAGGCGTGGACCAAGGCATAGGATCCCGCGGCAGGCGGATCATCGCCGAAGTGATTTCGATTGGCGACGAGTTAACGACGGGGCAACGACTTGACACGAACAGCCAATGGTTAAGCCAGCGGTTGGGTGAACTCGGAATTGCGGTTCACTTTCACAGTACGGTCTCTGACGAAATGCCGGCCATGGAATGCGTTTTTCGTGTTGCGATCAATCGGGCTGATATTGTGGTGGTGACGGGCGGATTGGGGCCAACCGCCGATGATTTGACGCGGGATGCAATTGCCTCTGTCACCGGCAAGTCGTTGATCCTCGACGAGGGATCTCTGGAAGCCATCCGGGAACGTTTTCGGGCCCGTGGTCGTGAAATGCCGGCCAACAATCGACAACAAGCGATGTTTCCCGCTGGCTCGCGAGTCATTCCCAATCTGTTGGGAACGGCGCCAGGAATTGAAATGGGTGTTGCGCGTCCCAGCGAGGGGAGGGCCTGGATTTTTTCGATGCCGGGAGTGCCAGCGGAAATGAAACCGATGTGGCACGAGCAAGTCGTTCCGGCCATTGGTCGCGAGTTTCCCGACACGGGTGTGGTTGTTTGTCGAAGCTTGTGCTGTTTTGGAGTTGGAGAAAGCGACCTGGAAATGCGTTTGCCTGATTTGATTCGGCGAGGGAGGGAACCGGTTGTAGGTATTACCGCCAGTTCGGGAATTATTACTTTGCGAATCATGGCCCATGGAAAAACTGAGCAATTTTGCCACGATTTAATTGCCCCGGTGGAACAAGTAATTCACGATGCTCTGGGAGATATCGTTTTCGGCACAGGGAATCAAACGCTGGAAAGTACTGTTATCCAATTGCTCCAGCAACTGAAACAGACGTTGGCGATTGTCGATTTCGGATTGAGCGGTACGCTCGCCATGGAATTATTCCATGCAGACCCAACGGGCGAAATTTTTCGCGGCGACATCTCGGGATTTGGCGACCTGAAAGGCCTGCAAGCGGCCATGCTTAACGCGAAAAGCCGTTTTGGAGTCTCGATTGTGCTGGGAGTTGGCCGAGATGAAGATCGGAACAACGTGGCACATCGCGATGCGCTGATTCTTCAGGAGGGCGAATTCCAGCATTTTTCATTGAAGCCGATTCGAAATTCCACGATTGGGATTTCGCATTCTGCCAAACAAGCGGTTAATCTGTTGCGAAAACTTTTGTTGCGAAGCGAACTCGAATCCGCCGGGTAATGCTCGCCACCACCGTCGCGATTCGTCACCCATCCAAAAAATGAAAGCAAGTCGCCAAATAGCGACTTGCCTCGTCCCCCCAAAGATAATTTCAAGCGCGACTAACGGTGGCTGATGATCATGCTGCCATTGTCGGCGACGTCAAACAGAGGTCGATGATAGAAATTGTACCAGTCGCGGCCTCTTGGACGGAAAGACAATCCGACCGATATATTCCAGGCTTCGTTGTCGGAAAGTGGCAAGGCATCGTCGGGCTGGAGGTAAGTGAATCCTGATTGCAGCGCGACTCGACTCGTCACTGGCAAATCGAAATCGACACCAAAGATCGAATGCTGTTCTTCGCTGCGACCGTAGAATCCTTCGGCATAGCCGCCGTTGCACACAGCGTAGCGATAAAACAAACGATAGCTATCAATAGCCTGCGCGTTGGTTGCAGGCAACAAGAGCTCACCTACCGTCCCACTGTCGTCCTGAACATTCTGTGTCATGCGACAACCAATCGTCTGACCGCTCGGCCAAACCCAACTCAGTTCACCTCTTACCTGGACCACATCGATCGTGGAAATCCACTCTTCGTGGAGAATATCGGCGACGGCGCCAAATTGCAGTCCATAGTCAACTCGACGGAACAAACCGGCTGTTACGAATGTTTGCTGACGATCTCCACTGGATAAAAATCCGTCTTCGAAATTCGATTGCACGGTACTCACGCCGATTTGACCGGAAACAAGGCCGCATGTGATTTTATAAAGTGGTAGTCCGGAATTGAATCCGGCATGCAAACCGAAACTGCAGTTTTCCTGTTGTTGATTGGCGCCCGGCACTGCGAACACCTGATTCTTGAAGCCTTGTGCACCGATGAAATACTCGGAATTGCAAAACAATCCGCCAAGTCCGTTCAACCAGCAGTCTTGGGCAATACCGCAGTCACGCGGGTCTTTGGCAGGACCGCATCCGAAACAATCGACTTCACCACAACCGGTGCACGGTGAACAGGAATCGCATTGACCGCAGCCACCGCATGAACTGTCCCCCTCGTTGATGCTATAGCCTTCGTCAACAAAATATTCCTCACCTGGGGTTTCGATCAGTTCCTGATTTGTAAAGGGAGTGCCAAAACTTGCCTTGGCAACAGGATAGACGACCTGGTTGTTGTTTGCTGGAGCGTTGCTGGCAGCCTTCATAAAGCGAGGAGCATATCGATCGGAGACGGCACGTTGCTGCGGCTGTTGAACACGAGGCGCATTTGGATTCGGCGGTTGCTGAAACTGTTGTACGCGGGGAGCATTCGGTATCGCCTGTTGTGCGGCCAACGCTGTTGCCAGCGAACTGCAAACCGTCAGGCAGATTGCTGAAACCGCCAAAGTTCTGATCTTTGTGGCCATGGACATTGTTTCGTTCCTGATTTTGGGGGAAATCTTCTCGGAGACCAAGCCCTGGACTGAGGCTGTTCACCGTGGCAGTCATTTCATCGGAATCGTTACAACCCGAACTTTCGTTAAACTTAAAATAATCGTAAAACACGCTGTGCACCTCCCACATTGCCAGGCGATTCACCCATTATCAAACCTGCTATCATTCTCCTGCTTTCAATTCTTCCCATTGCAACGATCAGATATGCCCAGGAACCAACGTTCAAAAACCGAAATCGAAAGCCCGATTGTGTCGAATTCTGTCGAAGAAGCAACGAAAAAGTACAAAATGGAATCCGGTGTTTCCGCACCGCTGTCGGGCAACCGTTCGTTTGTCGCCATGACGATCACGCAATTCCTTGGTGCTTTCAATGACAATTTGTACAAGCAGTTGCTCTTGTTAATTGCCCTCGACTACAAAGCACTCAATAACCTGAATTACGATCCCTATCAGGCGGTGGCGACGTTTGCATTTTCGATTCCTTTTATTTTGTTTTCCGGATTCGCCGGATTCCTGTCAGATCGCATGCACAAGAAAACGGTTATTGTCACAAGTAAAGTGCTTGAGATTTTTGTGATGCTGGCAGCGATGATCGCCTTTACCACAGGCACCATCGGTTCCAGTACATTGATTGTCGCCCTGATCATTGTCTTGTTCTTCATGGGCACACACAGTGCGCTGTTTGGCCCATCCAAGTACGGGATACTTCCGGAAATGCTTGACGAACGCGACCTGCCGCGGGCCAATGGAATTATCCAGATGACGACATTTCTGGCGATCATTTTTGGAACCGCGCTCAGTGGATTGTTGAAACAATTATTGCCCAACCATTTGTGGATCATTAGCGCCGCGTGCGTTTTTATTGCAATCGCCGGTGCGTTGACTTCGCTATTGATTCGCCGTACTCCGATTGCCAATCCGGGCATGAAGTTTTCCGTCGACTGTTTGCTTGTCGAAAAATCAGCGATGAAGCTGATTCTGGCTGACAGGGTCTTGATCAATACGATGCTCGTCTACACCGTATTCTGGTTCGCAGGCGCGGTGATGATGCAACTGACGAATCTGGTCGCCAAGGATCAACTGCAATTTGGGGATTTCAGAACGAGTATCGCCCAGGGATTTATCGGAATCGGTATTGCGATCGGATGTGCCGTTTGCGGGCGCTGGTCCAATAACCGCATTCGATTCGATCTGGTTCGCTTCGCCGGCTGGGGGCTGATGGGCGCGACGACGATCACTTCCGTGGTTTGCGTTGTTCTCGTTTCTGGATCCAGCCTGCAATTCGTTTTGTTTTGCGCTTGTTTATTTTTTACCGGTCTGTTCGCAGGAATATTCGCGGTTCCCCCACAAGTGTTCATACAGGCAAGACCCCCGGCGGCAGCCAAAGGCCGCGTGATTGGGGCGATGGCTCTGGTCACCTGGATGGGAATTGTTTTTGCCGCTGCCTGGTATTTTATGCTTACCAGGGTCGTTGCTGCTGCAGGAATACCGGCCAGCTGGATTTTCCTTTCAATCGGTCTGGTGTTCGCGGCAACGGTTGTGTTGTTCCGACAACCCAACCCGGAATCGAACTGAGCTGAAATCAAGGATTTCGAATTCTGTTATTCGATCAAGGAAGTATGAGCGAACAATCCCTTTTCGCACAAAAGCAAATTGTCGTTGATGTTTGCCGCAAAAAGTTTGGCGAACCGCAATGGATTGTCGCGACAGCGGGCCGCGTAAACCTGATTGGAGAGCACCTCGATTACAACGATGGCTTTGTGCTGCCCATCGCCATCAATCGATATACGATGATTGCCGCAACAACAGCGGATCATCGATCGGGCAAACAGGCTGATCTGTATAGCATGACTCTTGAGTCTCGCCGGACCTTGTCGCTGGAACAGCCGCTCGAACCCATCCCGCGTGATTGGACCAACTACGTTGCCGGCGTCATCGCCGGATTTCAATCGCTGGGTTTCGAAATCCCTTCCTTTGCAGCAGTCATCCATTCGACCGTCCCGCCCGGAAGTGGACTTTCAAGCAGCGCGGCTCTGGAAGTTGCAACCGCAACGATGCTTGAGTCGATGCTCGGAGTGGTACTCGATCCATTGCAAAAGGCGCAGTTGTGTCAAAACGCGGAACACAAATTTGCCAGAGTTCCCTGTGGAGTCATGGACCAGTTGGCGAGCGTTTTCGGATTGGCGGACCACGCAATGCTGATCGATTGCCGATCCCTTTCATTGCGACAAGTCCCGTTTATGTTGAGCAACGCAGCGATCTTGATTGTCAATTCCGGCGTCAAACACGAGCTTGCCAATAGCGAGTACAAGATTCGGCAACAACAGTGCCAGACAGCCCTCGAAATCTTCGGCAAACAGAGTTTTCGTCAAGTGACTCAACAGGACCTCGAATCGAGTACCCTGGAACCAGAGTCTGTTCTGTATCGCCGGTCCCGCCATGTCGTCCTGGAAACGGCACGAACGGTTGCCGCTGCCAACCGCCTGGAAAATAACGATCTGGCGGGAGTCGGGGATTTAATGTCAGCCAGCCATCAATCAATGAAAGATGATTACGAGATCAGTTGCGAGGAAATAGACGAACTGGTTCGCATCACCCATCGCATCGGTAGCGATGGTGGCGTTTATGGTTCACGCATGACCGGCGGAGGGTTCGGCGGTTGCACTGTTAGTTTGATCGACAGCAATCGCCTGGACAAAATCAGGCAAATAATAGGCAAACAATACAAGGCGGCATTCGACATTATTCCCGAAATGTTCGTCGTCCGACCATCGCGCGGCGCTCATTCACTCGATCTACTCTAAGTATTCGGGCAATCGGAAGTGTTTCTGCCCGATAGCAAAACGTGTCGCTGAAGCCCAAAATGAATCGACGAAAATCACGAATTTGTAATTCGCCTGTTCGTTTTTGAGAAACCCGTTTTTTGAAAGGACCGGCATGCCGCCCGGAAAACGCTGGGTAACGCACCTGGAATCCGCTATCGATGGAACGAAAAAGGACGCAAATTCGTTGCAGACCATGCATGCCGGTCGACCATTGTGGGTTCGATATGATCTGCCATCCATCAAGTCGGAAACCGATCGGGACCATTTCGCGACTCGCGAATCGTCGATGTACCGATTTCGCGAACTGTTGCCCACTGGCACTTTGATTTCTCCTGTTTCATTGGGCGAAGGGAACACGCCGGTCCTGGCCTGCCCACGACTCGGTAAAAACCTTGGCTTGCGACATTTGATGGTCAAAGACGAGTCGCAGTTGCCGACCGGTAGTTTCAAAAGTCGAGGTCTTTCCATGGCGATCACCATGGCACTCCATTTCGGCGTAAAGTGTGTGGCGATTCCAACGGCTGGCAATGCAGGGGGTGCGATGGCCGCTTATGCAGCTCGAGCGGGAATTCAGTCCGTTGTCTTGATGCCAGAGGATTCGCCGATCGTCAATCAGGTCGAATGTATTTGGGCAGGTGCCAAAGTTTTTCTTGTAAACGGGCTGATCAACGATTGCGGCAAACTTGTTCGGGAAGGGACCGCCATTGTCGGCTGGTTCGACATGTCCACGCTCAAGGAGCCGTATCGAATCGAAGGCAAAAAAACGATGGGCCTGGAACTCGCGCTGCAATTCGGCTGGAAATTGCCCGACGTCATTGTCTACCCAACGGGTGGTGGTACAGGCTTGATCGGAATGTGGAAAGCCTTCAAGGAACTTCGCGAACTAGGTTGGCTGGACGATACCAATATGCCCCGAATGGTCTCGGTGCAGTCGAGCGGTTGTTGCCCGATTTCGAGTGCCTTTGACAAGGGTGAACGTTTTGCCGAACCATTCGCAGGTGCGGCGACCATTGCCAGCGGACTGCGCGTCCCTGTGGCGATCGGCGATTTCATGATTTTGGACGCGGTTGGTGAAAGCGATGGAATCGCCCTTGCGGTCGACGAAAACCAAATCGCCGTGTGGCAGGAATCGGCGACCCGGGCTGAAGGAATCTGTTTTTGCCCCGAAACGGCGGCTTGCATCGGTGCAATCGAACAACTGACAGGTGACGGCTGGATTCAGCCCGATGAGAGGGTCGTTGTTTTCAATACAGGCGCGTCACAAAAATATGTTTCAATGACACCTCCTCCCCTTCCCCGCATTACCGTAAATTCCGATGTGGATTGGAACGAACTCTTATCGTAACGCTCGTAACACGAGGCGACGCATTTTTTTATGTGGCTTATTCGAAAAAACACGCCTGGACCAGCCTTGTCGAGGTTGCGATTCAATTCAACCTGTTCAATTCCGAAATGAGTTGCAGCACATGAACATCATTGAACAACCAATCGATGGCGAATTGCTTGACGAATTAGCGGCATGTGCCGTCCGCGCAATCGCTCTGCTCGGCATGGACCCGGAAAATGAATCGGCTGAACGAATCATTGATGCTATCGATGTGTTTGTGTTCGAGACGCAACAGGGAACCACCAGGGATTTTGATTTGAATGAAGACGAGGACTTGCCTCTGCTAATGGGAAGTGCCTGGGGTGTCCAGCTTGTCCGAGGCCTTGGTTGGGTGTGGGGTAGCGTAGTATTTCAGGATCACGATGATGTTCCGGCAGTCGGTGTTTTCAATGCTGATCGTTCGTTGGCCATTTATCCGATGCACTTTACTTATGGATGCCTGGAACATGACGCGCCGGTTACCATCGCGCTGGCCTGGAAAATCCTTACCGACGGAGCTCGCGTTCCGGAGCTTCCTCCTGGCGGTTTTGAAAATGTAATGGAACACGTGCATCACCTTGTTCCCCGTACATGATTCCGGAAATTGAAATGACCGACCTGGTACGAAAACACTTTATTAACTGGAATCAGCCGCCCCTGTCGGCGACGGCGGACTTGCTATCCCGGCAGTTTGCCAATGAAAGGGAACTGGATCTGTCGGGCGTAATGCTTGTCATGCCAACAACCCGCGCCGGTTATCGCCTGCAAGAGTTATTGATTGACATCTCGGAACAGCATGAATTGATTTTTACACCGCCGATGACAACAACAATTGGGAATGTCCCGGAACTGCTGTACCGGCCGTCGCGTCCATTGGCGAGTGCGCTAGCGCAATCGCTGGCATGGGTTCAGGCACTTCAACAAACGCCGTCTGCGGAACTGCGTCAATTCACTCGTTTGATCCCGCAAGTCGATGACATGACAACCTGGCGAACGCTTGGGGCATTGTTGTCTTCATGGCACCAGGAACTGGCCTCTGACGGGTTAATGTTTCCAGATGTGCTGAAAGCTGGCGAACAGGTCGAGGTTTTTCAGGAACACAAACGCTGGCAAGCGCTTGATAAAGTGCAACGCCGATACCTCGATGTTTTGCACAATGCGGGGCTTTGGGATCAGCAATCCGCGCGATTGGTTGCCATCGAGAAAAATGAATGTTCGACTGACAAACAGGTTTTCTTGATCGGACTGGTCGACCTGAATACCGTCTTTCGAAAGATCCTGACCCAGATCACGTCGCAAGTTACTGCGGTTGTATTTGGCGACCCCGAACAACAAGACTGGTTTGACAACTTTGGTTGCCTTGACCATAAGCAATGGCAAAAGTCCACATTCGATATCCGTGACGACGACATTTTGCTTGTCGACCAACCAGGCGATCTGGCAAAAATGCTGGTGTGTGAATTGCGGCGTCTTGCTGGCAATTACTTGATTGACGAAATTGGCGTGTCTGTTCCCGATGCGAGCATGGTGTCACCGATCACGCAAACGTTGGCGGATCAACATATCCGGACGTTTGATACTCGTGGTTCATCCATTGGCAACACCCGCCCATTTGTGATGCTGGAACTGGTGATCGCCTGGTTGTCGGCAGCGACCTTTGAAAGTTTTGCCAAGCTCGTTCGGCACCCGGATATGTACGACTGGATTGTCCGGAAAACGGGCAACGACCATTGGCTATCCGAGCTCGATCAATACCAAAACAACCGCTTGCCCTTCTTTTTTTCCACCGACGCAGCCCATCAATGGTTTGGTGACACGGACCTTCGGGGCCGCCCTGTCTACGCAAATCTGGAACAGGTTTATCAAGTTGTGTTGCAGCTTGTGCAGACGGTTTTTGTCGAGATTGAAACGGGGGGGACCGCGACGTTACCTGAAACAAAATCAATGAGGCCGCTGGCAGAATGGAGCAATCCCTGGCGAAATTTTCTGGTTTCGATTTATTCGGAGAGAGTGCTGGATCAAAATTCAGTGGCGGAACGACGGACCTTGCGTGCTTGCCAGATCCTGATGCGCAGCTTTGTTGAAATGGAACAGTCGGGATCGTTGCTTGCGAAACCAGTCGCCGGCACTGACGCCATTCAGTGGGTGCTGGCATATTGCAGCGGCGAATTCATCGTTGATCCCGCTCCGGAAAACTCGCTCGCGCTTGCGGGTTGGCTGGACACCCCTTGGGATGAAACACCTGTGGCGATGTTAACCAGCATCAATGAAGGGCACGTTCCGTCATCCGAAAACTCCAGTTTGTTTATTCCCAATTCAATTCGAACGCAACTCGGGCTCGTCGACAATCTCCGCCGCTATTCGCGCGATGCCTGGTCGTTGGGTTTGATAATTAATTCCCGAAGGATTACGAAATTATTTGTTTTGCGCAAAAACGAAGATGGCGATCCAATGCTTCCCAGTCGATTGCTGCTTACAGGCGACCCGCAAAGAGTTGCGCTGCGAGCCAAACGATTGTTTGGTGAAATCGAAATGGAACATCCTGGCGGCCCGACAGAATCTGCGAACCGCCCGCAGAAACAACAGCTTGTCATTCCGCGCCCGGCTACTGATACCGAACCGATCAACAGCATGCGAGTAACGGATTTCAAAGCCTACCTGCAGTGCCCTTATCGATTTTATCTGACACGAGTACTGCGTCTTGGGCGATTGGCCGATACTGCCGAAGAACTTGATGGTGCCCGGTTCGGCAGTTTATTGCACGATGTCGTTGAAAACTTTGGCCGATCGGAAAATAAAAACTCGGCCGACGCACAGGTCATTGAAGCTTATGTGCTTGATTGCCTTGATCGATTTGCGCAGGCCCGATTCGGTCGACTGCCGATGCCAGCAGTTTCAGTGCAGCTCGCACAGGCAAGGTTACGACTCAAGGCCTTTGCCGAATGGCAAGCCGATCATCGTCGCGACGCTTACGAGATTTTTGAAGTCGAAAGGGAGAAAACACGTTTCTCCTTTGATGTGGACGGGCAACCGTTCGAAATTCGGGGACAAATTGATCGAATCGATGTGAACCACCAAAGAAAAACGATTGGCGTGTTCGACTACAAAACAAACGACCAACGCAAGGGCCCACGCGAATATCATCAAACCAAACAGCAGGAATGGACCGATTTACAACTCCCTCTTTACAAATATTTGTTAAATGAATTCGATTTGCCATGCGACTACAAGATCGAGTACGGATTGATTTTGCTGGCACGCGATACCAACAAAATCTATCTGGAGGTTGCTGATTGGTCAGATGCGGAACTGCACGAGGCACGGGAATTGGCGCTGGAAATTATGCGGGACGTGCGTGCCGGAAAATTTTGGCCACCCGCCGACAAAAACGTCCCTTCGTATCTGGATGACTTTGCCGCGATTTGCCAAACCAGTGTTTTCCAGCGTTGGCTTGCCGAAGATTCCGGCGATGTCGACTCGATCCATGTGACCAGGCCTGATTTCGCAATCGGCGGTGTTGGCGAAAATCGCTCCGATGAAGGATTCGAATCGGGCAACTCATTCCGGAGCCGGTTATGACGTCCCATTCCAATGAAATGATCCTGGCATCAGCAGGAACGGGCAAAACGTTTGCGCTTTCCAGTCGCTACCTTTGCCTGTTGGTCGATGGAGTAAATCCGGCGTCAATTCTGGCGACGACGTTTACGCGCAAGGCCGCCGGTGAGATTCTTGATCGAATCATCCAACGACTGGCCAATGCCGCACTGGATGAAAAAAAGGCGACTGTCCTTGCCGGGGAGTTGCAACGGTCGGGCTGTACAAGTGCCATCTTTGCCGAGTTGCTTTCCAGTTTGACCGCACAACTGAATAATTTGCAAGTGCAGACGCTTGACGCCTTCTTTGCTCAACTGGCTCGTTCGTTCAGCCTCGATCTGGGCCTTCCCCCCGACTGGGAGATAGCTGACGAAAACGAAATGCAGAGATTGCAGGACTATGCGATCCGAATTTCACTGGCGGAACGAAACACGATTGCCATTATTCATGATCTTGCCAAAGGCGAAGCGCGGCGCGGAATCACCCCGATGATTCGTGCGATGATCGCTGACCTGTACAGCATTTACCGGGAGACTGTTGACTCGAAACGGCTGGCGGCGTGGGAAGTGCTGACGGAACGCCCGATGCTTTCCGATACGGAAGTTGTCGATTTGGAAATCCGCCTGCAATCGACCGCCGTCTACGCGGAAGGGCAAATGGTCAAGGCGATGCAACAAGAACTCGCCGCAGTCGCCGCACGCGATTGGCCGTTGTTGATTTCGAAAGGGCTTGCTCTCAAGATCAGTGAGCAAAACTACACGTATTACGGCAAGCCAATTCCCGATGAGATCGTCGAAGCGATTCGCCCGTTTGTCGATCACTCGATTGCGATTCAAATCAATATGCTGGTTCGTCAAACGGCAGGCGCTCGGAGAATGCTGACGATTTTCCACCGCCAATTTGATCGGCTGAAACTGGATGAAGCGACTCTTCGATTCGACGACGTCAACTATTTGGCGAGTCAGTTGTTGCGGGATTACACGGCGGGACAATTTGCCTTTCGGCTTGACAAACAAATCGATCACTTGTTGCTCGATGAATTCCAGGATACGTCGATTGAACAGTGGCAAGTCCTGCGCCCTGTCGCCAAACGCGCATGCTCTCAAGGCCCCCATCGCTCATTTTTCTGCGTGGGAGACGTCAAACAGGCGATTTACGGCTGGCGCGGAGGGGTGGCAGAGATATTTGACGATGTGATTTCGGAATTCGGTGACTCGCTTGATAAGCTGTCGCACCTGAACAAGAGCTGGCGTTCGTCACCCGTGGTTATCGAAATGGTTAACGAAACTTTCACCAACATTCCATCGCTCTCGCAACTGGATGATCGACGCTCCGCCTACCAGTCGTGGTGCAATAAATTTGAACCTCATGAAACGGAACACAGCGGGCGGCCTGGCTTCGCGACGCTGGAAACAAGTGACGCGGACAGGCATTTAACGTATGCGGCAGAACGAATCAAAACGTTGTCCGAGCTGCATTCGGGGAAGTCGATCGGGGTGCTTGCCCGCACCAATAAACAGATTGCCGAGTTGATTTTCGAGCTGGGTTTGCTGGGAGTTCGCGCAAGTGAGGAAGGCGGAAATCCGCTAACCGACTCGGCAGCGGTCAACCTGGTCCTTTCAGGTTTGAGGCTTGTCGACCATCCCGACGATTCGGCGGCACGTTTCCACGTGCTGCATTCGCCGCTGCACACGATTTTCGGATTGACAAATGACAATTGGCAGTTACCCGAGGCGCCTTGTCGCAACGCGGCTCAGCAAACGAGATGCCAGCTACTTGATCAAGGCTACGGATCGGTGCTCGGCGAATGGGCGCAGATCCTCAATCCGTTTTGCACTCCGCGAGAATGGTTCCGATTGAATCAGCTTGTCGATCGGGGCTTCCGTGTCTCTGCTGCCGATCATATGCGAACTGCTGACTTGATCAAGTTCATAGAGACGACGCGTGTGCCAGACCCTTCGGCTTCTCAAGTACGCGTCATGACGGTTCACAAATCCAAGGGGCTGGAATTCGATATCGTCGTGCTGCCATTCATGGGTTTTCTGGCAGGCCGTGCGCCTGCCTACGTCGTCGGCCGAGACACACCTACCGGTCCGGTTCAGGTCGTCTGCCATTACATGGACTCCGTGAAACGGGAATGGATGCCAAAACAAATACGAAGTGCGTTTGAACGAGACGCAGAATCGCGCACGCACGAGATGCTCAGCGTGATGTATGTTTCGATGACAAGGGCCCGATATGCCTTGCATATCATTGCCGATCACAAATCGTCAGCGATTCACAAATCCGCCATTGGCCTGGTCATGGGTGCCTTAAAATTGAACTACGAATCAAAGAAGAGTGATGCCGGACAAATACTTTGGAGTCGCGGTGAACCAGATTGGTCGAACCGGCTGGAATCGAAACCTGTCGCTGTCGTTCCGAAGGGAAAAATGACTGCCGGGGAGCTGCTGGTTTCTGGCCCTGTTCCTTTTGCGATCGGTAAATCAAAACGACCGTTGTCCTGGGAAAGTCCCTCTTCGCTCGAAGCAGGCGAACAAGTGCAATTGGGGCGACTGCTTCAACTTGAGAACAACCGCGACGCTCGTATCGCCGGTTCTTTACTGCATGCCTGCTTCGATCAGGTCAGTTGGCTTGACGACGGGATCATCAATGAAACGGAATTGCAGACACGTTTGTGGCGCGTCATTGGTTGCAACGCGGACAACATTCAAATTGCGATCGACGAGTTCACAGCCCTGATTAAACAACCGGTCTTGAAAAAAGTTCTGAGCCGCGCCGCATATTCAATACAGGCTTCTTCGGACTCATTCGAACTGGATGTCGTTACCGAACGACGATTTGCCGTACGAATTGACGACCGGATTCTGAATGGATCGATTGACCGACTGGTTACAATGAGCAAGAACGGTACGGTCCAAACAGCCGACATTGTTGATTTCAAAACCGATTCGTTTGACGGCGATGCTGCTTGGGCGATTAGACAACGAACGGAAATCTACAGGCCGCAATTGAATGCCTATCGCGATGCCGTTTCCCGAATTTACCGGTTGCCATTGGATAAGGTCACGGCGCGACTGATGTATGTGGCCATCGACCAGCAAGTGTCAATCGTATAAAAAGACGGTATTCCAACTCCCGCAATATCTACAAAACGCCTGAGCTGCAGAAATTGTCCATGACTCGAACATACAGAAAATTCAAGCAGCCCGATCCTAATCTCTCCCAGGCTGTATCAGTTTTCGGGCCGGTTTGGAGCATGCCCCGCGAGCGGTGGCCGTTGCTGGCCTTGTTCCTGACCATAACTATTGGCAGTTTCGTTGTTTGGAGTTTCTTTTCGCGACAGCCCGACATCGACGAATACACTTTCGAGGTTGTGAACACCTATCCACATGATACGACTTCGTTCACTCAGGGGCTTGTTTATCGCGACGGGTTTCTTTACGAAAGCACCGGTCAACTGGGCGAATCGAAAATTCGAAAAGTCGACTTAAAGACGGGAACGCCCCTCATCAGCAAAGACCTGGAGCCAAAGTTTTTTGGAGAAGGACTTGCACTTGTCAAGGATCGGCTTGTTCAGCTCACCTGGCAGAACCGGGTTGGCATCGTTTATGATCTGGAGCTTAACGAGCTGTCCCGGTTTAAACTGGACGACGACGCATGGGGACTGACGTATGACGGCGTTCATTTGATTATGAGCGATGGCACATCGACCCTGCGGTTTTTGAATCCGGAAACGTATAAAGTCGAACTTGAAGTGATGGTTCGACATGGAAACGGACGAGTCGGCGACTTGAATGAACTCGAATACATCAACGGACTGATTTACGCCAATGTGTGGAAATCCGATTTGATTTACCTGATTCGACCGGAGGATGGAAAAGTTGTGGGTCGTATCAATCTAAGGACCCTCTATCCATTCAACGACCGGGCAAGTTCGGAAGATGTTCTCAATGGCATTGCTATCAATCCGGAATCCGGAAAACTGCTCGTGACTGGCAAGGATTGGCCCAAGGTATACGAAATCAATGTCTTGCCTGCCCGCTAAATCCCGACGATTAAATTGCGAGGAGTCGTTAAGGGACACAAAAACCGGCGTGTATCGGCTATTTGCCAAGTTAAGCTATGCTGGTTTTTCTCGCTGGTGAATCAACGCAAGATACCACTGTCGTATCGCTTTTACTTCCCATTGCGAAAATCCGGAGTTTGATGCTCGATCCGATCCGATGAATTATGCATCGTATCTGCTTTTCCAGGGATGATCGAAAATGCAAAAGCTCGCCGGTTTCGCTGCACTCGTGTTGATCTCGTTTTCGTCCACCGAATGCATGGCACAAAACGTTTTCAAGGATTACGTTATTAATTCGCCTCGGCAGTTCGCGCCGATGGATCCGTGGACGACGGGTCGCGTCTTTCGCACTCACATGGGTCACGGCGGCATCTTCTACAATTGCGACGGGCAAGAGGACAAACGATGTTCTCCCTACATTTATTGGCAAGGCCAATCAAATTGTGATCCCGACACCAACTCCTGGTACGCCGACTGGAACCAGCAAATCGATGAAGTCAAACAGCGAATCCGCTGGGGCAAGGGCTGCGATGTCCCGCATTACGATGTTCCCTGGTTGCCATCCGACCGATTTGGAAGCATTGTCGCCGATGCCAAAACCAGTAACTCGACGTTGTCCAATGCAAGCAATTCGAAAACCGAATCTCTGTTGAAAAATCGGGCGGCCGACAAATCAAACTCAATTGATGAGAGCCGCAAAGGGATATTGCGCTAGACCCTGGTTTGAATTTTGCGTTTATTTCCTAACGAAAACCAGGGGAACAAACCACTCGTTCACGGAGTGAACGGCCACGTGGCTTTTCACTCTGTGAAAAAGCGATTCGAACGTGATGCGCACGCATCAATAAATTCGCTTGATGCGCCGAAAGGGCTTTTCAGCAATTCTGAAAATGCAAAGTTGGAATTAAGGGCTGGACCGGTTTGTTCACAACTGTTCACCGCCAGTTACTCTATTTACGTCCGCACTTGAATAGTTTTCAATCAGGTCGCCATAATCAACGGATCCAGTCCTGTCGTCAAGGCCGTTATTGAACGTCGCGATATGTCGACCGATCCTCGAACATCCGTTGCTTTCAGCGGAATTCTGAACATACACAAACCGGCCGGGGTGACGTCGCGCGATGTCGTCAACGACATCCAGCACAAGATTCGATCTGCTGCTGGACAGCGAATCAAATGTGGACATGCCGGAACGCTGGACCCAATAGCAACCGGTGCGCTGCTGATCTGTACTGGCATGGCAACGCGACTGGAAACGTACTTGCATGAGTTTTCCAAGACTTATCAAGCAGGATTCACCCTAGGGATGATTAGCGACACCGATGACAGTTCGGGAGTAGTGGAACGCAAGGTGATTGATGATCCGCCAACACGCGAGCAACTTTTATCAGCCCTTTTTTCACAGACCGGGTCGATAATGCAGCGCCCCCCTGCTTTTTCTGCGCTCAAGCTTTCGGGTCGGCGGGCTTATCAATTGGCTCGGGAGGGAAACCTGGTTGAACTCGCAGCGCGCCCGGCAACGGTTTATAAAATTGACCTCGAAAGCTACGAATTTCCATCCGTCGAATGTTCGATTCGCTGCGCCAGCGGAACATATATTCGCTCGATTGCCCGGGATGTTGGCGAAACGCTGGGTTGCGGCGGATTAATGCACTCTCTGGTACGTACGGAGATCGGTCCTTTTGAGTTGCCGGACGCACTGGAAACGAGCTCGGTTACGGCGAACAACATCCGCGAGCACTTGAACTCTCCTGCATGTGCTTTTCCTGGCGTGGAAAGCGTGATGCCTGATGTTCAGCAACTTGAAATGCTTCGTGATGGAAAACCAGTCTCGTTCGCAGGCCAGACTTCGAATCGACTGATCGCGAAAGATTCTGGCGGTTCATTCCTTGCCCTGTTGGTGCGACTCGATTCCCAGGATGGTTTCTATAAGGCCGAGATTAACCTCGTGCCGATCCTGTACAGCAAATGATCAGGTCAATCCCTGCACCGTAACGATTTTGTGCGCCTGGCGACGGTGGATTCGGTGATGAGCTGCTGCCAGCATGATCCATTGCCGGGCATTGAGGGGACCAAACCACGGATGCCTGAATCGGGTTTTTGAATGAATGGGAATCAGGGCAAGGACATCCCGTTGAAACCCTCGAGCCGTTTCCTGAAACGTTTCGAGCACTCCGACATCGGCATCGGGATCGGGTTTAAAGTCAGCGATGGCGATTTCGGAAAGCGGTTGAAATCCTTCACACAAACATTTAATCGAATTCAGGATAGCTGAATCGACGCGCACAAGGTGATCCAGCACCATGTACAACGACCAATTCCGGCTGGCGTTTTCGATTCCCTGCAAGCGCGGGATTTTGACGCGCGTACCGGCAAAGTCGTAGTCGTGTTCTTCGACAATTTGCAGGACGCGATTGGCTTCGTGCGAAAAAAGCTTGATGGCACGGCGCGGGCCAAGCAGGAGTGCGCCTGTCCTGAGCATAGCGCCCAGAAAAACACGCTCAATGGGTGGCAAGCCTGTTTCATCCGAGTCGTTTTTGTCCATCGGGCACCTTCAAAGGACTTGTTTGCTCTTCGGATAACTTCCAAGCACGACCAGTTCCCTGGCAAATGCCCGGGCCTCCCCGACGACTTCTGCAAATCGGCTCTCTTCACGATGTCCATCCGCATCGATAAAGAACGAGTATTCCCAGTTTGCGCCACGGGTCGGGCACTTGTCGATATGCGACAGATTGACACCGGCACGCTTGAAGACGTTCAAAACATCGACAAGGGCTCCGGGTTTGTCGGTCGTTTTGAACATAATCGAAGTCTTGTCGTTACCCGACGGCTGCGTCTCTTGCCTGGCAAGAATCAGGAATCGGGTCACGTTATCGCGGCGGTCTTCGATTTGTTCGAACAAGGGATGAAGGCCGTAAATCTCGCCGGCAAGCGAATTGGCAATCGCAGCCACGCCGGCCGATTCACTTCCCGAACCATTCGCCTTGTCAATCATCTCACGGGTCTTGCGCGCTGCTGCAGCGGAACTGTCCATCGCCACCAGTTCGGCTTTCGGGTACTGCGTCGCTATCCAGCTTCGACATTGAGCAAACGACTCCGACCGCGCGAATATTGTTGTGATTTCATGCGGTTGACAATTCGTGAGCAAGCAACAATGAACAGCCAATTGCAACTCCCCGTACAATTTCACATCGTTATGATAGCTGGAAAACGCTTCCAGGGTTTCCGTTATGCTTCCTCCCGTACTATTTTCGATTGGAACAAGTCCATAATCAACATGTCCGCGCGCGACTTCTTCAAAGACACCGGTAATTGCATGCAAGTCTTCCAATTCAACGCTGGAACCGAAATGCCGGGTGGCTGCGAGATGCGAATAAGTGCCGGGTGGACCCAGAAAGCCAATTCTCAGCGGCTGTTCAAGAGCGAAACTGCCACTCATAATCTCACGGTAGATCGCTTCGATTGTTCGCGGCAGCGTCGGGCCATTGTTGTAATTTTGCACCCGAGCCAGCACTTCGGCTTCGCGATGCGGCGCATAGATCGGTTGACCCGTCTTGAGTTTGGCCTCACCGATCGTTACGGCGAATTGGGCTCGCTGGTTAATCAATGCCACCAGTTGGCGGTCGATTTCATCGATTTGTTTGCGACAGGATTCCAGGTCCATAGTTTGCTCGATCGGATCGTTGCCGATCCCGCACAGTTGTTTTGTTGCCGAAGTTTAATGGCGTTTGATGGACGAGTTTAACAAACAGGACGAGAACACCCAATTGCCACCTGACGGGGAAGCCGGTCAAGGATCGCTTGCACCATCGGAAAAAGTCCGCTTGTTCCCGCAGACTCCCGGTGTCTACTTGATAAAGGACGACAAAGGGCGAGTAATCTACGTCGGAAAGGCCAAAAACCTGAGATCTCGTGCCAGTAGTTACTTTCAAAAAACTGCCGAACTGGAGCCGCGAATCTCGGGTTGGATCGGTGAAATCGCTGACATCGACTACATGGAATGCGAAAGCGAAGTCGACGCGCTGCTGGTGGAATCTCGATTAATCAAGGATATCCAGCCGACTCACAACAAGGACCTCAAGGACGACAAGTCCTTTCCCTATTTGCAAATAACGACCCACGAAGATTTTCCGCGCGTCGAATTGACGCGAACCCCATCCTCGAAAGGGGTCAAGTTGTATGGCCCCTTTGCCAGCGCCGGTGCCTTGCGCGGTGCCATCCAGGTGCTGCAGCGCATCTTCAAGTTTCGAACGTGCGGGCTGGACATCGATGCCGAAGATGAACGGTGGCGCTGGTATCGACCTTGTTTGCTCGCCAGCATCAAACAATGCACGGCTCCCTGCAATCTTCGGATCAGCAAGGAGGATTACAAAAAAGACATTCGCCGCTTGCAAATGTTCCTGGAGGGCAAAAAGACGCGTTTGTTAAAACAACTCGAATCCGAAATGAAGGAAGCCGCAGGAGCACTTCAATTCGAACGAGCCGCCCGCTTGCGCGATGAACTGCAAATGCTGAATTCACTGGATGAACGGGGCGAACTGGACGAACACGCACAGCCGGAAGTTTTTTACATTGACCCTAAAAAGGGACTTGCTGGCCTGCGCAAGGTTTTGAAACTTGCCGAAACACCGAGAACGATCGAAGGGGTCGACATCGCTCACCTTCAAGGGGGACAAACCGTTGCCAGCCTCGTTCAGTTTATCGATGGCATGCCGTTCAAACCCGGCTATCGCAGATTCAGGATACAGGACGTCAAGGGAATCGACGATTTCCGCAGTATCAATGAGGTAGTCTCGCGGCGATTTAGCCGGCTCGACAACGAACAGGAAGTCTTTCCCGATCTGCTTTTGATCGACGGGGGCAAGGGGCAACTCAGCGCCGCCATGGCCGCATTCGCCGAACTGGATATTCCGCCACCGATCGTCATCTCATTGGCAAAACGGGAAGAAGAAATCTTTGTCCCGGGCCAATCTGAACCCATTCGGCTCGGTCGCAATTCCTTTGCGCTTCGATTGCTCCAATCTGTTCGGGATGAATCGCACCGTTTTGCCCAACACTACCACCATATGCTTCGCCGAAAGTCCCAATTTGAATAAAGACGATTGCTTGAAATGAATCGCAAATCAAATCCGTTGTTTCGTAAATCGGTCAGGGAAGGGTCGCGCAGCAATTTCAATGATGTGCTTTTCGACGACGACGAAAGCACTTACAATTCAAAACAATTCAAAGCAATTCAAATTCATTTCCGATTTATCGAATTCACACTAATCCAATGTCTTCGTCTGATCCCTTACAGGAATTCCTTCATCGACTCGATGGCGAAACACGCATTGGCAAGGACTCGACTCCGGGGCGGCTGGAAATCGCCAATTTGGCTGAACAATTGTTTGGCCTGCTGTTTCCCGGTGCCCATTGCCTGGACACAGCGGAAGTTCGCTATTCGGAAACACACCGGCAGTTTGAAAACCTGCTGATACGTATTACGACCGATGAAGCGCGGACACAACAGTTGACGGTCAGCCTGTTTCGACAATTGCCGGCGATTTATGACGACCTGGTCGGCGATGCCGAAACTATTTATCGATTCGACCCGGCAGCCAACAGCGTTGACGAGGTCGTTCAAGGCTATCCCGGATTCTTTGCGATTACGATTTACCGAATCGCCCACCTGCTTTATTTGCAAAAGGTACCGCTGCTTCCCCGGTTCCTCGCCGAGTACGCTCACAGCCGGACTGGAATTGACATCAATCCCGGGGCCCAAATCGGCCGTTCGTTCATTGTTGACCACGGAACGGGAATTGTAATTGGCGAGACCGCAATCGTCGGGAACGACGTGCGGATTTATCAAGGCGTGACTCTGGGCGCAATTCAGGTCGATAAATCACTTGCCAATACCAAGCGCCATCCGACCATCGAGGATAACTGCACGATTTACTCCAATTGCACCATACTCGGAGGGGACACCGTCATTGGGCACGACAGCGTTATTGGCGGAAACACCTGGATCACACGGAGTGTTCCCCCGTTTTCGCTGGTGATACACAAGGCGAACATCGACGTGCGACCACGCCGATCCAATGAACCGATTAATTTTTCTATTTAGGACGAAGACATGAAATTTCAAAATATCCTGGAATCGATCGGACAAACACCGCATGTTCGTCTCAATCGTTTGTTTGCATCAAATAACGTTTGGCTCAAACTGGAACGCAACAACCCTGGCGGAAGCATCAAGGACCGTATTGCCCTTTCCATGATCGAGGACGCCGAAAAGCGCGGAATCCTGAAGTCGGACACACTGATTATCGAACCCACAAGCGGCAACACTGGCATCGGACTGGCCATGGTTGCGGCAGTGAAAGGTTACAAACTGTTGCTGGTGATGCCGGAAAGCATGTCGATCGAACGGCGACGATTGATGGCGGCTTACGGTGCAAAATTTGATTTGACACCACGCGAACTGGGAATGAAGGGGGCAATCGACCGAGCTAATGAGTTGGCCAAATCCAATCCCAACAGTTGGGTCCCCCAGCAGTTTGATAATCCGGCAAACATAGCAGTGCATGTGAAATCGACCGCCGAAGAGATTGCCGCAGACTTTCCTGAAGGAATCGATTACCTGGTGACCGGCGTCGGGACGGGAGGACACATTTCGGCCTGTGCCAGGGTATTGAAGGGCAAATTTCCAAAGCTCCAGGTCTTTGCCGTCGAGCCGGAACTCTCTCCGGTGCTTTCCGGCGGTGCAGCGGGCCCGCATCCGATTCAGGGAATCGGGGCTGGTTTCGTGCCGACCAACTGCGAAACCAGTCGTCTCGATGGAGTGATTCAGGTTTCCAAAGACGATGCCTACCGGTTTACCAAACGAATCGTGGCGGAAGAAGGGATTTTTTGCGGCGTTTCAACGGGAGCAACGTTGGCGGCGATTCAGCAGAAGTTGTCCGGAATTGCTGCGGGCGCAACTGTCCTGGGATTCAATTACGACACCGGCGAAAGATACCTGTCGGTTGAAGGCTTGTTCGATTGATGCTCGTGGAGCGACCACCCTGTTTCCTGCCCAAAAAAAACGGCCCTGGAAATTCCAGGACCGTTTTGGTTCCATCATTGATTTATCGAGGATATATAAAAATCAATTAGTTCACTGATAATTCGCGATCGAGAATCGCCGTAATGGAAACCGTTTCGGAAAACATGGGGCGGGTCAGCTTAAGATAAAGCACATCCCCTTTGGTTGAAAAGTCCGCAAAGAAAACTTGCGAACGAGATTCAAGGACAGCGCTATGCGCAGTCGATTGACGAACGATCATGGAAATACCGGCTGGCTCGATCCGCAATACTCGATCATTGAAAACAAGCTGTTGAAAGCCTGATTCCGTTGATGCCTCTTGCGAATTGACAGTGACCGACCGGATCATCCATTGACCCGAAACAACTGAGATCATGATGAACTCCGTACAAACAGGAAAAACAAAAAATAATTCCAACCCTATTGCAATCACCATGCCAGGCCTGGTCGAGATGAAAAACCCCCAATCGCAACGGGAAATATCGGGCGATCCAGGCATATTCGTTACAAAAACTCTCAAACCAGGAATGAATGTCTCAATTTGACATTGTTCGGAGATTAGTCGCCTGGTGGTCATGAAATAACGCCCGTCGAAAAACGAAGCCTGTTATTTTTGACATTGGGAGATTGAAGCGATAACTTCGGCATTTTCCGGGAAGCGCTTTTCCGAATGCCTGGAGAAGAGCGTTTGATTGTCCACAACCACATCAAACACGCCGGACGTTCCCGGAATTAACTTCGAGTCGATCCCAAATTGCTTTTTGATTTCGGCCGCCAGACTGGTGGCCTGGGGCAAGTAATTTCACTGCCCGCAGTAGGTAATCCTGATGTCCATCATCGCGCCAAAAGTTAGTGGAAAAAAGTCTGTCTGGTAATTCACAACGACAAGTCGGTTGCGGAAAGGCGAAGAGTTGCATTGCCTTAACCGAACAAAGCAGCTGTTGACGTCGTCAGTTGATACTAAACGACGGGGGGAATGAAGTCGATGCCGTTTCAAGTTCAATTATTCGTTTGCGCAAAACCCGCAACAACTGATTGCCCCGGGCGAACAAGTCGCCTGCTTCCAGAATCTTCTGCTGCTGTCCGACACTCGCTCCACACGAGAAAGCGACCAGATCCAGAAGCAGTCCCAGCGGCAAATGACTGTTGGCCAATCCGGAATATGCTTCGCAATCCAGTTTGCAGTCAGTGGTCGCAACAATCTGAAATTGCTCAAGCACTTTTTCTCGCATGCGAATGGCCAGATCGTCGTCCTCGTTTGAAAACACATCGGCATTTACCAGATTGACATCCGCGATTCGGTACGGCAATTCTGCGGGAATCTCACGAATCACATTCGCCCGACGGGCTCCGCATAACAACAAGTTAAATCGCCCGTCAGGCAAACGGGCATGCGTCACAATCTTGCCAATACACAATGTTGGAAAAATCTCCGGCTTTACGACACGACTCCTGGCTTCCCAACCCGGTCTTAACGTTGCAACGGCAATTAGCTGGTCACTTTCAATCGCATCCTGCATCATTTTCCGATAGCGCGGTTCGAAAATATGCAGTGGCTGAATCACACCGGGAAACAATACCAGGTTGGGGAGAGGAAAGATTTTTACGATACCGGCGAAATTGGCCGGCAGTTCGAGATTCGCTTCGGCGGTTGACATGCGATTAATCAGAACAGTTGGAAGGATTCGAAGAAAGGGTTCATTGGCGGAATCGTTTGCACAAGGGTTCGGCTATCAGAAGACTTGTTCCAACAGTCCCGGATGAAAATGACAGGCGACGTCCCTCTGGTTTCAATAGTAACCCTGTCGCGCCGGAAGAAAATCACTTATTTGAAAACTTTTCTGAAACCGCCACAAAAAAACCGGCGGTTTTAAGCTGCATTCATGAAAAAAACCGCCATGGAGCCGATGGCGGTATGAAAGTGAACTTGACGTTTTTTAACACGGTACCAGCCTACTCCCGCAGAACCATGACCAATCGCAGAATGTACCAAAACAGAAGGGCAACACCGGAAAACAAGGCCAGCGAGGCAGCGACATGTTGATCCGTTCGATATTTGTGCAGAACATTTGACGTATCGTACAAAATGTACCCAGCGGCCAGTGCGACCATTAGCGATGAAAACAAAGCGCCAAAAATACTCAATTGCAATACGGTTCCGGCAATGATCGCTCCAAAAGCGGCCAGCGACCCGACGACCAGGGCCATGCGCAAAAATGAAAAGTCAACTTGCGTTACAAAAACAGTGATCGTCAAACCGACAAATACGATAGCCGTGATCAAGCCGGCGCTCATAATCGCACCTTCGAAATAGTTATTTGCGATGGCCAGAATCGGCACAAAAATCAACGCCTGGGCAACCACGTATAACCCGAGCCCGGCATATTGCATGGCCGAGCTGGTTTGGCTTTGTGCCCAGCGGTTGGCCAGGAACGAAGCGCCCATAAAGGCAGCCATCACGACGAGCCACATCGCGCCACCCAATTTACTGACGACGTTGATAAGCTGTTCACCGAACAGCGTAAAAATGACTGCTTCGATCGCCACAAATACCAGAACGGCACCCGCCAGGTGCAGATAGGTTTTTTGAATAAATCCAATTCGGTCTGAAACCGTGGCATGCGCTGCAGGCACATAATTGTGCGCCATCGCCGCATAAGGGTTCGACTTCTGATTGTCGTATTTGTTTCCAAAACTCATTTTTCAATTCCTTATTTCAGGGCAACTTGATCCGTAACCATCGTCGCAGTCGTGGTTTGCCTCATTATACGTTGCCACAACGGCAATCCGCACATGGGACGAGGGTATTCAGTTGTGGATTATATCGATTACGGATCGGTTCGGCATCTCCAACGCGCAAACTTTTCCGTCCAAGGCCTGATATTCGACCGGAGTAGGCCAATCGATATACAAAAGGCTGGCTTGACACTTGATTGGGGATACCGACAATCGGCATTCCCGGTGCCATCGAACCCATTCTGGCCTGTGTGAATTGTGGATTTTCGGGTCTGTCGCCGGTAATTGAACTTTCGGAAAGCTTGAAAAATGATCCTGTCCGGGGAAGAAATTCGCAGTCGATTGAACTCGGATATTCTGATTGATCCGTTTCAGCCACGGAACCTGAATCCCAACAGTTACAACATGACGTTGCACGATCAACTTGTGACTTATGAAGAAGTCGTACTCGACATGGCCAAAAACAACCGGGTACAGCGGTTGACCATCCCGAAGTCCGGTCTGACTTTGCAACCCAACAAGCTTTATCTGGGGCGGACTGTTGAACGGACCGAAACCCGAAACCTGGTACCCATGATCGAGGGCAGGTCATCCATTGGACGATTGGGCTTGTTCGTGCATGTCACAGCGGGTTTTGGCGACGTCGGATTCTGTGGATTCTGGACGCTTGAAATGTTTGCGATCCAGCCAATCCGTATCTACCCCGGCGTACAGATTTGCCAAATATTTTACCATCAGATCGCGGGTGATATCACCGAGTATTCAAAGTCCGGCAAGTACCAAAACAACAAGGACATTCAATCCAGCTTGTTGTATCGCGAGTTAAATCCGGACGCTGAATCCGAAGACAGTCAATTGAAATTGTTCGGTCTGGAATAGTTGTCCGGGTTTAACGATTTTTCTGTTTATGGAAGTGAGGAAAATATACCCTCAGCGACTATTTTGGATAATCAGGTCGCAACGAATACGGCCCGACTATTCCATGGAAATTTCCGGCGTTTGCTAAAGTTCTACTTTGATTCCTGCACTTGTCTGAATAAATTCCCAAGTGAGGGAAGTTGGCAAGTCATTGATGACTTGCCGGTCAAACTGGAGTACTTCACCCGTTCCAAAGTTTTCAAGCAAACCGAATTCCACCGATGAACGCAGTAGACCAGCTTTTGTTGAACGCACGCTTGCGAGACGAGATTGAACCGTTTGTCGACGAGTCAATTGTCTTGCTCGATTCACGGCAGTTGTCGATTGAGCAAGAAAACGAATTCCTTGCTTCGATGCTGGATTGGGAGCGGGCACCGGTTTTGCCCATCGGCCGGTGGTTTGAACCTGAATTGCAATTGCTGTCGCCAGACTGCTTGAGTGACGTCCGGCTGTACGCGATTTTGCATGAAACGATCGAGAGTTTGTTCGAGAAACACGTCGTTCTGGAATACACCGATCATTTATCGGACCGTGAACTTTATTGCCTTATCCTTCGAGACATTTTACCTGCTCAGGAAAAGCGTCTGGCTTCGCAATCCAGTTACTTGCGTTGGCATTGTGTCGACGAGGACTGCGACTGCGAAATCTGGCTTGCCTGCTATGCGACTGACCTGCAGCGACAAATGTGGCAGCAGGAAAATGGGACAGGACTTCCTCCAAAACAAATACCACCGTACGGTCGCCTCCTTCCCGTGGCACCGGTGCAGTGTCACTAACGTCAAACGCCTCATCCCGCTGCCACACGGTATCATTTACAGTGCAAGTTTCGAAATCTTGCGTTGCTCACTTTGACCCGCAATTCTTTTCGCTGGCACGAAGTGACGCGTTTCAATGGGAAACGTTTAGTCGGTCTAACGGGGTTCATTGAGTCGGCAACTATCCCCACAACTCGACCGATCGGTTCGAATTACGACAATAACCCGGATAATCTGTTTACAAATTGCATCGATGTTGCAGATAGTAATCATTGTCCCCTTGAAATCCGATTCCTCGTGGCTAATCTGAACTTCGGCACGATGCGTGGAACCTTCCTCAATTGGGCAAATGGAACCTGTTGATTTCGTAGAACCGTTAATCGTTAGGTCCTCCCTCCTTTGCCTGATAAATCGTGTGAGGCTCTTCTGTCGCAATCCCGTGCAACTCCCTGCTAGTTTCCAGATTTGGGTTTTCGCAACTCACCGAACCAAATAATGGCACATCCATCCAACACGACAATTTCGCTCAAACAGCTCATAAGCGCCGCTCGGAACCACCGCAGGCTGGGTGCCATTGTGTTTGTAACAGTTTTTGCACTGGCCATTGCTCTCTGGTTGGTACTCCCTCAAAAATTTGGCTCCGGAGGAAAACTGTTCGTACGGGTCGGTCGTGCCAATCTGGCCATGAATGCAGCCGGAGATGGTTCCCCAAATGTCTCCATTCAAGACACGCGGGAAACCGAGATTCGGTCGGTTGCCGAGTTGATCGGTTCCTATGATCTTTTGGGTGCCGTGGTTGACGAAATTGGTCCGGAAAGATTTATACAATACCATTTTCCGTTCTCGATCAATTCGGAATTGTTTGGGTGGAATTCAAGCAAGGCCAGCTCCGACGGATTTAACGAAGATCGCATCCCGGACAAAGAGTTTCAGCGATTGACATTGCGGGAAAAAGCGATTGCCCAACTTGAAAAGAACCTAAGTGTTTCGAGTGAGAAAAAGACTTCGGTGATTTCAATCTATTGCCTGGCCTCGTCTCCAAAAATGGCAAGGGACATCGTCGAACGTCTCATGGGCAAAGTCCGGGAAAAACACCTTGCAATTCACTCCGCCGGTCGCTCTCGTGACTTTTTTGATCGCGAGTACGAACAGCAGCGAATTGAACTTGTTCAGGCAGAAAAACGTTTGGCTGACTTCCGAAACGAATGTGGATTTCTATCCGTTGAACAAGCCCGCAACACACTTGGCGGTGTCATCGAAAAACTTGAAAACCAGCGGGTTGATATTCAAATCGAACTTGAAACTTCGCTGGCGAGAATTGGAGAACTGACGGCGCAGGCCGATGCCGTCTCGATGGAACTGAATATGCCGACGTCCGGCCTGGAAAGCCTTTCAACCGAAGGAGCCCAAACGCGTTTGTATGAACGTATCGCCGAACGATCCCGCCTGAATGCCCGCTATAACTCCGGACACCCGAAATTGGCCGAAATCGAAGTGGAAATAAGCAATTTGGAGGCGGAAATTGCGGCATTACCCGGTGAAAGACAGCAGTTTGCCAAAGTACAAAATCCGGTTTACGAGCAGCTAAAAGTTGCCTTGGCCCTGGAAAAATCGAATGCCAAATCCCTGGAAACACGTTTGGCACAAGTCGAGTTGAAATTCGTCGAGTCACAAGTCCGGCTGAAGGAATTCAATCATCTTGAATTGACAGATGCGGAACGAAAACGGGATGTGGAAGTCGCTTCTCAGTATTTTGCCGTCTATGCCCGCAAACGAGGTGACGCAAAAGTCAGTGATCAACTGGATAAACAATCGATCTCCGATGTTGTGGTCGCGCAACCAGCTTCGTTGATACTTAAAAAGCAAAGTCCCAAGGGTAGCATTATTCTTCCACTGGGATTGTTCCTTGCCATTTGTTCCGCATTGTTCGCAACGCTGTTTGCTGATCGGAAAAACCTGACGGGAATGTATTCGCCGAACGAAATCGAGGACGTGCTGGACCTGCCGGTGCTGGCAACCATTCCGCGCATTCATGCTTCGCGAGTCCATTCCAGCTAAAAACGAGATTGCATCATGATCCACAACGTTCAGAACAACGGACGAACCGTCCGGGTTCGCGCCAGCGAGCGGTTGCGTGTGCATTTCCTGTCGTTGGCACGTCGGGTCGCTGTCGGTAATCGCCCCGGTCGCAATCTCAGCTCGGCAACCATCGGTGTCACGAGCGTTCAACCAGGCGCGGGATGCAGTACAGTAGCATTCAACCTTGCGGCTGCGTTAGCCGGAATTTGCGAAGGAAACGTCTTGTTTGTCGAATGTGATTTCGGCAATCCCAACATCGGTCGACGACTTCCCAAACCGGCCATCGGTTTGAGCGAAGTGCTGAAGGGGACCGAAGCGCCGACCGCCTGTATTCACCAGACTTCGATCGAGAGAATGTACTTCCTCGGTTGTGGCCGCAGCGATATTCACCAATCGCTGGAACTGCCCTTCAATATGCTGCACAACCTGAATACGGATCTGGCAGATGGATTCGACTTCATTGTTTTCGATTTGCCGATGGCCAACGACGGTTCCAGTTGTTTTGCGATCGCACCGCAACTGGATGGCCTTTTGATTGTGGCAGATGCCAACGATGTTCGCGAAGATCTGCTCAATTCTGCAGCAAAACGATGCGACGAGTTGGGATTGCCCGTTATTGGAGTCATTCTCAATAAAGCATAACCATCGCGTCACCCGCCAAACTTTCTGGAATCGCGTACCCACCGTTTCCCGGAAAGTCCTACTGTAATCCCCACCATGTAAACATTGATAACGCACCAGGACTAACTACATGAGTTCCCTGTCTCGCCGCCGCCGGGACGGATGGGCACGATTTTTTGGCTTTAAACGCCAATCGAATTCGAGCGTCATTCCCGAACTGCTTGCCAGCGACCAATTTTTGCAGGCGATTGCCAAGGAAAGATCGCGCGCCGAACGCCGGGATTTGACGTTTTGTGTCGTTCGCATCGATTTCAAGGACGAGGCTGCGCGATTTCCTGATCCGCATTTTGATCGACTGGTAACCGTCTATCGCAATCGGCTGCGCCTTACTGACGAGCTTGGCGTCTTTCAAAAGACGCTTGGAGTGTTGATGCCCGAAACCCTGCCGGGTGCGGCGGCACTCGTCGCAAATGAACTTTGCGATATTGCAAAGTCCCTGGATTATTCAATATCGACGGACATATTTGCCTGGCCAGTTCCAGACGACGGAATGCCCGCCAATTGGTCCGACGATGAAAACAGGTCCGGCAGTTTCGAACTTGTTCTCGATGAAAATGCCAATGGATTTGGTAAATCCGGGGGCCCGGATGGTTCGACAGCGACTGCGACGCGGCAACAGTCGCGAATGTCAATCGCGACCCAGCACGCCATCAAGGTTCAGTCCCTGGATTTTTCCATGGCTACGCCGTTTTGGAAACGGGCAATCGATATTGCGGGCGCCTCGGCAGGATTGTTGATTCTGTCTCCAGTTCTGGTTGCGGCAGCCATTTCCATCAAGTGTTCATCGCCTGGTTTTGTTGTATTTCGGCAATGGCGAGAAGGAAAAGACGGAAAGTTGTTTCGGATTTACAAGTTGCGGACCATGTATACAGGAGCTGACGAACAAAAACACATTTTCCGGGAATTATCCGAACAGGATGGACCGGCGTTCAAGATAAAGAACGATCCACGGCTCACCCGCGTTGGAACCTGGTTGCGCAAATCATGTATTGACGAACTACCGCAGTTGATCAACGTGTTGAAAGGCGAAATGTCGCTCGTCGGGCCGCGGCCGTTGCCAGCAGACGAATCGCTGGATTGCAATCGCTGGCAACGCAGGAGGCTGGACGTTTTGCCTGGAATGACGTGTACATGGCAAGTCAGTGGCGGACGCGATATGCCTTTCGACAACTGGATGCGGCTGGACTTGCAATACGTTCAGCGCTGCAGCGTATGGACCGACCTGAAATTGCTGGCCAGGACGTTTCTCGTAACGATTTTGCACCGAGGCTCGGTTTAGCAAGCTTTTTTTTGACCATTTTTGACCCGATTTTTGCCTGACGACAAGAAATGACCGACCACGGTGATCGATCTTCTGCCGCCTTTACAGGTGCCATTGACGCTTCCATGAAAAGCGATGGCCAGAACTCCGTCCTTGGATTTGCGAAACAATTCGTGACCGACCGCCAATTGCAAAACCTTGCCGCAACCATCGCCACGACGTTTGCAACGTTCGCGATCTTTCTGATCCAGGGCATCATTATCGCGCGTTTGCTCGGCCCTGCCGGGCGCGGCGAATTCGGAAGTTGTTTGTATTTCCCCCGCGACGTCTTGTTGTACGCGGGACTCCTCGGCGGAATTGAGATTATTACAACATACTCTGCACGAAACATTTCTGATCCGGGACGATTGCGCGGGGTGGCAGCCCGCCTTGGTTTTTTGACAGGCTGTATAACGGCGGTCATCGCCGGTCTGCTGGCATTCAGTTTGTTGACAATTACCGACCGGATGTACCTGATTCCCTACGCACTTTTTTGTTGCCTGTTTGTTCCGCTGGAACACATGCAATTGACAATGTCGGCCGTTGATCGGGGCGCGGGAGATTTTGCCAAATACAACTGGAACCGGCTGTTTTTTGCTGTTTGTTTTCCGGTTGTGGTCGCTGCGGCCTGGTGGATCGACTTGCCGGCCATGACCGACATGGGCTGGTTACCGCTGCTCTGCGGGGCTTGGGTGTTTTCACGAATTGCCGGTGTCATCCCAACTCTGTTCCCCGGACCGCGAGTTGCAAAACAAGTCCTCGATCAACGATCCGGGTTTGCGGATTCGCCACAAGTTCCCAACGTCAGGAGTCTGTTGATCGAAGGGCGTCCGTACGCCTTGTCGATGCTCGTTTCCGAAGTATTCGAACGACTGGACATATTCCTCGTGTTGGCCCTGTGCAGTCTTGTCGATGCAGGCAACTACTTTGTTGCCTTACCGGCAGCAGCCATGTTGACAATCGTCCCCAGTGCCATTGGTGTGTTTACTTTCAACTACGGGGCCAGGGAGCGCGGAACGCTTTCTACGGAAATTGCGCTTCGCGCGATGTTTGCCATGGCGATCATTCAGTTGATTACCGCTTTGCTGTTTTCATTGGTGGTGGACGATTTGATCCTGTTTTTCTTCTCAGACCGATTTGCAGCAGCGATACCATTGGTGATGCTGCTGTTGCCTGCCTTCGCCATCAAGGGATTCTTGCAAGTCACAGATTCTTTTCTCAAGGGGCGTGGGCAACCCATGACTGGAACTCTCGCACGTTTGTCAAGTATCGTCGTAATGCTTGGATTCGTTGCAATCACCTGGACCTCGTTGGGACTTCCGGCGATCCCGATTGCTGCCGGAGTTGGACAGGCGCTCAGTATGTTTGTGATCGCCGGCGCGGTCTTGCGGGAATGTCGCCGAAACACGTGTTTGACGGGAGGGAAAAAGTAAATGTCCAGCTCCACAACACGTCGGCGGATTTCCATTCAACCGGGGATTGAATCCATGTCGATCGCGCCAGCGGCGTTGCTCGAACGCTTCGTATTCGTTGCCATCACGGGAATTTCATTTCTCAACCTTTCCTCGTTTATTCCTGAAAAGGATTCTGTCGGACTCGACAAATTCGTCCTTATCAAGCTGTGTTTAACAACCGTTTGCGGTCTTGTTGGCTTCGGCGGGCTGCTGACGATTCCCCGTGTTCAGTCACTTGTGCTTTCGCTTCCAGGAGCCTGGTTGTTCGGCGTTGCTGCCTTGTTCGCAATTTCTGCGATCCAGTCACCAACGCCTGTAATTTCGATGGCGTCGGCCGCTGCGTTGTGGTGCATATTGCTGTTTGTCGTAACGGCTATCTGTCTGATTGGACCGGAGCGGGTACTTGTTGCCACAGTATTGGGAATCACGATGTTTCTGCTCGCCTCATTTGCAGCGTACTTCGCCATGCCATCGCTGGGTGTATTTGCGGAACCGTTGTCCGATGGCGAATTCAGTTTACGCATGAGTGGCATTTCACATCCCAACACAGTTGGCCAGTTTTCCGCTTTTGCAATTGGCCTTGCAATCACCATGTCACATCTGGGTTATGTGCGCAGCAAGTTGATTTATTTTTTGGTACCCCTGGGTTTGGCGGGGCTGGTTTTTTCAATCAGCAGGTCATCGACGATCGCGGTCATTGCCGCGCTGACGTTTGTTTATCGCGATCAATTTTGGAAACAAGTGACGATCGCCCGATTGCTTTTGGCAGGCATGTTGTTGTCGGCCGTTTTGCTGGTCGCGACCATGCAATCCGGATCCGACAGTACATTTTTCGACTCGGTCGTTTCGAAACTCACCAAGTCCGGGGACGCTGAGGAATTGACGTCAATGACCGGCCGCACCGAAATTTGGGCCTACTCGGTGCAAGCGATTGCGGAACGTCCCTTGCTGGGTTTTGGGCCTGCAACCTCAAAAGAAATCCTGAGGGATTACGCTGGCTATACACATAACCTTTGGCTCGATGTCGCGTTTTGTTCGGGTCTGGCAGGTTTGTTTTGTTTTCTGGGACTCACAATGGGACGGGTTCGCGATGCATTCGTCAAACCGCATCGCGTAGCAGACTTCATCATCATCATGATATTTGTCAACGGCCTGACGGAAAACGTGATTTTTTCCTTTATTCCCGGCGTACCAACTATCCTGTTTACTACTGCCGTGTTTTGGCGGGCCCACGAATCGTTATCCGGTCAGCCTTGACGCCGCCGCTGATGTTGTGTTTTGACAGTACATCGTCCTTTGACCAGCCAGTAGATTTCATCGAAAGTATTGCAACATGAGCACGCTCGTTAATAACCAGTCCAGCACTTCCAGCGCTGAACGGATTTCCATACCGGAAATACAGGAACAGAAAATTTGGGTCGTCCTGCCCGCATACAATGAAGAAGTCGGCCTGCCTCTCCTTCTTGAAAAGATCCGGCAGCAATTCGAGTCTCCGGCCCTGAATTACGAAGTCGTTGTCGTCGATGATGCCAGCAAGGACCGAACCAGCGAATATGCCAGCGCAGCCTCATTCCATATGCCACTGCGCCTATGTTCCCACAAGGTGAATCAGGGCCTGGCCGGAGCGCTGCGAACGGGACTCAATGAAGTTCTGGCCGTTGGCATTAGCGGAGATATCATCGTTACCCTTGATGCAGATAATACCCAGCAACCCGGGACAATCGCCCGATTGTTGCAGTTGATTCACGACGGTTACGACGTGGTCATCGCCTCCCGATACCAGCCGGGTTCCCGAATCATAGGGGTACCGGCAAATCGGCGCCTTATGACGTGGGGTGCGCGGTGGATATTCCGGATCCTGTTGCCGATTCCTGGTGTACGCGATTACACCTGTGGATTTCGCGCCTATCGCTTTGATGCGATTCAAGCTGCGGCGAATGCCTACGGCGACTCGTTTGTCAGTGAGAAGGGATTTTCCTGTATGGTCGACGTATTGCTGAAGATGCGACACTTCGGCCTGGTTTTCGGTGAAGTCCCGATGCTTTTGCGCTACGATCAAAAGCAAGGCCCAAGCAAAATGAACGTTGGCAAAACCGCCCTTCAAACCATTAAGTTATTGCTTCGCCGCCGTTTCGAAGGTCCTCCCGCAGACAGCACTTCTGTCAACCAAACTTCTGCTCAAAACACGGCAGAGATTTGATTTTTCCATTTTGCAGGACCTTTGGCTCGTACCCGGTTTGAAACGAAATTTCCTATGCACACCAACAAACAAGATCCGAAGCGCTGGGCCATTGTCGGCGGAGGCATGCTGGGATTAACGATGGCCCATCGCATGTCGCGTGAAGGTCACGACGTTACCGTGATCGAAGCTGCCCCGGAACTGGGCGGTCTGGTCTCGGTTTGGCAACTTGGTCACGCGACATGGGACAAGCACTACCACGTGATTCTGCTTTCGGATTCGCGTTTGAGAAATTTGCTGGCCGAAATCGGACTGGAGCACGAACTGAATTGGGCAGAAACGCGAACCGGGTTTTACACTAATGAAAAACTGTATTCCATGTCGGACACGCGCGAGTTTTTGAACTTCCCGCCTCTCAACTTGATTGAAAAACTGCGCCTCGGCGGAACGATCTTTCTCGCGTCCCGAATCCGTAATTGGAAACGGCTGGAACGTATCAAGGTTGCGAAATGGTTACAACGTTGGTCCGGGAAAGGAACCTTCAACAAGATCTGGCTTCCCTTGCTTCGCGCCAAGCTGGGAGACGCCTACGAAGAAACTGCCGCGAGTTTCATTTGGGCTCATATCAATCGAATGTACAAGGCCCGGCGCACGGGGCTTAAAAAAGAAATGTTTGGTTACGTTCGAGGGGGATATCGAACAATTGTTAATCGCCTGGCAGAGTGCCTCGACCAACAAGGCGCAGCGACGCTGGTCAATCATCGAATTCGGGAAATTGAAAAGCTGCCATCGGGAAAATTTGAGATTCGTTTCGAAGGACAGCCGGCCGAAGCGTTCGATCGCGTCATCATGACAACACCTGCTCCCGTTATTAAACGGAGTTGTCAGCAGTTGAGCCAGTCCGAACTGGACAAACTCGCATCGATCAAATACCTGGGAATTATCAACGCTTCGATGCTGCTCACAAAATCGCTTTCACCGTATTACGTCACTAACATTACCGACTCATGGGTTCCGATGACGGCCGTGATCGAGATGACGAACATTGTCGCACCGGCCGAGTTGGGAGGAAGTTCCCTGGTCTATTTGCCCAAGTATGTTCCGGCCGAACACCCGCTGTTTGAAAAATCGGATGATGAAATCCGTGAGGATTTTCTTTCCGCTATTGAGCGCATGTACCCGGAATTTTCGCGCGATCATGTCCAGGCGTTTCAGATCGCCCGGGTCCGAAATGTCATGGCCATTCCGACAATAAACTATTCGAACAATCTGCCAGATCAAACAAGTACTGTTCCTGGCCTGTTTCTGGTGAATTCAGCCTACATCACCAAAGGTAACTTAAACGTCAACGAAACGATTCAGATTGGGGAGGATGCAATTGCCGGACCCTTGCACAAGGAATTGCAGAAACTCCAGGCAGGTTCAACGCATACTCCCACACAATCGTTAGCAGAAGCTGGCGTCTAGTTGAGTTCGCCAGGCAGTATGTTGATCCGGCGACCCATGCGATCGAATTTGACTGTACCATCGACCAGCGCGAACAGCGTGTAGTCCTTGCCTTTGCCGACGTTTTTGCCGGGGTGCCATTTGGTGCCGCATTGCCGAATCAGGATGGAACCGGCACGTACCGCTTCGCCACCAAAATGCTTGACTCCCAGTCGTTGCGCGTTTGAATCGCGGCCGTTTCGACTGGAGCCTTGTCCCTTTTTGTGTGCCATGACACTACCCTGAAAAAAGACGTTCCGACTAAACGGAAAGACGTCGGTGTTTTGATTTTCGAATGCAACGATGAATCCGGCAACACAAAATGGTCCGGGTTGCAGCACTTGCCAAAGGGAGGAATTTACTCGTAAATCCACAGATGATCAAGGCGTTTGATCAATCGAATCTGGCCGTCAACCGTTTTCTCCCAAAAATCCGGGTGCAGGCGAATCACAAATTCACGGTTTTTGCCTTCCCACGTGTCGGAAATCGTCCAACGTAGCCCGCTGACGTCGGTTTTTATTGACGCATCACCACCTAACGGTAAACCAGAGGACGTAAATCCTTCCTGGACACTGGCGGCGATTTTTCCGGAATTCAGCTCAGCAGCGACACGCGAATCAAAAGTGCGTGTGTCGATGTCGCTGTCCGTCTCGAATATTATTGACGTTTGCAGATTATCCGCATTGACGGATTCGCATCGGATGACGGGGCCCGGAAGTCGATAGCGGCGGGCAATTTCCGTTTGATCTCGCGGGTCGTCGGTCAACGGGATGCCATAGTCGATTGTATCCTTATCTTGTTCGACTCCGTCACCGGGCCGCCAGAAGTTCAGTTGCAATGTTTTTTGCCGAACAGCAATTGTTCCATCCGGATTGGTCTCCAGGCGAAATGCATTCGTTAGTCCACCGATTTTGACGGTAACAAAATTGATCTGCGGATTGACGTCGTACCAAATCGCGATCCCCCACTTGCCCCCCTGATCCGTATCCGCTGGAAATTTTTCGAGAATTTGTTGTGCCAGCTCGACGGTGTTCAGGTACACCTGCCCGGGGTCTTCTTCCCGGGCAATCAATGCCTGAACGTCGGGCGCGATTTGATCCTTGTATTCAACTTCGGAGTACATGCCGGTTTCAGTATTCTCGACCCATCCTTTCAAGTGGAAAGTACCAAAGAACCGTCCGGGAAGGGTGCTTTCGTCCAGAGCGGCCGGTTGCAAGTTGATTTCGGTTTCGATATGTCCAAACTTTGGATCTTCGTTTTCGGTATGACTCACGGCGGCACCGACGTCACGGACGCGGTAAACAAGATACCAAACATTTTTTTCCCGAGGTTGGCCCTGCGGAGTCTCAGTGTCGACACGCAATTGCCGAAGCGGCAGAAACGCATATTCGTATTGGTAAACATCGCGAAAGAAAGTCACTTGTCGCGTTGATGCGTACAACGTTTCCGATTCGGGAAAGACTTGCGGCACGTATTGCTCGGCGACAAGTCCCGGGAGAGCCATGGGGGTGGAGTGCGTGTCTCGAATATCAATTTCCGGCGCAATGACTTGCAAAACACCTTCAGCCAATTTGCGTTGTGCAGCTGCTTCACCGCAAAGCAAGCCGCCCACGAGCCCAATTGCCAACAACAGACACCGAATATCCACTAGAGTATCCCCAGAGGCAGAGTAGAAAAACGCTCACTCGCGAGCCGAAAAAACCAGCTCCAAGTATAATTACCGGCAGATTTGCGGGTCAATAATTACCTGAAATCCAGCAGGTTTCCTATTCGTTACAGACGTTGGATTTTCGGCGACTTTTTGACCTTTTGGGCCGGTAAACCTTGAGAATGCGGTAAATGCTAGCCAATCGGTTGACCCTGGCAATCAAGCTGTTTTTTCCGATGTTCCGGTTTTCGCAGCGTCTGGTGGTTAGTGGTTAGTGGTTAGTGGTTTAGTGGTTAGTGGTTACTTGCCCCAGGCTTTGGTGCCGCGTTGAGGGCTTGTTGTACGACCTCGCGTACTTTGCCCGTTGTCAACACCGTGCCGCCGAAAGAAATGGGCCCCTCCATTCCCGGTCCGAATACGGCATAAAAGGGAATCGCGCCAGTTGGATTTCCCAACTTCTTGAGAAGGGGGGTGACTTCCGGCATTCGATCCTTGTCCGCTTTCAAGGCGACAACCTTGTTCGAATTGAAAAACCGTTTAGTTGATTTGACGTTCAAGGCAACTGCCTCGTTTGCTTTGCAGGTAAGTCACCAATCGGCGGTGAAATCGACAAAGACCACATTGCCATCGGCAACCAGTTCATCGACAGTTGCCAGCGAAAAGGGCTTCCAATCCAACTCGTGTTGAGGAATCAGGAGGTAGAACGAAAAGAAAGCGCCAACGGCCAACATCCCCAACGACATGCCCCATTTTCGCATACGAACTCCTGCCGAATCGATGAACGAAATCCGCCCCGCCATCCAGCAAGCGATGGCAACAAAAAGCAGGAAGGCCAGTACAGGAATTTTGATTTTTTCCGAGATTGCACCATAAAAGAAAATGGCACCGCCGATCAGTACAAATCCCATCCATTGTTTGAATGTTTCCATCCACTCGCCCGGCTTGGGCAACCAGCCAACCAGTCCAGGACGGAATCCAATAAGGATGAAGGGGAAAGCCATTCCCAGCCCAAGTGCAAAAAAGACCAGAAAGGTGAGCGCCGGTGGTTGGGCTGTTGCCCAGGTCACTACTGGAATCAACAGCGGGCCGCTGCACGGCGTCGCGAGCAACGTTGTCAAAATACCTTTGAGAAAAGCCCCCGTGTAGCCTTCTTGTTGAGCAGCTTTGCCCGACCCTGCCGTTGAAACAAAACCCGGTATCGGGATTTCCCAAATTCCAAGAAAGGAAAGTCCAAATGCAAAGATGACCGAGACCATCGTGATCACGAAGGCACTGCTTTGAAACAGTCCGCCCCAGCCCAGTTTTTCCTTGAGGCCAAGAACTTGCGGGAAAGACGCCAGCAGAGCCAGCAGCATGAATACGGCGATGATTCCTGTTGCAAACACGAGGTTCAGCATAAGGATTCGTCGGCGATTCTCACCCGCTTGCTGGACGAACGAAAGGATCTTGATTCCGATCACAGGCAAGACGCATGGCATCACATTCAAAATCAAACCTGCCAAAAAGGCGAATCCCAAAATTGCCGGTATTGGATAGTTGGCAAATTCGCCGGCGTTGATTTTTGATTGTTCGAATTGCTTTTGAACGAGTTCGGCGACGGTTGCATAATCGGCGTTTTCCGAGGGCAGAAACGCAAGGTTGTTTTTTTTGTTGTTCGAAAACGAACCAACAAAGAGATTGAAACTGAATTGGACTGCGATCGGGTCCGCCGCCGCTTCGCCGTTTTCCTTGACCGCACCGAATCCAACCCAGCCTTTGAATTCCTTTTCACCGGATTCAATGTTTCGAGGCAAATGCATCGGGAATTCCCACGACGCGGGCGATTTGTGGATTCGAGTGACATTCTCGCCGGAACCGACTTCAACGGGGTTCAATGATGTCGTCGGTCTCGTCAGGAGCGCTTCGTGGCTGAGACTCAGCGCCACCAACGTCGGCTGTTTACCAGGCAGGATTTGCTGCGTGACATCGGGAATTGCAAAGCCCGGGTCGGGTGCAAGTTCGATCGTGAGTTTGACTTCATCGCCCGCTTTAGCCTCGGTTCGATCAACCCAGCCGCGAAGCGTTGCCTTTGCATTTCGAGGCCGAAACTCGCCCAGGAATGACGAGGGCAGCGATGTAGATTTGGCGGTCAGCGAAGGATTGTACTCGATGCAAGTTCCACCTTCTTTCGATTCGCAGACTTGCGATTGTTTAATGTTTACCGGGATCGATAACTCGAACGCGTTTGCCCCTGTTGCAAACGTGATGGGCGCGGTCCATGTTACCGTCCCTTCGTGTTCTTCACCAGGAACGTCAAAATATTCGTATTCGACGGAATGAAAGTCGGAATCGGGCTGAAACGGTCCGCTCAATTTTGCGTTATTAAAGCCCGGTTCGATTTCGATGATCGTACGCTTTGGCCCATTGGCAGCTTGCGTAACGGAGAAGATGTGCCAGCCGGGAATAACCTGTGCAATTACTTGCAGTTTTCCGATCTTGCCCCCGTCGTCGACGAGGAAACTGGCGTCAAACGTGACTTTTTCGTCAGGTTCCTGAACTCCCAGTCCCTTGTTCAGACCAAATTGGTCGAGCAGGAAATCGTCGTCCTGGGCCTGAACAATCGACGAAACACCAAACAACAACGATACGGAAAGCAGCGTGAGCAGGTGGAAATTGAAAATCTTCAACAAGTGGTTCATGGTATCGTCGTTTAATGACCTGATCGGAATGTCCATGCCTTGGGAAAGGGCAAATCGGATTTAACTGGCAGTATGGGTTTCATAATCGTTTGTCTTTTTCCGGTGCTTCGTCTTTGGGAGGATCGTAGAATCCGGCAAACTTGACTTCTACCGGCTTGTTGAACAATGGCTTGCAACCGCTATCCGAACAGACCTGGCCATGAAATTTCAAGTCGACCAGGAGCTTTTTCAGATCGTTGCCGTCGACGATTTCAATGGGTGCCAACAAGTTGATTTTGCCTTCTTCGTAAGTCTCGACCCGTTGGCCAAACACGGGATCGTTTTCAACAACATGAGGCTTTTTATCCGAACGAAATTCTTCCAGTAACGTAAAGGTCGTTGACTCCGCTACTTTAATTTTCGTCGGCGGGGGTTCACCTTCCTGAGACAGTGCGTAGATGTGACATCCTTTGGGAACTTCGACTGTTACGATCAGCCATCCTTTTCGAGATCCGTTTTCGATCTGGTAACTGGCCGAAATGACTGGCAAATCCTGTGCCGCGATGGGTGCATTGCCGGCAAAAGCCAGGATCGCAACGACGACCAGGAACCGCCTGATCATCGCGGATACTGAAAAGGATAAATCTGTCGAAAACATTCAGCACCCCTTATTCTCGTCGACACGAAAATTGCGAATTAGCTCTGCAATCACCTTGTGAATATCTGGTTTTTCGACCAAACCCAACGGCAATCCACGCAGGCACTCCGGGAATTCAAATGCTATCACTGGTGAAGGACAGGTAAACATGAACGATTAGAGCGTTGACAACGGCAATACCTTACAGTTTTTGCTGCAGAGTTTCCATGCGTAACGCGATTTGTTGTAATCGATTGAACACAACCATTGGCGAACCCATTTGGCGGTTTTCGATGCAAATCCAGTTCAGCCAATTCATCCCGCCAAGAGCCGTCCCACTGCTATCCAGAGTCCTGGAAATTGAGAACTCAAGGTCGGAAAGCGGGTGAATTGTGCGATAAACTTCGATTGATGTTCCCCAACCCACCGGATCGTCACCAACCAAACTACCCGCCAGTCGCCCAAAATCGAGAGCGATCGAGTCGTTTTTCATAGCTCCAAAATCGATGATCCCGGCCACATTATCGCCTGTCAGCAAAATATGATCGTGCCATACATCACCTATGACGGGTTGGATTGGAACTGACGACGTCCGAAATCGGGCGAGATTTTCTTCGAGCGAACTGGCAAGGCGCTGGAATTGCTGGCAGATCGTCTCTCCCAACGATCCCAACATTTGGTGTCGAGCGGCCCGTTTTTGCAAGTCACCAAATTGAAATGTAAATCGACCATCGATAAACCAGTTTTGCAGTCGTTCGATCCGGCCACTGATCGATGCCGGCATGCCCAGGATCGTGCCCTGCTGGCCGACAGCTTGATGGAAAGTCGCCAGGGCGCGCATCGTATTTTGGAGGCGACTTTTGGTCGGATGTTTTCCAAAATCCGCAACACCGGGCATCCATGGTTCGAGTTGCCATAGGGTGTCATCGTAAAGTATGAGGCTTTCGCCATTGACGGTCGGCAAGGGGACGGGAACAAAGCGACAACCGCGATCACGCGCTTCTCGCAATACGTTATGAGACCAATGCAACTGGGCACGGCGTTCAACGGCACTTTCCGGCCAACGATGCAGCGCATACGACGTACCACCCGATTCGACTTTCCAAAAAAGGGCACCGCTAAAGCCTCCAGCGTTTCCAAGTGATCGCAGGGTTGCCGTGGCATCGATCCAGGCGGGATAGAATATGGCAAGCAAGCTTCGAATTTTACGATCGTCGAACATGCTGTTTTCGGTTATCATTTGCCAAACAAGATTTTCCGAGTGATTCGAAATGCCTGGTTTATGAAGATCATTCTTGCCGTAATACAACCGACACGTTTACGTGCACTAACCGAAGCGCTGGCCCGTGTTGGCGTCACGCGATACACGATATGCGATGCACAGGAATTCGCCAAGCGCGAAGATAAAATTCCCATCTATCGTGGCATGGAAACCCAATCCAGTGTCGTCCGGAAAGTAACATTGGAAATTGCGGTCAACGATGACTTTCTCGATATCACCGTGGACACGATCATCCGGATCGCCAAAACGGGTCATCGTGGAAACGATGGTGACGGCAAAGTCTTTATTCTGCCGCTCGACGATACCGTTCACTTTTTTCCGGAAACGCGCGGCAAAAGCGCGATTTGATGAACAACGAATCTCAACATGCATCCGACTTCCTGTACGATAATCCGGCTTTACCCAAAAAACCCTACGCAGGATTGATCTTTGATTGCGACGGGACTCTAACGGATTCGATGCCCGTTCATTTTTTGGCCTGGAAAAAGACTATGGCTCGACACGGGATCGAGTTTTCAGAAGTCCGTTTTTATTCGCTTGGGGGCATGCCGACACAGAAGATCATCGAGTTACTTTCGAGAGAACAAGGTGTTAAAGTAAATGCCGCTGCCGTTGCCCGCGAAAAAGAAAATGCTTTCGTTGAAAACATACACTTGCTGGTTCCCGTCGCACCGGTACTGGAAATAGCCCGACACTTTCGCGGCCGCCTTCCAATGGCCGTGGCTAGCGGTGGTTACCGGGACGTTATCGAACAGCAGTTGCAGCAAATCGGATGCGGCGACTGGTTTGATGCAATCGTCACTGCGGAAGATACCGTGCGACACAAGCCGGAGCCGGATGTTTTTTTGAAGGCTGCGGAGCTACTAAATGTTTCGCCGCTTCAGTGCCTTGTTTACGAAGACGCAAACCTTGGGCTAGTTGCTGCAAGGGCCGCTGGTATGGACGCGATTGACGTTCGTTCGTTTCACACACCCAATAGAAGTTCTATTCCAACAATTCAAGGCACACCCGTCGAATGAATGTTTATCACTTGAGCCGCGATTTGATGCTGGTTGCCAAGGTCTCGTCGGCCGCGCGTTCCGCCGGTACCAAATTTCAATCCGCCTCATCTCCCGCCAGGCTGATCAAGTCCATTCAGCAATATTTGTCGAACGCAACGGTTGACGAGGCAGGCGTGCGCGTACTTGTCGATTTGCAGATACCCGGTCTTGAAATTGTCGAATTCAAAAAACAACTGGACGAAATATCGGGTTCGGTCGAGGTCATTGTCTACGCTCAACACGTCATGACAGATTTGATTGATGCTGCCAATGCCTCAAAGATTGGCAGGGTGATGACCCGCGGCCAGTTCGATCGTAAGGTCAGCGAACTTGTTCGCTAATGCGAGGCACGGTTCAACTTTACAATAACATCCGCCAAATTGCATAGGTGATTACGGAGTTATGGATGGCGTGCATTGTCATTGGGGCAATCAGTGATCCTCGCCATTGTCGGGCAAGACAAAATCCGATGGCCAGCATCGTCAATGCAGGAATGGCTACAAGCCCTTGCGGATGTATGGCGGCGAAAACCAATCCGTTAATAACAGCCGAAAATATGACGCTCATCCATCGCGCCATGTGATGACTGGCATCGCGCAAATGTCGATAAAGGACGCCGCGAAACAGCAGTTCTTCGACTAACGGTGCTGCGACTGCTGTGGTCAGCAACATAATAATTAGCGTCCACATTGGGTCACCTCCCATCGCATCGCGGGCAATAGGGTGCGGAACGCCGTGGGGAGCAAATTCATTTGGTGCAGTCAACCGATACCAGAGAGATGACAGTAACTGCACGATCACCAGCCCGCCGACAATAAACGGGAGCGAGGCGAGGTAGCAAACGACTCCACAAAAAAACTCGACGACGGGGTTGCCGAATGTCAATCCAACATCGTTGCGCATATCAGCAAAGGACACTCCCCGGTACATTGGCCAGGCAAGTGCAGTGAGGGGCAAAAACATCGCGACAAACGTCGCCACTCCAGCGGAAACGGCAATTACGCTGGTCAGAAATTGAATTGCGATGAACAGGGACAACCAGATTGCAAATGTTTCGATATAGACAGGACCGCATCGCGAGTCGTCAGAAACACGCCCTTGCAACCGATGGGTAGCCAGCCACGCCATGATGCCGGCAACGCCGAAACCGACAACGACCATCAACAAGGCGATTCCAACAAACGCAAATCCATGAATGGTGTTTGCCCTGGCTTCAACAACCATTGCTTCGCGTTCGGGCGTCGCGAAACTTCGAGGATAAATCAGCAACTTGCTGACCCAACCTAGCCGGGAAGTCAGGAATTCACGGTCTTCGTCGGAAAACGATGAATCCGGATTCAATTCTGACGTGAATTGTGACCGCAAGATCCGCTCGATTCGACTCTGCGTATCGTTTGGCTCGACGCCGAGTTCACGCGCACGATTCATTACGTTGTCGAGGGCTGCGATGGCTTCTTCGCCACCACGCGTTTCGAAAACGAGGATAGCGTAGCCAAATCTTGATTCGAAAGGGCCCGCGTTACACCGGTTGACGACGAGCGAAATTTGTTCATCAATCGAAACGAATCCCTTTTGCATTGCGTCGCGAATTAACCCTTCGGATTCCATGGCGAGGACTTGTTGGCCTGCGCTTTTTACTTCGAGCAACTCGACTTGAGAAACTTCCGATCGGGTCTGGTTCAGGTTGGACAGGAAGGCCAACACCATCATGAATCCAGCCAGCAGAAAAACCACGAACCACGACAAACGGGAAAACCCCTGAATTCGCCTACGCTTGTCATTGGAGCGGTTCCTCGAATCGTATTCCCTATCGTCAGATTCGCATTGCAAAGACAGGTTGGGAGAGGTTTCGATATTGGAGAACAGGTCGTCTGACACTGAAAACGCCTCAGGGGTGATCCGGTGGATATAACTTCGTCCAGCATCGTTTCGGTCAACTTGCCGGTAAACGTATTCTGTTGGCTGGGATGATGACTGCCAAGAAGGTGTCGCCCACTATCGAGGCTTTACGAATGTTACCATTCCAAAAAGCTGGAACGGTGAACGTTCATAGTTGGCGATGACACTGTCGCTTCCCCGGGTCGCTTCCCTTGTCGATTCCACCAGTCAAGAGAGCGGCAATCGTTACCAGAAACGGTCCGACAAATGTCGACCGCCAAAGAACCGGAAATCGTTGTCGAAACGAAGGTTCAAATTCAGTGACTCCTGCAACGAGTCGTCGTTGCGACTCAGTTTGTTCTGCAGGTAAAGGAGACAACATACCGATATTCTCGACCGGAAGATCATTCTCCGATAAGTGCATCCAGGGGAGAAAATAGTTTCGATCGCCATTGAATGAGCCACCAGCCATCAATGACAGCATCTAACTTTGCCAGTGACTCATCGACGCCCGAATGCTATTTTCCCGGACTTGAAATTCCGGAATTTGACAAGTTTATTCAGGTAAAGCAACAGTCTGTCGATTTCGACGAACGCACGAACGTGTCGAAAAACGAGTACGTTGTGGTTGCATCGATTCAACCCGGAAACGCGGAACGCCAACCAAATTACTCGTCTTCCCAGGTATCCATTGGAAACGGTCAATTTATGAAATTCAATCGTCGAGAAATGCTGGTGACTGCAGGATTCAGTGGCTTTGGAATGGTCGGTTGCCTTTGTGGCTGCCGTTCCGCTCCAATGACTGGCCGTCCGCAAATGATTCTGATGCCTGAAAGTCAGGAAGTGGCGTTGGGGCTTCAGGCATACACCGAAGTGATTTCCAGTGAACAGGCATCGCAGAACGTTGCGCTTTCGCAATTGGTTAGCCGAGTCGGGAACCGGATTGCAATGGTATCGGATCGAACCGATTTTGAGTGGGAATTTCGCTTGATCGCCAGTGAAGACCAAAACGCATTTTGTCTGCCTGGCGGCAAGGTCGCAGTTTACGAAGGCATCATGCCCGTTTGCGAAAACGAGGCCGGACTTGCTGTTGTCATGGCTCACGAAGTTGCCCATGCTCTGGCACGCCACGGTGGCGAACGGATGAGCCAATCGATGTTAAATACTGGTACCAGGACAGTTGTCGACAAGATCGTCCGTGTCAAGACTCCAGACAAAGCGGACTTGTTAATGCAGGCCTACGGAATGGCCAGTGAATATGGCGTAATTCTACCCTACAGTCGCAAACAGGAATCGGAAGCCGATCACATCGGTGTGATGTTGATGGCCAGGGCAGGTTACGATCCCAACGAAGCACCCCGTTTCTGGAAACGATTCAGTTCGGTCGGCGGCGAAAAGCCACCGGAATTCATGTCGACGCATCCATCGGACGATCGTCGCGCAGCGGACTTGCTGGCCTTGATGGGCGAAGCATCGGGCCATTATCAATCGGTGGAACAAAAATTCGGTCGCGGTCAATCAATCGTTGAGCCAGGGGTTTGATCAGCTCCAAAGTGCAATCATCGCCGAGACCGTTTTTGCCGAAGGACGGGCGTTTGTGCTACGATAAGCGGCGATCATAAATCGCTGTCGACGGCAACTCACCATGGCAAAACGCAAACGCTCACAAAAAATTCGGGCGGAGTTTCGCAAGAAACACGATTCGAGCGTGCGCAAACGTGATTTTACAAACGTCGAAAACGCCTCAGAACATGAAGAACTTGCTCGCGAACAGCGCGTCTCCGGCAAAGGCAATCTGACGCGCCATCGAACCGTCCATGGCGAAGTAGCCGGCAACGAAGAGATGGGCTACCAGGTCTTGCTCGACGTCGATGCCAGTTGCATTCCCGGTCGTGTGCTCAGTGTCCACGGATTGAACACGATTGTTGAAACAGATCAAGGCAATTTTGAATGTGCCATTCGTGGTTTGCTCAAAAACCTGGCGACCGAACTGCAACACGTTGTTGTTGCTGGCGATCATGTTATGGTTCGTCCTGAAGGCCATCAAACGGGAATGATCGTTCGCGTCGAACCGCGACGCTCGGTCATCAATCGAAGCAGCCGCGGCCGTCGCCAGATTCTTGTTGCCAACGTCGATCAGGCGCTGATTGTTTGCAGCGCCGCCGAGCCGACATTGAAACCGGGACTTGTGGATCGCTACCTGATCGCAACGTCGCAATCGATAGCCCCCGCCGTCATCGTGATTAACAAGATCGATCTGGTTGACGCAGCGAACTTGCAACCGGTCATTGGTGTCTGGAGTCGGCTTGGCCATCCGGTCCTGATGGTTTCTGCAATCACCGGGCAGGGAATCGATCGTCTAAAAATGCTGGTTCGCGGCAAGGACAGTGTCGTAAGCGGACAAAGCGGCGCTGGGAAATCGACATTACTCAATGCGATCGATCCGTCACTCAATCTTCGTACCGGTCGAGTCAGTTACGAATCGGAGAAAGGTCGCCACACAACGACCTCGGCGGTACTGGTTCCCATTCCGGAAGGCGGACACATCGTTGACACCCCTGGCATTCGCCAATTTCAATTGTGGAATGTTGCCCGGGAAGAACTGGAGGGTCAGTTTCGTGATATTCGTCCGTTTATCAACGGCTGCCGTTACCCGAATTGTTCGCATCGGCACGAAGACCTGTGCGCTGTGAAAAACGCTGTGGCAGATGGCATGATCGACGCCCGTCGTTACGAAAGCTACCTGGGCATCTACAACGAAAGCGATCGCGGGACCTGAACGGAGATTGGCTGAGGCGCGGGTTACCCGTTAATCGACATGAAGTTCATCCAGATCCAGGCGATAGAGGATCTGGTTGTAATCGTAGCGCGGCGTCGAAACAGGATTGTTTGAAAACGTTTGGGTGTACGTTCCTTCAAACAAAAGGAATTTCGCGTCGGCGTCCACCAATTCGGTGCAAATTCGTGGATTATAAAACGAATAGTTCTCGTGACTCAGGACTTTAATTGCCGGGCCCCATGGTCCATCGGGTCGTTCGGCTTCTGCGTACCAGATTTCCCCAAGCGGTGAAGGTCTTCCGCTCGTTTCACAGAATATGCTGACCCACTTTTTGCGATAGTTGTTCCAGGCGATCGAACCGCGATGCGGAACAATCGACTTGCCGTCGGCCAAGGGGACAGACTTTTGAGGCTCAAGTATTTCCCACTGCTTTGAATCGCTCCACGATTCGTATTCAGCTTTGCAACGCATGAATGGGAACGGGTCGCCAAACAACAGCCATTCCTGTTTGCTTTCGTCGGTCCAGCGAGTTACATGACCGCTGGGCATGGCCGGGGGTCTTTCCTTCGGTTGTTGCTGGTTCCAGATGACCATTTGCACGTCAAACGATGACGTGACTTCGTTCCAGACACACAAACCGGTTTGATAAGTGTCCATCGGCGGCTTGATCTTCGCGTAACAACATACAAGTTTCGTTTTGCCATTCGCGTCGGGCAAGCTCACGACACCATCCAGCCAGGTTGGACCCGGTCCTGAAACGGGGCAAGTATTTCGGGGTCGGTCGGATGCGTCGAGGAAATAATCGAAACGAAGTTGCACGGGTGGTTGAAACGAATTCAATGGAGAAAGCGAAGTCGTCGCTCCCAATGCCTGAAACAATCCAAGGGGATAATGCAGGACACTTGTATCGCCCCATACCCAATGCAGTCGATCGTTGTGCCGAGCGACTCGCACCGTATCGCAACCAACGATCCCCTGCTCCGTCCAATCCTGCATCAAGCCACATTTTTGACTCTCCGCAAACAGTCCGGAGCCCGTCAACCGACCCAGTCGTTTGGCAATAATTTTCCGCGTGACACGGATTGTAATTTCCCTGTTGAGTTCAGGAAAAATTCGAACGCCTTCGTATCCAAATCCATCTTTGGCAACGCCGTAACCATTTCCATTAATGTGTACCCACGTTTCACGCCCCAGCATTTCCGGCAAGTCAAATGCCACGACGCCGGCGTTGTCGGAAACGAAGACGATGTTGCTGGTTGTTCGAAGCTCGACCATGGGCACAGGCCAGCCGTTTTCATTATCGACAATTTTAATCAGATAAGGCGATTGCGCCGGGCAAAAACTTGTCCAAAGAACGACCGCGATGAATGTAAGGTGTCGAAAGTATTTTTGCATGGAGACCTGGACCGCACCAAACGGGTTGTGTTGGCAGACAACGGATTAGCCAAAAGAAGGCGGTTGGCAGCGAAAAAAAATTCGTCGTGCGGCAAGCCAAAGGCGAATGCTTCGAACGTCCAAAAAAAACCGATGCCTGCGGCCTGCCGTTAAACTACTCAGGATCGGCTATTTCACCAATGGACCATAATTATCATAGAGGTCGCCATCACTTATCAAGTTATCAGGATAGCTGAGTGTCCAGCGACAACAATCGTGACAATCATGCGACGTTAGTATCCGAAAGCCCCACCCAAAACGCCGGATACACGAAGACGCAAGCGAGGATTTGAGGCTTGATTTTTTCGTAAACTCGATTCGACGAAACAGACATTAGTCATTTGCCGTGCCCGTCGGGTGACTGACTCCGTCATTCGTGTGCCAGCACTTGATCAAAATCGAAAGCCAAATCCAGCCCGCAGCCCATTGCACGGTACTTAACCACAGGTAACTGCGATGCAATGAATAAAACTGTTTTCGGTCATGGATTACCTCTGTTTTTGAGTCAATCATCTGATTCATTATTGGGTGAAGTACAAACAAAGCGATTAACAAGGCCAGAATTCCCAGTGCCAACCCCGACAGAATCGCCCGGTCCGAAATCCGCGATCGACGCCAGGCAACGACCGATTCGATCAGCATCATTGCGACGGCGATCGCACAAAATACGTTCATCGATTCGGTGACCTTGCGCGTGATCATTCCCTGGGCGTGCGACGATCCCAGCACTTCTGTTCCTGCAGGAACAACAATCGCCGCGTAAAAACCAAACCCGCCAAACCAGATCGCGAAACTGGCAATCAGCAGGGTGCGATGAATATGAATGCGTAAGGGCATGGTGGTTATTTCGGTTGAACGGTAGCTTACCAGTTTAAAATGGCCAATTGCTGGCGGAGATAACGAATACTTTGGCTGGCCAGTTCTACAGGCGAAATCGTTGTGTCGAAGACCTCGACCGACAGCCATTGCTGGTAGTCGATCTTTCGCAGGGCGGCGACAATCGGTTCGTACTGGACGGTCCCCATTCCCGGTCCCCGCCGATTGGGATCGTTACAATGAAAGTGGACGAGTGATTCACGACTGTCGTAGATGATGTCGGGTATCGATTGCGACTCGGTCGACATGGCCTTGACGTCCAGAAGCAGTTTTACGGCAGATGAGTTAATTGCGGCAATCAACTGTCGTGCTTCGTCGGCGGTTTGCAAGAAATTCCCTTCTTCGGGACCAAGTGGCTCCAGGGCCAGCGTTACATTGTTTTCGATCAACTGCGGAACAGCTTGCGACAAACAATCGGCGGCCAAAACGTGGGCTTGTTCTATCGAAATTCCTGGAAACAAGTTCCTTTGTTGGGGCGAGCCGAACACCATGATCGATCCACCCAGCCTCTGACAGACATTGGCAAGTTGCCCCAGGTAGCGGGCCGTACGTTGCCGCGTTACTTTATCAGGCGAAGTAAGATGCAGCCCCTCGGTCCCGGCAAGCAACCAGTGCAAGCCGACGATTTCCAAATTGTAACGATCGGCGAGCTCGCAAATCTCACGGCCTTTGGCGGGTGTGATGTCAAAAGCCGACTTGGCGACCGTAAATGGTGCGATCTCGATGCCGTCGTAGCCAAGCTCACTTGCAAAGCGAAACGTTTTTTCGAAGGGCCAGTCCCGAAAGGTCTCGTTGCAGATCGCGATTTTCATTTTCGTGGCGAGTCGGTCGGACATGGCCGGTAACGCCGGCTAAAACGATGGGAATTGGTTTGGACCGCACCTGACAATCCGGCATTGTTGCTCCCGGGCTACTCAGTCAATATCAACATCGCGTGATGCAACATGGGGTCGCAGCATTTCGCCGAGCAATTGTTGCAAGTGATCGGCAGGAATGGCATACGATGCAACTCGGCCACCGCGAGCGATATTGATGCCGACCACTTCACCATCAAGGTTGGTGACAGGACCACCGCACTGTTCGGGTACCAGTGGCGTGTCGTGCTGGAAAACCATCGGAAATTCGTTGCGACGTTTCGAAGGTATTGCGCCGAACGTTTCCATCTGTTTGAAACGATCCGCCGTTGGACCACCGACGTTTCGACCGGCAAGTGTAGCAATTGTCTGTTTTGGTTGGCCGTTTCGCAGATAGTCGACGATTAGTTTGTCGCCGGGCGTGTTGCGCCGGATTTCATTGACCAGCGATTGCACGTCGTTCATGGATCGACCGTTGAGTGCGACCAGCATATCACCCGCCAAAAGTCCGGCATTGTCGGCTGAACTCCCGGCAGTCACCTCAAGGACGCGGACGCCCGTGGCATCGTCCACGGGCTTTACTCCCAAAAATGCCTGATTTTCGCCAATCAATGAACGTGGTGGATTCGAACAGACACCAATCGCCAGGGGCCGCGCATCGGCGCTGGTCGTAATCAGAAACGAGCCTATTTCCGGAGTGTTTTTCGCCCAGATAACCGGTGGCAGAATCCCTTCCTGGATTTTCAAAAGGGCAAGGTCGTTGGCCTTGTTCGATGCAACAAGTTCGGCCGGAAATCGTTGTCCATCCGACGCCTTGCAATAAAGGACGTCACATCCCTCCAGTTCACTGAGCTTGGTTACAATGTGTCCTTCGTTGGTCACGACAATTCCAAGTGCTATTTGGGTTTTCCCGTTGGTAACCTTGACGGTGCCGCCATTGGTTCGCCGCGTGACGGGAACAAGACTATCCAGCAATTCAAGCGATTGCCGTTCCTGCGGATCGGCAACGCGACTTCGAATGGGTTGAGATTCGAATTGCAGTCGAATCAATCCCTTGATCGTGCTCGTGTCGATACCCTGCCAACCATCAAAAGGGTTGGCAGGATGGTTGCGAAAGCGTTCAAACTCGTCGACCGTAAGTTCAAGGTATACCCGATCATTATCGATCGCTTCCTGAACCTTGGCGCGCAAGTCCTTGTCAAGTTGCGGCATTAATTCCGCAAAAATGCTCCGCATTTCTTCCGACAATTCCTGGCCATACGTCGGGACGGTAATCAGTGTGGCGATCGCGATGGAAAGTAACAGCTTCGAAATCATCGAGCCGTAAATACGGCAATGGGATCGGACACACAAAATCAAGTTGTTAAAAGTAACGGAATTCATATCGAACTTCCTTGTCCATTTCGCGGCGGGCCCATAGCAATATGACCTAGCGACTGTCTCCAAGCGTAACCGGAAATTCCAGTTCTTCGGTTCCACGACGGATGAGCAGTTTGACTACGTCGCCTGGTTGATGATGTGAAATCAAATCGATCAGGTGCTGTGAATCGTTGACCGGGATTTTTTCAAATCGCAAGACGACATCTCCTGTTTGAATGCCAGCTTTTTCTGCCGCCTTGCCACTGTGAACGATCAGGATTTTGGCCACGGATTCGCTACGGTCTATCCGTATCCCCATGGACGGACGCGATTGTTGCTCTTGTTTCATCGCCAGTTCAGGCAGTTGCCCCCAACGATCGCCAGCGACCATCCGGTTCCAGTCGTTTTGATAAATATCGATGGATACGTGCCGGTTTTCGGCAACGGATCCGCCAATGGAACTGTGGATACCGATGACGCGACCTTGCAAATCAAACAGCGGTCCGCCGGAATCGCCACCGATCAAAACGCAATCGGTCACGATTTGGTCGCTTTCAAATTTAACAATCCGCCCTGCGCGAACGGGGGGGCGTCGACCCAATTCGTATCCACCGGAATGACCCAGGCAGACACACCAATCGCCCCTGGAAAGCTCTTCGATTTTTCCAAGCTCGGCGAAGGGCCAGGGGCCCGGTTCCGAAATTTTGAGCATGCCTGCATCGTGATTCAGATTGCGACCCAGCGGCTCCGCCTTGATCTCGCGTCCATCGGGAAAGATCACGCGAAAATTTTCGCCGTTTGTCAGAAAGACGTGACCCGCGGTGAGGACGATTCCGTCCTCGCTGACAATGACACCGCTGCCGTAACCGATTCCGTCTGTGACCGCGACGACGATCCCCATTTGTTTACGAACGACTTCCTGGATTTTCTTTTCGATTTCCCGAAGTCGCTCCAGGCTGGTTTCGTCTGCGGTTGCCGACGCCGATGGGATCGATCCCAAAAAGGCCAGAACCAGAATCCAAAATCGCTTGACCAGTAAACCCCTTGCACTCATTGCCATTCCTTTGGCTCAATAGTTAACCAGGTCCAGTGCCGACAGCGGTTCAAATTGCAGATTTGGTGGTCCGCCGGTCTGACCCGTTCGCTGTCTGGCAAAACTCCTTCATCGTTTTCGTCGATTCCCGGCTGTCAGGTAAAGCTCGATCGGAATCATTCGGCAACTAAAAAGCCGGAACAGACAAAAAATCGGGAGGGGCTTGAACAGCAAATCGAATCAAACGTGTTGATACCAAACGATTTGCCGCGACAAGAAATACGACTTTAGCCGAATCTCACGCTCAAGAAATCCTTTTTGAAATGTTTTTGTGCGAACCAGCGACAATATCTACCATTCAATGACGGATGTTTTTGCATTGGGTGATTGATTACTTGCAAAGTACAAATGATAGTGGCCGTCGATTGTCCCGTGGTTGATTGGGTAACGAATTATGTTTTTGAAAGTGCTTGCATGGATCTGGACCTCACCGAACACCGTTTTGGGACTGGCGTTTGGTTGTGCAAGCCTGTGTTTCGGTTCCCAAGTCCAACGACGTCAAGGTTGCATTGAGTTTTACGGAGGGCCTGCAAGCTGGTTCCTGAATCATGTCCCGATTGGTGGGAGAAGTTCCGCGATGACACTGGGACATGTAATCCTCGGCCTGAATCCGGATGTTCTGGACGTTGTCCGCAAGCATGAACAGGTTCATGTTCGCCAATATGAAACATGGGGGCCGTTTTTTTTGCCAGCATACCTTGGCTGCTCATGCTGGCTTTGGCTCAAAAAACGTGATCCCTATCTTGAGAATCCGTTTGAAGTGGAAGCCTACGGGATTAGCGATCCACGATCGCAACTATAACGTGTAACTCAACAACGAGAAACTCAACAAAATGCTGGTCAAATACACATGTGCGTTGCTCGTGATGCGAAGCGCTGTGTGGTAAATCAGTTAAGCGTGGCAAACAACGAAAACTTTGCCGGCAATGCCGTCAATTCTATTTATTCCGGGCATGCGGGTCGATCAACTAAGGCAACAAGTACGATTGCGCCTGTACATTTTGGGGGGAGAACCCGTGAAAGCGAAAGTAGTGGTCGCCTCGGCAATGCTGTTTCTGTCTTGCTGTAGTGCCGTATCGGCCCAGTGGCCCGCACAGACTTACGGTACGCGTCCGGGTTGGGAAATAGAAATGGGAACACGCATTCTCGATCGACCGGGAACGATGCAGACGATTCCTCTCGTTAGAGATGACGTAACTCTCGAGACTTTGTTCGACGCCGAACAGGCTTCGGATTTGCAGGTTTCTGCAGGAGTTGATTTTCGGTTTCAAAAAATGACCGATTACGACATGTCCTGGGAAGTGCGCGGATACTTCAATCAGTGGGACCAAAGTGAGTCGCGGACTGGAGTTCTCGATGCGTTGAATTTTACGCCTCAGGGATTGCCGGAAAACACGCAGCTCACGCAATTCACTTATGACTATGACTCGAATTTGTTCGACATCGAGTTAAACTTCAAACGGGCTGTTCGACCAGGTTTGACCTTGATGGCGGGGCCGCGATTTATGTCTCTTGAGGAAACAGCGACGGTCAACGCAAACTTTTTCAACCCATTGGTCGGAAACTTCTTGCAGATTGAAACACGTTCCGAAACCAGTAACCCGCTGAAGGGTCTTGGAATTGGTGCCGAGTTTCGGCGTCCCTTCACCCGGGACATGTTCTTTGTAGGATCCATTCGCGGTGGTGTGTTCCACAACGCAGCTAGTTCGCGAGTCACTGCGGCCCAAACATTGTTTGGTGCCCCAAATGGTACAACGACTTTTATCGATGATACCGAAACAAAGACAGCCGGCGTCGGTGAGATTAGTGCCCGAATTCACTACGATATAATTCCTGGCAACGTTTCATTGTACGGTGGTTATGAAGCGATGTGGCTAGATGGGGTGGCAGTCGCACCTGCCCAAATCCTGTCGGTGTCGACTCCGGCACTTCCATTCGTGAACACACAAAACACAATCTTTGCCCACGGCCTGAGCGTCGGAGGTATGGTTCGGTTCTAGTGCGATTCGCACACTAAACCGGACAGATGATTCACAGGGGGAGACGGGAAGCGCGCCGCTTAAATCACGGCGCGTTTCTTCGTTTTAAGGTCAGGAAATTGCCGTTCCCTAATACGCTGCTCCGATTTGCAATTCGCTCGAGAAACGAAATTCCGGCCGGGGCGAAAGCGACGTAAACCATTGTCAAGTGATTTGTCCAACGTTGCCACTGTTTCTCAGGCAATTTGGTTCGGTTGTCAGGATTGCAGGTATTGGAAAAGCGCCAATGAATTGGCAAAGTTTTCATACACACGATTGCCGAAAGAAGAAAAACAACAAGAAGTTCGTACGGATCGGAACTTCATCGGCTGACGGATTGGCGAAAGCTACCCCCACTCTTGCTGGAGTGCCAATCCATGAACGCCTTGAACAAACCCGTCGTAATGGTCATTGATCCCGACGCGCTGACGCTAACGGCCATCGCGGCAATGCTCGACTGTGCCCAACTCGATGTCTATTGTGCGCAGGACCGCGCTGCTGCGGTCAAAGGCGCGACGACTCTGGACCTTGATCTGATTGTCTGTGATGAAGCGATTGATGACAGCAACGGTGCGAGCCTGGTCACGCAGTTGCGTCAAATTCCCAATCGTCAGGATGTGCCGATCATGTACATGTCGGAACGGCAGTTGCCCGATGTGATTTCCCGACCGCATGACGGAGGAGCCGCATATCACATCAAAAAGCCGCTGAATCCAAAAATGTTACTGGAGAAAATCAATCAGGCGCTATTCGAGTTGCCATTGGTGAATCATCAAGTTCGGCAAAAACTGCATCAAAAACCGCACTTTTCTGTTCCAGTCGTTGCCTCAATTCCGAACGTATCGCAATTCGCAAACTCGAACCTGATGTAACGAACCGGTAATGCCACGGGAAATAACGTGATTCCATTTCGCTTCATCGTTTCAAGAGGATTCGAGATTAAGTAAATCGCCAGATGTCCAGCCCAATCACCGTGACCATCAGGGCAACTAAAAACAAGAGTCCGGCGTATGTCAGCACCAGTTGCAATCGTTCGCTGACCGGTCGGCGAAAAATCCCTTCGTAAGCCAGGAACACCATATGCCCACCGTCCAGAACGGGGATTGGCAAAAAGTTGACGATGGCCAGGTTGGCACTTAGAAGCGTCAGGAAGAGCAACAAACGGCTCGTTCCCTGACTTGCTTCGGCCGTGGCCACGACGGCAATTGTTCCCGGACCGCCAAAATGTTTGACGGACAACTGACCGTTCATTAGTTTGCGCAGGAATTTCAGCACCCGCGTTGCGTCATCACCCGTTTGTCGAAAGCCGTTTTTGGTCGCGGTCCAAAGACTGGCGTTCTGATAAAGTGCCTGATACGGTTCCGGAACGATGCCGCGTGTTTCGCGAAACCAGCCTTCAAGTTCGATCACGGAGAGGTCAGCGCTGTTTATCAAGTTGTCACGATTGTATTTCACAACGACACGGGTTCCCGGGTCCAGGATTTGAATCTGGCTGTCAATGACGGGCCACATTTTTGGCTCTTCCAGGATATCGATCTCCTTTTCCATCCCTTCGAATCGCTTGTTCGCCGACTGACGCGCATTCAACTCGAACTTGACAGAAATAATTTCGTCGCCTGCAATCAGGGGCGAGTGCTCCGAAATCGGGTGGGCGATCCGGCTGTTGACTTGCAGGCTCACTCCCAGTGATTCGACGGTAATTCCAAATCGGGCGTCGGCGTTGTAGGCAAATTCCGGCAACTCCGGCTGAATGTCGATTTGCAATTCGGACATCCCGTCCTCGCGTTTCGAGGCTTCGTCCGCCCGCAAGACAGTCAATTTCACCATTCTCGATTCGCGTGCTGCCTGTAACATTCGCTGTGGCAACGTGAACGGATCACCAACGCGCTGTCCATCGATTGAAATAATTCGATCGAGGGGCTGCAAGCCTTTTATTGCAGCGGGTGTCCCCTTTCGAACGGCAAGCACAGGACCGAGTTCCATTTCAAGGCCAAGACCGCGCGACGGGTTGGGTAATAGTAAAACGTCGATCAATTCACCTGTCGCTCCGCCGCGCTGCACCTTGATGGTCACCGGTTGGTCGGAATATTTCGCGAAAGTGCTTCGCATATCAAATCCGTTAACGATGAGGGTGCTACCGATTTGAATGACACGATCTCCCGCCATCAACGGTGGCTGCGCTTTTTCAGCGGCCTGCCCTTCGAGAACAGGCGGGTTGCCGAGCGTCGTACTCAGCATGGGCATGACGCCAAGTGACTTGAGTCCTGCGCCCCCTTTCATGCCGATTAATTCGTCGACCGCTATGATTGATTCGAGGCTCGGTTTCGAGTTCCCCGGTCGGACGATTTCCATTTCAAGCGGGCCATCCTGGCTGTCCATGATGATCGCTTCGCGGAGATGGGTAAAAGTGTAATAGCGATCAGGATCATCGGTACGGACGCCGCTGATTTTTGTGATCGTTGCCCCGTCCAGATTGTTCTGCCAGGCGGGCGAACCCGGGATGGTTGATCCGACCGTCGTGGGTTCATAGTTGACACCGAATCGAAACGCCAGGGTTGCAAAGATGACGGCGAAAATCAGATTCATAATTACGCCAGCCGAAATAATCAGCATCCGTTGCGACACGGATTTTGCCATATAGCTGCGTGGATCGAGTTTCGGTCGATCGACACCCTCGCCGGGTGCCGTCATGGATCGTTCGCGTTCCTCAGCCGCTTTTCCGGGGTTGTCGTCTTGCCCAAGCATCTTGACATAGCCACCCAGTGGCAGGATTCCGATACCGTATTCAGTTTCTCCCCATTGAAAATGGATGAGTCTGCGAGGAATGATGACCCGATCACCAATCTTGATATCGAAGGCATCGAATCCGACATAGAACTTTTCTGCCTTGACCCCGCAAGCTTTCGCCGCCAGAAAATGCCCGAGTTCATGTACGAAAATCACCGCACCCAAACCCAGAACGACTTGCAATATACTCCACCACCAACCGGCATCAAGCCAATCAGCCAGTGCGGCAACTAATCCAAAATCCACTTGTTCGTCTCCTCGCGAGCCCATTGATCGATCGCAACTATTTGATCGAGATCGGGCGATGACTGGAATGGGTGCTGCGCAACAACCTCGCCGACAGCTCGTACAATATCATTAAATCCGATTTCTTGTTTTAAAAAAGCTTCGACGGCGACTTCATTGGCAGCATTGAAAACCGCGCCCGCAGTGCCACCTTGTTCTGCAACCCGGAGACCCAGTTTCAGCGCCGGGAATCGCGAGTGATCGGGAGGCGAAAATTCCAGCGACAGCGCTTTCGAAAAATTCATCCGATTTGCCGGACCCGGAATCCGTTCCGGATACAATAGCGCATACTGAATGGGCAATCGCATATCGGGAGGACTGAGCTGCGCCAGCACGGAACCGTCGGCGAATTCAACCATTGAGTGTACGACGGATTGCGGGTGAACGACTACCTCGATTTGCCCGGCGACCAGGTCAAACAGCCAGCGAGCCTCGATTATTTCAAGTGCCTTGTTCATCATTGTGGCCGAATCGATGCTGATTTTACGGCCCATATCCCAGTTGGGGTGATTGAGAGCTTGTTCGGGAAGGGCGTTTTCCATCTGCTCGATTGTCCAGTTCCGGAATGGACCGCCGCTGGCCGTTAGTATGACTTTGGATAAATACCCTGCCTGTCCCGCTTGAATGCACTGGAAGATCGCGTTGTGTTCGCTGTCGATCGGAATGATCGAGGCACCGGAATTCCTGGCGGCGGCCATAACGATAGGCCCCGCTGCCACCAGCGTTTCCTTATTCGCCAAGGCGACATTTTTTCCTGCACCGAGTGCGGCCAGCGTACTCTGTAGTCCGGCAATGCCGACAATCGCCGCCAGTACGGTATCGATGCCATCTCCAACAACGCCTTGTTGCAGTCCCTGGCTGCCAATCAGCAATTCGGTACCTGGCAAGTCGGGCCAACGAAATTTGTTTGCAGTTTCGATATCGGTTGCGACGATCCAGTCCGGTCGGAATTCCCGGGCAAGTTCGACGAGCCTGTCCAGTTGCGAATGTGCAGAAAGTCCTTTCACGGAAATCCGGTTGCCAAGGTGTCGAGCGACCTCCATGGCACTTTCGCCAATGCTGCCCGTCGCGCCCAAAACCGCCACTCCGGTGAATTCGCGATTCCGGATTGTTGATTCAGGTGACGGTAAGGGCATGGAAATTGCTAAAATGACTTGTAAATCAGTTCGACAGGAATTGTAAACAACCCGTTTTATCGTTGAAACGGGAAAGTACTGCGATCCCGTTTGCTGAATTGGTCAAATTTCCAGATGAACGGGTCTCGATATGCAGGTGATTTGCCAAATCCAGTTAGATTGTATTTGTCGTTTCGAAACACGGGCGAAATCGGTTTGTACAATGGACTGGCCGGTGCCGCGAGGAATTCAACTTCGGCGGCGGCAACCGGCACAAACGAATAACAAGGTTAACCATTGTCCGCCGATGGCGGTATGCCATTTGGCGTAAACCTCGTCTATTTGAGGCCCAATACGACTATTCCAACTTTTAATTCACCCTATTTACTTCCACGATTTACTTCAAACAATCTTCTCGTCAAACAAACGAACTTTACTGAAAAACCGGCGGGTTTACGAGCGTTGATTTGACCATTCAGTTATACGGGCTTTAATCAATTTATGGAAAACGACAAGGGCAAAGGGACCGAAAATCGAAGCAAGCCAAGTCTGGCTATCCTGCTATTGTTGCTTATTCTCGGCTTGATGTTGATGTTGATGATGGTGCTGCCGATGGGTAGTTACCGACTTGGCTACAGCGACTTTGATCGCCTGGTCGATGCGACAAACTATTCTGATTACGGTGGTGGCCCCAAAGACGGGGTTGGCAACAAGATGGTTTATCGCAACAGCACGTATCGAAACCGCTGGGATGAGTTGAGCGAATTACAAAGCGTACGGGTCGGCGATCGGGAAGTGACCGGCAAATTGAAGCTAAGGACGGCCAACGCCGGTTTGAACCATATTCCGGGTGAGGCCGATTGGAGTGAGGCGAAAACCGTCAACTTCAAGGTGCATCGTGACCCATCCGATCAAGTTGGTATGGAAATCATGTCGCGACTCAGGGCGAAGAAAGTCCTTTATGAGTCGACCGGGGGACCCACGTGGCTTGAAAAATACGGTTTCCTGATGATGACAACAGGTGTGTTGTTGCTGGTTTTCCTGTGGATGATGAAGCGACTCAGTGGTTCTGGCGGTCCCATGCAGTTCGGTCGCAGTCGTGGCAAACTTCATGCAGAAGAGGACCTGAATGTTTCTTTCAATGATGTGGCAGGAATTGATGAGGCAGTCGAGGAGGTAAAGGAAATAGTCGACTTCCTCGCCCATCCCGAAAAATACCAGCGACTCGGTGGTCGCATCCCGCGCGGCGTTTTGCTCGTTGGACCTCCGGGAACGGGCAAGACCCTGTTGGCCAAGGCGATTGCCGGCGAAGCCGGCGTTCCGTTCTTCAGCATGTCCGGCAGCGACTTTGTCGAAATGTTTGTTGGTGTTGGAGCCGCACGCGTTCGCGACATGTTCCAGCAAGCGGAAGCCAAAGCGCCTTGCATTATTTTTATCGACGAACTGGATGCACTTGGAAAAACCAGAAGTGGCAGTCACGTCGGCGGACACGACGAGCGCGAACAAACTCTGAACGCCCTGCTCGTCGAGATGGACGGATTCTCATCGAACAGCGGTGTCATTGTGATGGGTGCCACAAACCGCCCGGAAACACTGGACCAGGCACTGATGCGACCAGGTCGATTTGACCGGCACGTCCTCGTCGATCGCCCCGATCTGGGCGGGCGCGAGGATATCCTCAAAGTGCATGTGAAAAACGTCAAACTCGACCCGAATGTTGATTTGCATCGCGTCGCAGCGATCACTCCGGGGTTTGCCGGTGCCGATCTGGCAAACCTTGTCAATGAAGCGGCATTGATGGCAGCCCGGAATGAAAAACAATCCGTGGGCATGGATGAATTTAACGACAGCGTTGAACGGGTGACTGCCGGACTGGAAAAGAAACGTCGCGTGATGAACGTCGAAGAGAAAAAACGCGTCGCCTTTCACGAAAGCGGTCATGCGCTGGTGGCATACAGCTTGCCAAACACCGATCCCGTTCACAAGGTTTCGATTATTCCGCGCGGACTTGCGGCACTCGGTTACACCATGCAACGCCCGGAAGGTGATCGCTTTTTGGCCACGCAATCCGAGTTGGAAAGTCAGATCCAGATTTTGCTTGCGGGAACCATGGCCGAAGAAATGATCTACACGGATATCTCAACCGGTGCCCAGAATGACCTTGAACGAGCGTCCGGAATCGCCCGCGCCATGGTAATGCAATATGGCATGAGCCGAATGGGACGAGTCAATTACAAGGACTCGAATCGCTCGCCATTCCTCGCCGGTGCTTTTCTGGAAACACAAGGACTCGTTGTAAGCGAAAAAACCGCTCGGGAAATCGATGAAGAAGTCAAGCGAATCATTGATGAAGGAATCGAGCGAGTCCGACACATTCTCCAAGTGCGCAGGCCTGCACTCGTTGCCCTGTCCGATCGGCTTATCGAAGTCGAATCTGTTGATTCTATCGAACTCAAACGGATCATCGATGAAAGCTCACCCGGTCCGCTGGTCGTTCCCGGCACCTCGCAGCGACGCATCAATACCGAATTACGAGAAGATGTCATGCGCCCCGACATCGGCGACGAACCACGTGTCGCACGATAATCACGATTGGCGAGTTATCGGCAGTGCGCGCCGTGTTGTGAGCGGTTCGGCGCTAGCCGCCGGCATTTCAAGGAAAAAACGGCAGCCAAATCTTTGCCCGTCTCATGGCAATTCATAGTTCGGCCATTTCCACATCGATTGATTGCACGATTAGCCCCGCAGTTCACTGCGGGGTAACCGTACAAATGCAATGGTCGACCGTTTACGGGTTTTGACTCGTTACCTTTCGCCTGAATTTTAAGGCCCGTAAACGGGCCTAGCGAATTTGGTCAGGCCACATATACCCGCCGTGAACGACGGGCCTAAATGCCACTGATCAAATGGGTTCAACAGGCAGAATGCAACTCTTGCCGTTTTCGCTTTCGCCACGGTGCCGTCTGTGAAAAACCGGGGCTAACGCCCAAACAGTTATCGAAAATGACGCCGACGACAGGAGTCTGCCCTACCGTTTTACTTAACGGACAACTCCAGGGAAAAATATGTGCGGCCGAGTCCCTGGTCTAAAAAAGGGATCATCGCAAAATGGCGTAGAACTTGCGAAGCGGCGTCGAAGTCAACCAAAGCTAAATACCGGCACTTGAAAGTTTTACCGGTTCCCTTTTTTGGCGCAAAAAAAACGCGGGTGATAATCGCCCGCGTTGTGTTGCTTTATAATTCAGTTTGGACTATTCGCCAGGGGCGGCTACCGGAGGCTCGGCAAGAACGGGTTCGCCGTAAACGGGAACGTCGACATTTCCACATCCGCAACTGCTTTGGCAGCCGCTGTCACATCCGCATCCTCGATCGACTCGAACCAGACGCTTGCGGGTTACGGTCGTCGGAACGCGCTGCAGCGAACGACATGTGCGTCCGCACTCGTCGGTAACGCAAACCAGCTTCAAACGGCAAACTTCTTTCGTTACGCAGCAAACGTCAAAACGCTTTTGGCGTCTACAACAATCCGATTGTGGACAACAGCCGTCAACAGCCATTGCGGCGGCCGGAATCGAAAGCGACAAGGCCATAATGGCCGGCAAAACAAACTTAAACATTGTGAAACTCCAAAAAACTTGAAATGAACGTTCCCGCGAATCCTGTCCTCAAAAATAGTTGCCGATTTTGGCGATGCCGACAATAACCCGCAAACACACGCATTTGTTTCCATGTCACCTTAACATGAATCAATTTTATCATCACAAGTGTTATTATCAGCCTTTCAATGTAAGGCGACATACCATCCGTTGCCCCGTTTCATGCATTCGGGAACATGCCCCGCCGCACTTTTGCCGCTAAAAGCGTTGACACATATCGTCGTTCGTATGGGTATAATCGGCGGCAGAACCGGGTCTTGATGTCTATTTTGGAGTACGTGAAATGCAATCGTTCAAATCGCACACAAACAAATGTTTGGTAGCAGCGGGATTGGTAGTCGCCGCCGGATTCGTCAATGGAAAACTGTTGGCGAGTACGATGTTGCCCGGCATCGGTACCTGTGTTCAGGAACAAGACGAAGAAATCGACATTGATGACTTGATGAGCGAAGGGCGCGCGAAAATCCAGGATGGCGATTTGGCTGACGCAGCCGAGGTTTTTCGCAAAGTCACGGCTGCCGACGACGAGCAGGCACTTGCCTGGCAGTTGCTTGGTTATTGCTTGCACATGGATGGAAAACTCGATGAGGCCATCGAGGCGCATACCAAAGCTGCCACGTTTCCCGAGGTAGAGGGAATTGCCCTCTACAACCTGGCATGCGCATGGTCACTCAAAAAAGAAACGGACAAAGCGATCGGGTTTTTCGAACAAGCTGTGGAAGCCGGATACGATGACTCCGAAATCATTGATGGCGATTCCGATTTGGACAACATTCGTTCGGATAGCCGTTTTGAATCGATCGCCACATGGGCGAGAACCGGCAAACGATTAATTAAAAAGGACAATGACCTCGTCGGCAAATGGACGACGGCCTCGGGTGAGCGTGCCGGCGAAACAGTCGCTGACGAACGACTTGGCGGCGAAATAGAATTCACCGACAAGCAGATCATGATCCCCGTTCCTGGTGCCGATGAGGGATTCGTCATGAACTACACCGTCGACGCTACCAAAAAGCCAATTCAAATCGATATGGAAATCGAGTCCGGTCCGGCGCCCGAAGGCAAGGCAATTGGAATTATCAAAATCGCGGAAGGAAAAATGACATTGTGTTACGACCCGACCGGAGCGAAACGGCCCGAAAAATTTGCAACGACCGCCGCCGACGGTTTCTTTTTGTTTGAATGTACGAAAGCCGAAGCCGGATTTGATTCTGCATCTTTTCAGGGTGATTGGGTTTTCGTTTCAGGCGTCAGATCTGGAGAAAAGCTCGCTGATGACCATCTTGCCGGCACCGTCAACGTCGACGCGGAAAAAATCACCATGCCGGCCGGCGACGACGATTTCGTCATGGGTTACACGATCGACTCGTCGGTAACACCCGCCACGATCGACATGAAAATCCTCGGCGGCCCCGCTCCCGAAGGTTCACCCGCCTTTGGAATCATCAAGCAGGACGGCAAGAATATTGTCATCTGCTACAACGCCATGGGCGAGGATCGTCCCACAAGTTTCGAGTCGACAGCAGAAAACAATTTCTTTCTGTTTACCATCGGACCAGCAAAATAGCCTGACACCTTTTTCAGTCCTGGCGTGACGAGACCAATAACATCGTTTACAGCAAGGACCGAAACGGTGTTGTGTCGCGAACCGAACGAGATGTGGTGGGGCGCGTTACCAATACTTATTCCCCCTACGGACACGATACGGATATATCCGATTCGTCGATTGCCACGGTTCATGCGGCAAATCTGCAATCCAAATCGACCCGTTCGTATGTTGTTGCCGGTAATGTCAAAACACAAACGGTTGGCCACGGGACATCCAGCGCGCTGGCCACGACCTATACCTATGATGCACGAAGTCGCAACAAAACCACGACTTCACCTTCCGGGGGTGTTTCGACAAGTTACTTTGACGATTGTTGTGGAAACATCTCGGGGAGCAAGGACCATTTTGGAGAGGGTTCGGTGCGGGTAGCCGATACTGAAGGACGGACCGTTTATCAGGCGGCGGTCAAGGATTTTGACTTCGTGGCCGGGACCCGATCATGGCTGGCCACCGAGTTCCACAAGTATCGACAGCACTTGCCGGATCAATGATTCATCCGAAGGAACGCGGATCGTCGCTCCGCAGGGCATGTCGATCTGTACTTGCTCACCACCGACAACCGACAGCGCGACAAATGGATTGGAAGGCCCGCCTTGCTCTGACCCCTCGTCCAACTTGCGACGCCAGCAGTAAAACGAATTCTCCGAAACACCTTTTTTCTGACAGAACAGGGCAATGCTCTTGCCACTGCCACGCTGCTCGACCAGCCAACTGGCCCACTGCTCAGGCGAATACCGATGACGCTTCATCAAAATCTCCAGTCCAAAACCTGGAGAATAACAAACCCGTCAACATGTTCTTCGCCGGACGCTTACCCACAACGAAGGGAGCTCGGTCGGGAAAGTGGCTCGGTCGGGAGACCGGCCACAACAAAGCTCGATACAACTCCCAACGCCGCAGGCGTTCAACAACATAACCTTGGGTCGCAAAGCGCACCCAAGGAATCCGAACCATCTCGAATCCCAACGAACGCCGAAGGTGTTGAACAATCGACGATGTGGCGTAATTACTGAAACGTGAAAGGCGCCATCCAAAAAACCGCCGCAGTCAATCAACGGCCTAGGCCTTTTACCGGCGCACAACTTGCGTCGAAAAGGGGGTGGAACGAATTGTCTAAATCGCTCTGATCCCATTTCTTCGGCTGGCGACGAGCAGGCAGCCGCCGCCGACGAATGCGAGCAGTACGTTGGCGGGCTCGGGGATCGCGGCAGCGGTGATTTGCATTTGGTGCGGTGAACCAACGGTCACGTCCCAGCCCGCTCCCTGATTGGGCGTGCTGGCGTGGGTCGTCTGGAAGCCGCTGCCGGTGCCAGCCGCCGAGCCGGTCGATCCCCAGCGAATGTCCAGCACGGAACCGGCGCTTTCGCCGAGTACCACCCAATAATTTGTATTGGGCGCAAGGGACTGATTCAGTCCGCCGAACAGGATGTTGCCAGTCTGTGGAAACGGGCCGACGAACGGATTGGGGCCAGTGAACAAGTTCGCCAGCGAAACACCTGGCTTCCCGGCGGTATCGGAATAGAGGTCAACGAAGAAGATTCCGCTTCCTGCGCTCTCGGTGTAAAGCCTGAGTGTCGCGCTAGTGAGGGTGAGATTGGAGGCGTCGGTGTTGAATCGCTGTGCTTCCCAAGCGGAGATGGAGACGGAGCCGAAGCCTTGGGAAGTCGTGCCTAAGTTGTCGAAAATGACAATGTCTGCGCGGAGACCCACCCCGCCGAACAGGCCGAGAATCAGACCGGCGACAAGAACCCTGTACTTTAACATCAAAACCTCCAATGAACTGCTTTCGACTCAGGAGACGTTCAACGTGGGCGGACTTGATTCAGCAGCTAAGTCCTGATGTTAGACTGGGCCGCTGACGTAGTCAATTTAATAATTACAGGAAATCTGATTCCGCGCGGGGATCGGGTCCAGATTTCTTTGTTGCAGAGAATAAAGACGACGCAATTCATAAAAAACCCGTGTTATTTTCACATGTTTGGATCCGAATGCTATGCGAGGAAAGTCCGGATTTTAGAACTCAAGTCGTGGCAACTGCAAGTATTGATGGGTGCCCGTCAGGTCTCCCCGTTCCTGACCGGGACGCGTCCTTTCAGGGTTAAATCAGTCCACCCAAATCAGTCCACCCAAAGGGGGCTGACTTGTCCCTTACTCTCGCACCCCCGGGAAGTTTGTCCCAGTTGTTGTTGTCCGCAGTTGACTGACTTGTCGCGTCAGGAATGCTACGCCGGGAATGCCGACTTATGTACGGTGAAATCGACTTCGTTTTTCGTTGACGCCGTAGCTGAATCGTGCAGGTTGATTCTGTCGATACCTTATTTCGAGCCCTTATTTGGAGACTTCCTTCGACCATACATTCATGAAACTACCCAATTTATCAAGCCGCAATACAAAATGGTTTGCCCCGAATGGCATTGCTTGTTACCACGAACAAAAATCACAATCCCGTAGCGACTATGCCCCTAATTCGCCGACGTCCGGGAGGAGTTTGGTAAAGCGCTTTTGGAATTCGGCGTAGGCCATTAGCAACTCGCGAGGAGTGCAAGGCGTGTTGTGGCGGGCAAGGATTTGTGAGCCGTCGATGCGGACGCGGAGAGGGATCTCGCGAAAGGCGATTTCGCACCAGTTGATTTCACGATCGTAATCAATCGAAACGGATGACTCGTCCAGGTCCTCGACATGATCGATTAACAACTCCAGATCGATTCGGTCGTGCAGCGGAATCAATAAAACGCTGACAGGAACGTCGAACAAGGACTGAAGCCGATCGTCGACCAACAACCGCGTATCGCGGATGTTGGAGATCGCCCAGCGCCACGTGCAATAGCCCAGATCCTGAATATTGGCGCTGACACCGACTTCGACATCAAAGGCGGGTGTGTTCAGGACGCAAAACCCGTCGCTCGGTCCGGAAACAACCATATCCTTGCGACGCATTCCTGATTTCTCGCGGAGTCGGCTGAACAACAAGTCGATTTGCTCGTCGAGTTCGGCGGCTGTTATCGTAACCAGAAAACGCGTCAGGGCCGCATCATCGTAGTCGGGAATCGAATGCGACTTTTTGTAACCGGGCAGGCTGCGAATCGATTGGCGCTTTTCGGCAACGATCGAAAATTCGCGCGAGACGTTTTGGCTTGGCGTATTGGACATAAACGGTTCACGTTCAGTTTTGAAAACACTTCGGTCAATGAATATGATCCCGAGCGGAAGATCAATTACGAACTCGGTTGGCTGTTCTGCAGGTTCTGTGTTGGGCAGCATGGATGAAAAGCATGCTAGCATTTGCGAATGAAACCGTCGCTACCCAAATAGGAGCAAGGACATTGGTATAGGTCGTTTTTTTTTGGAAGGTTAAACTTCCCGGCACTCGTTCAAATTTTTTCGCGTTCAATTGTATTTGATCACCCCGAAATTGAACGCAAAACGGCGCATGGAGGTGCCTGTATGGCTACAGAACTGAAATTCCTGCACACATCCGATTTGCATTTGGACCAGCCAATCACGGGACTGGCGGAAATACCTGCTCATCTAAAATCGGTGTTGGCCAACGCCCCTTATCGGGCGGCAGAATCCCTGTTTGATCTGGCGATTTCCGAGAAAGTCGATTTTGTTCTGCTTGCCGGCGACATCGTCGATCTCGATCAAGGGGGACCTCGCAGCGCGGCGTTCTTGCTTGGTCAATTTGAACGACTTTGTGCCAAAGGAATTACCGTCTACTGGTGTGGCGGCAGCGTCGATCATCCCGACCGCTGGCCAGCCGCAATTGAACTGCCTGCAAACGTCGTGATTTTTCCGTCGACTATTGTGGAACAGGCAGCCCACATGCGAAATGGAAAACGCGTTGCCACGATCTGCGGTGCCGGTTACGAATCGCGAAAGCGAAATCCATCGGACTTTCGATGTGAAGCGGAATCCGCGTTTCCAATCGCCTTGTTGCATGGCGATCTGGACACGACGAGCATGTCGGCACAGAACATTCGATACTGGGCTCTTGGCGGTCGGCACAAGCGAACCGTGATCGACAAGACGACTTCGGTTGCACTGTATTCAGGAACTCCGCAATCGCGAATCCCGGGTGAGTCCGGCGCACACAGTTGCACTTTGGTATCCGTCGACGAAGCGGGCCGCATGAAAGCGGCGGAGATTGAAGTCGATTCGGTACGCTGGAGCCTGCAGAAAATTCAGGTTGCCGAGAATGCAGGACTTGACGATTTGAAAACGGCACTTGCCGACCGCTGTTCCAGGTTGCGAGCCGAACACAATGACTCGCTGAATTTGGTCAAATGGAAAATCGACCCCACGGGTGCTTTCAATCCGCGCTTGCGTAACAACCAGTGGCAAACGGACTTGATTGCCTGGTTGCGAACCGAGTTCGGGCAAAGCGATCACGGACTGTGGACAGTGAAACTGGAAATTGATCCGCCGCAGTCCTTGCCGGTGCATTGGTACGAAGAAGATTCGATTCTGGGCGATTACCTTCGAGCCATTAGCCGGTTCCAGGGCGACTCAACGATGTCGATTTCGATGATGGACTACCTGGGGAACATTACTGACGACGACCAGTTACAAAACGGACTTGCCCGAATTTCTGCCCAGGAACGCGAACAGATCCTTCGCCGATCGGTTTTGGCAGGAGTCGAGTACCTGTCGCGGGCCGAACAACAGGAAACCACGTGATCAAGATTGGCAAATTCATCACTCGTAATTCCGTCGACGACGGTTGACCCAAAGGGAGTTGGAAAGTGAGAATCAACGACATTCAAGTAGACGGTTTTGGCGTATGGAAAGGCCTGACGGTCGATTCCTTGCCCGAAGGCATGACTCTGTTCTTTGGACAGAACGAAGCGGGCAAGACGACTCTGATGCAGTTCGTCCGAACAATGATGTTTGGTTTTGCCGACGAGCGTCGCGCCAAGTACACACCTCCTGTTTACGGTGGATTGGCAGGTGGAGAAGTGCAGGTGATTTCACCTCACGGCAATTTTCAGATCAAGCGCCACCTCGATCCGAATCGGCTGAACGACCCCGGCGGCGATTTGGTTTTGATCGATGATCAAAATGGCACCAACTACGGTCGCGCCCAGCTCAATACGATCTTGTCAAACATCGACGAGTCGATATTTAACAACGTTTTTGCGATTGGCCTGCGAGAGATTCAGGAACTTGGATCGCTCAACAATACGGACGCGGCAGAGCACTTGTACAAATTGACGACCGGAATGGATCGTGTTTCGCTGGTCGACGTCATGCGCGATCTGAAAAAGCGCCGCGAGTCGCTTTGGACTCAAACACCGGATGTCCGCAGCCGACTTGGCGATTTGCAAACCCGTCGCCGCAACTTGCAGCGTGAAATCGATGACTTGATCAGTCGTTCTCGCCGCTGGTCACGCATCGCGGCACAATCGGGCGACGCGGCAAAAAAGCTCGAGGAACTCGAGGGACAACTGAAATCACTGGAACGCGAGTCGCGTGTTATCGAGATTTCGATTCAAATTGCCGACCGTTGGCGAAGTCGGCGGTCCTTGAGAGATCAAATCGAGAGTCTTGGCAACTTGCCCGCCGCCAACGACATTTCTGTCAAGGAACTGGATAAACTAAACACGCGAATTGCGCAACAAAAGGAAAAGATCGTTTCGCTTCGCACCGATCGAAAATCAGTCAAGCGCGAAGCGCTGGCGCTGCCGATCAACCGGCAACTGGTCTCCGTCTCCAGTCGAGTCGACGCGATGTGCGAGCACTTGCCATGGATCGAAGCACTGGAATCTCAAGCCGACCGTGTTCGCAGCGAGATCAATTCGATTCGCACAACACTCGGTGGCGAAGTTTCAAATCTCGGCACGCGACTTGATCTGAAGTCCCGCGATGTCCGCGATTTGACGACGCAAGGATTCACTTCGCTTCAAAATCACTCCAGGAAACTTCTTGCCAAACGGGAAGAACTGGAATCATCGGTTGACAGCGTTGAGCGAGCCAAACTGGAGCTCGGCCAGTACGAAGGACGCATGCAATCGTCGCTAATCTCCAGCGGTGACGGACTAACCGGGACGCGGGAAGATGCGGCCCGTCTGGTTAGTCGCCTGCGTCGCCGTGCGGAACTTGAGGACAAGATCACGAAACTCAACGCACAGCGTCACGACCTGGAACGGGATATCGACGACGTCGTCAATGAGCAAGTGTTGCCTGTAAGCAAGCTTTCGATTCTTGGTTTTGTGTTTGTTATTGGGGTCGTTTTTGCTGGGTTCGGCTTGTGGAATCTTTACTACACCTCCGGCGTCACTGGCAATACTGCCACAGAAGTCGGATTCCTGCTGATGGTAATGGGAACGGTGTTTGGGCTGTTGTCCATGGCACTCAAGCATCACTGGGAGCGGGTTGCCCGAGACGAACTCGACGATTTTCGCCATCAGTTTGATCTGGTGCGACAACAACTCAAACGAACCAAGAGCGAGCGGGACGAACTTGAGCGGCACTTGCCTGCTGGAGTTAGCGAACTGGATTTGCAACTTCGTGACGCCGAGGGTGAGCTTTCTCGACTGGAAGATCTGATTCCGCTTGAATCACGGTACAATGCCGCTATTGCCAATCTCGACGAAACAAAACGTCGCCATGAAAAGATCGAACGGGAGTTGGAAGACCTTGATCGTCGATGGCGTGAAGGATTGCGCATGGTTGGAATGCCCGAGACGCTGGCCCCGGATCAACTGCGTGAAGTCTCGCAACGTAGCGAAAGAATTCACGGATTTCATTCCCGTTTGGAACAACTGGAAACAGAAGCGACCGAACGTGAAAAAGAAGTCGCCCAGTTGGGGCGGCGTATTGAAGCTCTGCTCGGCGAAGCGGATATCCAATACGAAACGACGTCCGATCCGGCGACTCGTTTGCAGACGTTGCGTGTTGCTCTTGGCGAGCAGCGCCGCCTCGTCGGTCAGCGAAAGGAGCTCTCGGCGAGATTCCGCGGCTTCCGGACCACGTTGAACAAGGCAACTCGGGAACTCGATCGATTGCTGGGTCAAAAGCGGCGGATGCTGGCGGTGGTCGGTGCCGATACTGAGGAACAATATCGTCAATTCGCAGCCCAACATCGCCAGTTGCAAAAGCTCTCTGAACAGAGTCAGGCCTTGACGGATCAAATCAGCGCCGCACTTGGTGGACATGTCGAAGAATCGGCGGTCGCCAACGAACTGGACAACTACGGACAAGCCGGATTGGAAAATCGCTGGGAAAAGGCGCTGTCGACGATCGAGCAGATGCGACTTGAGCAATCGCGCGTGCATCAGCAGCGAGGCGAATTCCTGCAGGAGATGAAGACGCTTGGCGAAGACTCGCGGCTTGATGAGGCCCGTCTTGAAATGGCAGCGACAATTCAGGAAATTGACGAAGTGTCCGAACAATGGAAAGTGATGGCTGTCAGCAGTCAAATGCTGGAGTCGGTTCGGGAAAACTATGAAGCGAAGCGGCAACCGGAAACATTGCTGGAAGCATCATTGTTTCTCGAAAAACTGACCGAAGGACACTACAAGAGGATTTGGACCCGACTGACGGGCGAAGAACTTCTGGTCGACAATGACAAAGGTGAAACGCTGGCCGTTGAGCAACTTAGTCGCGGCACTCGCGAGGCCGTCTACCTGGGGCTGCGTTTGGCATTGGTTGATGCGTATGCGCGACGAGGTGCGATATTGCCGCTGGTCCTCGACGATGTGCTGGTGAATTTCGACAGTAGCCGTGTTCGCGCCGCTGCCCGTGTCATTCGTGATTTTGCCAACAGTGGATTCCAGGTACTGATGTTCACTTGTCATGACCATATTCGTGACCTGTTCCATCTTCTTGATGTCGACGTTCGAATACTTCCTCATCATCGTGATGTTGTTGAAAACAACGCCATGCCGATCTTGCTGGGCCATGCCAACATGGAACCAGCAGAAGTTGCGGCTATCGAAGAACCGGAACCCGCGCCCGTTTCAATTATAGAAGAGTCCCGTTTTCCGACGGTTCGAATCGTGACCGATGAATTCGATCCCGAATTGTCATTCGAGTTATCGGTCGTAGGGGACGACCAACAACGCCTCGGTTCGCACGCCAGAACCCAAAGTGAAGATTATTCGGCGTACGATGAGGACGACACCGCCGATTCGCCGGTGAAAATTGACGCCGAGACCTGGAATTGGATTCAGAGGTCGGCGTGAGGTTGAGAGACGAGAGACGAGAGGGAACAAGGAAGACTTTGCGGAGTCCGTGAAACCGGTAACAAGTCGCGAATCGGTCGGGCTTTTTAGCAGGCCGAACCAGCTACGGGCTGTCAGGTCGATAAGATTAGACGTCGACAAATGCCGTAACTGCGCTGCGCTGGTTACGGCCTACATCCTACATCCGTGCGGCAATTAATTCCAGTTCTTCCCAGCGTTTGTAGGCGGTGGCGAGTTCGGATTCCAGTGACTTGAGTTCGGCTTGTTTTGCCGTCAAATAGTTTGGCGGTTTCTGGTAGAAATCAGGATCGGCCATCGCGTCATGCAACCGGGCCAGAGCGGCTTCGATTTTCTCGATCCGCTTCGGCAACTGTTGCAGTTCCTGAGTTTCGGCGAATTTGAGTTTTACTGCGCCAATTGTTTTCGGTATTTCCTGTTTGGATCTGGCGTTGGCCTTTTGCGCGTTGGCAATCGACTGCGAATGCTGTTTGCTTTGCCGCACCCAGTCGTCGTATCCGCCAACGTATTCCTTGAGAGTTCCGTTTTCAAACACGATAGAACTGGATAATACGTTGTTTAGAAAAACGCGGTCATGGCTTACCACCAGGACCGTGCCTTCAAACGAAACCAGCCGTTCCTCCAGCAACTCCAGAGTCTCCGAGTCAAGATCGTTGGTCGGCTCGTCGAGCACGATAAGGTTGGCGGGTCTGGCAAACAACTTTGCCATCAGGATCCGGTTTCGTTCGCCGCCAGAAAGGAATTTGATTTGTGTTCGTGCTCGATCGGGAGTGAAAAGAAAATCCTGCAAGTACCCGTAGATATGTTTCCTGGCTCCATTGATCTCCAGCACGTCGCTTCCCTCGCCAACATTCTCGGCGATTGTCTGTTGTTCATCGAGCTGCTCGCGAAGCTGGTCGAAATAGACGACTTCCAGGTTCGTTCCCAGCCGCAGGGTCCCGGAATCGGGTTGCAGTTTTCCGAGCAATAGTTTTAGCAACGTGGACTTGCCGGCACCGTTAGGGCCGATGATTCCAACTTTGTCACCGCGCAAAATGGTTGTGGAAAACTGGTCGATGATTTGTTGACCGGTACCCGGAAAACTAAAAGACACATTATCCAGTTCAGCGACCAGATGCCCGCTGCGCGCGGCGGTGTTGATTTGAATGGACGCAGAGCCCGTTTTTCCGCGCCGATCACGACGCTCGACACGCATGGCTTCAAGTGCTCGAACCCGGCCTTCGTTGCGTGTGCGGCGGGCCTTGATTCCCTGCCGAATCCAGACTTCTTCTTCGGCCAGCCTTTTGTCAAATAGCGAGTTTCCTTTTTCCTCGGCTGCCAACGCCAGTGCTTTTCGTACCAGGAATGTATCATAGTCGCATGTCCAATCGAACAGCCGACCGCGATCGATTTCCAGAATTCGACTGGCAACTCGCCGCAAAAACATTCGGTCGTGCGTTACGAAGATAATCGTCGCGGAAATCTTTAAAAGAAACCGTTCCAGCCATTCGATGGCATCGACATCCAGGTGGTTGGTTGGCTCGTCCAGCAGGATAACGTCCGGTTCGGTGACCAGAGTTCGTGCCAGTAAAACACGACGTTTCATCCCGGACGACAGGCTTTCGAAATCGCTTGCGACATCCAGTTCCATTAAAGACAGAATGCGCTCGACAGGATCAGCCTGATTTCCACCGCGACGACGCCAGTCTTTGGAAAGACCCTGGCGAACGACGTCGGTAATCGTCCCGCAAAGGTCTTTGGGAACGTCTTGTTGAAGCAGGGCGATTCGTCGACCGGATTCAATCACGATCCGGCCTTCGTCTGGATCCAGTTGACCAGAAATCAGTTTCATCAACGTGGTTTTTCCGGCTCCGTTTCGTCCGAGCAAGCCGATACGCTCCCCGGCGTTGATGACGCATGAAACAGAGTCCAGCAACGACGGTCCCTGGAATCCGACAGTAAGTGCTTCTATGGCTATGAGCGGCATGCTGTTCTCAAACGGTTTTTGCAAACGCTCCAATATCATCGGCGAAGGCATCCAATCGACGCTGCATATTCGCTTTCGCTTTGGCAAGGTCGACAATCGACTTTGGCGGCACAAACGTGAACATGTACATTTTGACTTTCGGTTCGGTCCCCGATGGCCTTACTGCGACATAATTCCCTTCGATCTCCGTCTCCAGAACGATCAAGTTATCGACCGGCCCGTCGAGCGTTGTTATTTTCCCGTCGGCCGTTTGGATTTGGGACGTTAAGTAGTCACGAACCGAAGTGATTTTCAGGCCACCTATTTGCGTTGGCCCATTCGTTCGCAAACGATCCATAAGCACTTGCATTCGGCGCATTCCATCGGAGCCCTCCATCCGAAGGGAAGCAAGCCGTTCGCCGTGATAGCCGTGTCGCAAATAGAGTTCGTCCAATTTCTGGTGAACTGAAACTCCCTGGGCGCTGGATTCGGCGGCCAGTTCCGACATCAACATGCAAGCCACCGCACCATCCTTGTCCCTCGCGTAAGTGCCAACCAAATAGCCATGGGATTCTTCGGCTCCGAATACGAATCCTGCGGGACCGACTTCATCGATCATACGGCAAATCCATTTGAATCCAACCAGATTGTTGTTGTAACAGCGTGCGCCGTAGCTGTCGGAGATTCGCTGCATCATCAACGTCGTTACCAATGTCGTAACGACGTAATCGTACGGTTTGGCAATCCCGAGCGAACGGCGTTTCTCAAGAACAAAGTCTGTGAGCAAGGCGGCAAGTTGGTTGCCATTAAAAGTCGCCCATTCCCCGCTCACATCGGTCGTCAATGGCGCCGCTGCTCCCATCCGATCGCAGTCGGGATCGGTTGCAAGAATCAACTGGGCACCGGTTTTTTTGGCATGTTCGATGATCGCGGCAAAGACTTCGGGGTTTTCCGGATTGGAAACGTGGCCGGGCACATTTGGGAAATCGCCGTTGGGTTCGCGGTGCGGACCGTAAATTTCCAGATCCTGGAAACCGACGGCGTTCAACAAGGACTTGACGTTGAATTCGCCCACGCCATGCAAGGGTGAATAGATCACTTTCAGGTCACGAGGACCATCGTAACTCTGTTTCAGGTGTTCGGCCATTAGTGCTGCGTCAACTTCTTCCTGGCAGAATACGATCTTGCCATCGGCAACAGCCTGTTCGAAATCAGCAATGGGGAACTCGCCGACTTGCATCACCTGGTCAATGACCGCCTTGTCATGCGGGGGAATCAATTGAGCGCCGCTGGACCAATAGACTTTCACAGCGTTGTCGCTGGGCGGGTTGTGGCTGGCCGTCACCATGATTCCACAATCGCATTGCTTGTATCGAATCAGAAAGCTTAATTCGGGCGTACTGCGGTAATCATCGATGAAGTAAACCGTGAAACCGTTGGCAACGAGTACGCCAGCACATAGCTCTGCGAACTCACGCGATCGATGACGCGTGTCATAAGCGATCGCGCCTGACCATGGTCCGTTCGGTTGGGCTTGTTTGACGTAGGCGGCAAGCCCCTGGGCACTCTCGCCAATCGTCCGCTCGTTGATGGCGTTGCTGCCAAACGGGTACATCATTCCGCGGCGCCCGCCCGTCCCAAACGGAATCACGGTCCAGAAGACATCATCAAGCGACTTCCATTTACCCCCCTCAATGTGCTTCAGGATCGCCGGTCGATATTTGGAATAACGTGAATCCGTTATCCATGTCCGAATGTTTTTGACGGCGGACTGACTGAGTTTTCCACGATCGGCAGCGTCCGTAACGGCCTGAATTGCGTCGTGTTCGGTGATCGTGTTCGGCATCGCTGATTCGTGCAGATTAATCATGGGGCAGGGAAGGCGCGCGTGGCACCGCAGCACCGCCCATTATGCCGATTTTTGTTCCGGGCGAAACTCGTATTCGTCGATTGATCAATGAGGCTGGACAGGTGCTGTGAGCCCGATCCGCCCACGGCAGAAGATTAATTCGATGGGGCCCATACCTGATGCAGTTGGTCGTTTATGATGGCATAATGAACGTAAAGGTATCCTGACAATTCGTTTTAATTCCGAAAGTGTCAAGGCTACGAAATAATCAGGCGTTTTTGTTGACGAATGGCGAACGGGATTTGCCTGGAAAAGGAAAAATGGAACAACCCATCATCAGCGTGTCGGGGCTTCGGGGGATTATCGGCAAGAGCCTGGCACCGACAAACGCTATTCAGTACGTCGCGGCATTTGCCAGTCAATTGTTGCCGGGACCGCTTGTCGTTACGCGCGACGGTCGCTCGAGTGGGCCAATGCTTGCAAATGCCATCTGCTCAGCGATTTCGGCCTTGGGCCGAGACGTGTTGTATGGGGACGTTGCGGCAACACCGACAACAGGCATTTTGGTTCTCAAATGCAAAGCCGCCGGGGGTGTGCAGATTTCCGCCAGCCATAATCCGCATGAGTACAACGGGATCAAGTTATTCGGAGGGGACGGGCGGGTGATTTCCGCCGACATGGGACAGCGAGTGATGGATGCGATGTCTTTGGATCCGGCGTGGGTCGATGTCGATTCCATTGGCCATCAAACCATCATCGATGACACGACTTCGGAACATTTGAAACGCGTATTGGCAACGGTAGATGTTGATTCGATTCGGGGTGCGAGTTTTTCGGTGGTTCTGGATAGTAACCACGGTGCTGGAAGCATCCTGGGTCAACGGTTGCTTGAATCACTTGGGGTTCGGGCCACCATCGTGGGTGGACAAACCAACGGGCAGTTTGCCCATCTGCCTGAGCCGACTCGCGAAAATCTTGAATCAATTTCTGCTCTGGCACTTACAAACAAAGCCGATGTTGTGTTTTGCCAGGACCCTGATGCGGATCGACTTGCGATTATTGCGGCGGATGGTTCATACATCGGTGAAGAGTACACGTTGGCGTTGACGCTCAAAAACCGCTTGTCCCAACAAGCCGGCGATTGCGTAATCAACTGTGCCACAAGTCGAATGTCGATCGATATTGCTGAACAGTTCGGATGTCGTTGTCACTTGAGCGCAGTTGGAGAAGCAAACGTCTGTGACAAGATGTTCGAAATCGGTGCGATCTTCGGGGGCGAGGGTAACGGTGGCCCTATTGATCCGCGCGTCGGATACGTACGCGACAGTTTTGTTGCGATAGCACAGGTTCTTGAATTGATGGCGAGCAGCGGCAAGTCGATTCTGGAGTTGGTCGCCGATTTGCCTGCGTATTCGATTGTCAAAGCCAAGGCAACTGTTGATCGTGCGCGCTTGCCGGCAATTTACAGTGCTTTGAAAAAAACATTCTCCGATGCAAGGTCCAGCAACATGGACGGACTCCGATTCGACTGGCCAGACAAGTGGCTTCTGGTACGGCCCAGTAATACCGAGCCTGTCGTTCGCGTGATTTGTGAGGCAAGCAATGAACCTGCAGCCAAAGAACTTGCATCAGCCGCTTGTGCTGTCGTGGAAAAATAGATCCCACCGGCCAGTGGAAACGCTACAATTCAAGCGAACCGTTTGCCAATTGTCGGACCGTCTCCCATGAAACATCGAACACGCATCGAAGACAATGCCTCGAATACTTGTCGGTATTTGCAAATCGCCGATACAGACGAGTACGCAACGGCTCGTTCGCAAACGAATAAATGGACGTTTTCGGAAAGTGGCAAGCGCTATTTACTGGTCGTGATCGGGGTCAGTTTCGTCGGCCTGGGCGCGATTGGTGCAATCCTGCCGGGAATCCCAACTGTTGGGCCTTTGTTAGTTGCCTCGTTTTGTTTCAGTAAAAGCTGCCCGTGGCTTGAAAAGCGGCTAATACGAAACAGGTTCTTCGCCCGTTTCCACAGTTACCTCGATGGTGACGCGGTGATGTCGCTCCGTACGCGATTGGTCACAATGGCCACAATGTGGGCCAGCATTGGATTGAGTTTGTCAGGTCTGTATGCCGCCGGTCAAGCCAGTATCCCTCTCGTCGTGATACTGGCGGTCGCCGGCCTGATCGGTACCTGGGTGATCGCGCGGTTCCGGTCGGATTCTGGATTGGGAACGGGAACAATGGCCTGACTTTTTGAGATCGTTTCACATACAAATTCTATTCCATCGTTGTTTTGTTGGGCAATCAATCGACGTGCCTGCAGTTATCGAGTTTTTTGCGAGATTGATGGACTGGCAAGTTGCTTGCCGAAGTCCCAAACAAGCGACGATGGCCGCTGCCTGGAAATACGTTAGCCTTGCGATCGATCAAGTATTTGCTGGCTCATCTTCGATTCAGCGAATAGCAAAGTCAAACGGCAGCGAGGCTTTGTGGAAAAGCCCCCTGTCGAACGTGTCGCAGAAAGCTAAAATCGTGGAAGGTTTCTAAACAAAGCGCACTCAACCCAGTCAGTCACTACACCCGTTCGAGGTGATGTGGTGTTTATTGACATTCTATTTTGTCACGGGAGTCAACGATGGGCCAAACGGCCACGGATTCGTCTTCACAAATCACCCGGAACAATACTTTATCTCCGGTCTGGATGGTCGAAATAACGCCTGCCGCAGGTTGTATTGACCGCCTTGCTAATGAGATTGCCGCAGACGCTGCCGAATTGCAACTCGCCGAAATGTTGAACATTCAGACGGCGCGTGGGTTCCTGCTGCAGGGTGATTTTGTCTGCGAACAAGTTGTTGCCATTGCCAAAAAACTTTTTGCCGAACCCGTTGTGGAATCGATCAGGGTCTACCTGGTCAGCGACGGTGCCGACAACACAGCGGGTTTCATGCCATCGGATGAACCAGCTACGGTCCACGTTTTTCCAAAACCAGGTGTCACGGATAGTCAAGCCGGGACGGCGCTACGGGAACTTCGGGCGTTGGGATACGCAATTGAAGGATTGCGAACGTGCCGCAAGTACTTTATCCAGGGACTGGCCGACAAAGCCCTCCGCCAATTGGCGACTCGATTGCTCAGCAATGATGCCATCGAGCAAGTGGTATACGGCCGATTGCATATTCAGACGTTGCAACATCAAGGAACCAGCCAATTCCAGTTAGTGCGCATTCCACTCCGTTCGGCCGAAAATTCGGAGCTCGAGAGAATTAGTCGCGAAGGTGGTTTGAGTCTGACCTTAATCGAGATGCAAACGATTCGCGATCACTTTGTGGAGCTAAAACGAGACCCGACTGATATCGAACTGGAAACGGTTGCTCAGACTTGGAGCGAACATTGCAGTCACAAGACGTTGGCCGGTCGAATTGCATACCGGGACGAGCAGGGAGTTCGAATATTTGACAACATGCTGCGAGAAACGATCTTTGCAGCGACTCAAACCATTCGGACAGAACTGGGTGATGATGACTGGTGTGTCAGCGTATTTCGCGATAACGCAGGAATCGTTGATTTCGATGGCGACAATTGTTTGACTTTCAAAGTCGAAACCCATAACCGACCCTCCGCCATTGAACCGTACGGCGGTGCCAACACCGGAATCGGAGGCGTAATTCGAGATACGCTTGGGACAGGATTGGGTGCCCGGCCAATTTGCAACACGGACGTTTTTTGTTTTGCCGAACCGACATCGTCCATGGAGTCTTTGCCCCCCGGTGTATTACATCCGCGTCGAATCATGAAATCGGTGGTAGCCGGTGTGCGTGATTACGGGAACCGAATGGGGATACCGACAGTCAATGGAGCGGTTTATTTCGACTCGCGGTACGTCGGAAATCCCCTGGTCTTTTGCGGCAGTGTTGGCCTGTTGCCTCGTCAGTATGCGTTCAAACAACCGCAGGCAGGCGATTACATTGTGACAATTGGAGGTCGAACGGGTCGTGACGGCATTCATGGTGCGACGTTTAGCAGTGCCGAATTAACGGAACATAGCGAAGTCACTTCGGGTGGTGCCGTTCAGATCGGCAATGCGATCACCGAAAAAATGGTGCTGGACGTATTGCTGCAAGCCCGCGATCGAGGACTATTTACTGCCGTGACCGATTGCGGTGCTGGTGGATTCTCAAGTGCCGTTGGTGAAATGGGAGAGACGATTGGTGCCGTCGTGTGGCTGGACCGTGCCCCGCTCAAATACGATGGCTTGAGCTATACCGAAGTCTGGATTTCAGAAGCGCAAGAGCGCATGGTATTCGCGGTTCCGCACGATAAATGGGACGAGTTCAATGCGTTATGTGAAAGTGAATCGGTCGAAGCGACGATCATCGGGCAGTTTGAGGCTACCGGACACTTGCACTTGATGTTCAATGACGAGACGGTAGGCACAGTGGCCATGAGCTTTTTGCATGATGGCCGCCCGAAAGTTGTCCGCAACGCCGTCTGGAATGCAGGACCTTTAAGCACATCGAAACCGGACACAACAAACGTCAAGAAAATAGACCTTAATAAGTCATTGCAGCGAATACTTTCCAGCGGAAACGTCGCCAGCAAACATTGGATTATTCGGCAATACGACCATGAAGTCCTTGCCGGAAGCGTCATCAAACCGCTAGTTGGTGTCCTTAACGATGGCCCATCCGATGCGGCCGTGATTCGTCCGGTATTGACGAGCAATCGGGGTGCGGCGATTTCATGCGGCATGAACCCGTACTTCGGTGATATTGACCCGTGGCATATGGCGACCAGTTCGATCGACGAAGCGGTTCGAAACTGCGTGGCCGTCGGTGCCAATCCTTCGCGCATCGCCATTCTGGATAACTTCTGCTGGGGGTATACGGATCGACCGGAAACGCTGGGTTCGCTCGTCCGTGCGGCACTGGCGTGTCAGGAACTGGCCATTCAACTAAAGACTCCGTTTATCAGTGGCAAGGACAGCCTCAACAACGAATTCAGTTACACCGATGATGCTGGAAACCGGCAAACGATTTCCATTCCATCGACATTGCTGATCAGTGCGCTAGGCCAAGTCGACGACATCACAAAATGCGTGACCATGGATCTGAAGTCGGCTGGCAACTCGCTCTTCCTTGTCGGATTGACTCATAACGAATTGGGTGGCTCGCATTTTCATCTTGTTAATAGCCTTGCTGGAGGTGAAGTCCCCAAAGTCGACGGGCCATTGGCCTCACGGACCTTTTATCAGATGCATCGGGCGATCAACCTCCGTTTGGTTCGTGCCTGCCATGACCTCAGCGAGGGTGGTCTAGCCACCGCCGTTGCCGAGATGGCGTTCGCGGGTGGATTCGGCGCGGAAATCGATCTGGCCAAGGTTGTCGTGGTTGGCCAATCCAACGACCGAACACCGGAACAATTGCGGCATATTCGCTTGTTTTCAGAGAGCAACACGCGATTCATTTGCGAAGTGACGCCCGAGAATCGAGCCGCATTTGTAGAGTGCCTTGAGGGAATCTCTATTGCAGAAATTGGAAAAGTGACCAACAACGAGGTTTTCAGGTGCTTTGACTCCTCGGGCGACGCAATCAAGGCTACGAATGCTGAACTCAAACACGCCTGGCAAAGCCCGCTTGATTGGACATAGCCTGAACAGCATTCTATAAATTCACATCAAGAACAAGACACTCTCAATCGTAAGCCGAAACACCGATCATGCAATCCAAAGTAAAAGTGCTTGTGCTTCGTTCGCCTGGAACCAATTGCGATGCCGAAACGGCGCTGGCGTTCCAGCAAGCGGGCGCTACGACTGAATTCGTACATATCAACCGGTTGCTTGAGTCGCCGCAGTTGATCGACGAATACCAGATCATGTGCTTTCCAGGCGGCTTCAGCTACGGTGACGATATTGGAGCGGGACGAATTCTCGCCAGTCAAGTCGGACACTTTTTGTTCCAGACCGTATCGAGCTTTCGCGACGCCGGCAAATTAGTGCTGGGGATTTGCAATGGCTTTCAAGTACTCATAAAGACCGGTTTGCTCGTTCCGCCTGACGAATCGGGATTCCCTGTTACGCTTACCTGGAATGACAGTGGTCGCTACACCTGTCGCTGGGTAACATTGCGATCCGCCAACAACAATTGCGTCTTTCTTCGTGATATTGACCTTTTGTATTTGCCGGTCGCTCATGCCGAAGGGCGATTTGTGACTCGCGACGAAAAAGCGCTGGCGAGACTAATTGACGGAAAATGTGTTGCGCTTCGATACGTCAATCCGGACGGATCGAATGGCACCGTTCCCTTCCCTGCCAACCCCAATGGTTCCGATAACAACATCGCCGGAATCTGTGATTCGACCGGTCATGTCTTTGGCCTCATGCCGCATCCGGAACGGCACATGCACCCGACCCAGCATCCACGATGGACTCGAGAAGGACTCGCTGAAACAGCCGATGGATTCAAGCTATTTCAAAACGCAGTCGCACATTTCGCTTAGGAAAGGCCAAAAGTGCCGGCCATGAATGGCACGGTATCGCTGGAAGGCAAAAATGCATTTCCAACGTGGACCCGCGGCCACTTCGCTTTACTCACTTTAGGCCCGGCGGGCCGACAGAATCTCAGCCGGTGGTGAAAACCACCGGAAAACGTCGGATGAAAAAACCAAGCCCCGGATGGGGCGACACAAACGGTTTTGTCGCGTTCGAATTAAGATCATCACCAAACCTGTGTCGACCCTGCCGGGTCTTTTGACATTCGCTTTCACAAATACCGGTCTCCCGACCGCGCCACTTGGTGCGGCGTCCAGTGTTGTGGCCGGTCTCCCGACAGCGTTGTGGCCGGTCTCCCGACCGAGCCACCAGCGTTGTGGCCGGTCTCCCGACCGAGCCACTTGGGAGCGCTGGAAAATGGCGGGCACTTTTTGAATCCTCCCATATTTCAATGTCTCGATGTCGTCCGCTGGGACGAAGGACTTCCACAACGAGCTTCGCCGGGACGACCAGCACCAGTTACAATAGCAGTACCGGCCGTGTTGTTTCGCAGACCGATGCTTCTGGTCGAACTCCGCGAGGCCGCTTCGTAGCAACACGACGAGTTTTACTTATGTCATTCTTGGCAGACAAACCGTGGTTACCGACCGGTTGGGAGAAACGACGACCCGCGTTTACGATAGCGCCCGTTTTGTGAGCGGTTCGGCGTTAGGCGCCGGCCTGCCGGGCGTCGGTTGCTGCGGTAACCAAATTGACCGAAGACATCTCTGCGTCCAATCCCGAAAGACACTGGCAAAGCCAGTGCCACCCAGCCGAAGGCCACCATGAAAAAGAATGTCGGAAGTTACTTGAACTGAATGAAACTGGAAAAAATAAGTCATTCACAACAAGAATATTACAACTGATTCACGAAGTAGAAATATCTGGCGGATTTGGTGGCGCCGAGGTCGCCGCGAATGTTAAATTACAAAAACAAAAATCTAAACCGGAGAACCAATTGAAAATTCTTGAAACCTTGAACAATGTTGCGCGCCGATTGGGGGAAAGTGTAAAGCACCAATATTACATACTCATCGACGATTTAGACCGAAATTGGCAAAACACTGAAGCACAAAACGCATTTATAGCGGCTTTATTTTCGTCCCTGCGAACGTTTAACCGTCCACCAAACATTAAATGCGTCGTTGCCGTGCGAGAGAAGATTTATCGCGCGCTACCACTTCAAGACCGGGACAAACTCCACGATTCAATAATTGAAGTTAGATGGAATGCTGATGCCGTTCGAGAGATGATTAATGCGCGCGTCACATTTAAATTTAATGCTCCCGCCAACGAGATTTGGGGAAAAATGTTTCCATCAGATGCATTTCAAGAAATATGGAAACATTCCATGGGTCGGCCGCGCAAGGCAATTAGGTTAACAACGTTGTTAATTGAACAGGCTGTTCACGAGGCTCATTTGACTGCAATCAATGAAGATTTACGAGCAGCAATCTGCAAATTTTCGGACGAACGACTTATAGATGTCACTGGGGAATTGCAATACACGTACCCGAGTCTTGAACGATTTCTACGACGAATGACCGGATGGAAGAAGGAATTTGATTATGCAGAATTGAAAAAGCTGCTAGAACTTGTTTGCCTGAAGATAGCGTGTGCCGAGACCAATTCCGAAACGTACAAATGGATTCTTACGTACGAGCCCCGTCCGTTTGAATTTGCCCAACTACTGGTCGAAAACGGGTTGCTTTTGTTTAAGCCAAGTCGAAGCGCAGCTGCGCGCGAGTATGATTCGGAGCAATCATTTGAGACAACAAATGATTCATGGTTCGCGATTCACCCGATGTTTGGTCCGGCATTAGGATTGGTTGGTGCTTAATTCTCTCCGAAAGTGAGTTCACATTTACAACTCGATTACCAAGCTTCAGCATAAGAACTAAGTGAAAATGTTTAACAATGGCAAAAACTGCCACCAAATTAAATCATGCCCTTTTCTCGGATTTCCTCGGTTGATTGTTGGTACAGGCATAGCGTCTAAAGCTAAATTGCCCGGGAAATGAGGGGATATCAGCAAGAACTGCTAATTCGCGTGTTTTTGCGAGTTTGGAATGGTCCCATGGACGTCTGTCGCCGCGCCAGAGTCCCACGGAATGACTCCAGACGTTCATGGAACGGAACGGGCAAGAATTTAGTTTCAATCGATTTGGCTAATCTTTGGAATTTCTACGACTTCAGTTTTCTGGCGCGTTACTTTCCTCCGGAGAGGTACCATGGCTGATTATATTCATAAATACGGTTTTTCACTTTTTCAAGACGAAAACCAGGGGAATTAACGCACGTTCACGGAGTGAACGGCCACGTGGCTTTTCACTCCGTGAAAAAGCGATCCGGACGTAAATCGCATGCTCCCGGATCGTTACACCATTCGCACCGGTCGGTGCCTCGCAGCCAACGCTAAACGCGGTGGCACAAACCGGCTTCCAGGTGCGCTTAACATTTGCGATGAACGGCCATGATCAATTGGAAATCCAATCGAAACGAGGGAGCGAGACGATGATCAACCGTTTGGTGATTGCAGCGACACTGTCAGTGTGACCGCAAACGATTAAGACGAGGGGGTCCCGACCGCGAACTTGCTTGGACAAATTTGCATCAGCCTGGAAAGTGGCTGGTGTTTCCGATGATGGGAAACTGCGCGATTCAGCCAGGTTGGCCAGGAATGCCATTACATACAAAAGCAACAACTGGTCGTGTATCCGTATTTCGACATGGCTGGTTTTTCGATTGAGTCTGGTAACGGTTTTCGCCGATTTAACATTCATGGTGGCACGCCTTGTCGAAATGGGCAGTCGGCCGCTTTCCATTTCGCTAAACTCGTTCATTTTAACGCCGGTATGGCAGGTTTTTGCCTTGCCAGTGGCCGCGTCGCACTATGCAAAGTACTTATTCGATTGCCATTTTGCGATGCATCGTGCTGCTAGCGGTTTCCGTGGGTGCCAGCATTTTTTCGCAATCTGCCAGCGGTCAAATTGACACTTCGATGGCGACCGGAACGACGAGCAAAACACAGCGGAACGCAGCAGCGGCCCGGATACCCCATGATCGCCTTGATGCGGCGGTATCACAGAAAGTGGCCGACGTCGTTCGAAGCGCTACGATTTACCGTCAGTTGCCAGTGACAACAATCAACTCGGATCCGGACCTGTATCTGACTTTGTTGCGGTACCCGGAAGTCATCATAAGTACCTGGCAACTCATGGGCGTTACCCAAATGACTGCAAGGCGTGTTGCTCCTTTTGCAATCGAGGTTGACGATGGCGCGGGCACGACCACGAAAACAGATTTGATCTATGGTGATCCGAATCTGAATATATTTTACGCCGAGGGCGAATATGACGGGCCAATGTTATTTCGCAAGGTCACGGGAAAATGCGTAATCGTCGTTGAATCACTGTATCAGCGTGACGCCAACGGCAAGCCATCGGTAACGAGTCGATTAAATATCTTTCTGCACATCGACAACATGGCCGCCGGCTTGATCGCCAAAACGATTCATCCGCTGGTGGGAACTACTGCCGACAATAACTTTGTAGAGACATTGAAATTCACGGAAAAGCTCGCCTCCACTACTGAAAAAAACGGACCTGGTGTTCAGCAAATGGGCGGGCGACTGAACGGTTTGCAACCGGATGTTCGAAAACGCTTCATCGAAATTGCCGGTATTGCCTGGCAGCGTGCCCAACAGCGCAAGATGGCAGAATCGGCAACCAATGCGGTTCACACCGGTTATCTGCAATCAGACACAATTTCCCACGGTCGTTAAAAACGGATTTTGGCAGAGGCGATTTGTCGCTGCCGTCTCGCTTCATAGAGTGCGACCCCGGCAGCGACGCTAATGTTCAGGCTGTCCGAAATTCCCTGCATGGGAATCGAAACGAGCTTGCTCGGAGCGTTTTGCCATACGGTCGACAAGCCATTTGCTTCATTTCCAAAGACCATCGCGATCGGACCTGTCCAGTTGCACTCGGTATAGTTCGTTAAACCGGCATCGGACATACTGTAAATCGTCAGTCCCTTGAGTCGGCACCAGGCAAGCGTCTCGATTGTCGAAGCAACCGCGATCGGAATGGTAAAAACACTCGACATACTGGCGCGAATGCAGTTCGGATGAAGGGTATCGCATTTCGGATCGGCAATAACAACGGCACTAGCTCCCGCGCCGTCGACACTTCGCAACACCGCACCGATATTCCCCGGTTTTTCAATCGATTCAAGGACTACCACAAGCGGCTGTTCGTTTGCGTCGGAAGACATTTTCAACGATTCCAGTCGCATTTCCGGTCGCTGGGCGATAGCGACAACGCCATCGGAACGTTCACCGTAATGGAGCTTTGTCATCACTTCTTCAGGCAAGTCGTAGACGTCGGTTGAGTGTGGAATGACTGCAACCAATTCATCCAGCTCGCCGGCCGTTAACAAATCGCTGGATAGAAAAAGCTCCAGTGGCGCAATCCCTGATTGAACTGCGCGAATGGACTCACGGTGCCCAAAGATGATAATGCGCTGCTGCGTCTTGCGCCCGCGTGTGCTTTTCAGCCGGATGGCGGCCTTGATTCTGGGGTTCTGGGCGCTCGTTAGTTTCTTCATTGTCACAATTTAGCAACTAGATCAAAGGGTATGCCAGTGCCCGTCCATTAATTGTTTGGGTACATTGAGAAGTCGAAAGCATAAACGTCGCCTTGATTACGTGCTAATCCAGCGAACGAAAACGCCTGCTGAAAGTTGCCGACCATCTTTCGAGCAAAGATTCATTTCGCCGAACTCGGTATTTTCCGGAATCGACATCCTGTTTGCGAGCATTTGCATCAAAACCGTTACCGAAATTCCGGGCGAATGGCACGTACACAACATCACCTGGCATTGGGGGATCAAATCTGCCAATGAGGCAAGCAGCCTGGGCAAGTCCTCGTCGATATTCCAAAGCTGGCCTTTGGAAACCCCGTGCCCGTAGGTTGGTGGGTCAAGGATCACTCCATCGTAACTGCTGCCGCGTCGGACTTCACGCTCCACAAACCGCAGGGCATCTTCGACAATCCAGCGAACCGGTCGCTGACCAAGGCCGGATCGTTCGGCATTGGACCTTGCCCGGTTGACGATATTTTTTGCCGAATCAACGTGAGTGACAGTTGCGCCAGCAGACGCTGCGGCCAGTGTCGATGCTCCAGAATAGCCAAACAGGTTGAGCAGCCTGGTTTCCTTGATGGAGCCGGAGTTCATACGAATCCAGGTCCAGTTGTTTGCCTGTTCCGGGAAAACGCCAATGTGACCGAAGGGAGACAAGCTCAATTCGAGCAAGCCGAAATTCTCCTGAAAGGTCCATGAATCCGTCCACGAATCGCGCCGTTGCCAGGTTCCCTGATGCCCCTTGTTCATTTGAAAGATCGCATCGGCCTTCGGCCATGGATCGCGACGACAGGGGATACCGTCAGCCGCCGGGCAGGGTCGATCGATCAACCGTCCGGCAATTTGTTCCAGTTTTCTGCCGAAGCCAAAATCAACCAATTCGTACATATTACGAAAATCCGATTTGTCGTTTTTGTGATGCACGCTGGAAAGTGCGGCAAGGCACGTTCAACGGAGCCAGGTGGCCTGAAGCCGTCAATGGAGTTGATTTTATGTAAACCAATCGCAAACAATAGTAATCGACATCAACCAGGTAAAACAACCACCACAGGAATTGGCCATCCATGTTGCCGCTCCATACGGGAAAACTCCAGCGAACCCTTTTGCGACAACGCCTGCTGTGCGTCGGGTTGTTAATTCTGACGAGCGCAACCGTTGCTTGTTCAACCGTAAATGCCCGGCAAGAGGTCGGCGTCGATCCATCGGTAGAAGAACTCATTGGGCAACTTACTTCGGATTCCTACGAAACGCGTCAAAGCGCAACGCGTGCACTTGTACAGATTGGAGCGCCGGCAATTCCGTTCCTGGTGGCAGCAGTCAATCGTCCCGACCCGGAATCAAGAATGCGCGTGGTCGACGTACTTGCACAACTGGCCGTCTGCGATCAGGAAGAAGCGAGAGAACTGGCGCAACGGGAAATCAGTATTTTGGCGGAGTCGGAATTTCCGGACGTTGCCCGTTTGGCCAAACAATGCGTCACGGACCTGGGCACGCATTTGCAAGCAGCCGCACTGCAAAGGCTTTCATCCCTCGGCGCCATTACATCGGTCGCGGAATATGATGGTGATTTCGCCAATGCCAAAAGCGTTTCCGTGATAATCGGCCCGGAGTGGAAAGGAACTCGTGCCGATTTGAATTCAATTCGATGGATCCGGGAATTAACAAACGTCACTCTTGTCGGCACGCAGATCGACGACGCGCTCATCCGAATTCTGGTCGAGAATGACAAGATTACGCACCTGGTAATCAAGCGCGCAGCGATCACAAATGCCTCGATCAAGCCCCTGGTGCAGCTTCCCAATCTTCAAAACCTGCAACTTGTCTATTGCGATATCAATGATGATTGTTACGACGAACTGGCTTTAATAAAACGCAGAACGGACACCCTGCAGCGATCGCTCATCGAAATAAGGCTGTACGGAACCAAATTCTCGCGTGAAGCCGCGGAAAGGCTGGCCATAGAGACGGGAATCACAATCGACCGGAGAAACGGCGCCTTCCTGGGTGTCTACTTTGCACAGGGCAACGAGCCGTGCGTGATAACCCGTGTCGTCGGCAACAGCGCGGCAGCACAGGCAGGAATCGAAGTTGGTGACACATTCATCAAATTCGCTGGTCGCGACATTACCATCGCTGATGATTTCAAAGGAGCGGTCTCGAACTTCGATCCCGGAGATGAAATCGTTGCCGTTATCCTGCGCGACGGCAAGGAATTGTTGCTAACGATCGTGTTGGGAGAATTTCAGGACGTCGAGCAATAATCGGGACCTGTCACAAACTCGCCCTGGTTAGCGAGACCACAGATTTTTGCGATCCTTGAAACAACTCGATTTGCAGACACGACGCCGCTTTCCAGCAAAGGTGTTCCAGGTGCCGCCCAGGAACCACAAAACCATAGTCGGCGATTCAGGTCCTGGTGAATTTCATCAAGAGACTTCCAGGCCATGGCGCTGGCGCTCGTTACCACAACACGTTGCATTGAGGCGCGGGAAATAATTCTGTCCGTGGGCACAGGATAGTCGTCGGGATGGCCAGCCCAAATCGTTTGAAACCACGTATCCGTTTCCGCCGGCCAGTCGCGGTGGAATTTGTTCAACCAGACCGAACAGAATGTCCCGCTCAACTCCGGGTTTGAAATCATGTTGAACGTTCGCCAGTCGCGTAATGCTATGGGCATCAGGCGTGGATCGTTATGAACTACCACCTGAACAGGTTCATACCGGAACGCATCAAACATCCTGGCTTCGGTAGTCGTCAATCCTTCGATTACGTTTCTCGATTGATTCGATTGAATAGCCAGGATGACCTGATCGTATTCGTGCATCAATCCTCGAGAATCCCGAACCGTCATTCCGTATTCAGATCGTTTGATACTGGCGATCGTCGTATTCAGACGAATCGCCGTTTTGTCTGGCGCCAACTTCTCAACAACCTGGCTGGTTCCCATCCTTACACGCAAAAGGATGCGATCGTCCATCAGGTTTTGTAGCGTTTCCAGGATCACATGCGATGGATACTGGTCCAGGGCTTCGTAACGGCAAGTGCAAACAGTTGAGGACAGGGTCGGATACAGGAACTGGTACACGAAGGCATCGCTGTATCGATTCGTTTTCAGGTAGTTTCCCAACGTGGCCGGCATCACACCGGCGAGCAGGTGCTTGCGTCCTTCGCACATCAATCGGCGCAGGTCACCGGCAATTGTCCGTGCAATGGGATTCGTGAGCAAACCCAGAGCGTTGGCAGGCTGCCGCGCATCGTTGGTTGTCAACCAGGATTTCTGACCCTGGATGCTATAAGACTGGGAAGCATTGACCAATTCGGTTTCAATTTCCAGTAGACGGTAGAGTCGCGCCAGCTCGGGCCATTCGGTCTCATTGAACATTCGTGAGGGCACATCGGCAGGAACGTACGAGTTTCCGCAGGGTATTTCCACTGATAGCGAATCGATACCTGGCGCTGAACTGCTTTCGAAAACCGTGACACGTGCGCCAAGTCGACTGAGTCGCCAGGCAGCGCTCAGCCCGGCAATGCCGCTACCTACAATAGCGACGGTTGGAACCGAACTCGATTTCCTGATATTGATCACGTGAACAGCAAATGGAATGGAACAACGACTGAAGAAAAAAAAAGGTTACCGTGCGTTGGGTTTTCGTTTTTGAAAACGGGCATTGAATTGTTGAAGGTAAATCAGAAACCGTGCCAACGTTGCAATAGACACCACAATACACAATGCCAACGCAATGATCATGACAAGAGAATGAATGAGCGGAATTAATTGATTTAACGGAGTAAACAGGAATACAAAGACAACCAGCCAGCTTGTGATCACAATCGCATACGACCAGTAAACCAACTGGACTCCCAGATTTACTTTTTCCAGTTTTTTGCGACGTTCGGCTGCCAGGTCAACGACTTTGGGACAAGGACCGACAGGTCCTCCGGCATAAGGATAATTGGGAGTACCGTACGGCCCCGGCAGCGGATAACTTTTCCCGAAAACTTCTCAGCCACATCGTAGTTTTTTCCGCATTGGCAAACAATTCGCATGACAGTCGCTTCGCTTCAGGACGGGGCGGATTCGGGACCGTGCATTTTATACCAGGAAGTAGCCATCGCCAAAATACCTAAGTAAGTCTTCGATGGTCACGTGAAAAAACTCGCTGTTCGGCTGTTGGAGTTGCAAATTGCGCGTCAGACAGGAACTTTGACAACCGCTTTGCGAACCTTGGCGGACCCGGCCAGCGGCGCATGGGCGTCCGTCGGGAAAAAAATTGCAAACGAGCCTGGCGAAACGATGAACCAGCTTTCCGGCTGCTCGCTGAAAAAGCCAATGTCACGGGAACCGTCAAAAGGGGTTTTTGCGTCTCGCAAGGTCGTAACGCTCCGCCAGCCAATAACTTCGTTCCCGGCAATCACAAACTGGATATCGATAAAGCGGCGGTGGACTTCAAGCGCTGAATTCTCGCGCCCACGACCTTGATCTGACGATACAAGTACATACAAGTCATCACCTTCGATCAAATGCCGACCATCCTCGATGGATTGCCATTCAGCATTTCGCAAAAAATCAAACGCTTCCGAAAATCGCCGATGGAAACTGGCGTAGGAATAAGCTCGATCCAGGTGATCCAGAATCATTGCTGATGCTTTCTGTGCGACGTTGTTTCCGTTGATCGGCTAAGCCAAAACACGGATTCGCCTCCCGGAATTTGCAGTACATCAAAATCAGGATGTTGAAAAACGTTCGCGAAGATGTCCAAGCACGGCATCGATACTCGCTTTGGCATCTCCGAACAACATCGCCGAGTTGTCCTTGTAAAACAGTGGATTGTCGATCCCGGAATATCCGGAGCCCATACTTCGCTTCAGGATAATCACCTGGCCGGCTTTCCATGCTTCCAGAACAGGCATGCCATAGATCGGACTTCCCGGATCATCCAGCGCCGACGGATTCACAATATCATTGGCACCGATGACCAGAACCATGTCGGTTTTTGGAAAGTCCTCGTTGATCTCGTCCATTTCAAGAACAAGGTCATAAGGCACACGAGCTTCGGCCAGCAAAACATTCATGTGACCTGGCAATCGTCCCGCCACCGGGTGAATGGCGAAACGCGTCCGGATCCCATGTTTTTTTAGCAAGTCCGAAATCTCACGCACCGGATGCTGGGCCTGCGCGACGGCCATCCCGTATCCCGGAATGACGATCACGTTTTGTGATTCAGCCAATCCAGCGGCGACTTCCGCCGCGCTCTGCTCATTCCAGGTCAATTTCTCGCCTGAGCGATTGGCTGTGGATGTGCTACTATCGCCATCACTGCCGAACCCACCAAGGATGACGCTGATAAACGAGCGATTCATGGCGGCGCACATAATGTAGCTAAGGATTGCACCGCTGCTACCAACCAGCGCGCCTGTGATGATCAACAAGTCGTTATTCAACAGGAACCCTGTAGCCGCCGCCGCCCAACCGCTGTAGCTGTTCAACATCGAAACCACAACCGGCATATCAGCGCCGCCGATCGCCATTACCAAATGGACGCCTATGGCAAATGAAATCAACGTCATCAAAACAAGCGGGATCATTCCAAGGCCAATCGATTGCGTCGCAAGAAACCAGAGTCCAAATGCGACACAACCGAGAATCCCTCCGAGATTCAGTAAATGGCGATGAGCCAGCATCAACGGTTTGCTGCTGATTCGGCCATCGAGTTTTCCAAATGCCACGATCGAACCGGTAAAGGTAATACCGCCAATGAAGACGCCCGCGAAAATTTCGGAAAGATGAATCAGACGTTCCGGTCCCGCCAGGGGATGCGCGATATCGGCCTGGGCAGGGTCCAGGTAGCTGCTAATTCCAACGAGCACCGCAGCCAGGCCGACAAAGCTGTGAAGGATGGCGACCAACTGGGGCATTGACGTCATTTTTACCCGAATAGCGATCACGATCCCGATGGCCGATCCTAATCCGATTGCGACGAGGATCGAAGGCACTCCACCACGGATATCGCCACTCAAGAGCGTCACAAGAATGGCCAGCAAGATGCCGACAACACCCAGCATATTTCCGCGCCGGGCTGTTTCATGTTTGGCGAGTCCGCCAAGACTGAAAACGAAACAAATTGCTGCAATTAAATAAGCAACCAAAGGCAAACTTTCCGGCATTTCCTAATCCTGCTTTCTGAACATGCCAAGCATGCGGTTGGTCACCCAGAATCCACCAGCGACGTTGATCATCGCTACAAGCACCGCCAAAAATGCCAGGACGCTCGTTAACGAAAAACCGTCAACCATTTGCAACATGGCCCCAACAATAATGATCCCGCTAATCGCGTTAGTGACGCTCATTAATGGCGTATGCAACGCGGGCGTTACGTTCCAGATCAATTGCCAGCCCACAAAGCAGGCCAGCACAAACACTGTGAAATGTTCGACAAAATCAGTCGGCGCGAACCAGGCAACCAGGCCAATCATTACCAGTCCAATTGCCCCGCAAACAAGCATCGGCAGAAATTGAATTGACTTGCCCGAAGCGGTAACGACCGCAACCGATTCCGATGCGGTTTTTTTTGCGACATCGTTTGGCGAAGGCTCAATCGATGGAGGTGGCCAGGTGGTCGTTCCCTGATAGGTCACCAGAGCCCCTCTCACCACTTGATTGTCTAGATCAACTACCAGCAGCCCGTCCTTACCGGGTGTCATGTCGCTGATCAGGTTGACAAGGTTGTTTGCATACAGTGTTGATGACTGAGTGGGCAATCGACTGGGCAAGTCACTGTAACCAACAATGGTGACACCATGTTCGCGGACGATTTTTCCATGCTGCGTCAAATCGCAATTGCCACCATTCTCCGCAGCCAGATCGACAATGACGCTTCCCGGTTTCATCGACCGGACCATATCGGTCGTAATCAGTTTCGGTGCGGGCTTTCCTGGGATGAGGGCTGTCGTAATAATGATGTCAACCTCTCTCGCCTGCTGAGCAAATAAAGCCATCTCGGCTTCAATAAATTCCTTGCTCATCGTTTTTGCATAGCCACCGGTACCTTCGCCGGATTCCTTGAATTCCAGCTCCAGAAATTCGGCCCCCATGCTTTTGACTTGATCCTTGACTGCGGCGCGCGTATCAAAGGCACGAACAATGGCCCCAAGGCTCTTTGCCGCACCAATCGCCGATAAGCCGGCAACGCCAGCACCGATAACAAGTACTTTTGCTGGTGGGACCTTGCCTGCGGCAGTGATCTGTCCCGTAAAAAAACTGCCGAAATACTGAGCGGCTTCCACAATGGCCCGGTACCCGGCGATGTTGGCCATCGTACTGAGGGCATCCATTTTTTGAGCGCGGGAAATTCGCGGCACGCAATCCATCGAAAGTGCCGTAATGTTTTTGCGCTCAAGCGATTCGAGCAGGGGCCTGTTGCGCGCGGGCCACAAGAAGCCAATCAAGTTTGCACCCGACTTGAGCCAATCAAGTTCTTCGGGAGACGGCGGATTTACCGTGAGAACAATGTCGGCATTTCCCCACAAGGCACGGGCGTCACTGCTAATGGTCGCTCCGGCACTTTCGTACAGAGTGTCCGGGAAATTCGCCCGATCACCGGCACCGTTTTCGACTTGCACCTGATAACCGAGTTTCAGCAACCTGGCGACGGCTTGAGGACTGGTTGCCACACGACATTCATCGCTGGAGTTTTCGCGAGGGATAGCGACAAGCATGTGCAAGTCCGTTTGAATTGGTAGCGTAGCTGCAAGAACCAGATCACCGAGAACGACCCGGCCAAACTGCCTAGCAGCAAGGAATTGGGGTGGTTGAAACCCAAAAATCTACGTGAGGAACGCATTTTCAACAACCCGGCGTCGCGATTCGAGTCGGTTCGTAATCCTTGGGTGCGCTTCGCAACCCAAGGCTATGTTGTTGAACACCTGCGGTGTTGGGAATCGTTTTGATTGGGTACCTCAAATTTGGGGCGCAAAATTTGGGCGGCACCATTCTCACCCTTTCTCACTGCAAACAAACAACGAAACAATTTGCCTCACGTTCACGGAGAGAACGGCCACGTGGCTTTTCACCCCCGTGAAAAGGCCCATCGTCACCGCGAAGCGGTAAAACATCAAAGCCCGGGGTCGCGCAGCGCACCCTGGGAACCGGACTCTGGCATGGCCAGTGCCTCCCAACCGTTATTGTTGATCGCTCAAGCGCTTTTGAAATTGCAACATATGCGGCGCTTCAACCTGGTTGCCTGTGGTTGCCGGTCGATCACTTGTCGAGTCGCCGTTCACAGCAGACGACAATGCCTGAGTCGCGGCACTGCCGCCGATCTCGTCAGGACTGTCGTCGATTTTTTTGGTCGGTACGACGTTGCAGAAAGCCTTGCCAAGTCGACTGGATAATATCGCGGGCAGGCAAATCAGATCGCCCGCTACGGCAGTGAACAGCAAGACCAGCATTAGCATGCCAAATCTCTGTGTCGGCATGAACGTGCTGAACGCAAATGCCGACAAACCCAATCCGGCGATTAATGATGTCTGCACCATCGACGTTCCGACTCGGCGAAAGCCATATAAAATGGCATCATTGCGCTCCAGGCCGTCGGCGATGCCGCGGCGGAACCACGTAAGGAAATGAATCGTATCATCCACGGCGATTCCCAACGCAACGCTGGCAGTCATCATCGATCCAATATCAACAAGGATCCCTGCATGACCCATGATTCCAAAAACCACGATGATTGGAAAAACGTTCGGTAGCATCGAGTAAAACCCGGCCCGGAAACTCAAGGCATTTCCGAATGTCAGTCGACGCCCCCACGGCCGCAACAAGACCATCATAATAAGGCTGATTGAGACAAAGGAAGAAATCATGCTTTGGATCAGACTCTGCAACAACGCACGTTGTGCCTTGTATACGATTGGGACAATGCCGGTATACGTCGCCTTGACAAGGGAATTTTCGTCCCCTTCGGCCTTGCGTTCGTTAGCCGTCATCATTCCCGACATGGCTTCTTTGGATTCCTTGTCAATAATGTATTTGTAGTCCGAGGCGACGATCAACGATTTGGCGTACTTTTTAACTCGCTCCTGATCGACCAGTGGATGTTCGCCGACGACAACGACGCAGTCATATTCATCAAGCTGCTTCCATTTATCTTCGGACAACGGGTTGTCCTTAAGTTGTTCCGGGTCGAGCCACGTAAGCCGTCGAAGGTTACCCTTCCTGATAAAAGCCGAGTTTTCCAGCAAATCACGAAATGTGTTTACAAACAAGGCCGTTTGATCAACCTCACCATCCGCCGCGAGACCAATATGCGGTTCTGGATCGTCGGGGTTTCGTTTCCTGAACGGTGCGCGACCGATAACAAGCAGTTTGCCTTGTTCCCGGTTATTGTAGATTTTGTGCATCTCCTTTAGCACGATCATTCGGTATCGATAGGCCGCCAGAACCGGTTCGACAACGGTCTTGATTTCGCTGATGAATTGACCATAGTCAAGGTCGTTCAATGCAGCCAATCGCAAACTAATACGCCACAACTCTTCATTGGTTGATTTGTCAACGCGCAAGAAGTCCTGATCGTGCAAGGCATCGCGTTTGAACTCCAATTCGGAATTGGTCGAGATTCGCGATCGGGCCCCAAACTCCTGGGAGTCGACCGCCCACTTGAGTGGTGTGGTGAGGTCAGTAGACATGACGTTGCCGATAACGCGACGTTCCGGGTCTGGACTTTCATCACCATAGACCTGAAGGATATAGCGCCGAACGCGATCGGATAATTCGATTCGCTGCAACAAGTCGAGCTTCAGGTCGATGGCCAGATATTGCTCGTTGGTAATCTGTTCTGGTGCAGGCAGTTCGTGGGGTCGAAGCGACAAGTCCCCATCCACATGCAACAAGACTTCCATCGGAACCAGTTTGCCAAGTTTCGATTCCATCCAGCGATAATCGTCGAGGATTCTTGCGTCGTTTCGGAAAAGCTTGAGTAGTTGCACGCTTGTCTGGATCTTTCCAACTCCCAGTGACGTACAAATCATAAAAATAATCGTTGCCACAATTACCAGCCTGTGGTGCCGAATGATAAACTTGCAGTAACCATCCCAAATGCTTTTCTCACTATTCCAGGCAACAACCGCTTTATTTTCATTCGAATGTTCAACATCGCGCCGAGCGCGCTTTTTTGTCGTCGGCCAAATCGTCAGTGACGCCGGCAAATAGGTGAACAGTAAAACGAATGTTGCCATCACGGCAATTGCCGAATAGGTTCCAAATTTATTGATGGGTGTCAGATCACTGGTACACAGTGATGCAAGCCCGATGGCCGTGGTGGATGCGCAAAGAAAACTGGGCCAAAGGCCATTTTTTGCAGCAATGTCGGCAGCGTGCTCTTCGCCATGTTCGGCCACTGCTTCCCTGTAGTAGTTGACAACGTGAACTGCGCCCGAAAGTCCCATCACGTAAATCAGTGACGGCATCGTCATCAGAATCGCATCCATTGTCGTGCCGGCATACCAGACAATTGCCAGGCTCATAATCGCCGAAACGCCCCCGACAAAGAAAACCATCAAGGTCAAAGGAATACTGCGAAAACAAATCCAGGCCAACCCCATTCCGATTACCGCAGACAATCCAACAAGCCGAAACAGCGTAATGGATCCTTCTTCGTCGATGGCTACGTTGTCGACCGGGGGTCCACCTATATGCAAGTGATTGGGTTCGATGCCGCAACTTCCCGATGCAATTTCCAGAATCCGGCCACGAGGCTTCCCAAGTACGGGGCGGCCGACAACGCGTGCCAATTCGTCGAGGACCGGGTCGTTCAAAGTCACGACGAAACAGGTTTGACGGGGGGGAGCAGGAATCTCCATTTTTCGCCACAAGTAATACCAGTGTTCCAACTGGGTTGATTGCGGCGCGGTTCGAAGTTTCTCAATGTCTCCGGCAAAGGTCTGGGCCACCAGCCCGGAAACAAATGCCTCAAAGACAGGCTTGCTGTTTTCGTCCAGCAAGCTGCTCGTGTCCTGTGGCACAACCGTTAACAAGGACTCGTAAGTCCAGTTGAAATCCGGCGTTGGGGTCGGTCCGAACAAGACACCCGTTAACCGCTTGTGAGTTTCGACTTCTGCCTGAAACGATGCCAAATCATCGGATTTGTAGTTTCCGACTTTCATCGTGCCATCGGGACCGGCCATTCGTTCGAAGATATCCGGACCAGTAATAATGTCGACAAAAAATCTCGCGCACAAAAGTTCCGGTGAATTGTAAAACCGGTTATTTTTCTCCTCGCCGAACCGTTTGACAAAAGTTCCTATGGCTTCATTTTGACCGTTGAGGAACCGTTTGAAAAATCGCGACGCACCATCGATGAGATTGTTTTGTCCACTCCAGCGAAAAACGCTGCCGTCCTGCCGCACAAAATACCACTGCTTGTTCTTTCCCTGCAGCCATTTTTCTTTATAAAGTCCCCAGTTTTCGTAATACGTTCCGGTTGTCTGCAGGCCAAGTTCCGTTGCCCATTGGCGGGCCTCGATTTCTTCCTTGAGGTCGGCATACTCCTGGCTCGCCTTGTCCATTAGAGCCAGCCGTTCCAGGTCCAGTTTCTCGCCAGCCAGCGACTCTTCCTTGACCTTGTCATAAAACCATTTGTAGGCTGGATCGCGATCGGTGCATCCTTCCCAACTCACCACGACAAACTGGTCGCCTACAAAATGCTCTCGAAAGTAATTCAGCTCTGTGGTTTCCTGAAACGACTTCGGAAGCCAGTCGGCCACATCGTTTTTGATTCCGTCGACAGCTTCCCGTGCGCCACGCAGAATAAACGGAAGCAAAAAGAAAACGCCGCACAGGATCAACATCGAGAGCGTTCCAAAGAACGGCAGATGTCTGTTGAAGAATGGTCTTTGGTTCATGGGCGCAGCGCCAGGTTCATTCAGCGACGTGGAAACTCGGAAATTACCGGATTCAGGGTACCTATGTCGGCAAAACCAGTCTATGCCTAAATCACTTCTGCACTTGTAGAAAAACCAGGTTTTGGGTCTGTCAAATTACCCAACTTGATTAGCATGAAGAAATTGCCGAAGCGGTATTGACGTGGCAAAATTGGCATGGGGTCAAATTCATGCCGAAATCAACGGCGCTAAATTCCAGAATCCCGCGTACGCCATGAAACAAGGGAATTCGGAGATTGCAAATACTCAGAAACCTTGCGCGTGCAGGAACTCACTGACTGACATTTTGCTGTTAAAAGAATTGGACTAATCACAAGCCTGCAAATAATTTCTAAAGCAAGCCGGTGTTATAACAATAAAGCCATGACCCGCCACCAATCACAACCGAAACGATTTGAATGACTGCTGCGGCAATCGTTCCCTTACCTTGCAGGAAACCGTAAATCAGGCAATAGAGTCCGCCCGTCAGAACGCAAGCGATCGCGTGGCCAGGCTTTGATCGAAATCCGACAATCGTGATAAATATGGTACAGGCGACGTAAATCAACGAAGATGCAATAGCACTGATCATCGCAGGATTAATTTCGTCGGTGATTGAATCCATAATCAGAACGACGCCAAGTCCCAACAAAACCAGGACGGCGAATATCGCGAATCCAGCCATCGCAATAATATAGGAATCAGCACCATCGCCGAAATCCTGGTCCTCGCCACCAATGGGAGTTTCAGCGATCTCCTTTTGGGCCTTGACCATTGCCTTTTGTGCAGCGGTCATCCCGGCCGTTTCGTTTTCGGATGCGTAATTGTCGTCGGTATACGTTTCCAAATACTGGCCAGTTGCGACGTTGTAGCCACAACCAATGCAAATAATCGCGGTCGGATTCATTTCGTCGCCACACGCGGCGCAAACCGGACCTTTGGGAGTTGACCGAACTCCGGCATCGTCCAACAAGTCCAACAGTTTTTTGTTGACCTGGCGTGTTGCGATTCCCGCGGACGCAGCGACTTTTGCAGTTGCCGATGCGATTTTTACCACTTCCTGGCAACGTGGGCATTTAACGTTTTTTCCCGCCAAACCATCTTTGGCATTGAACGAAAATCCGCACTTGCAAGAACTCTTGATTGCCATCGTGATAAGGATTCCGTTGAAAGCGAAGGTATATAGGTAATTCCGGATACCAGTCCTATTTTGTCAGCCGGATAATTATTGGCAAGCATTAATTGAGATCAATTGCGTCCAACCGGATAACAGGGATTCCAAGATAACGGTTTTGCCGGTGAAAAGCCGTTGATTGTTGACCGAAAATCGCGGTTTTTGGTCGCCTGAACGGCGAACTTCCGCTGTATCCCGTAATCAAATTCTTTTCGACTCGCATTAATTACAAATCCGTACCGTTGTTTTTGGAACTACTTTTGGCAAAGATCGGGTCGAAATCGATCAAGAATCGGCGGAGGAATTCTGTCTGCCATATTGACAGCACCCGGTCCGGCTGGCGACTCCATGAAAACCTAAAGTCTCTCTTTTTGAACGTTATTTGGCACGCGCCAAACGTAACATCATTCGAGAAAAAACAGCTATTCTACCAATTTTGAAACAACACGAAGCCGATTGGCGCGCCGGTTGCGAAAGAGGTACATATCCTTGCTGCAGGTGCGCAAAACTGTCAGCCTGATGCGGCTGCACTTCGTGTCCGACGGGGGCAACACGAACCAACCTGCATACTTTGCAGGAACTTGCCAAATGGCATTTATGAACCTGCGCCTCGTTCGAGGCCTGGGTTTCCCGATATACCCATAACCCAAAAAAAACCAGAAAATTTCCGGAGGAAATCCCCTATGGCAACAGCCACCAAAAAGAAACCAGGCAAGACCAAGGTAAATTTGCAACCGCTGGGAGACCGGCTCGTCGTACAACGCGACGAATCTGAAGATGTGACAAGTGGCGGTATTTTGCTCCCCGACTCGGCTCGCGACAAACCAGCTCGCGGTATCGTTCTAAGTGTTGGGGAAGGCAAAATGCTCAAGGACGGCACGCGCAGCCCATTGCAAGTCAAGGAAGGTGATCGCATCCTTTTCACGACTTATGGACCGGAAGAACTAAAAGTCGGCGATCAGGAACTGTTGTTAATGCGCGAGGACGATGTCCTGGCCGTTATCGAATAGTCGACATTACGATCGGCGGACACAACCCACCAAACGAAATTACACGTTTTGATAATACAAGTTTAGATAACCTAAAATAACCGGAGTTAGTCATGGCAAAAATGATTGCCTTTGAACAAGAAGCACGCGAAGCGATTCGTCGCGGCGTTTCCAAACTGGCACGAGCCGTCAAAGTTACATTAGGCCCAAAAGGTCGAAATGTTATCCTGCAAAAAAGCTTTGGCTCGCCGACCGTTACCAAGGACGGTGTCAGTGTTGCCAAGGAAATTGAACTGGAAGATACCTATGAAAACATGGGTGCTCAAATGGTTCGCGAAGTCGCCAGCAAAACCAGCGATGTCGCCGGAGACGGAACAACGACCGCCACGGTTTTGGCCGAAGCGATTTTCAATGAAGGCCTTAAAGCCGTCACCGCTGGCGTGAACCCGATTCAATTGAAAATGGGAATCGAAAAGGCCGTTTCCGATATTACCGAGCTGTTGACCAAAGCGTCAATCAAAGTCAAAACGCGAGAAGAGATGGCAAACGTCGCTTCGATCGCCGCCAACAACGACCGTGAAATTGGCGAATTGCTCGCCGGTGCCATGGAAAAAGTCGGCAAAGATGGCGTTATCACAGTCGACGAAGGCAAAAGCCTGACAACCGAAGTCGAGTGGGTCGAGGGAATGCAGTTTGACCGCGGTTACCTGTCGCCATACTTCGTGACTGATCCCGCCGCAATGGAATGTGTCCTGGAAGATCCGTACATTCTGATCTTTGAGAAAAAACTTTCCAGCATCAAGGACCTTGTACCCGTTCTGGAGCAAGTTGTTCAGCAAAGCAAATCGCTGCTGATCGTTGCCGAAGACGTCGATGGCGAGGCGCTGGCCACACTTGTGATCAACCGTTTGCGTGGCATTTTGACCTGTGCCGCCGTCAAGGCTCCTGGCTACGGCGATCGTCGCAAGGCCATGATGGAAGACATCGCGATCCTCACCGGTGGCACCGCGATCTTTGAAGCCCTCGGTCGCAAACTCGAGTCGTTGACACTTGCCGATCTCGGTCGCGCCAAGAAAGTCCTTATCGACAAGGACAATACGACGATCATCGAAGGTGCTGGCAAAAGCAGCGAAATCAAATCGCGAATCGACCAGATCCGCCGCGAAATCGAAAATACCAGCAGCGACTACGATAAAGAAAAACTGGAAGAGCGACTGGCCAAATTGGCCGGTGGCGTTGCCAAGGTCAACGTCGGTGCCGCAACCGAATCCGAAATGAAAGAGAAAAAAGCTCGTGTCGAAGACGCGTTGCATGCGACTCGCGCTGCCGTCGAAGAGGGTATCCTCGCCGGTGGTGGTGTCGCGTTGATTCGTGCTGCGGGCAAGGCAAAAATCGCCGATGATGCGTCCGACGATCACAAAACCGGCTACGGAATTGTGGTCCGTGCCTGCCGATCACCGTTGACGATGATCGCATCCAATGCTGGACAAGATGGTGGTATCGTTTGCGAACGTGTTCTGGAAAGCAAGGAAAACGTTGGCTACAATGCCATGACTGACAAGTACGAAGACCTGGTAAAATCCGGCGTCATCGACCCGGCCAAAGTTACCAAAACGGCACTCGTCAATGCAGCGAGCGTTGCCGTATTGTTGCTGACCAGTGACGCGCTAATTGCCGACATCCCCAAAAAGGATAAGGGCAAAGCGGGCCACGGTGGCCACGACGACATGTATTAATCCGGTCGTCAATCGTACAACCAGCCGCCGATTATGTTGGGGCTGATCATCATAGAGCCGTTGTGTCCATTCGACACGACGGCTCATTTTTTTTGTAGATCTGGAATAGACTGGTATGGCAACGCCCGCAATTCCTGTAAAGGCTCTTCCGCTGTTAAATCGCCATTGAAATCAATGAGTAGTAATCAAACCCGCAACGAATGGTTGACGCGCGAACCCAATTTTCCGCTCGCTTGCCGTTTGAATTTCGTCGTCGCCATTCTGACGGTGGTCGTACTCGGTCTTATTGGCGCGATGCGGCAAATAAAAATCGAATTGCCTGATGGCGTTACAACCGATTGGCTGCCTGGCGTTTATTCAATAATCAATGTCGGTGTTGCAGTCACGTTGATGATGGCGGTAGTTTTCATCAAAAGCGGAAACGTTGCCGCCCATCGAGCGGCGATCAACACTGCCCTTGTCGGGTCGATTGCATTTTTGTTGTGTTACGTCGCTTACCACTTTACGAATGAAGAACACCGATTCAGTGGAGACGGTTCCATTCGAATCGTTTATTTTTCCTTGTTGATTTCGCACGTGGTACTTGCCGCTGTGAGCTTTCCATTCATCTTGTACACCTGGGTCCTGGCGACCACCAACCAGTTCAACAAACATCGCCGCTTCGCGAAGATTGTCTTTCCCGTTTGGCTTTACGTCGCCGTCACCGGCCCGCTTTGTTACGCGCTTTTGCATTTGTGGGTGTAAGCCGTTGTCTGGAAGGATGCCGTTACCTCATCTGAGTTTCTGCTCGCTAATACGTCCTGTCCGTTTTTCTCGTTCGGGTCAAGCGGCGGGGATTGCGTTTTGGGAAGGCTCGTCGACATCTTCGCCGATCCATCCGACGACAGCTTGGGTATACCCGTCAGAGACCATACGCCCCCGCAGACTGCGAATCAGTTGACGAATCTCGTACTTGGCCGCGCCTTGCTCGTTGGACTCAAGATAACGCCGGGCGTTGTTAATTCGGGCAACGGTCAATTCGTATTCGTCAGTTGCCAATGGCACGCATTCCAGGAAGTCCTGAAGTTCATGCAAATCACCTCTTAGCGTGGCAGCATTTTTCACGTTCGCCATCAGGTTCGAAAACTGTTCCTCGGCCTGGCGGCAAATGGTGTCTAATTGCGAGTAACAACTATTTGCTCGTAGGATCATTGTGAATCTCCTTGGGTGACAGGGTTCCTTTTTTTGGCCAGCCACATTTGCTGACTTTTGCTATTCCTGTCTCGCCAGAGGCCTGGTTTTCCCGCCACGGAATTAACTTTTTTTGACATCATTTCCATAAGGGCTAGAATCAGCTTGTTCATATACAGGAATTTCCATGATGACCACTTCCCAAAACTCGAATTCTGCGCATTCAATCTCGCAGTACATTGAAGGCTTGCGACTGGGAGACGAATTGGCCGCCCAGAAAACCTGGGAACGTTTTATCGAGCGACTAATTCGGTTGGCCGACAAACGACTAAAAGCCATCCCTCGAAAAGCCGAGGACGAAGAGGATGTCGTACAGAAAGCCTTCGCCGATTTCTTTCGGCAAGTCCAGCAAGGGCGTTTTTCGAAGCTGCATGATCGCCATGATCTATGGCAAGTTTTATGCTTGCTGGTCGACCGCCGCGCCATCGACCAAATTAAAAAGGGGAATGCACAACGACGAGGCGGGGGAGCAGTCCGGGGTGAATCGGTCTTTCTGGAAAAGGGTGATTCGATCGTTTCGCCTGGTTTGGCCGGTATTCCAGACATGATGCCCACGGCAGATTTTGAGCAAGAAATGTCAGAGGCTCTTCGGTTGCGATTGAACAGCTTTGAAAACGACGAACATCGGCAAGTTGCCCTGTTGAAATTGCAGGGATTCACCAACCTCGAAATCGCCAACCAAATCGGATCCAGCCATCGAACCGTGGAACGCTGGCTGGGAGAAATGCGAAACGCCTGGAATCCGGAAATGGACAATGAATCAAACGCCCGATAACAACGCTTCTAAATTTGGACAGGCGCTTGATCGCGTCGTCCGCGCATTTGAAATCCGCTGGCACAGGGATCATTCGTTTGTCATCGAGGAATTTCGGGACGAAATCGATCCATTGGTAGAGCCATTGGGAATCGACATGAACAAGGGGGAAATCCAGCACGGGATCGTCGCGGAATTGATACATCTGGAAATGGACTTGCGCTGTGCCGCCGGTCATCCCATCGACCCGAGCGGATACTTTTTGCGCTTTGCCGATCATCAACAGGCCGTTGAAGGCGCGCTGGAACGAGTTCAAAAACTTTATCCTGATTGTGTCAGGGAGACGGTTCTCCGAACGACAAAAAGTCAAATCGGCGAGGAATCCGTATCCGACGACTCACTCTTGATCATCGAAGTCGCCGGTCACTCAGAAATTCCCGCAGAACTGGGTCCCTATCGTGAAATATCGCGAATCGGGTCCGGCGGCTTTGGGATCGTGTGCCGGGCGACCGACATTCGCACCGACGAAACGGTCGCTTTGAAGTTTCCCAGGAACAGGTACCACTCGTCCGCGGAGGAAATGGACCAGGTGAAAGCAGAAGCCGAAATGGCGATGAGGCTTAAGCATTCGGGCATCGTCGGCACCCGGGCGATTGAAAACATCGACAGCTACGTGTTTATCGTGCAGGATTTTATTGATGGAATGAACTTGAAAATGTTCATGCAACAAACGGATCTGAATCAACGGGATGTCGGACTGTTAGTTGCGTTGATTGCCGATGCTTTGGCATACGCACACCGGGAAGGGGTTATTCACCGGGATATCAAGCCGCAGAATATACTTGTCGACAAAGGGGGCAAACCCTATGTCGCTGACTTTGGGCTGGCCATTCACAGCAGCAAGCGTTACGAAACGATCGGACAACCGGTTTGCGGGACCAAATACTATTTCTCTCCGGAAGTGGTCTCCGGTCGCATGTATCAAGTCGGTGGATTTTACGATGTATGGAGTCTGGGAATCGTTTTCTACGAACTATTGACCGGTGGTCGACCGTTTGGCGGCCCGAGGGACAAGATCCTGTTCGCGGAAATTTCCCAGAAGGACCCCGAGCCACCCCATGTGTTGAATCATCGGGTTGACCCGAAGCTGGATCGAGTCTGTCTGCAGTGCCTGGAGAAAAAGCCGGGTCGAAGGCTGACGGCCCGGAAGTTAGCGGAAAGCTTGCAGCGGTGGTTGCAACAACCCGCCGCAGCGTCACCCACAGCAGAAGGTGGCAAACGACCCCTTCCGAAATTCGTACCCAAGGGCCTGCATTCCTATACCGCCAACGATGCCCCGTTTTTTCTGAGACTGCTGCCTGGTCCGCGCGATGAGAACGGAATCCCGGCCAGCATTCGTTTCTGGAGGCACCGCATCCTTGAACCGGTGGCCTACGAGGATCGAGTACCCATCGGTGTGATTTACGGACCGAGTGGTTGCGGCAAATCATCGTATGTAAAAGCTGGATTGATTCCGTTAATCGACAATCAGGTAAAGTGCATATACGTCGAATCGACCCGCGCTGATACCGATGTCCGGTTGCTTGGGGCATTGCGCAATGCCTTCAACATCCCCGCTGATCAATCGTCGTTGCCGGAGATTTTTGCCGGACTCCGTGAAGGGAAATGGCAAAAGGATTCACGGAAGAAAATCCTGATTTGCCTTGATCAGTTCGAACAGCGTCTTAGTGCGGTCGGCGAGTTCGACCCAACGGAACTGGTCAACGCTTTGCGACATTGTGACGGTGAAAACCTGCAATGCTTGCTGTTGGTCCGGGACGACTTTCTGATGTCGATGTCGCGCTTTGCCGACGAATTGGGAATGGATTTGCGAGAAGGGCAGAACACACAAATCATTGACCTGTTTGATCGGAAACATGCCCGAAAAATCCTGGCGATGCTGGGGCACGCCTACGATCGTTTGTCGTCAGACAAAATTGATGAACTTTCGAACGAAGAACTTGATTTTGTAAATCGTGCCGTGGACGACCAGGTGGAAGACCAGCACGTCATTTGCGTCCGGCTAACCGTGTTCGCCGAGATGTTCAAGAACCAGCCCTGGTCGGTAGCGAACTTGCGCGAAGCCGGGAACGTCGCCGGCGTCGGGGTACAGTTTCTGGACCGGGAGTTGGGGCCCCAAAATCGCAAGGTGCCGCACCAGGCAGCCTTTCGGCTGCTTTGTTCGTTACTACCTGCCGCCGGGACCGATATTCGCGGAGCCATGAAAGGGGAAGCCGATTTGGCCAACGCAGCCAGTTTGGCAGTTGATTCCATGCCGTTCAAAAACTTAATCGCCTTGCTGGACGGTGAATTGCGTTTAATAACCCGTTCTGATCCAGATGTTTCCGGAACAGTGGAGGTCGATGAAGACAAAAAAAGTACAGGCAAACGTCATTATCAGCTAACCCATGATTACCTGGTTCCAGCGATCCGTGCCTGGCAGGACAAATGGCTGGGCGACACTCGTCGGGGCCGGGCCGAACTGCGCCTGCAACGGTTGGCCTCCGAGGTAATTGCCGGCAGACAGCCGGACAACCTGCCAAATCATCTGGAATGGTTGTCGTGGGGGTTTTTGTTGCGTCCGCATCGGTTCACCGGCAATGAACGAGTAGTGATGAACTCAGCTCGTCGCCGGTTTGTCAAGGACGCCTCCCTCGCCGCCACAATCTTGATCGTGGTGGGTGGGCTGATTGCGTGGGCATTGGTCAAACAGAGTCAAGAAGCGTATGCCAGCGTTTTGACCGAACGAGTCAAAGGGCTGAATCACAGCGAGTTACCCAATGTTGTCGCCCAATTGCCATTGTACCAATCCCGAGTTGTTCCCAAGTTGCAGGAACTTCTGAACACAGGCACCGAAGAACATAAACGTAGAGCGCGCCTGGGCTTGCTCGTTTTTGACACGAATTATGCCCCACAAGTTGTTGTAGATATTACTCGTGACGACAGCAGCCCAACGGAAGTGATGGCTGCGGTGGCGATCGCAAATAAGTCCAACACCGATTTTCGACAACCACTTCGCAATATCCTTGGCAAGTCGAATGAAAATCCTCGGGTCCGCTTTCGTGCCCTTTGTGCCTTGGCAGGTCTTAATGTACTGAATGATAATGACGATGCGTACACAGGCATGGCAATTGATGCTCTGTTTAGCGAACCAGCCGTCTACATTGATTCGTGGCTTTTGATGTTGAGGCCTTTTGGCAATCGCTTTTTTTTGAAATCTCTTGGGGTTTTTCAATCAACAAATGACGAATCTCATGCCCGCGTATTGGCAAGGATGCTGTATTATTTCGATTCCAAACAGGAAAGTACTAGGCTATGTCAGAAAACTCGTATTGTATTGACGAATCGAAAAATGCGAAACTTTGTTTTTCGATTTTTGTTTTACAAGGACGGACTATCATGGCACGGAATCGCTTGACGGACAAACAGTGGAATTTGATTAAAGACG